>CAVYPI010000045.1:0-67657 GCA_963770125.1 uncultured Actinomycetota bacterium | reverse complement strand
GCCGGTCGCGCTGAACCTGCAGTACAACCCCGACCACTACGGGGTGTCGTCGTCGGAGGAATACGCCGCGATCAAGGGCCAGCTCGACGCCACCGGGCTGTTCCGGGTCAACCTGCAGTCCACCGAATGGGTGACCTACACCGCCGAACGGGTCAAGGATGCCTACCCGCTCTACCAGCTCGGCTGGTTCCCCGACTTCCCCGACGCCGACAACTACCTGACGCCGTTCTTCACCCCGGACAACTTCCTGGGCAACCACTTCGAGAACCCCGAGATCACCGGGCTGATCACCGACGAAGCGACGCAGTCCGACCCGGCCAAGCGGGCAGCGATCATCACCAAGATCCAGGACGAAATGGCCAACAACTACTTGTCGACGATCCCGCTGCTGACCGGAAAACAGATCGCCGTGGCGGGCAAGGACATTGAGGGCGTCACCCTGGACAAGTCGTTCAAATTCGAGTTCGCGCCCTTGCAGAACTCGGCGCAGCAGGCGGCATGACGGCCACCACGGAGGCGGCGCCGACCGCAGACCCGGAACCGGCCAAGCGGACAGGCGGGCAGTCGCGCTACGGCGCCTTGGCCCGTTATCTCGGCGTGCGGGCACTGCTGATCATCCCGACCGCGTGGATCCTGGTCACCCTGGTGTTCTTCCTGATGCGTGGTATCGGGGACCCGATCACCGCGTCCGCCGGCGGCCGACTCACCCCGGCGCAGATCGCCGAGCGCAAGGCGGCGGCGGGGTTCGACCGTCCGCTGCTGTCGCAGTACTGGGACTATCTCACCGGCCTGTTCCGCGGCGACTTCGGCACCACGCTGACCGACAGACGCCCGATCAGCGACCTGATCGTGGTCAACGGCGCCGCCACCCTGGAGCTGGCGGTGTGGGCGCTGCTGGTCGCGATGATCGTCGGAATCCCGTTGGGGCTGTTTGCCGCAACGCATCGCGACCGCGTGCCCGACGTGGTCCTGCGGCTGCTGGCGGTGCTGTTCTACGCCGCCCCGGTGTTCTTCGTCGGCATGCTGCTCAAGCTGCTGTTTTCGGTGAAGCTGGGTTGGCTGCCCGCGTCCGGCCGCTTCAGTGCGTCCACCGAGATCGCATTGGCCGGCGTGCGGCCGCAGACCCACATCGCGATCGTCGACGCCATCCTCTACGGCAACAGCACCTACATCGTCGACGTTCTCAAACACACGGTGCTGCCGGCGCTGGCCCTCGGACTGCTGACCGGCGGCGTGTTCCTGCGCCTGGTCCGGGTGAACATGCTGCAGACCCTGCGCGCCGGGTATATCGACGCAGCGCGGGCCCGCGGGCTCTCCGACGGCGTCGTGACCCGCCGCCACGCGTTCCGCAACGCGCTCGTCCCGGTGGTGACGGTGATGGGCATGCAGATCGCCCTGCTGCTCGGCGGCGCGGTGCTCACCGAGACCACGTTCGAATGGAACGGGCTGGGACTGCAACTGGCGCGCTATCTTTCGGCGCGCGACTTCGTCGCGGTGCAGGGCATCGTGACGGTTATCGCGATCGTCGTGGCGGTGATGAGCTTCGTGATCGACCTGGCGGTGGCGCTCATCGACCCGAGGGTGAGGTTCTAGGAGATGACGATCGCCGCCGCGGGCGCCGACAGGCTCGTCGTCGAACAGCCGAAGAGCCGCGCGTTCCCGGGTCTTGGGCTGCTGCGTTCCACCCATGGGCTGCAACGCGCCACCCTCGTCCTCGGGTTGGTGCTAGTCGCGGGCTTCATCCTGGTGGCGCTTTTCGCGCCGCTGCTGGCAAGATACGGCTTCGCCCAGACCAGTGCGGACGGCGTCGAATTCGTGCGCCAGCAGGCACCGTCGGCGCAGCACTGGTTCGGCACCTCGGTGCGGGGCGAGGACGTGTACTCGCGGGTGATCTACGGCGCCCGCACCGCGCTGATGGTGATCGTGTTGTCGCTGATCATCTCGCTGCTGCTCGGCGTCGTGCTCGGCCTGGTGTCCGGTTATCACGGTGGCTGGCTGGACCGGGTGCTGGTGCTGGTGATGGACGCGCTGTACGCGATGCCGTCGCTGCTGCTGGCGATCGTGGTGTCCATCGTCCTTGTGGCCGGGCAGTCCGGCACGCTGGGCGGCATCCTGTCGGCATCAGTGGCGATCATGGCGGTGTTTGTGCCGCAGTACTTCCGCGTGGTCCGCAACGCGACGCTGGCGGTCAAGGTCGAGCCGTTTGTGGACGCCGCGCGCGTCACGGGCGCCAGCACGACGCGAATCTTGTTCCGCCACATACTGTCCAATGTCACCTCGTCGCTTCCCGTGATCATCACCCTGAACGGCGCCGAGGCGATCCTGACGCTGGCCGGTCTGGGGTTCCTCGGCTTCGGCATCGAGCCGACCAAGGCCGCCGAATGGGGTTACGACCTGAACAAAGCGCTCTCGGACATCTCCAACGGCATCTGGTGGACCGCGGTGTTTCCCGGTACGGCGATCGTATTGGCGGTGCTGGGCATGACCCTGGTCGGGGAGAGCATCAACGAGGTGCTCAACCCGCTGCTGCGCACCCGGCGGGCGGCGAACTGACATGACGCAAGCACCAGAGGCACCCGCCCTTTCCTATCGAGAGCTTTCGGTGACCTTCAGCACAGACGCCGGTCCGGTACGCGCCGTCGACGACGTCACATTCGACGTGAAACCCGGCGAGGTGCTGGCCGTCGTCGGCGAATCCGGTTCCGGCAAGTCGGTGTCGTCGCGGGCCGCGATCGGGCTGCTGCCGGACACCGCCCGGGTCACCGGCACGGTGCTGCTCGGCGACCGCGACGTCGCCGGGCTGTCCGACAAGCAGTTCACCGCGCTGCGCGGTAAGGACATCGCGATGGTGTTCCAGGAACCGGGCGCGGCGCTGGACCCGCTGTTCACCGTCGGCTACCAGATCAGCGAGGCCATCCGCGCGCACACCGACGTCGACCGAAAGCAGGCCCGGGACAAGGCGATTGATCTGCTGCGGCTCGTACGGCTACCCGATCCCGAACAGCGGTACGGCTACTATCCGCATCAGCTGTCCGGCGGGCAGAAGCAGCGCGTGGTCATCGCCTGCGCTATCGCCTGCGACCCGGAGGTGATCCTCGCCGACGAACCGACCACCGCGCTGGATGTCACGGTGCAGGCCGAAATCCTGGAACTGTTGCGCGACCTGCGGGATCGGCTGGGCAGCGCCATCGTGCTGATCACCCATAACATGGGGGTGGTCGCCGACCTGGCCGACCGGGTCGTCGTCATGAACGCGGGCAAGGTCGTCGAAATCGCCACTGTGGCAAAGCTTTTCGCTGAGCCGTCGCAGGATTACACTCGCACTCTGCTCGCGGCGGTGCCGCACCTGGGGCAGGGCAACCCCGAACACCAAGCCGGCGCAGAGATCAAGACGGAAAACGTGCTGGAGATCGATCGTCTCAGCGTCGAGTTCCCGGGTGCGATCGGCTCGGCGGCGTTCAAGGCGGTCGACGACGTCACGTTCAGCATCGACCGCGGCAAGACCCTTGGCCTGGTTGGGGAGTCGGGCTCGGGCAAGTCCACGATCGGGCGCTGCGTTGCGGCGCTGCAGAAGCCGACGACCGGTACGGTCAAGATTCTCGGCCAGGACATCACCCACATGAGCGAGAAGCAGCTCCGGCCGGTGCGCGCGAAGTTCGGCTTCGTGTTCCAGGACCCGGCGACCTCGCTGAATCCGCGTCTGCGCGTGGGCGACTGCGTCGCCGAGCCGCTGAAGGTACACAAGGTGATGCGCGGCGCGGAGTGCACGGCCCGCGTTGCCGAGCTGCTCGACGCGGTGCGGCTGCCCAAAGACACCGCCGCGCGCTACCCGCACGAGCTGTCCGGCGGGCAGCGGCAGCGCGCGAACCTGGCGCGGGCGCTGGCGCTGAGCCCCGACCTGCTGGTCGCCGACGAGCCCACCAGCGCGCTCGACGTGTCGGTGCAGGCGTCGGTGCTCGACCTGTTCGAGGAGCTGCAGCGGGAATGGGCGTTCGCCTGCCTGTTCATCAGCCACGACCTGGCCGTGGTGGACCGGCTGGCCGACGACGTCGCGGTGCTGCGCGACGGCGTGCTGCAGGAGATGGGCCCGCGGGATCAAATCCTGCGTAACCCGCAGACCGAGTACACCCAACGGCTCGTCGCCGCGGTGCCGGTGCCCGATCCCGAAGAGCAGCGCCGCAGGCGGGAGGCCAGCGCCGGGCTGTTCGACTGAATTCCCGGCGGTGTCGGCAATGAGCGCACCAAGAGCGCCGCGGCAATCGAGTGAGGTCAACGCGATGGAAGAACCGCTGCTGGTGCAACACCGCGATGGTCGCGGCGTCGTCACGCTGACGCTGAACCGCCCGCAGGCCTTCAACGCGCTGTCGGAGGCGATGCTCGCAGCACTCGGCGAGGCCGTTGACGCGCTCGCCAAGGATGAGGTGGTGCGCGCCGTCGTGCTCGGGGCGTCCGGTAAGGCCTTCTGCGCCGGCCACGACCTGAAGGAAATGCGGGCCGACCCTTCGCTCGAGTACTACCAGCGCCTGTTCGCGCAGTGCACAGCCGTGATGCTTGCGATCCAGCGCCTGCCGGTGCCGGTGATCGCGCGGGTGCATGGTCTCGCGACTGCTGCGGGCTGCCAGCTCGTCGCGATGTGCGACCTCGCGGTGGCGAGCCACGACGCGCGGTTCGCGGTCAGCGGCGTCAACGTCGGGCTGTTCTGCGCGACCCCGGGTGTGGCGCTGTCGCGCAATCTGCCACGCAAAGCCGCTTTCGAGATGCTCGTCACCGGCGATTTCGTCTCTGCTGAGGAGGCCCGCGTGTTAGGGCTGGTCAACAGGGTGGTGGCGCCAGAGGCGCTGGACGATGAGGTCGAGGCGCTGGTCGCGAGCATTGTCGCGAAGCCGGGTGTCGCCGTCGCAATGGGGAAGGCCTTGTTCTACCGCCAGATCGAAGTCGGCATCGAGTCCGCCTATGAGGACGCAGGCGCGACGATGGCCTGCAACATGATGGATCCAAGCGCGCTCGAGGGCGTCCTGGCCTTCATCGAGAAGCGCCCGCCCAGCTGGTTGGCGGCGCAGGCGTCAACGACTTAGGGCGGGGCGCCAAGGGTCGCGTAGCGTCTCATGTGGGCTGCGTTCGCTAAAGCGCGCGAGAGTGTGAAGAGCAAACGTGAGCCGAGGTTACCTGAATTCTGACCCCTTCGAAGGACTCTCGGAGAAACCTGAGGCGGATGCCTCATGTGCCGAATTGGCTGTCGGATCAACCGTTTCCGCTCTCGACGGCATGGTCGGCGCTGAGCCGCCCCTTGAGCGGCCAGTGGCAAAGCCGAGCGGGTGCGGCTACTTCTTCGAGTCGGCAGCGGATGAGGATGCAGAGGACGTTCCGGCGTTCGAGCCCGACGCGGTGGCACCGGCACGGTGACGACCAGGAGCGTTGGTGTTGGTCGTGTGCGATGCGGTGCCGCCGGCACGGTGACGGCCACCAGAAGTGTTGGTGTTCGTCGTGTTGGAGACGTCCTGTCCCCCTTCAGTATTGGGTGTTGACGTGGCCTGGTGACTGGTGCCGTTGGTATTGACCGAAGAGGCGTCGGCGGTCGTGGTGTCGTCGTTCGAGTTAGCGCCGGGAGTCGTGCCGTCCTTAGTGGGGTCGGCGAGCCCGGTCGTCGTTGTCTCGCCCTGGTCCTTCGTCACGTCCGGCGATATGGCGCCGCTTCTGACGGTAAGAGCGTTCGAACCTAAATCCACTCCTGCCGACAGGGCCTTCGGCGCTGCCGTCGTGAGCGCTGGTGTGTTCGTGGTGGCGGTGGCGAGCGTACTGGTGGCGGGGGCGAGCGTACTGGCGGCGGGGGCGCCCAAGCCGCCGAAGAGTCCGGCGATGGCGGAGACGTCGGTGCCGATGATCGTCGCAGGTAGTTGCAGGAACGTCTGGATCGCGGCGGCTTCAGTGGTGAGACCCGCCTGAATGTCGGCGGACACCTGATCCGCATGGCCGTTGACGAAATCGCTGTACACCTTGTTGGGCGTGGCGATCACGATGCTGGTCAAGCCTGACAGTGCGTTGGCGATCTGGATCACGTTCTGTAGCGGCAGACTGGCGACGTTAATGAGGGCCACCGGGAACGACAACGCGGTGAGCGCGTAGGGACGCGATACGGCTGGGACAGCTGTACTCACTGGTTGCGGTGCCTTGGGACCTGACTTAGGACACGATCCGGCTCTGATCTCAGCGGCGTTGCTGTGATCTGCGGTTTTGTTCGGCGGTGGGCCGAAACTTGCGCACTAATCGGGGCTCGTATGGTGCAGCCGTGGCCTATGTGCGCACGGTGAAGACCGCGTCGGGAGCGACGGCGGTCCAGATCGTGTGGTCCTCGCAGCGGGGGTCGCGCAACATCGAGCATGTCGGATCCGCTCATGACGAGGCGCAGGTCGAGGCGTTGAAGGCCGCAGCCGTTCAGCGGATCGCGGACGGCCAGGGCGAGTTGGACCTGGGGTTGGATCTGACCGAAATCGGTAGTGCGCCATTGGAAATCATCGGCTCACGGGCGGGGTATCTGTGGGATGGCTTGTGCCTGGTCTAGGAGGCGCTCGGCTTGGATCGTGCCGCCGGCGGCGATCAGGTTTTCCGGGATCTGGTGCTGGCTGGCATCATCGAGCCCACTAGCAAGGTCGACTCACTGCGGGTGCTGGCCGAGACCGGCCTCGACTCGGTCACCTACCGGACGCTGACCCGCCGACTGCCGGGCTACGCGAAGGCCTCGTTTCGTGCTGCTTTGTCGGCGGCCTGTACCGGTCATGCCGGGCTGGGACCGGCGTCGTTGGTGCTCTACGACGTGACCACGCTGTACTTGGAGACCGACGCCGGCGATGGGTTCGGCGAATCCGGGTTTTCCAAGGAACGCAGACTAGAACCGCAGATCACCGTCGGGCTGCTCACCGATGCCACCGGCTTCCCACTGGCTTTGGGGGCGTTCAACGGCAACCAGCCCGAGACCGACACGATGCTGCCGGTCATCAACGCCGTCAAAACAGCCCACCAGCTCACCGATGTGACCGTGGTGGCTGATGCCGGGATGATCTCCGAGGCCAACCAGAAGGCCATCACCGCAGCCGGGTTGTCGTTCATCCTGGGCACCCGCATCCCCTACGTGCCGCAGGTCATCTGCGAATGGCGCGCCCAACACCCTGGTCAAGAGATCCCTGATCAGCAGGTGTTCACCCAGCCGTGGCCGGCCACCACCGCCGAGAAGGCCCGAGGCATCCCTGATCGGGTGATCTACTACCAGTACCGTCACGACCGGGCCCGGCGTACGTTGCGTGGGATCGATGAGCAGGTCGGCAAAGCCGAAAAAGCCGTCGCCGGAAAGGTTTCGGTCAAACGTAACCGATTCATCAAGCTCACCGGGGCCGAGAAGAGCGTCAACCGTGACCTGGAGGCCAAAGCCCGGGCGTTGGCCGGGATCAAGGGCTACACCACCAACCTCACCAGCCAGACCGCGGAGTTCGTCATCGGCGCCTACCACCAGCTGTGGCGCATCGAGAAGAGCTTCCGGATGTCCAAGCACGACCTGCAGGCCCGGCCGATCTACCACCACAAACGCGAGTCGATCGAGGCGCACCTGAGCATCGTGTTCGCCGCCCTGGCAGTCAGCCACTGGATCGAACACCAAACCGGTTGGAGTATCAAGAAATTCGTTCAAACCCTACGCCGCTACCGCACCGTGACCATCCGCGCCGGAAACCACACTCTCACCGCCGCGGACCCGCGACCCGCCGACATCCAAGACGTCCTCGCCACAATCACCACGGCCGCCGAGGCCCCCAGCGACTCCGGCCGCAGCGGTACGGCCGCCGAAGCTACGCACTAAATTGTCCTAACTCGGGGCGATGCAACCCGCCACGGCATCGCCTCCCTGCCGCCGTACGCCTCCGGAATGTGAATGGCGGCGAAACCGGAAGCGTTCAGCGCTGCTAGCGCCTCGTCCGTATAGCGGGCCTTCTCGTCGACGTCGGCCGCATACGGCGCGTTCTCCTTCTCGCACAGATCGCGCAGCACCGCGCGCAGTTCGTTGTGTTCGTCGGACAGCTTGAATGCGTCAAAGGACGGGTTACCGATCGAACCGGACATGGGCGCCACTCCTTGCTACTCGCCAGTAACCTTACTCCCTGGGGTGGCTGCGGCGGTCACCGGCCCAGTTTGGTTTTATCGGACACCAATTGCAGGCCACGCACCATATCCCGGTATGCGCGGTGGTACACAGACCGCGCCGTTTCGCTCCGGCGCAGGATATCCACCGCGGTTTGCGGCACCAGCAATCCGACGTCGTGTCCGGCAAACACCGACCGAGCCACGCCCAAACGCAGACGGCCATCGAAAGCCGACACCAGCTCGCCGAGATAGGACTCGCAATAGTCGGGCCGAGCGAAGAAAACTTTGTTGAAGCCGATAAAGAACGGCGCCAGCTTCGCCCCATCCTCGAGGTAGCGCAGTGTGCCGACCGCGACGCCCGGCCAATATTCATTGAAGACGTCGTCGGCGATGACGATTCCGCCGTCGGCCACGGTGTTCTCGGCCAGCTTCATGTCGCTGAACACGATCTCTTCGGTGTGGCCGCCATCGACGCTGAAGAACCGGATGTCGGATCCGGCCAGTTCCCGCAGCGCGCTGGGCTCAATTTTGGTCGAATCGCCCTGATGGATCACCACGCCGTCCATCGACGACCACAGCGTCACGTTGTTGACGAACTTCTCGAGGTTTCCGTGGCCGGAACCGTCGATATTGAGGTGCTGATCCCCGAAGATGTCGATCGCGATGGACGACTCGCCGCTACGCTGCAGAAGGTGCAACCCGATGAACAGTTTTCCGTGGTGAACGCCGATCTCGGCCACTGCGCCCGAAATCTGTTTGGCGCGTTGCGCCGAATCCAAAACGACCAGTGCCGACAGTATTTCGGGTTCGACGAAGCCGGTCACAAACCGTAGGCCGACAGCACGGTACATCTGGAAATTACGCTGCATCGATTGGCAGCTTACTGCCTGAGCAGGCGGTCCCGCAGCGCGGCATCCTTTTGCAGCACCGACGCCTCCAGGTTCGCCTGAAACGTCTCGATCTGCTTCCGCATAGCAGTCCGGCGTTGCGGGCGCCGCCGATGGACACCGTCGCCACCGGCACCCCTGCCGGCATCTGAACGATGGACAGCAACGAATCCAGGCCGTCCAGAGTGGCCAGCGGCACCGGCACGCCTATCACCGGCAGCGGGGTCGCCGAGGCCACCATGCCGGGCAGATGTGCAGCCCCGCCCGCACCGGCGATGATTACCTCTATACCCCGGCCGGCGGCCGCCTCCGCGTAGTCGAGCATGCGGCGCGGTGTGCGGTGAGCCGAGACGACGCCGACCTCGAACGGCACATCGAATTCCGCGAGCGCGTGTGCGGCATCCTCCATGACAGACCAATCGCTGTCGCTGCCCATGATCAATCCGACTCGCGGCTGAGGCGTGCTAGCCATGTCCGTTCCACCCGTCCGTCCACTCGGCATGCGACAACCAGTGTGCGCCCCGCGAGGCGCGTTCACGGACATCTGCGACGTACTCGGCGTCGTCACGAGAGCCGCCCACCGTGCCAAGGATGTTCACATGCCCGATCTTGCGGCCCGGGCGTTCGCCCTTGCCGTACAGGTGCAACTTGGCGTCGGGCATTCGCGCGAAAGAAATGATGCAGCCGTTCGTCGACCGTCATCGCCGGCGAGCGCGGCGCGCCAAGCGCATTGGCCATCACCGTCACCGGCACGGTCGGGCTGGTGTCCCCGAGCGGATAGTCCAGCACTGCGCGCAGGTGTTGTTCAAACTGGCTGGTGCGGGCGCCGTCCATGGTCCAGTGGCCCGAATTGTGCGGCCGCATCGCCAATTCGTTGACCAGCAGCGCGCCGTCGACGGTTTCGAACAGCGCAACGGCCAGCACTCCGACCACGCCGAGTTCGGCGGCCAGGCGTAGGGCCAGCTGCCCGGCGGCGGTGCCGACCTCGGCAGGCAGGTGCGGCGCGGGCGCCACCACCTCCACGCAGATCCCGCCACACTGGAAGGTCTGCACCCCCGGCCAGACCGCGCCCTGTCCGGACGGCGATCGGGCAACGAGGGCGGACAATTCGCGCCGCATGGCCACCCGTTCCTCGACCAGCACCGCCGCCCCGTCCGCCTGATACCGGCCGGCGATATCCCGGCCTCACTAACGCGGATTTCCACGCAGGAGGTTCGGCACAACAGTCAGCTGAATTCGAAGCGTAGGGTTCGATTTCCCCACCAGGGGACGGGGGTGTCGTGGGGGAGGTCGGCTTGGCGGAGCACGGGGGTGTAGGCGCGCCGGTCGAGGCGGACGGTGATGGTGTCGCCGCTGGTGGTGATGGTGCCGGGGGTTTCGAGGAAGCGGCGTTGCAGCACGTCGGGGGTGACGGTGGCGTAGCCGGGCAGGCGGTTGCGGAGCGCGGCGATGAGGGCTTGGGCGAGCACGCAGAGCATGATGTCGAGGTCGACGTTGAGGTTGACCGCCGAGGACAGCGCGTCGGCGTGGAAGGCTTGGATGATCTCGGCGAGGCGCTGCTCGATGGTCATCCGCCGCGCGTAGTGGTCGATGAGCGCCTTGGCCGTGAGGTCGTGGTCGTTGGTGATGATCACGGTCGGTGCGTCGCGGCCGAGTCCGGTGACGACGAGTTGGCGCACGGTGCCGGGGTAGCCGGTGAGCCGAATTCCGGTGGCCTCGTGCACTTTCGGCCGGTTGTGCCGGCCGGGCCGGTCGAGGGTGACGGTCGTGAAGTCGGTGCCGGTGAGCGTGTCGATGCTGTTTCATCAGCGCGGCCGAGCGCATGCGCAGGGTGAGGAAGGTGACGCCGCGGTCGTCGAGTTCGCCGAGCACGGCGTGGGTGGTGACCTTCTGGTCCATGATCAGCATGCGGGGGTCGTTGCCGGAGGCGGCTTTCCAGTGGTCGCAGAACGCGATCACCTCGCGGGCCTGGCCGGCTTTGGAAAGGTCGGCGTTGGCGTAGACGAGGTTGTGGGTGCCGGTGTCCTGGGCGAAGAAGGTCAGCACGGAGCGGGCGCGTTGGGATCGGGTGGGCACGTAGTGCTTCTCCAGCGCGGGGTCGTGGCCCCAGTGCATGACGGCGTGGAAGTCCAGGTCGAAGATCGCGTCCTCGGCGGTGGCGAGCCCGGCGTCGATCATCTGTGGTGTCGAGGGCGGCCAGGAAGCGGCGCTGATGGTCGTGGCCGGTGCGGTAGGAGTAGTCGGTGAGCGCGGACTTCTTCGGCAGGGTGGCCAGCCCGGCGAACAGGGAGGCGGCCGGGTCGGCCAGCAGCAGGTCGTCGACGTGGGAGACCCGGCGGGTGCGGGTCAGTTTCAGCGCCAGCAGCGACAGCAGCCACGACACCGCGGGCACCACCCGGGTGCCCGGATAGCCGGCCCGTTTCACCAGCTCGGGCAGGCCCAGCGCGACCAGATCCGGGACCAGCAGCAGCAGTCCGGCCTTGCCGGTCTCCACGGTGGCGGGCCAGGTTTCGAAGTCCAGCCGCGCGGTGCGGGGCAGCCGGGTGTCGCGCCCGACGGTGGCCGGGCTGGTGCTCGCCGGTCGGCTCGGGGTGGCGCAGCAGCCGCCCGAAGCCTTCCTCGGCGAGGATCTCGCCGACGCTGGTGCGGTTCAGCGGGGTGTCTCTCGGTGGCCAGCCGCGCGGAGATCTCGTAGGTGGACAACCCCTCGCGGCGCAGCTCGATCACCCGGCCGCGGACGCGGTCCTTGGCCGGCGCCGATCCCGGGCGGCGGGCCGGGTTTGCGGGGCGGGGCGAACAGCGTCCAGCTTCCCGGCCGCGGTACTCGCGCACCAGGTTCACCATCGCCCACCGGGTGTAGCCGAACCGCTCGCCCGGCCTGCGGCGTAGGTCAGCCCGTCGACGAAGTACGCGCGCAGCGCCTCGTAGCGGCGGTGGTTGACCTGCTCCGGCGCGGTGAACGCCCCGCCTCCTGTTGCGCTGATCTCGCTGGCACAAGACAGTTCTACCAGTTTCACTCCAGGTCATTGGCGTGGTCGCAGGAATCGCGGTACACGTTGGAACACAACATGTCTCGTGATCGACAGCGGGATTCATTCGGCCAGACTTAGAGATCACGACACGCTAACGATCCGGTAAACTGTGCACTTGACAGCTAGATCACCACAACTGAATCGCATGTAAGCACGCTCGAATTGCGAGAACCCCCAGCTCAGCCACCCGCACCCACACGAGAGGTTGCGCCGAATCACCTATGCGGAAATCCGCGCTAATGTCGCGTGCCAGCGTCACCCCGCGGCCGTCGTAGCCGCCGCGCACCGTCTTGACCACGATCGGTCCGCCGATCCGCGCCGCGAAGGCGTCCACATCGTCCACATCGGTGACCGCCGTGAACCGCGGCTCGGGGGCCCAACTCCTCCAGCCGCCGCATGACCAACTTGTCCTGGGCATGGATGAGGGCCTCCGGCGGAGGCGCGACATTGACACCGTCGGCGACCAGCTTGTCGAGCAGCTCGGTCGGGACATGCTCGTGATCGAAGGTCACCGCGTCGGCGCCCGCGGCCGCGCGGCGCAGCGCGTCGAGGTCGGTGTGCAAGCCAATTACCACGTCGGGGGTGACCTGCGCCGCCGGATCTTCCGGGCCGGCGGCCAGCACGCGCAGTGTCTGACCGAGCGCGATCGCGGCCTGGTGCGTCATCCTGGCCAGCTGCCCGCCGCCAATCATGGTCACCAGTGGGGGCGCGCTCGGGGTAGTCGGCACAGCGTTCATGTTGTCATGCCCGTGACCCGCAGGTTTACCCGCTGCGACCTGCACAGGTACACGTAGCCTGTCTTATTTCCGTACACTGCGATCTTGTGGCCTTCACCGATGCCACAATCGCGCGACTACGCGGCCGATCCGGCCCTTCGGCGAACGGCATCACGAGCTGATCAAATTCGCGATCGTCGGCGCGACCACCTTCTTCATCGACTCGCTGATTTTCTACACGCTGAAGCTCACCCTGCTGGAACCCAAGCCAGTCACCGCGAAGGTGATCTCCGGCATCGTCGCCGTGATCGCGTCCTATATCCTGAACCGCGAGTGGAGCTTCCGTGACCGCGGCGGCCGCGCCACCACGAAGCCCTGCTGTTCTTCACGTTCAGCGGAGTCGGCGTGCTGCTGAGCATGGCGCCTTTGTGGTTTTCCAGTTGCGTGCTGGAACTGCGGGTTCCGACAGTGTCGTCGACCGTGGAAAACATCGCAGACTTCGTCTCCGCGTACGTCATCGGCAACCTGCTTCAGATTGCGTTCCGGTTCTGGGCATTCCGGCGCTGGGTCTTCCCCGACGAGTTCGGCCGGGACCCCGACAAGGCAATCGAATCCGCGCTCACCGACGGTGGAATCGCCGAGGCCATCGAGGACGGGCGAGACCCGAACTTGGGCGGCAGCACCGTCACCCCGCTGCGCCGACCGCCCCGCCGCACCAAAGCGGATCGGTCAGCTGGCCGGCGGACGTCGGCTGCCGGATGACCGGCTGTCAGATTCCTCGACGCCCAAGGTGTCGAAGACTTCGTGATACAGCAGTGAGTGCACCTGCTCCAAGCGGGGAATGTCGTAAAACTCCAACGGATCCTGAGCCGCCGGCTCGATAATCAGTGTCCCGGTGCGAAGTATCCGGTCGATCGGCCCGTGCCGGAATTCCACGCTGTTGATGCGCCAGCGGGATGTCAATGCCGGACCGGGTGATCACGCCGTGCCGGAACATCGCCCGCCGGTCGGTGATGACGAAATGCGTGGTCCACCAATTCAGGAACGGCCACAGCGTCGACCATCCGACGACCACCACCCAGATCGCGAGGATCACCCCGACGATGACCTTCTTTGCCGTCTGATCCCAATCGGTCTGGTTCTCGAAGCCGCTGCCAACCTGCCACACCGCTGGTGACGATCAGCACCAGCACCGGGGAGGCTAGGCGCTTCCAGTGCGGGTGGCGGTGAAGAACGACCTGTTCGTCCTCAGCAAGAACATTGTCCGGGTAGCCACGATGTGACTCTAGACCGCCATGAAGGCACGAGTTCACTATCGGGCCGGTTTGCGTTGCGCCGCGCCACAAGCCGGTGTCACTACTGTCGCTAACCGCTCAATTGTCATCGGCAGCAATCAATAGCGCCACGCAGCAAGCTGATCCGGATCTATCCCGCTGGTGCCACGCACGGCTGGCGCACCTCTTCTCCCCCGTAAATAATGGTGTCCGGTACCTTGATCGGCATGGCAAGCCGACTGGAAAGACTGACTTGGCGGGTCGCGCTGCCGATTGCCGCAATCGTCGCAATGCTCTTGGCTTTGCAAACGTTCGTGGCTACGCAGACACCGACCCAGGCCGCGCCCGTCGTGCCGCCCGACGGCTATGGCTTCAGCATGGGTGCAGCCCCCGAGTGGATGAGCGCCGCGGACGCAGATCGGGAACTCGATGCCGTCGCCAAGACGGGTGCGTCCTGGTTGCGGCTGCTGATTGACTGGAACAAGGTCCAGCCCACGAAGGGTGTGTACGACTGGGGCTACGTAGATTACTGGATCAACGGCGCTGCGGCCCGAGGCCTCAGGGTCCTCGGCCTGATCGCCTACTCCGCGGAGTTTGCCCGACCATCGGGCACCTTCTTCACCCAGCCACCGGTGAATCCCGCCGACTTCGCGACGTTCGCGGGGGCGGTTGTGAATCGCTACGGCGATCGGGTGTCACACTGGGAGATTTGGAACGAGCCAAATCTCCCGCTGTTCTTTGGGGGTTTGGTCAACAGCGGGGCCCGCTACACCGCGCTGCTCAAGGCCACTTACCCGGCGATCAAGGCGGTGCAGCCCAACAGCACCGTGCTGGCGGCGGGGCTAAGCCGCCTAGCCGGCGACGATTCGCCGCCGTCCTTCCTGCAGCAGATGTACGCCGCAGGCGCAAAGGGCTTCTTCGACGCGGCCGCGGCTCACCCGTACGTTTTTCCCGGCGGGCTGGCAGCCGACCCGGAAGGCGGCTGGTCCGATGTCGGGCGGATGTATGACGTGATGGCCGCCAACGGCGACGGCGGCAAGAAAATCTGGATGACCGAATTTGGCGCACCAACGAGTGACCCCTCTGCAGAGGGCGTAAGCCAGGAAGAGCAGGCCAAACAGATCACGAATGTATTGGCGGCCGCGGCGGACACCGGTTACAGCGGACCGGCGTTCGTCTACAGTGTCCGCGACATCGATAGCTCCGCACGGGGCGAGCGCGAGAAGAATTTCGGCGCACTGCTGACATCGGATTGGCGGCCGAAGGTGGCGGCCGGAGTGCTCGCCAAGTAGTGAACGTTCGCAACAGGACTAGATGAGTAATTCCAAGGGGTCAGTGGTCGTAGGCGGTTAGCGATCGCAGCGTGGGCTGGCCGAGTTGGTCGTTGTGCCAGATCGCGGCGGTGAGGGCGAGGATGCGTTGCAGTACTCGCGATGTGACGCCCGCGATGGTCCTCCCGCCGTGGCGTTCGAGGTCGAGTTGGGTCTTGAGCGTGTTATTGATCGATTCGATGACCTGCCGAAACGGTTTGAAGTTCCGATGGCCCGGCCGTGGTTTCTCGCCCTTGCGGGCAGGCCGCAGCAGCTCGACTTCGGCGTCGGCGAGTGCTCCTTCGAATGCCTTGCCGTAGTAGTTCTTGTCCGCCATCAACTTCTGATTCGGGTGGGTGGCCACGAGATTCGGGTCGGCGTCGAGCATGCCGAGCAGGACCTCGCGTTCGTCGGCCTTGGCGCCGGCCAGCGCGAACGCCACCGGCAGACCCGACAGCGTGCACACCAGGTGCAGGCGCAGCCCCCAAAAGAAGCGCGAATGCGAAGCGCAGTAGCCGTACTCGGCCCACCCGGCCAGATCCGACCGTTTCGCCGTCTCTCGCGAGCGCCCACATTCGACCGGGGTCGAGTCGACCACCCACACGTCATCGCTGACGCTGCTGGTCCGTGCGACCAGGTGCGCGATCACCGCCCGCAGCGTGCCGATCGCCGCGCGGATCCTCTTGTTGTAACCCGATTGTGTTGGCAGATAAGGAAATAAACCGCGCAGATGAGTGTTTGCGTAGCGCAGGAATCGGGCCTCGGAGGTGAATCCGAGCAACGCCTGCAGCACCACCAGGGTGACCAGCTCGGCGTCAGTCAGCCGCGGAGCGAGCCCGACGCGGGGCCGCAACGGTCGATACTGCGGATTGTCGGCGAGAAAATCATCACTTGTCACGTACAGTCCGGTAGCGAGGGTGTCCAGGTCGGCGTCCACTTCGGCCTCCAGTGCCAGGTTGGGTTAAGAACGCCAATCCTGGACACCCTCACCCATAAATCACAGCAGCCACACCAGTAACACCCCTTGGAATTACTCATCTAGGGGTCGGACCGGCGGATCGGGCGGAGATGGACCACGTCGCCGGCCGATACCGCTACGGTTTCACCGTCTGTCACAATCTGCAGCCGCCCCTGCTCGTCGACCGACACTGCGGTGCCGACGATTTCGCGGTCGCCGGGTAGCTGCGCCCGGACTCGTGATCCGATCGTTAGGCTGCGCGCACGGTAATCGGCGAACAGTCTCGCGTCGGCGCCGCGAGCCCCCCGCCAGCTGGCGATGCGCGCGCCGAGTTCACGCAGTAGCTGACGTACCAACCGATCGCGGTCGGGTGCCGCGGCGCCGAGGTCGAGCAGCGACGTTGCGCCCGGGTCGGGAATCTCGCCTGCGCGCAATGTGACATTGAGTCCCACGCCGACGACGACCACCGAGCTCGATGCCGCAACCGAGGCCAGGATGCCGGCCAGCTTGCCGCCGCCCGCGATCACGTCGCTGGGCCACTTCAGGCCGGCCTCGACGCGCGCGACGGCCGCCACGGCATCCACGACCGCAACACCGGTAGCGAGCGGCAGCCATCCCCAGACATCCGTCGGCACGTACGCCACATCAACCCCGACCGAGAGTAGAACCTGGGCCCGTGGCGCAGCGGACCACGTGCGCCCAATGCGCCCACGGCCGACGGTCTGGTGCTCGGCGATTAGCACCGGCCCGTCGATGTTCTCACCGGCCGCCGCTCGGCGCAGCAGATCGGCATTGGTAGAACCCGTCTCGTCCACGACGTCAAGTCGACGCCATGGCAAACCTGGCCCGGTTAGCGACTCACGCAGCGACGCCGCGTCCAAGTGGGACCCGCAGGGCATCGCGCTTCATCCGGGAGCCTTTCAGGACACGGTTGGCGCGAGGTGTGGCGAGACCGGCGCCGCCGTGTCACCGCTGGGTTAGCTGTACTGAGTATAGCGATCGCCGTCCCGCGGAACTGTTGCCAACCAGAGAAAGCGCTCGTCAGTGGCAATCCCCCAACGCCCACGCCTTCGCGAAACCGCCATACTGGTAGGCGTAGATGACTTCCCAGCCCAGGAGCGAGTAATCGTAGTGCCGCGGAACAGCCTCCATCACAACGGCACTGGGGTTGTTGGGAAAGCATTGCCGGAAGACTAACCGAGCACGCGGTATGTGATGTCTCCACGTGACGACGATGATCTTGCTCCAAGACCGCTGGTTGGCCAACCGGCGCATCATCTCCGCCTCTCCGCGGGTCGTCACCGGGAATGGGCGCGGGCATAAGACCTCAATGCCACCGCCGGACTGGCCGCACACCCGCTGGATGACCGGGTCCGTTGGGAGGTAGGGGTTGGACATCACCACCGTTGGTGCCCACCCCGCACGCGCCAGCGCCAGGCCGAAGTCCTCGCGCCCATCGTGTTCGCCGCCCAGCACGACCACGGCGTCGGCCCGCTGCAGCGGGTCAGTTGGCGCGTTATAGAACAGGATGTAGCCACTTGCGGCCATCATCAGCACGAGCGCAATTCCTACCGCGCCGGTGACCAGCATCGCCCGACGCAAGTCACTGAGCGTCACCGAGCGCGGTACTCCGCCAATTCATCAACGCACATCGCGCGATACGCAGCCCACATTCGCAGTCCCAGCTCCCGTTGGCCGACGGCGTTGTAGTGCGTATCTGTTCGACCGTTGGCTTCACCGCCGTTGATCGAGGATCTGGGTCCGGGGATGAACGCTGTGCGCGGTCGGCGATTTGGCGTATCGGCGTGTACGCCGTTGATGATCGAATAGTCCCGGTCACGCCTCTCCATTTCTTCCGGCACCATCTGGCCCAGCAGGAAGGGTAGATCCTTCCCGTAGCGGTCCCGCAGGTCGTCGATGACCGAGTCGAGTTTCGTCCGGTATACGGGACCTGGCGTCAGCGGCACATCGGTCTCGCCCTGGTGCCACAGCACGGCCGCGACCCGGCTACCGGGAAACTTGGCCAGAACCGTGTCGATGGCCTCGACGGCCTTGCGGTACATGTTGACTCGGGTGGGGGTGTCGGCCAGATCCCACGTGTAGCCGTTCTTTGGGGCGAATGACGTATCTCCGCGAGCGCCGGGTATCAGCAGCACCGTCCGGCGTGTCTCGTCCGCCAAGCACTTGGCGAACGTCACACCGAATCCCACTCCTTTGGAAGGGATTTCGTGCAGCAGCGGATCCACTCCGAGGATCACGGTGCCCTTGGACGGCCCGCACATGGCCCATTGATGCACCCTCGGGTGAGGCCGCTCGAGGCCGTCCGGATCGAGGCCTGCGCCCATCCCGAACGCATTTGACTGTCCCAATATCGGCACGATCAGGTACGGCGATTCCGGTGGGGACACTGGCGTGCCGCGGGCGGCTAGTCGGCGCTTGACCACGCACTTCGCCTCGACCAGCAACTGCCGCCAGAGCGGGCTGTCACCGTCGGGATTCCTACCGGCAATCACTGTTCACCGCCTTTCCCGCGAAGCGATCACTGACCCAATTGAACTGCGTGCCGAGATCGGCCTCGCCGTGCCCTTTGTCCTGCTCGAACTGCCACACCACGGTTCCACCAAGGGCACACGCACGCTTGATCGCGGCGGTAGACCAGTCCGCGTCGATGTATGTGTCGGCACCGCCGTACCACACCGACAGCGGCGCGGACAGGCGCTGCTGCGGCAGTGCCCATTTCTTCAGGTAGGTCCGCAGCCGATCGGCGGCTGCCGGAGTGCTAGGCGCGAAGTCGTGCGGGTCGAGCGCGTCCATAGCCGCTGTTCGGTTGTGCACCAAAGGTCCCGAACAGGCCGACAGCGTGTCCCAGTACTGGACGGCGGCGCCATGGCGGTAGTCGTCGCGATTGATGTCGGGATGCAACCGCGCCAACGACTCGATAATCCCCTGCAGCGCGGGCCCCTGGTCCTTTGTCAGCGTGCCCTGTTGCGCCTTGTCGACCAGGCCCGATACATCGGCGGCCGGCGATATCACAACGGCGCCAACAAGATTCAGTTCGGGCGCGTAGGAGCGCGCCTGCTCGTCGGCCGCCCACGCGGCCCCACCGCCCTGCGACCCACCAAAGGCGACCCAACGGTCGGACACGTCCTTGAAAGTCGATCGCAGCGCACGCACCGCGTCGATCATGTTCAGGCCGGCGGTGCGGGCGTCGGTGTAGGGGTGCACCCCGGCCGACCCCAGTCCCTGATAGTCCGCGAATGCAACCGCATAACCCTTCTTGGTCATGCTCACTACCGCGTCCGCCAGACCGAGCAGGGAATCCGACAATGACGGGGCGCAGGGCTCCTGGATACCGGTCGTTCCGTGGCCGAATGACAGGACTGGCCAACCCCGTTCGGGGGCGGGCCCCATCGGTGCGAACACCGATCCAGAGACAACGGTTGGGCTTCCGTCGTCGCCGGACGTCGACCGATAGACCACCCGAGCCGCCTGGAGGTTTCTACCAGCGACGGTGCGAATAAAGCCGGGCATCGTCATCGCACTGACTAGTGAACCAGGGCCCGACCCGCTCAGATCGGCGGTCGCGATCGGAACCGGCTCCGCGTCGGTGTCCCGGAAGCTGTTGAGCACCCGCAGACCTACCGCCCAGGCCATCGGAAACGACACCACGATGAGGACCACCGCAACGACTGTCGCCAGCGCCACCCCCGCCCACATCCCCCGACGCATCATCATGCCCATCTGTGCCGGTATCGCCTCGCGGCGTTCATCGCCGGCTGCTCGATGAGGTAGTACGTGACCGTCGAGACCAGGAAGGTGACCGTGAGCACGAGCGCGATGTTCTGGAGCAAACCCCGAACAGAGTCGCCCGCGATCAGGCCCCACCTGCCCAGCAGCAGCAGGATCGGAAAATGCCACAGGTACGCCGACAACGCCACCTTGCCGACAAACCGCATGGGCGCAACATCGAGAATCTGCGCAAGTCCCGACTTCTGCCCACGGGCCAGCGGTGCCACAATCACCAGGATCGACAAGCCAGCCGCCAACGATATCGCGCTGGTGCCGAAATAGCTTTTCATCCCCAGCAGCGCGGCGCTGAGGACAAGCGCGGGTATCAGCGCCAGTGCGGAATACAGCCGCATTCGACGGCTCAGGGTCTCCCTGAGGAATCGTTGCTCCATGGCCACGATCACGACGGCCGCCAGCATGCCGAACGCGAAACTGTCGGCGTTCGCCAGAATGCTCCTCAGATATACCGCGGCCCAGTTCGGTCCCCAGTCGATCATCTTCACATCGGTTATGTGGAAGTGTGCAACCACCATGGGCGCCAATGCTCTTCCGACGAAACCGATGACGATCAGGACGAGGGCCGGGATGGCGGCCAGCAGAAACGGATGCAACGTAGTCCGTTTGCGGAGCGCAAAAATCAACAATCCGAATATCGGCAATGATGCATAGAACGCGAACTCAAGCGTCAACGACCACGATGGGTTCAGACCGGTCTGAAAGTATGCGGGGAAATACGAGTGGACAAGGGTCAGATTGGCCAGCAGCTGCCATGGATCCGTCATCATGCCAGTACCGTTGTCGGTGCCCAGCGGCTGCAATGCGGGATTCTGCACGTAAACCACGTGGAACACGTAATTGCAGATCAGAAAGATCGCCAAGTACCCAGGCACTATCCTGGCGATTCGGTGCAGCGCGAAATTTTTCGCGCTTGGTACCTTTGCCGACGAACGATCGGCGGTCAAATTCCGAACATACGGCAAAAACAGCAAGAACCCGCTGAGCCCATAGAAGAAGATCAGGGTCATGCCAACGATGCCGGCCTTACCGCCCAACGTGGTCGGTGAGTAGTTCGCGATGTGTGCGATCGCGACACCAAGGCACGAGATGCCGCGTGCACCGTCGAGACCTATGATCCGCGCAGCCGTGGGCGGGGCGGGGGTGACCGTAGGCTCGGCGGTGTCGGGCAGCCGCCTGTCGACGATCATCCGCTTTCTCCAACCGATTCACGCCCGGCCATAACGGACTGGCAGCTGTTAAGGGCCGGGTCGCCTTTGAAGCGTGCGTCGGCCCACGCCACCGCTGTCGACGGGTCGAAGTCACCGTGTCCCTTATCCGGCTGCAGCCGGATATCGATCACGTCGCCCATCCTGCACGCCTGGTCAAGCGCGCGGTCGGTCCACACCTCTGGAATCAACGTGTCCATTCCGCCGTAAATCACCAGCATCGGGGCCGCGGTCGGTCCCTGAGGCAGGCTCATTTTCTGCAAATAACCCCGCAGCGTCGCGACCGCCTGGGGGCTGTCGGGCCGTAGATCGTCCGCGGTGATCTGCTGCGCAATGTTCGTGCGCGCATCGACGGCGGAACCCTTGCACTGGGCCAATGCCTCCCACTTATCCCTGACGATCCCGTAGCGGTAGTCGTCGAGATTCAAGTCCGGGTATGCGTTCTTGAGGGCGGCGAGGAGCCACTGCATGGCCGGCTGCTGCTCTCTCGTCAACGTCCCCGCCGCGGCCGCGTCGGCGAACCCGGTGATGTCGGTCGGCGGTGACACACTGACCGTGCCGACCAACGTCACCCCGGCGCCATAGTTCTGCTGCAGCTCGTTGGCTGCCCACGCCGCTTGTCCCCCTTGGGAAATCCCCCATGTCAGGTACCGATCGGAGGCCTGCGGGACGAGCTTTCGCGCCGCGCGCACCGAGTCGATGAGGTTGTAGCCGGCCGTCGTCGAGTCTAGGTACGGGTGGTACGTCTGATTCAGCCCGAGCCCTTGATAGTCCGACATTGCGACCACGTAGCCGGCGTGCACGAGCGACGTGACAGTCAATGCCGAATTCAACAACGTCGGATATAGCGACGGGCCGCACTCGGGGAGAATGCCTGTGGTCGGGTGACCAACCGCAACGACCGGCCAACCGCCCTCTGGCGGATTGCCCCTTGGAACGAAAACCGCCCCTGACACTTCGGTCGGGCCGTCACTGATTCCCGAGGTCGACGTGTAGGTGATCCGTGCCGCTAACGATGTGGCCGCCCGGATCCGACGATCGATGGTCGGAAGGGTGTTGGCGGATTTCAGCGTTCCGGGACCGGAACCGCCGAAGTCGCCACGCAGTTCCATGCCCGATAGTGCCGCCGGCTTGGGTGCAGCGTCGGCGTTCCGGTCACAACCGGAAGTGAAGAGAACGGTGGCCAAGGCTAGGCACACCAGTGCCGCGGTCCGCATCAGCTGTCCCCTTCCGGGGGCGCCTCGACGACGAGTGGCCGACCTTGTCCCGCGCTGGCGGCCGGCCTGGGGCTGACTTCCGCTGGCTCCACCGTCATCCTCCCACGTACCAGGGTTTGGCGCTGAGGACGGATACCGGCCCATCGGGCAGAAGGCACGTGTTGAGCGGATCTCCGCCGTCGAACCTTCGCTTGATCCAGTCGAGCGCCGCTGTCCCGTCGATGTCGTCGTGTCCCCTGTCCGGCACCAGGTAGGACTCGACAACGTCGCCCATGCTGCACGCCCGGCCGACGGCGCCGATGGTCCAGGGCGAAAACACCACGCGGTCGTTGGCGCCGAACAAAACCAGCATCGGCGCCTGCGCCGGAAACTTCGGCAGACTCATCTGCTGCAGGTAGCCGCGCAGCTTGTCGACCGCCGCGGGCGTTGCCGGCCGGAGATCATCCGGGGTGATCTGCTTGGCCAACTCGGCGCGTTGCTGTCCAGGCTCACCCTCACATGCGGAGAAGACGTCCCACTTCTCGCGCACGATGCCGTGCCGGTAGTCGTCCAAGTTCAATTCCGGGTGGGAGTTCTTCAGTGCCACCAGAATCCACTGCAGCAGCACGCCTTGCTCGAGGGTCAGATTGCCGCCTGCGGCCAGGTCGGCCATCCCGCTGATGTCGGCAGCGGGTGACACGCTGACCGAACCGACGAGACGCAGACCCGCTCCATAGCTGCTCGCCTGCTCATTTGCAGCCCAGGCGGCTTGTCCGCCCTGCGACGCGCCGTAGGCCAGCCAACGGACTGATGTATGTGGTATGAGTTTCCGCGCGGCACGAACCGCGTCAATCATGTTGTGGCCCTCGGTGGTGTCATCGAGGTACGGGTGGTAGGTCTGGTTGAGCCCTAGCCCCTGATAGTCGGGCAGGGCAACCACATACCCTTCTTTCACCAGTGTCGCAACGGCTCCGGACGCGCCGAGCAGCGAAGGCGACAGCGACGGCGCGCATTCGTGCTGCACACCGTCGGTGCCGTGACCGAACGCGATGATCGGCCAGCCGCCTGGTGGCGGGGGCCCCGCCGGGGCGAAGACACTGCCCGACACCAACTGTTGGGTTCGGTCGATGCCGGATTGCGAGACGTAGCTGATCCGGGCCGCGATCGAAGAGACCTTGATGATTCGTCGATCGACCGTCGGCAATGTGTCGGCCGTTTTCAACGTCCCGGGACCGTCTCCGGAAAAATCGCCGTCAAGCCGGATCCCCGACGGCGTTGTCGACGCCGTCGGAGCGGGTTGATCTTCGCCACACCCGGTCAATACCAATGTCATCGCGACGACTGCGCTCAATGCCGCGGCCGCCGATGCCCTGGGCGAGGTCATAAAACCGTCCCGGACATATCGGCCGAAATCGTCTGTTCTACAACGTGATTGAGTTGATTAAGGTCAAGCACGATGCTGCGCGCGACCTCTCGGGCCAGCACCAGTAGACAGCTGAGCGCCAGGCCGATAGCAGCGCCCAGGCCGAGGTTCCTCGGCAGGGAACCGCGACTTTGGTGCGCCGACACCGCGGCGTCCACCGGCACCAGCTCCGCGCCAGGTCCCGAATCGCTCCACTCGACCTCTTGGGAAATGCTGACCAGATTCCTGGCCAGTGCGTTCACCGTTTGGACGCTGGTGTCCGCGTTGTGACCGGTGACCTGGATGTTTATCAGCGCGGACTTGGGCACCAACTCGACGGAAATGCAGTCGGCGAGCTTCGAGGGCGTTGTATTCAGATGGACGTCGTCGATGGTGCGCCTCGTGACGACTTCGGATGTGGCCAGCTGTGCATAACTGGTCATTCGCACGGTGGCGCCGCGGTCGCCCTCATATGCAGATCGGACGCCGGCGTCACCCGGAACCACAGCGAACAACTGCGCCGAAGCAACATACTCCGGTTTGCGAAATAGCTGTGCGCACTCGGTTGCGCCCGCCGAAAGGACGGTCGCGCAGAGGATGACGAGCCACCCTCTGCTCAGCATTAGCAGATAGTCCCGGCCGCGCGGAACACCGATCGGCGGCCTCACGGTTCGCCAGAGCACAAATTTGGCGTGGACTGTCCGGCGAAACGGTCCATGATCCACGGCAGACCGAAAGCGCTGTCCAGGTCGCCGTGGCCTTGGCCGATCCGCTTGTCAATCTGAATGTGGTCGCCTTGGGCGCACGCGCGCTGCAGCGCCCGTTCCGTCCACGGCGCGTCAACCAACTCGTCCTCGGTTCCGTACACCACCATCATCGGCCCGGTAGTCGGATTCTGCGGGAGGGCGGTGTCCTCAAGCAAGTCGCGAAGCCGAGCAGTGTCCGCGGGGGTCGCAGGCTTCAGATCAGCGTTCGTCATCTGTGAGCGCACGCGATACACGTCGTCCAGGTTCGGGGGCAGGCAATCCAAGATCTGGTCCCAGTGCGCAGCTGTCCAACCTGACCGGTAGCGGTCCAGATCCAGATCGGGATGCGACCAGGACAGCGACTGCAGCACAAAGACCACGGCCACCCGCTGGTCGTAGGTCAACGTTTCGTTCTGCGCCTTGTCGGCAAGGCCGGCCATGTCGGCTGCAGGCGCCATGGAAAGAGTCCCCACCAAGTCAAGTCCCTGACCGTATAATGCTGCCCTGTCCGCGGCGGCCCACGCAGCCATCCCTCCGAGGGAATGGCCGAACGCCAACCACCGGTTACTGATGTCCGCTCCGACCCGGCGCGCGGCGCGGACTGCGTCAATCATATTGTTACCGAATGTTTTTGCATCCAGGAATGGATGGTAGTAACCCTCGACTCCGAGCCCTTGGTAGTCCGTCATCGTGACGGCGAAACCGCGCTGCAGCATGGCCTGCATCATTGCGCCGTTGCCGACCAAGGTGCCGAAGTGGCTGGGTGCACACTTATTGAGAACGCCGGTCGTGCCATGGCCGAACGAGATTATTGGCCAGCCCCCTTTGGGCGGTTGCCCCGCGGGAATCGCGACAACCCCGGACACCTCCGTGGGACTGTCGTCGATCCCGGAGGTCGACCTGTACACGATTCGCATGTAAATCGCGTTGATGTCCTCGAGTTCCTCGCTGCCATGCAGCGGCTCCACCGACACCAGCGAACCGGGTCCATCGTTCGTGACATCGGGCCGCCCCAGTTCGGCTGCGCCGTCGAACGGGGGGCTGAAGGTCCGTACCGCCGGCGTGTCGCCCGGTGGGGCTGGCGGCACTGGATGCGGCGCGCACGCAGCAACCAGCGCGACCGTCAGCCAAAGGACTCGGCGGACCATAACCCGTTACCGACCTCCGGGGGTTGTCTTGTTAAGACGATGTGCCCCGTCATGCGGTTCGAGCTGCGAGCCAGCAGCTGATTCATTCGATTTCGTTCGGGGCGCAGAGCTGGGAACAATCTTCTGGACGTAAGATCGCTTCTGGACGTCAGATCGTGACAAGGCGTCCTCCGGCTGGTTGGTCGGCACCCGCGCACTTGCGGTCTGCGACGCGTGGGTAACTTGCTTGCGATCCTTGGACAATTCACTGCGGTGCCCAGGTTCGCAGGTGATCACGGCGCCGATGAACGACGCGTGCGCGACCTGCAGTGCTTCCAGCGCCCGGCGCAATGCCGCTGTCTTCGTGTGGCCGACCCGCGCGAGCACGATCGCACCGTCTCCCAGCGCCGCGGCCAGCGCACCGTCGGTGCACGTGTTCAGCGGTGGAGTGTCGATGATGACGTAGTCGAAGTCGCGGCGCAATGTGTCAAGGACACTGCTCGCCGTGTCTTCGGCCCACAGTTGCCCACGCGCGGCGGCCATTGGACCGGCGGGCAGAAATGCCCACGAGGAGTTGCCGACGTTCTCGATCAACACCCCGGCGACGTCGTGATCGCCCGAGAGCACAGTGCTTAGTCCCCTGTTGGCGGCATGCGCGTGCTCGTCGTCGGTGAGGTGCAACCGCTGCGCAAGCGACGGATTCAGCAGGTCTCCATCAACCAGGACAACCGAGCGTCCGGATTCGGCGAACGCCGCGGCAAGGTCGATCGCCGTGGTCGAGCGTCCATCTCGCGATGATGGACTCGTCACCGCAATGACACGGGGCCGCCGCCCGTCGGCCGTCTTGGCGAACTGCAGGTTGGTCCGCAGCTCCCTGAGCCGCTCAACCAGGATCCCTCCGGAATCCAGATCAATTACGCCGTCATCCAGTCGGCAAGGATCGGCCACCAGCGCTCCAAGCACCAGTGAGCCGGTCAGCGCATCGACCCGCTCGCGGCTGCGCAGCCTGGTGTCGAGAACAGCGGCCAGGACCGCCAGCAAGAGCCCCATAACAAGTCCCGCCGCGGCGCCCATTCCGATGCGGGTGAGCAAATTGGGCCCACCGGCTCTAGTCGGATAGTTGGCGTCGTCGACCACAATCGCACCAGCGGCAGGGGTGCCCCCACGGCGCGACGTCTCAAGTTCGCTGACGAGCTGCACCAGCTGGTCAGCGACAGCATTCGCATATGTCTGGGCCGTGGCCGGATCAGTATCGCGAGCGGTGATGTCCAGCAACACCGTGTTCTCCAGTGGCGTGGCCGTGATCTTCTTCCGCAGCTCGTCAGGCGATATTGGGGCCTTCAGCTGGTTGATCGCCCGTACTGCTACCTGCTGACTGGTTGCCAGCCCGGCGTAGGAAACCACACGTTGCTGGGAGAACAGGTTGTTCTGATAAGCGTCACCGACAGAAGTCCCGCTCTGCGTCGTGACAAAAAGCCTTGCGGTGGACTCGTACTTAGGGGTGTACATGAACGAGGTCGCATAACCAATCCCTGCCCCCACCACCGTCGCAACCAGTACCAGCCACCAGAACCGGCGAACAACGCGCAGGTAATCCCCGATGTCCAAGGGGAACTCCGTTCGATCGTAGTTTGCCGCAACACCGCTACCATAGCGCCCCGCACAGCCGTAAGCACATCGCCATGGCCAGGGCGGCAGTTGCACTCAGCGAACTCATGCGAGGCACTCAGCGAACTCATGCGAGGATGGATGCCGTGAAATGGGCTATCAGGTCGCGGTCAGACGTTATCACTGGCAGCGCAATCGTCGTCGTTTGCCCCATCGTCGCAGCTCTGACCGTGATGGGTGGCCCGTATCCGATGCTCGCTGTGGCGGGGATCGTCGTGCTCATCGTCGGCGTCTACGTCGGTTTGCGGCACCCGCTGTGGACGTTCTGGGGCTTGGCGGCGGTGCTCGGTGGACTGCCGTTCGGGTACTTTCCCGGCGTCCATGTGCCGCTGTATCTTCCGTTCGCTGCGGGCGCGCTGCTCGCCGCCATCGTTCACCCGACCGAGCGCCGGTCCTTCCATCCGCTGGAAACAGCCGTGTTGCTGCTGGTCGTCACGTCGGCGTTTTCGGTGATCTTTACCGCCCGCACCACGACCGACGTGGCCGAGTATATCAAGTGGACCATCGCGTCGCTGCTGGTCATCGCGTTGCTCCGACTGTCGCGAGAAAATATGGCCCGATTCGGACGGATATTCGTGTACGCCACAACAGCCAACGCGCTTTTCGGCATCGCGATCGTGACGGCCGACCCGAATCATAAATTCATTAAGATCTTCAGTATCTTCGGCTACGACCGGGAGGAGACCGGCCGATTTGTATTCAGCAACAAGGGGGAAAGCAGATTTACGCGGCTCGGGGGAACGTGGGTTGACCCGAACGGCGCCGGAATCGCGTTTGGAGTCGCGCTGGTGTTGTGCATCATTTTGCTGAGGGGGAAGATGCGCGCCGCCTGCACGGCCATTCTGTCGGTGGCGATCCTGCTGACGCTGAGCCGGGCCGCGATCTTCAGCGTGCTCGTCGGCCTTCTACTCGTGCTGCTTTTCCACACCATGCGCTCCCGCGACCGTCAGATCGCGCTCGGAGGCATCGGCCTTGTGGTCGTCGGCTCACTACTCACACCTTTCATCCGCAAGCGGATCTTCACCTCCTTCGGCAGCGACGACACCGGAGCTTCGGCTCGCGGCGACGCGTTGACCGCATGGCCGCACCAGATGTCCGGGCACTGGCTATTCGGATTGGGCTGGGGACGGCCCGAATTCAAGAACGGTGCGTATTCGTTCAAGCTCAATATCGTCGCCAACGCACCGTTGATCGCCGCTTATCGAGCGGGGATCATCGTCGGCCTGGTGTTCGTTGCGGTGCTCGTCATCGGTTGCGTCGTGAGTTATCGCGCGCTGCGTTCCGACTCACTGCCATGGGCGATATACGGCGGAGTTTTCATTGGGTTCACTTTCGTGGCACTGCAACTCGACCATCCAGTGGTGGACATCCCGCAGACCACACTGACGTACTCGGTGTTTCTCGCTTTCCTGGTCCACGTCGACCGGTCGCGTCAATCGCGCGCTGCACCGCTGCCAGGCCCGACGGTAGGCGCCGATGCGGTACCCGGCCAGGCGCACTACGTGTTGCAATAGAGGGCTTCGGTTCAACGGGGCCCGGGCACCCTACACTCGGACCCCTGCCCGCAGCAGTGCTTCCACCGCCTGGTGCGGACGCTTATCCTGCCAGTGTCGGTAGTTCACCTCGTACAGTTCGTTGGCGGCAGCCACCGCGGCATCCCGGTCCAATAGCAAGCGCCGGCACTCAGCGATGAAGGCTTCCTCGTCGTCGAAGATCGGCATGCCGAACACCGTCCGCAACGAACCGACCGCCGGCCCGGTGGCGATGACCGGCAGACCCCGGCTGGCCGCATCGAGCAGTTTCACCCGCACGCCGCCACCGGTCCTGATCGGGGCCATCAACGCCCGGCAGGTGCGTAGGAAATCCGGCAGGTCTTTCACGAAGCCCAGGTCGCGCACTCCGTCGGGATAGACCGCATCTTTCGCCCCGGTCTTCTTGGCGCCGACCACACACAGCTCGGCGCCGCGGATCCGATCGGCGATCCGCGGCCACAGCCGCAGCACGATCAGAAACGCCTCTTGGTTAGGTGACCAGTCGCGGGCACCCAAGAAGACCAGCCGGCGACCCGTTGAGGAGACGTCAATTTGGGTGCTCGGCGGCAGCGTCACTTCCATGAACCGTGCGCCGGGCACGCCATTCTGGCGGTACATCGCGGCTTCCCCGATGTCGTAGCAGCCGACCGCGCCCGCTTTACGAGCGACCCGGATCTCGTCGCGCAGTAGGCGCGGTGCCTCGATCCGCCCCAGCAGGCCGCGCGTCGCCAGCCACACCTGCGATTCAGTGTTGCCCGTGTTGATGACGAACCCTCTCGCGCCGAATCGCGAACTGCGCAAGAAGGTTTCGGCCATATAGCTGTGCTCGGCGACAAACACGTCGTCATCGCATGCCTCGATCGCCGCCAGCAGTTCGTCGGTGTCGAATCGAACGTGCACCAGGCTGCGGCGCAGACGCAGCGAACGGAGAAGCAGCCGCCCAGGCTGGACGGGGCCCTGGTACACACGGGTTAGGGGAAGACCGCCGGCGACCACGTGGGTCACCAGGAAGCCGGGTGTCTCGTGGGACAGGCAAATGGCAGAAACGTCGAAGGCCTCTGCGGCCAGCCGCATCACCACCCGTGCCATTTCGACGTCGCCGCCGTGTTCGGTCACGGGATCCTTCGACAGCAGAAACGTCACCTTGGTCATATCTTGGCCCTTCGTCGGTAGAGCGCCGTCGAGTAGACGGCGAGCAGTATCGCGTCGGTGAATACGGTGGCGATTGCCGCGCCAACCGCCCCCGCCGGCGCGAGCGCCGCGACCGCCAGCAATTTGACCGGAACCAAACCCAAGTTGGCGCTGAGCCGAATCATGTCGCGCCGCTGCGCATACAGGATCACCTGCAGGACAGAGCTCACTGTACGCATCGCGCAAAACGCCGCCATGATGGTCATTGCCACGGCCAGCTCGGCGGGCGCCGGCGATACCAGCAGCACAATCCCTGTGGCCAACACCAAGAGCCCGGTCGCGGCGCCGAGCAGCAGCGTGTTGCGCAACGGCGGGCCAGCCGAAAGCTGGCCGCCGCTGTTCCGCAGCGGCTCGTGGTAGGTCATGCCGAACGATTGGCCCACGGCGGCAAGGGAAACAGTGACCACCACAGTCAGCGTGTAATACCCCACCGTGGTGGTGTTGGTGAGAAACCCCAGAAGCAGGACATCACCCTGCAGATAAATACAGGTGCCCAGCATCTCGCCGGTGAGCGCGGCGATGAGCTTGGGTGGGCCGGGAATTCCTGGGCGGTGCCGCACCACCGTTAGGGCACCGAGGATGACGATTGCCAAATACGGTGCGCAATAAAGCAGGCTGGCGCCCAGGAGCGTCGGGTGGGGTGTGCCGAACAGATACGCGCACGCAAGCGCGACGCTTATCATCTGGCGAATTGTGTCCATCCGCCAAACACGTTCAGGGTTTCCGTCGCGCGCCGCTTGGCTCTGGTACGACTTGAAGGCCATTTCACCGCCGGCAACAAACAAGCCGAACCACGCGATGTAATTCACGTCGACGAGGGCGGCCCCCGTCGCCATCAACGTCATCCCAAGCAGGAATCGGGTCGTGCGCTCGGCTAGGAAACGATCGTCAGATTCCCGAATCGCCCGAACGGTGAACGGGTTATCCAGCGGCGGCCCGACCACCGACGCCAGCGCAAATCCCATGCCGTACAAGCCGTAATCGGCGACACTAAGCCGACCTATCAGCGCCAGCGTCCACAACATGCCGACACCGCGGCCGGCGTACATCCACAGGACGGCCACCAGCGTCTTGACGAGAGTGCGCGGGGCTGCTCCCTTCTCGGACAGTTCAGACACCTTCAGGCTGTCGCGCCAACATGTCCGACCAAACTGCGACGAATGCCTCGGCCGACCGCGATGCCGAGCGGGCCTGACGGGTTCTGTCGGCGTTCTTTCCGAGTTCGGTGAGCCGTGCCCTGTCGTTGACCAGCGACGAGATCGCGGCCGCCAAAGCGGTTGCGACTGCATCGATTTCTGTTCCTGTGGCCCGCACCACCAGCGCGCCTGCCTCGGTATCGAGTTCCGCCAGTGAGCCGTAATCGGTGCAAACGACGGGCGTGCAGTAGGCCATCGCGTGAGCCACCACACCCGACGCGGGATACGTCTGGGCGTAGAAATGCCGCCTCCCGTAGGGCACCACGATGGCACGAACCGACTCGAAGAATGCGTCCTCGTCGGGCCCGTCGACCGCGCCGATGATCTCGATGCCCTCGGTCCGCGGCAGCGACTCTGTACCGCGGCCGGCAACCCGGATAAGAACGTCGTCAGGGAGTAACTGCCGGATTCGCGCGATCTGCTCGAACCCCTTGCCGCGGTAGACGTGTCCGAAAAACCCCACTGCCTTGGGACGTTGCTCCGCCGGACGGATCGGCGGCTTGTCGCAAACCAGGTGCGGCACATGTACCGCGCGTGTCCCCGGGTATGTCAGTTCAATCGAACGTCGACCTGTTTCGGTGAGCGCGAACAAAGTTCGGCGCCCGTTCACCAGTCCCTCGATCGTGCGGGACACCGGGCGCATCGGGTAGTGCAGCCCGTGAAACAGGAGGCGGTGCCGGGCCATGAACCGAGTGCGGGCCAGGAACCAGAGGCCTTGTGGTGGATCGTGCACTGTTGCGGTGACCGGCACGCCCTTCAGACCGGCGATCGACCAGAAGGGCGTCATCAGTCCGCAGGCGAGTTCCGCGTGTACCAAGACGCGGCCGGGCGGACCTTGTGCGACCAGGTCCGCAACGAACCATCTGCCCCGCATGATGTCCAACACGCTGTCCTCGCCGGGCCCAGCTGTCCGGTACTCAGCGACCTCGCCAACAAGCGGCCGGATAGCATTGATGAAATTCTCGGAGTAGTCGCCTACGGCCGTTCTACCCTGGGCAGGACCGGCGAAGACGAGGCGACAATCCTCAAGCCCGACGGCCATCAGCCGAAGAGTGGGCGGTATTTTCCGCTGTATTGCAGCGCGTCCGGATTCCGCTTTGAGATGACCTTGGCGGGGACGCCGCCCACTACCTCGAGTTCACCAACATCCTTATTGACCAGCGACTGCGCCGCTACAACGGCGCCGCGGCGAATGTGGGAAGGCAGTATCATCGCCCGGCTGGCGATCCAGACGTAGTCCTCTATGACGGTCGGAATCGGCACCGGCAAGAAGTCGGGGTGGTTGATGTCGTGACCTCCACCGAGGACGTGCACGTCGCTGGCGATAGTAACGTTGTCACCAATGGCAAGCCCGGCGCGGGCATCGAGCAGGCAGCGATGTCCGATCGCGGTGCAGTTGCCGATTGTCAGAAACTCGACATCGAGAACGGTGGTGCCGCGCATGATCGACGAGCCCTTACCGATCGTCGCCCCGAACATCCGCAAGTACGCCTGCCGGATGGTATGAGAGGGGATGTAGGTGACGATCATGTTGTACAACAGCGTGCCGATTCGGTTGCGCGCCTTGCGCACGACTGTCATCCCCTGCATCTTGTAGTCGACAATCCTGCCGTCCGGTCCCGTTACCCACTCCGGAGGGGGTGGCAGTTTGAGACCGGGAGCTGCCGCGAGTTTCTTGGCGACGTCGGCGGGGTCTGCTGCGGCGGGTTCTGCAGTCACGCGTGTTACTCCTGTCGTAGATCCGAAAAGACCTATTGCCTTACGATGTCGTCGAAGGACATTGTCTGTTGCCAGCCCAGAATCGCGCTTGCCCAGCCACGCCGGCGATCAACGCGGTGCTGGCCATCATCAGACCGCGGCCGCCAGATCAAAGACCGCCGTGTACAGCGAGTGGGCAAACCGCTCTTCGGTGAACTGGTGGATATGGCAGCGAATCTTGTCGGGATCGAATGATGACGCCTCGAACCGGTCGAGTGCCTCAACAATAGCGCCCGGCTCCGGTTCGTCGAAATAGATACCCGTGACTCCGTCGTGGACGGTATCGAGGAATCCACCCCAGCGAAGCACCACACTTGGCCTGCCCCACACCCCGGCCTCGATAGGGGTGAGGCCGTAATCCTCGTAGCTCGCCGCGATAATCGCCCGGCACGATTGGTACAACCAGGCCATCTGCGCGTCGGAAAGGTCTGACAGCATCAACACGTTGGACGGCTTAATCCGGCGGATACGCGCCGCCTCCGGACCGCGGCCGACGACCACCAACTGCCGATCGCTGCCGGCGAACGCGCGAACGATCGCGTCGACGTTCTTGTATGGCAGCAGCCGGGCTACGCACAGGTAGAACGCTTCATGTGGGTCCGCACCGATCCACCGCTGCACCTGCGGGACCGGCTGAACGCTATCGGCTGGCGAGATCGCCACTGGCGGGTTAACCACATCGGCATCGATGCCGTAAACATCGGCGATCCGGCGCTGGACCGCCGTCGAGACCGCCAGGTACCTGTCGCACGACAATGCCGCGCGACGATCCCACGACCGCAGGTAACGCGACGTTGCGGCCAACACGGCGCGCTTCAGCAAACTGCAGTCGTCGCCGAGATACACATCCTGATCGTAGAGCCAGCGAGCCGGCGAGTGGCAATGGACGAGTTTGCGGCCACAGGTGCGAAAACCGTGCGCCCAGCCACTAGTGCTGGTCAGCACGACGTCGGCGTCGATGAATATCGACTGCGCAGCTAATGGAAGAACGGGGAGAGCCGCACGGTGATGCCTTCGCAGCGGGGCGACTTTGTTCAGCTTGGAAACCCGGATGTCGCGGTCGGCGAACTCAGGGAAGGTGTTCGCGGGATCAAACAGCAACGTGTAGATCGGGGCGTTGGGAAACGCCCGACTCATCGACAGGACCACCTTTTCGGCGCCGCCGCGCTGGGTCAGGTAATCGTGGGCGATCGCGACCCGCACATCATCGAAGCCGTTATGCGTGTGATGTCCGATGCACGTCAAAAAGTTCCCCTATGAACCGAGGCCGCGGTCGCTACCGCAGTATGTTGCAGTAGCAACCTCATAGAACCGCAAATGAGCCATGGTTACAAGTTGGAGCAAGATCGTCAAAAGTTGAGCACGATCGGGCGCCCGTGACCGATCCGCCACGTCCCGATAGCATCGACACCCATTGCGAGCGTTTCCGAGCACACCGCCGAACCCGCTGCCGAGCACACGATCGACATCCACACCTACCGCGGGCAAGCTGGCCGATCTGCGCAACGGGACCGAGGGAACGCTGCACCCCCAGGTCGGTGAGGCCGCCGTAGAGAAGGTGCACGCCAAATGCAAGCTGACCGCGCGCGCATCTACGCGCTGCTGGACGAGGGGTTGTTCGTCGAACTTGCGGCCAAGCACCGTACTTCGGGCTAGGCGAGAAGTGTCCGGTCGACGATGATCTGGTCTTGGCCCAGCGGCCAGCACGCAGGGTTCGGCCCAGCGCGATTGCGGACTGGTGGGTCATCCGGGCCAGCTGACCGCCGCCGATCATGGCCACCGATGGGGAACTTGCCACGACGCACATGCTGTCATGGCGGCCGGCGGGGCGTTTACCTGCGGTAAAGGCGCGGTTGGGCACGACGGGAGGATGGCTGGGTCGGGGGCGGCGCCGTGGCGCCATAGCGTTCCGTTTCCAATCCCCTCCCATCGAACCGTGCGTGCGGTTCTCCCGCCCACGGCTCGCCGACGCCGTTCACAGCCGCATCAGCGCCTAGCGTCTGATCTGATCGAAGGCGTGGGCGGAGTTCCCGTAGCGGAAATAGCTCGCCCAGCACGCGCAGGAACAGGTTGATCTCCTGCACGACCTGCTCGACCAGAGCGGCCAGCCACGGCCAGCAAGCCCTCCTGCATGTTCTCCGCGATCTCGGCCATCGCCACACCGATCCGCACCGGTAAGCGGTCGCGCCCAACGAAGAGATCTGGCTACTCTTCTCACGTCGGTCCCCTTGCTGCTGGTGTCTTGGCGGACCTCGCACGACAGTGCCAGATTACGTAGACTGCCTGACTGTGTCTTTTTGCTGATGCCACGATCGCGCGGCTGCCCCGCCCGATCCGGCCGTATTTCGAACGGCATCACGAACTGATCAAGTTCGCGATCGTGGGCGCGACGACCTTCATCATCGATTCGGCGGTGTTCTACACGCTGAAGCTCACGGTGCTGGAACCCAAACCGGTGACGGCCAAGATCATCGCAGGCATCGTCGCCGTGATCGCGTCCTACATCCTCAACCGAGAGTGGAGCTTCCGCGACCGCGGCGGCCGCGAGCGCCACCACGAGGCGCTGATGTTCTTTGCATTCAGCGGCGTCGGGGTGCTGCTGTCCATGGCGCCGCTGTGGTTCTCCAGCTACGTGCTGCAGTTGCGGGTGCCTGATGTGTCGCTGACGGTGGAGAACATTGCCGACTTCATCTCCGCTTACATCATCGGCAACCTGCTCCAGATGGGCTTCCGGTTCTGGGCCTTCCGCCGCTGGGTGTTCCCCGACGAGTTCGACCGGAACGCCGACAAGGCGATCGAGTCGACCTTCACCGCCGGTGGCATCGCCGAGGCACTCGAGGATCACGTCGAACACGCCCACCAGAGCGGCACGGTCACCCCGCTCCGCCGGCCGGCGCGACGGGCCAGGCGGCTGGGTCAGCTCGGCGACTCTTCGGAGCCCACGGTGTCGAAGACCTCGTGATACAGCAGTGAGTGCACCTGCTCCACACGTGGAATATCGTTGAACTCCAACGGATCCTGTGATGCCGACTCGATGATCAGGGTGCCGGTTCGCAGTACTCGGTCGACGATCCCGTGCCGGAATTCGACGCTGTTGATTCGCGCCAACGGGATGTCGATGCCCGACCGGGTCACCAGCCCGTGCCGAAACATCACCCGCCGGTCGGTGATGACGAAATGTGTTGTCCACCAATTCAGGAACGGCCAAAGCGTCAACCACCCTACGACCACCAGCCAAACCGTCCCGATGACGATGAGGATGACTCTCTTGGCCGTGGCGTCCCAGTTTGTCTGATTGACAAAGCCGGCGCCGAACGCCGCCAGCGCCGTAGCCACCAGCAGGACGAGCACGGGACCGATCAGCCGCTGCCAATGCGGGTGCCTGTGTAACACCGCTTGTTCGTCAGCGGCCAGCACGTTTTCCGGGTATCCCACGCGGGGAAGCCTACCCAGACGCGGGCCGCAGATGGATAATGTCGGCCGTCGAAACCGCCGCAACGGCATCGCCGGTGTCAATGCACAGCCGGCCCCTCTCGTCCACCCCGACCGCGTCGCCGACGATCTCGGCGTCTCCGGGTAGCAGTGCGCGCACCCGGGAGCCGATGGTTACGCTGCGCGCGCAATAGTCGGCCGTCAGTGCAGAATCCGCGCCGCCGGTGTCACGCCAGCGCCTCAGCCGCTTTGCGAGTTCGCTAAGCAGATTGCACGCCAACGTGTTTCGGTCCGCATCTGAGCCAAGGGACAATAGCGACGTGGCTCCGGGTTCAGAGATCTCATCCGGGCGCAGCGTCACGTTTAGTCCGATACCCACGACGATCAACGGTTGAGGGGAGGCGACCTCGGCGAGGATGCCCGCCAACTTATGCTCATCGACAAGCACGTCGTTGGGCCACTTCAGCCGGGCCTGGATGCCTGTCGTTGCTGATATCGCATCGACCACCGCAACGCCCGCCGCGAGGGGTACCCAGCCCCATGCTTGCGGCATTACACCGGCAGCCGAAATGCCGACCGACATCGCAATCAGGGCCCGCGGCGCGTCCACCCACGTCCGCCCGCTGCGTCCGCGCCCTGCGGTCTGATGTTCGGCGATCAACACCGCGCCTGCGATGTCGTCTCCCGCGGCGGCCCGGGCGATCAGGTCGGCATTGGTCGACCCGGTTTCGTCGACGACGTCCAGGCGACTGAACATGGCCCCGGTCTCACGCAGGCCCGCGCGCAGCCGGTCAACATTCAGCGAGGGTCGAAACTGGCCGTGCCTCACCGGCCCAGCCTAAATAACTCGGCCGGAGACGGTCCGATGGTCAATACGCCGCAGGGGTCGCGCTGAGCACCGCCTTGGCTCCGCCCGGTCCCGTGGCCGGGGGAACGCGACTGACTACGCGTCGGCGCGGGACGTACCGATAGCATCGAGCACCATGACGAGCGTTACCGAACCCGCCGCCGAGCACACGGTCGACATCCACACAACCGCGGGCAAGCTGGCCGATCTGCGCAAGCGCACCGAGGAGACCCTGCACCCAGTCGGTGAGGCCGCGGTCGAGAAGACACATGCCAAGGGCAAGCTCACCGCCCGAGAGCGCATCCTGGCACTGCTGGACGAGGGATCGTTCGTCGAACTCGACGCGCTGGCCCGTCACCGCAGCACCAACTTCGGGCTGGCCGACAAGCGGCCGCTCGGCGACGGCGTGGTGACCGGCTACGGCACCATCGACGGCCGCGAGGTGTGCATCTTCAGCCAGGACGCGACCGTGTTCGGCGGCAGCCTCGGCGAGGTGTACGGCGAGAAGATCGTCAAAGTCCAGGACCTCGCGATCAAAACCGGCCGCCCGTTGATCGGCATCAACGACGGCGCCGGCGCCCGCATCCAGGAGGGCGTCGTCTCGCTGGGCCTCTACAGCCGGATCTTCCGCAACAACATCCTCGCATCGGGTGTCATCCCGCAGATCTCGCTGATCATGGGCGCCGCCGCGGGTGGGCATGTGTACTCTCCCGCGCTGACCGACTTCGTGATCATGGTCGACCAGACCAGCCAGATGTTCATCACCGGCCCGGACGTGATCAAGACCGTCACCGGTGAGGACGTCACGATGGAGGAACTCGGCGGCGCGCACACCCACATGGCCAAGTCGGGCACGGCACACTACGTCGCCTCCGGCGAACAGGACGCCTTCGACTACGTCCGCGAATTACTGTCCTACCTGCCGAGCAACAACTACGCCGACCCGCCGCGCTACCCCGCACCGGTGCCCGAAGGCGCGGTCGAGGACAACCTCACCGACGAGGATCTCGAGCTCGACACGCTGATCCCGGACTCGCCGAACCAGCCGTACGACATGCACGAGGTCATCACCCGCATCCTCGACGAGGACGAGTTCCTCGAGGTGCAGGCCGGATACGCCACGAACATCATCGTCGGCTTCGGCCGCATCGAGGGCCGTCCGGTGGGCATCGTGGCCAACCAGCCCACCCAGTTCGCCGGCTGCCTGGACATCAATGCCTCGGAGAAGGCCGCCCGGTTCGTGCGGACCTGCGATTGCTTCAACATCCCGATCGTGATGCTGGTGGACGTGCCGGGCTTCCTGCCGGGCACCGACCAGGAGTACAACGGCATCATCCGCCGCGGCGCCAAGCTGCTCTACGCATACGGCGAGGCCACCGTCGCCAAGATCACGGTGATCACCCGCAAGGCCTACGGCGGCGCCTACTGCGTGATGGGCTCCAAGGACATGGGCGCCGACGTCTGCGTCGCGTGGCCGACCGCGCAGATCGCGGTGATGGGCGCCTCCGGCGCCGTCGGGTTCGTCTACCGCCAGCAGCTCACCGAGGCCGCCAAGAACGGCGAGGACGTCGACGCGCTGCGGCTGGAGCTGCAGCAGGACTACGAGGACACCCTCGTCAATCCCTACATCGCCGCCGAACGCGGCTATGTCGACGCGGTGATCCCGCCGTCGCACACGCGTGGCTATGTGGCCACGGCGCTGCGGCTGCTGGAGCGCAAGATCACCCAGATTCCGCCTAAGAAGCACGGGAACATTCCGCTATGAGCGAGCAGCACGAACCGCACATCAACGTGGTCAAGGGCAAGCCCACCGAAGAGGAGCTGGCCGCCCTGCTCGCCGTGCTCGCGAGTGCGTCGGGCACACCGGTGGAGCCGCGCGAGGCCGAGCAGAACCTGTGGGGCCACCCGGTCGACCGGTTGCGCTACACCACCTTCAGCTGGCAGCGGGTGACGCTGCTGGAACGGACACACATGCGGAAATGACTCGGGTGGTGCTCGCGTCGGCGTCACCCGGCCGCCGCAAGGTGTTGCGCCAGGCCGGAATCGAACCGCTCGTAGTCGTCTCCGGCGTTGACGAGGGCTACGTCGTCGCCCGGCTCGATCCGGACGCGACCCCGGAGGACGTGACAACAGCGCTGGCCGCCGCCAAGGCCGACGCGGTCGCGCACACGCTCGACTCCGCAGTTGCCGCCGATTGCGTTGTCATCGGCTGTGATTCGATGTTGTACCGCGACGGCGAGCTGCGCGGAAAGCCGGCGTCCGCGGAGGAGGCACGGCTGGGCTGGCGGCAGATGGGTGGCAAATCAGGCCGCCTCTACACCGGCCACTGCGTGATCCGGTTGCAGGACAACACGGTCACCTACCGCGGAAGCGACTCCACTTCCACCACTGTCCGTTTCGGAATTCCTTCGCCCGCAGACCTGGACGCCTACGTCGGCAGCGGCGAGCCGACCGCCGTGGCAGGCGGGTTCACGCTCGACGGCCTGGGCGGGTGGTTCATCGACGGCGTAGACGGCGATCCGTCGTCGGTCATCGGCATCGGGCTGCCGCTGACCCGGCGGCTACTCCAGCGCGCAGGCCTGTCGATTTCCGCTCTCTGGCAAGTCGAATCCGGTCACCCCCTTAAGCGGATGACCACCCCATGGCGACGGTGCTCGCCGAGGCCGGCAATAGCGTCAGGGCATTGCTAGCCGGGCCACATGCCTCAAGTGCGCAGGTGGAGAAGTTGCGTGAGCAACTGATCACTAAACGTCGCCACACTTGATTTCAGCGATGGTGCGTGTGCTGTTTCGCGTGCGCCGTGGGTAGGCTCATGGTGTGCCGCTGCCTGCCGATACCGATCCCGCCCTGCAGTCGTATGCCCATCCGGAACGCCTGGTCACCGCCGACTGGCTGTCGGCCAATCTCGGCCGGAAGCGGGCTTGGCATCGTCGAGTCCGACGAGGACGTGCTGCTCTACGACACGGGCCACATCCCCGGCGCGGTCAAGATCGACTGGCACACCGACCTCAACGATCCTCACGTTCGCGACTACATCAATGGCGAGCAGTTCGCCGAGCTGATGAACCGCAAGGGCATCTCCCGCGACGACACCGTGGTGATCTACGGCGACAAGAGCAATTGGTGGGCGGCCTACGCGCTGTGGGTGTTCACCCTGTTCGGGCATCCCGACGTACGGCTGCTCGACGGCGGACGCGACCTATGGATCTCCGACGGCCGCGACACCACGCTGGACGTGCCGTCGAAGCAGACCAGCGGCTACCCCGTGGTCGAACGCGACGACGCCCCGATCCGCGCGTTCAAGGACGACGTTTTGGGCATCCTCGACAAGCAGCCGTTGATCGATGTGCGGTCGCCGCAGGAGTACACGGGCGAGCGCACGCACATGCCCGACTATCCCGAGGAAGGTGCGCTCCGCGGTGGCCACATCCCGACCGCACGGTCGATCCCGTGGGCCAAGGCCGCCCAGGAGAACGGGAAGTTCCGCACCCGCCCGGAACTCGAGCAGCTGTACGGGTTCCTCACAGCCGACGACAAGACCGTGGTGTATTGCCGCATCGGCGAGCGGTCCAGTCATACCTGGTTCGTCTTGACCCACCTGCTGGGCCTGCCTGGCGTTCGCAATTACGACGGCTCCTGGACCGAGTGGGGCAACACGGTACGGGTGCCCATCGCCGTCGGTGAGGAGCCCGGCTCAGCATGATGCCCGCGCCCCTTGCCGAGGTGGTGTCCGACTTCCAGGAGGTCGAGGGCCAGGACAAGCTGCGGCTGCTGCTGGAGTTCGCCGACGAGCTGCCGCCGCTGCCCGCCGGCCTGGAGCAGGCGGCGATGGAGCCGGTGCCCGAATGCCAGTCACCACTGTTTCTGCATGTCGACGCCGCCGACCGCGGCAAGGTGCGGCTGTACTTCAGCGCGCCGGCAGAGGCCCCGACCACCCGCGGTTTCGCCGCGATCCTCGCTGCCGGCCTCGACAAGCAGTCAGCGGACGACATCCTGGCGGTGCCGGACGACTTCTACTCGGATCTGGGTCTGGCGGCGCTGATCAGTCCGCTGCGATTGAGGGGTATGTCGGCGATGCTGGCGCGGATCAAGCGACGACTGCGGGGCAAGTAGTACGACTTGCAGTGTCGCCCCTTAAACTGCCCGGGGATACATCCTTAAAGACGTTTCTTAGAGAAAGCCATCAGGAGGCGAAGTGCCTAGTCACGCCAGCTCGAAGATCTCCAAGGTGCTCGTCGCCAATCGCGGGGAGATCGCGGTCCGGGTGATCAGGGCGGCCAAGGGACGCCGGGCTTCGGAAGCGTGGCTGTGTACGCCGAACCTGACGCCGACGCGCCTCACGTTCGGCTCGCCGACGAGGCGTTCGCACTAGGTGGTCAGAGCTCGGCGGAGTCCTACCTCGACTTCGGAAAGCTGCTCGACGCCGCGCAGAAGTCGGGTGCTAACGCCATTCACCCGGGCTACGGATTCCTTTCGGAGAACGCCGATTTCGCGCAGGCGGTCATCGACGCCGGGCTGATCTGGATCGGGCCGAGCCCGCAGTCGATCCGCGATCTCGGCGACAAGGTGACCGCCCGTCACATCGCCGCACGCGCCCAGGCGCCGCTGGTGCCCGGCACTCCCGACCCGGTGAAGGACGCCGACGAGGTGGTGGCCTTCGCCAACGAGTACGGCCTGCCGATCGCGATCAAGGCGGCATTCGGCGGCGGCGGCCGCGGCATGAAGGTGGCTCGCACCATCGAGGAGATCCCCGAGCTGTTCGAGTCGGCGACCCGCGAGGCGACCGCGGCGTTCGGCCGCGGCGAATGCTTCGTCGAGCGCTACCTGGACAAGCCGCGCCACGTCGAGGCGCAGGTGATCGCCGACCAGCACGGCAACGTCGTCGTCGCGGGCACCCGTGACTGCTCGCTGCAGCGCCGCTACCAAAAGCTGGTGGAGGAGGCGCCCGCGCCTTTTCTGACCGACGCGCAGCGCAAGGAGATCCACGAGTCGGCCAAGCGGATCTGCAAGGAAGCCCACTACTACGGTGCGGGCACCGTGGAGTACCTGGTCGGCCAGGACGGGCTGATCTCCTTCCTGGAGGTCAACACCCGACTGCAGGTCGAGCACCCGGTCACCGAGGAAACCGCAGGCATCGACCTGGTGCTGCAGCAGTTCAAGATCGCCAACGGCGAGACCCTGGACATCACCGAGGACCCGACGCCGCGCGGACACGCCATCGAGTTCCGGATCAACGGCGAAGACGCCGGCCGCGGCTTTTTGCCCGCGCCCGGCCCGGTGACCAAGTTCGAACCGCCCAGCGGCCCCGGGGTACGGCTGGACTCCGGGGTGGAAACCGGCTCGGTGATCGGCGGCCAGTTCGACTCGATGCTGGCCAAGCTGATCGTCTACGGCGCCACCCGCGACGAGGCGCTGGCCCGCTCGCGCCGCGCCCTGGACGAGTTCACCGTCGAGGGCCTGGCCACCGTGATTCCGTTCCACCGGGCGATCGTGTCCGACCCCGCGTTCATCGGGGACAGCGACGGTTTCAGCGTGCACACCCGCTGGATCGAGACCGAGTGGAACAACACCGTCGAGCCGTTCACCGGGGGCGATCCGATCGAGCAAGAGGACACCATCCCGCGGCAGACGGTCGTCGTCGAGGTGGGCGGCCGCCGACTGGAGGTGTCGCTGCCCGGCGACCTGGCGCTCGGCAACGGCGCCGCCCCGGCGGGTGCGGGTGTCGTTCGCAAGAAGCCGAAGCCGCGCAAGCGGGGCGCGCACAGCGGCGCGGCCGCCTCGGGTGACGCGGTCACCGCACCCATGCAGGGCACCGTGGTCAAGGTCGCCGTCGAGGAGGGCCAGGAGGTCGCCGCGGGCGATCTCGTCGTGGTTCTCGAGGCGATGAAGATGGAGAACCCCGTCACCGCGCACAAAGACGGCACCATCACCGGCCTCGCCGTCGAGGCAGGCGCCGCCATCACCCAGGGCACGGTGCTGGCGGAGATCAAGTAGTCAGTCGGGCGTCACCAGGCTGCGCTCATCGAGCCCCGTCCCGAAGTAGCCGGCCTGCGGGTCGACGACGACCGTCTTGTCCTCGCCCCGCCGGGCCAACACGACACGAGCCATCCGTTCGAACGAGATCTTTTCCGGCCCACCGATATTCACAATGCCGCCGAGCGGCTCGGCGACAGCCGCACGGGCAACGTCCCTAGCGACGTCATCGGCGGCGACCGGCTGTATCAGTGCGTCGGGTACACGCACCTCGTCGCCGACGGTCATCGAGTCGGTGATGGCGTCGATGAACTCCGCGAACTGCGTTGCCCGCAGGATCGTGTACGGCAATCCGGATTCGGTGATGATCTTCTCCTGCACGACCTTGGCCCGCATGTACCCACTGTCGGGTAAGCCGTCGGCGCCGACGATCGACAATGCGACGTAGTGGTCGACGCCGGCGCCCTTTGCCGCATCCACCTGGTTGGTGGTCGACTTCGTAAAGAACTCCATCACGGGGTCGTCCTCGAACGACGGGGAGTTCGTGACGTCGACGAGCGCGTCGGCGCCGCTCAGCGCGTCGGCGAGCCCCTCGCCGGTGAGAACATCGACGCCCGAGGAGCGTGATGCTGCGACGACCTCGTGCCCCTCGGCGGTCAGGAGGTCGACCACCTTCGTACCAATGAGACCGCTCGCGCCAATGACTGTGATCCTCATGTGAACTGCCTACCATCACAGGGTGGAGCCTGTCGAAATAAATGCAGGCAGTTGGTATTTGCGCGCTCCCCGCGACGACGACCTGATCGACGACCGCCCCGCGCTGGCCGACCTCGGTGAAACCGACCCCGACTACGTCACTCACTGCAGCGCGCGCTGGGCGTCCGACACCGGATATACCTGGGCGGTCTGTGAACCGACGACCGGTGAGCTGCTCGCGGAGGTGACGGTCGATCCGGCGACCGCGACGGTACGCACCCTCGCCCGCTACGGTCATGTTGACGCGGCGGCCATCGCCGCGATGTCGGTGCGCCGGTTGCGGTAGCAGTTCTGGGCCTGACGATCAGCTGACGTCGATGTCTCGACCCGATGCCAGGTCGTCGCAGTCGACGGCAACCACGTCCGTGCGGCCGCTCAGGAAAGGCCGCGCGCCCTCGTCGCCACGAAGCCCCTCGAGCAAATCCGGCCAGTACCGGCGCGCTATGACTACGGGATGCCCGGGCCGGTCACCGTAGCGGGCGCGGGCAAGGCCCGACGCCGACGAACGTGCCGCATCGAGGACTCGTCGTACCGCGTCGGCGCCGACGTCGGGCGTGTCCACCGTGTGCAGCACGACGTAGGAGGCATCGATGGCCGTCACACCGGCCCGCACCGACGCGCTGAGCCCCCGGTCCCAGTTCTGTGCGACGACCGCCCGCGCGGGCGCAGGCACGTCGATGACTGCGGCACCCAACACCACGACAACGTCGTCGCATCCTCCGTCGGCCAGCGCCGACACGCAGGCACGCAGCCACTGGCCTTCGTCGGCAAGCACTTTCGGCATGCCGTATCGGGTCCCCGCCCCCGCGGCCAGCAGCACACCAGCCGCGGTGGCGCTCTTCGACATGCGAACAGTGTGACCCCCTCGATTCTGGATCGATGCTCAGCCTGGAGTTTGGACCAGCTTGTCGAGGCGTGTGCGAAGACAAGTTCGGCTGTGTCTACCTGATGTGCGCAGGCGGCCCGCTGTGCCGAGGAACTGCTAAACAACCTGATGGAGAGGCTCGACGACCGAGAGACCGAACGCCGCGTCATGTGCACGGAACGGATGAAGATCAATCGGCAGCGCCTGCTACTGCTGCTGTCTGAGGAGAGGCTATGACGCTGATCAGCACCCACGTTCTCGATAGCGACCAACGTCACCCTGACCGGCGCCGACGGGGCCGCACTTGCCGAAGACGTCACCGACGACGACGGCCGGATCGGCGACCGCCGAAGTGTTTCCACGCAGACGACCGTCCGTACGTACGGTTTGATACAGGCGACAGTGAGCCGCGACGACGCCCAGGAGCCCGGGCCTGCCTGGGACTCGGATGGTTGGCCTGAGCTGGGTCTATGAAAATCCTCTTAGATCGATTGCCGCGCGACCGCCGTACGGCGTATGGTTCAAAACAGGTTGAGTTCACAGCCAGCTGGAAACGTCAAGCGACGTGCAGGGCAGAACTCCCGCCCTGCAGCGAGGCTTTGAGGACGCAGGGCCTATTTTTTGACGTGAGCCACAGTACGAATCGCGTATTCCGACTGATGGAGTCACAATGTCTATCCCTAATGCTCGTCCGGCTTCGCCGGAATCCCTCATCGAACCCACCGACTGCCACACGGCGCATTTCGCCACCCGGTGGCTGCAACCGTCAATGGCGGTGATCACCGCACACGGCGAGCTCGACGCCGCCAACGCGCAGCAGTTCGTCGACTACGCGCTGCGTCACGGCCCCCACATCGATCGCCTGGTGCTGGATCTGACCGGCGTGGACTTTTTCGGTACCGCAGGCTTTTCCGCCCTGCACACCGTGAACGTCCGCTGCGCCGCGGAGAAGATCGAATGGGCCCTGGCGCCCAGCCCGGCCGTCACCCGGCTGCTGCGGATCTGCGATCCGGATTCGGCCTTGCCGATCAGCGACAGCGTCGAAACCGCGCTGGCAGCCGTGCAGGGTGAGCCGCGCCGGCTACTGCAACTGGTCTCGAAGTCGCGCTAAGGATTTCGCCAACAAACGGGACACGTGCATCTGCGAGATGCCGACCCGCTCGGCGATCTGCGTCTGCGTCAACGACTCGAAGAACCGCAGCAACAGCACGGTCCGCTCCCGCTCCGGCAACGAAGCGAGTAAGGGCCGCAACGCTTCCCGGTTCTCGATCTGATCCAGGCCGGTATCGATGTCGCCGAGCGTGTCGGCAATCGCAGGCGCATCATCCTCGCCGCTGCCGCCACTGTCGATCGACAGTGTGTTGTAGGAGCTGCCCGCGACCAGGCCTTCGATCACCTCGTCACGGTCCATGTCCAGCTCGGCAGCGAGCTCCGTCGCGGTCGGCGCGCGGCCGAGCCGCTGTGACAGGTCGGCCGTAGCGGCGCCCAACCTCAGGTGCAGTTCCTTGAGCCGGCGCGGCACCTTGACCGACCAGCTGTTGTCGCGGAAGTGCCTGCGAACCTCACCCATGATCGTCGGCACCGCGAACGACACGAAATCCGACCCGGCGTTGACATCGAACCGGATCACCGCGTTGACCAGACCCACGCGCGCCACCTGCACCAGATCGTCGCGCGGTTCGCCACGCCCGTCGAACCTGCGGGCGATGTGGTCTGCCAGCGGCAGGCATCGCTCCACGATCCGGTCACGCTGGCGCTGAAACTGCGCCGTGGAGCCGTTCAGATCTTCGAGTTCGCGGAACATGTCAGCGACGTCCGCATATTCAGAGTTCGATCGAGACGACGAACCCTGGGCCGACGACGGGGTCACCGCAGCGAACTCGCTCGCCTCGTCGTCATGGAAATCCCGAACACCCGTCCCTCCTCGGGGGCCTGTCCGTCTTGGAAGGTGCGCACCTCGTCAGTGAGCGAGCTCAGCACATGCCAACTGAAGCTGCCCGGGGCCAGGATGTCCGGGCTCTTACACGTGGTCGATGCGTCGACGACGACCGCGTCGTCCCGTGGATCAACTACCAGCAGTAGCGTCGAGTCTGGAACGGCCGACCGGATCAGCCGGGTGCACGCCTCGTCGACGGCGAGGCGCAGGTCGGCGACGGCGTCGAAATCGAGGTCTTCGAACGTCCCGACGGCGGCCACCAAGGTGCGCAGCACCGCCAGGTTTTCCAGCCTCGCCGCGACCCGCAGTTCCACCGACCGGCCGCTGCGTAGCTGCCCATTGTCTGTGTTCGCGACGTCGGCCATGTGACCTCCCGGCAATTTCCTGGCGACACTACCCCAGGTCGAGTCCCAGCTAACCACCGGCGCTCCGACCACTCGTCAGCGGAGAAGTGTGGCGATGGTGACGACGGGGTAATCCATCGTCATGGAGGGAATTGCGCCACGGAGTCGGAGCCGACGACGCGTCCGACACTCGGCCGCTGCGACGAATACTCATCACCATCGGACTGGTGCTTGCCGTACTGATCCTGGTAGGTGTGGCGATATACGCCGGCGCATTCGTGATCCTGGCGCCGATGATGCAGTGACGCCGATGACGACAACCCCAGCGCTGTGCGCTTTGATGTCCTCTTCACCATGGTCCAGGTGCAGTACCCCGCCGTGGGTGCCCGTCAAACATGCGACTTCGTCGTAGCGATGTCCGGGGCCCCGGGATACGTCGGGTGCGCCGCGGGCGCGGGTTCTCTTACGAGAAGCCCGGCGGCACATCGGTGACCGACGCGGCAACGCTGCAACGTATCAAGGACCTGGTGATCCCGCCCGCGTGGAGGAAGGTGTGGATCTGCCCCCACCCGAACGGGCACATCCAGGCGGTCGGAACCGACGCGGCAGGCCGCCGCCAGTACCTCTACCACCAGAAGTGGCAGGAAGAGCGCAACGAGGAGAAGTTCGATCGGGTGCTGGAGATGTCGGCCGCGCTACCCGAGATGCGACGCCGCATCGCCGCCGACCTCCACCGCCGCGGCCTCGAGCGCGACCGGGTGCTTGCGCTCGCCCTGCACCTGCTCGACCTCGGGTACTTCCGGGCGGGCGGCGAGCAGTACGCCGAGGAGAACAACTCCTATGGCATCGCCACGCTGCTGTGCGAACATGTCGCGATGCACAAGCTGGCCGTCGAGTTCGACTACCCGGCCAAGAGCGGGGTGCGTCGCACGCTGCTGATCGACGATCTGGAGGTGGTCCGGTCGGTGCGGGCACTGCTGCGCGGACGCGACTGCACTGAGCGACTCCTGGTGTGCCGCAACGGTTCGGGCTGGACCGACCTCCACGCCGACGACCTCAACGCGCGGTTCAAAGAACTCGTCGGAGACGAGTACACCGTCAAGGACCTGCGCACCTGGCATGGCACGGTGCTGGGTGCCGCGGCGTTCGTCGATGCGGACCCTCCGGTGAACAAGACCGTGATCAAACGGGTGGAATCGGCCGTGATGAAGGAGGTCGCAGAAGAGCTCGGCAACACTCCCGCCGTGGCCCGGTCGTCATACGTGGATCCGCGGGTGGTCGAGGGTTACGAATCCGGCCTGACCATCGCCGCGGGCGTGCGGCGGGCCTCGCGCACCGGATTGCCCGGCGACCGGCAGGCGATCCTGGAGAGCAGCACCGCGCGGCTGATCCGCAAGGTGGGCAACGGTTAAACGGAAGCAGCTGTCGGCTCGCCGCTGCCTACCGATATCAACTTCTCGTATTCACCGGCGCGTTGGATACGGGAAGGCGCACACGAACGGTTACCCAAGACGTTTCGCGCACAAGACGTTCGAGCGTTCGACTGTTCGCGATCTGGATTCACGGGATTCGCATCCGGGATGACAGTCCCGTCCGCCGGTTTCCGGCGACAGCGCGCGGGGTATTCCGACCAGCGTGCAAGACAGCGAGGAACTTCCCGACGACGTCCCCGTCGCCGATGCCGTCGAGCAACGAAGGCCCGTCGAGCCGGTGCTCGACGAGGAGGTTTCCGCCGAACCTCCCGACGAGCCGCCGCTGGAGGCAACGCCTGCCGATTGGCAGGAACAGCTCGAGACGGTCGAGCTGGATCCGGAGCTCGACGAGCTCGACCGCTAAAAGCGGTCGAATCCTTTTGCAGCCAAACATCATTGGGCCGCGCCGTCCACTCTACGACGAAGTGACTCACGTCGGATCCGAGCTGGTGAGGCTGCGTGCGGGGTACTCGCGTCTTATGCGGCCGTGCTGCCCGACGCGGATTGCTCGCCACGTTTAGCCGACAGTGCCGAGCGGGAACTCATGTATTGCGTGGGGAGACTCCCCTCGTGCGGCCCGCTAAGGGCCCACGCTCAAGAAGTGGGCAACGACCGATCGAGCCATCACCTGGAAAGGTAAGCATGACCGAGAAGAAGAACACCGGCCCGGAAGAAGGCATCAAGGGCGTCGTCGAGGACGTCAAGGGCAAGGCCAAGGAAGCGGTCGGCACCGTAACAGGCCGTGACGACCTGGTCCGCGAGGGCAAGGCTCAGCAGGACAAGGCCGACGCCCAACAGGACGCCGCCAAGAAGGAAGCCGAGGCCGAATCCGCTCGGGCCGGCGCCAAGGCTGCCGAGAAGCGCCAGGAGGCGCAGCAGCGGCCGTAACAGCTCGATAGAAAAGGCCCAGCCGGAATACCGGCTGGGCCTTTTTCTATCCCGTCAACTGCTGGGGCGCTGTCGATGCGCGTTGGGATGCTCTGCGTACCAACGTTCTTCGATGCGGCGCACCCGCAGATGCTCTACGAGCAGCCACCCCCCGCCGATGATGAATCCGGCAGCGGCCAGCGATGACAGGGTCAAACCGACGTCATCGTGGCCGGTGGCGAATGCCGCAAGGCACGACACGAACAGCACTAGGGCAACGCCGATCACGACAAGCCCCGGCATGATTTTGTTGTCCTTCATCGACTCGCCGGCATGCGGCCGAGTTGTCCTCGCGTGGTCGACGGGATCCTTCGGGCCCTTCATCGGTACTCCTCTCGCGGCATACCTACGCCCGCCAAAACATGGGCTGATTTCAACGGTAGAACTATCCGACACCGCCGTGGGAGAAACCTGTCACGGAAACGTGACGTCACTGGTAGGGCGGATACTCCTCGCCACGGAGCACGCCGACGGGACGCGCCGCGTTGCGGGCCGCGGGCTGATGTATTCGGCCATCAGCGCGCTCACTCATCCGCCGAACACCGCAGGCCCGGCCAAGGTCGGCATGCTCATGGTCAGCACAAGCAGCATCAACGTGAACAGGAACCAGCCTGCGCCCTGCCACGCCCACCACGTCTCGTGGTTGCGCCAAGTCTGATAGGTGCGGAAGAAGGCCCGCAGTCCGCCGATGAACAGGATGACCGGCGCCCCGACGGCGAGCAGGGCGCGCTGGGGCACGCCGCAGGCCGCGGTATCTGCGGTTGCGCCGTCACACGTGCTCACCCACACGGCGGCAGTGACAAGGAACGCCACCGCGAGCACCGCGACCACCAAGCCGAAGCGCACGGCGTCGCGCACATTAGCGTCGTCGTGCCGCAAGTCGTTGGGATTGTGATACGCAGCCACCAGTTCCCAAACTCCCGAATTCGCTGTTAAAACGCCCGTGATTAGTCTTCGGGGAAGATTTCCCTGTCCGAAGAGCGAATAAACCTCAGCGTCCGATACGCAAATGCGCGGTCAGCAGCAGCCTGTCGTACACCGCCCTGGCAGGCAACACCTCGTCGTAGGGAAGCGCGAGGAATTCCTTTGCGATTTGCTCGGCGAGCACCCGCAACTTGGTGTTGGTCTCCTGTGAGCGCCATTTCAGCAGCTCAAACGCGGAGTCGGCATTGATCCGGTAGATCAGCATGAGCATGCCCTTGGCCTGCTCGATGCCACTGCGAGCCTCGGCGATCTCGGCCACCGCCTCGGTGACGCTCTCGTCGTGGGCCTCCTTCATCGACGGTGTCACGTCGACATAGAAGCCGTGCGTGCCGATCACGTCGCCGGCGTCGTCGAAGATCTGGTCGCCGACCACCACCACGTGGCGAACGTCGCCTCGGGTGTCGACGATGCGGTGCCGGGTGGAGAACGCGCCGGCCGTGCGGCGGATTTCGTCCAGCGTGGCAGCGACCTGGCCGTAGTCGTCGGGATGCTTGTGGGACAGCACCAGATCGGTAGTCGGGCGCACGGTCCCGGGCTCGTAACCGTGCATGCGTTCGACCTGAGGTGACCACTCCCAGCGTTCGTCGGCGAAATAGAACCGGAACCAACCGACGCGCTGGGGCTCGCCCCCCGCCAGTGCGTGCTCGACAGGCGTTTGCCCCTCGAGATGGATCAGCTCATCCGTCATGTTGTGCAGATTAACCCGGCTAAGAACGGTCCGGCATAGAAGCAGATACAGCGGTTCGTTTATCGGACAAACTAGCGCTAGTGACGCATCCGGTCGCTCCCGCCCCGGCCAACGCCATCGCACGTCGCGTCTGGCGTGAGCTTCACCCGCGACATTGACGCCACAGCGATGACACGCCCCGCAAACAGCAAAGGATTCAGTTTCGCGGTGATGTCGGCCAGCCGACCTACGATTCGGCCGTGGTGCTCAAGCTGTACCTCATCGCGGGCGTCGTATCAGGCATCGCCGCATACCGTCTCAGCGCCAGCCCGGTTTGGAGCCTTGCGATCGCCGCCGTCGCACCGGCCGTACTCGCCGCGGTGCCTCGCTTCCTGCACGGCACCATCGTCGGCCTGCGCACCTCACACGGTGAAACCGCGGAGATGTCAGGCATTGAGTTCGAGGACTACGTCGCGCGGATCGCGCGGTCCTGCGGGGTGCCGGTGATCATGACCTCGATCACCGGCGACTGGGGCGTCGACATCATCGTCGGCAAGCGGCCCAATCGCCTTGCCATTCAGTGCAAGCGGCAGTCCCGCCCGGTCGGCACAAGCGCCATTCAGGAAGTCGTGGCGGGCGCGCCCATGCAGGACTGCACCAAGACCATGGTGGTCACCAACCACGAATTCACCGCCACTGCACGCAAACTCGCGGAGCTGCACGGCTGCGAGCTCGTCGGCCGCGCGGAGCTGCCCCGGCTGCGGTCGACGATCCGACGCCTCGCCGCGCCGACGGAGGTCAGCTGAGCGCGTCGCGCACCGCGTCGACCGCGGCGTCGATCTCCTCACGCGACACCGTGAGCGCAGGCCGGAACCGCACACTGTCGGGGCCGCTGGCCAGCATGATGACCCGACGATCCCAGACCCGGCGGATCAGCTCGTCTCGGTGCGCGGCGCTTGGCAGGCTGAACGCGCACATCAGGCCGCGGCCGCGAACGTCGAGGACCAATTCCGGGAACTCCGAAGCGAGATTCTCGAGCCGATCGAGCAGATAGCGCCCCGCCCTGGCGGCCCGCACCATCAATTCGTCGGACTCGACGATCTCGAAGATGCGCCGCGAGCGCACCATGTCGACTAGGTTGCCGCCCCAGGTGGAGTTGATTCGTGAGCTCACCGCGAACACGTTGTCGGGCACCTCGTCGACCCGGCCGCCCGCCATGATGCCGCACACCTGGGTCTTCTTGCCGAACGCGACCACGTCGGGCGCCACGCCCAATTGCTGGTAGGCCCAAGCGGTTCCGGTCAGCCCACAACCGGTCTGCACCTCATCGAAGATGAGCAGCGCGTCGAACTCGTCGCAGAGCTCCCGCATCGCCGTGAAGAACGATGGACGGAAGTGCCGGTCGCCGCCCTCACCCTGAATAGGCTCGGCGATGAAGCAGGCGATGTCGTGCGGGTGCGCCTCGAACGCGGCGCGGGCCTGCGCCAACGACTCCGCTTCGACGGCGTCCATGTCGGCACCTGGTCGGATGTGCGGTGCGTCGATGCGCGGCCAGTCGAACTTCGGGAACCGCGCGACCTTGTTGGGGTCGGTGTTGGTCAGCGACAGCGTGTAACCGCTGCGGCCGTGGAAAGCGCCCCGCAGGTGCAGCACCTTGGTGCCCAGCTCCGGGTCGATGCCATGGGCCTCGTTGTGCCGGCTCTTCCAGTCGAACGCCACCTTCAACGCGTTCTCGACGGCCAGCGCTCCCCCCTCGACGAAGAACAGGTGCGGCAACGCCGGGTCGCCGAGCACGCGGGCGAAGGTGTCGACGAAGCGGGCCATCGGCACGCTGTACACATCGGAGTTGCTCGGCTTGTTCACCGCGGCCTGCGCCAACTCCGCGCGGAAGTCCTCGTCATCGGCCAGCGCCGGGTGGTTCATGCCCAGCGCGGACGACGCGAAGAACGTGAACATGTCGAGGTAGCGCTCGCCGGTGCGGGCATCCACCAGATACGAGCCCGATGAGCGGTCGATGTCGAGGACGAAGTCCAGCCCATCGGCCAGGATGCTGCGGGCCAACACGTCGCGGACATCGCCGGGACGCAGGACGGCAGGTGTCAGGACAGCGGTCATGAGTTCATCTTAACAAGTTATTTACGGCCTACAGGCCATCTAGCAGTAACAATTACGGTACGGAGTCGCGTCCTGCGTAAAAAGTCTGTAAAATGATCGTGCTTCGAGTCCGCACGTTCGCCGCCGTCCGGATTCGTTGCAGTAAGTCTTCGAGCGCCCGCGCCGACTCGACACGCACGAGCAGGATGTAGCTCTCCTCGCCTGCCACCGAGTGACACGACTCGATTTCCTCGATGTGTTCGAGCCGGGCGGGCGCATCATCGGGTTGAGAAGGATCGAGAGGAGTGATGGCCACGAACGCCGACAGCATGTGCCCGACGGCTTCGGGGTTGATCCGGGCCGAATACCCGGTCACCACGCCGCGCGACTCCAGCCGGCGCACCCGCGACTGGACGGCCGACACCGACAACCCGGCGACCGCCGCGAGGTGCGCCAGCGTGGCGCGTCCGTCGGCGACCAGTTCGCGCGCCAGGATGCGGTCGATCTCGTCGAGCTGCACCGGTGCGTTGTGGTGGTCGTCGGCTTCACCCATTGCCGCACTGTATCCGAGGCGGTGTTTGAGGTGAGCCGACGCGTCGAAACCTGGCAGCTGCGCGCCAAATTCGCCGCAGCACTGTCTCGCCTGTACGCCGCCGAGGTGCCGGCCTACACCACGCTCGTCGACGTCAGCGGCGAAGTCAATCGCGACTATGCGGCGGCCGGGCCCGACAGCGAACGGCTTGGCTCACTAGAGCGGGTGACCGCCGAACGCCACGGCGCGATCCGCGTCGGTAGTACGCGCGAACTCGCCGACGTGGCCGACCTCTTCGCCGCGTTCGGCATGTATCCCGTCGGCTTCTACGACTTGCGCGACGCGGCGTCGCCGGTTCCGGTGGTGTCCACCGCGTTCCGGCCGATCGACACAGACCAGCTGGCCCGCAACCCGTTCCGGGTCTTCACCTCGATGCTGGCGACCGCCGATGCACGCTTCTTCGCCCCCGAGCTGCGCGACCGGGTCGAGCGGTTCATCGGCGCGCGCCAGCTGTTCGACCCCGCGCTGATCGCCGAGGCCAGGTGTATCGCCGCGGACGGCGGCGCGAAACCGGAACGGGCCGAGCGGTTCGTGGCCGACGCGGTATCCGCGTTCGCGCTCTCCCAGGAGCCGATCGACCGTGGCTGGCACGAGGAGCTGATGCGGGTTTCGGCGGTGGCCGCGGACATCGCCGGCGTGCGCACGACGCACATCAATCACCTGACTCCGCGCGTGCTCGACATCGACGAGTTGTACCGGCGGATGACCGCCCTCGGCGTCACGATGATCGACGCGATCCAGGGCCCACCCGCCTGCCACGGCCCCGCTGTGTTGTTGCGGCAGACGTCATTTCGCGCGCTGACCGAACCGCGGCGTTTCCGCGAGCGCGATGGCACGGTGTCCGACGGCACGCTGCGGGTACGCTTCGGCGAGGTCGAGGCACGCGGTGTTGCCCTGACCCCGCAGGGCCGCGAACGATACAACGCCGCGATGGCCACGCCGGACCCGGCCGCCGTGTGGGCGGACTACTTCCCCACCACCGACGAGGACATGGCCGCCGGCGGGCTGGCCTACTACCACGGCGGCGATCCATCGAAACCCGTTGTCTACGAAGACTTCCTTCCCGCATCAGCGGCGGGTATCTTCCGCTCCAACCTCGATACCGACACACGGGCGGCCGAGGGGACCGATAATGCAGATTACAGCCTGGATTGGCTGGCCGGTCAGATCGGACACCATATTCACGACCCCTACGAGCTCTACGAGAAAGTCGCATCATCATGACCACCGTTCAGACATCTCAGCTTCCGACGGCCGAGGACCTGCGCAGCCAAGCGCGTCGGGCGCTGGACGCCGTCGGCTCGCGCACCGAACTCGGCGAGCCTGGCGGGCACGGAGCCGCTGAGCCGGCGACATCCAGCCCCCGCCTGCAGGCCAGCACGCCAATCACCGGTGAGGTGCTGTTCACCGTCGCCGAAACGACTCCCGAACAGGCCGACGCTGCGATAGCCCAAGCCGCGCAGGCGTTTACGACGTGGCGCACCACCCCGGCACCCGTCCGGGGAGCACTGGTGGCCCGCCTCGGCGAGCTGCTCGTCGAGCACAAGGCCGATCTCGCCACATTGGTCACGATCGAAGCGGGCAAGATCACCTCCGAGGCCCTCGGCGAGGTGCAGGAGATGATCGACATCTGCGAGTTCGCGGTCGGCCTGTCGCGACAGCTGTATGGCAAGACCATCGCGTCGGAGCGCGCCGGGCACCGGCTGATGGAGACCTGGCATCCGCTCGGCGTCGTTGGCGTGATTACCGCGTTCAACTTCCCCGTCGCGGTCTGGTCATGGAACACCGCGATTGCGTTGGTGTGCGGCGACACCGTCGTGTGGAAGCCGTCGGAGCTGACACCGCTGACCGCGCTGGCATGCCAGGCGCTGATCGAACGGGCCGCCATTGATGTTGGGGCGTCAGAACATATCGCCCGGCTCGTCCAGGGCGGCCGCGAGGTCGGCGAACGCCTGGTCGACGATCCTCGGGTGGCGCTGCTGAGCGCCACCGGGTCGGTGCGGATGGGCCAGCAGGTCGGTCCACGGGTGGCGCAGCGGTTCGGCAAGGTGCTGCTGGAACTGGGCGGCAACAACGCCGCGATCGTCACCCCGTCGGCCGATCTGGACCTCGCCGTGCGGGGGATCGTGTTCTCGGCGGCGGGCACTGCTGGCCAGCGCTGCACGACAATGCGCAGGCTGATCGTGCATTCGTCGGTCGCCGACGAGCTGGTCGACCGCATCGTGAACGCCTACCGGCAGCTGCCGATCGGTGACCCCGCAGCCGAGGGCACGCTGGTCGGTCCGCTCATTCATGAGACCGCCTACCGCGACATGGTGCGAGCTCTCGAGGAGGCCCGCGCGGACGGAGGCGAGCTGTTCGGCGGCGAGCGCCACGACGTTGGCGAGGAGAGCGCCTACTACGTCGCGCCCGCGGTGGTGCGGATGCCCGCACAGACCGAGGTCGTGCACCACGAGACGTTCGCGCCGATTCTCTACGTGCTGAACTATGACGAAATCGACGAGGCGATCGCGCTTAACAACGCTGTGCCGCAAGGTCTTTCATCGTCAATCTTCACGCTCGACGTGCGGGAAGCGGAGCGCTTCATGGCGGCCGACGGGTCGGACTGCGGGATCGCCAACGTCAATATCGGCACGTCTGGCGCCGAGATCGGCGGCGCATTCGGCGGCGAAAAGCAGACCGGCGGTGGGCGCGAGTCGGGTTCGGATGCGTGGAAGGCCTATATGCGTCGGGCCACCAACACCGTCAACTATTCGTCCGAGCTACCGCTGGCCCAGGGCGTGCACTTCGGATAGGGCCCTACCAGGCGTTTTGATGCGGCACGAGCGGGTCACTCTACGAGAGTGCAACACAACAATTCGCGTGTATGTGCAGTGGTCGGCGTGGTGGTGGCCGCGATAGCTGCGGCCGCTCTGGTGATGCCCGCCGCACGCCAACTTGGCTCTGCGACGGGTTCGTTGACGGCGGCGGCGATCATCGGAATACCAGTCCTTGCCGTGCTGGCGGTGAGCGGAGCCGACCACTACGGGGTGCTGGCCAGCTCGGTCGTCGCCGCGGTCGTGGCGGTCATCACATGTGTCGTCTCCTGGGTGGCCGCGTTCGCATTCGCAACGGCATTGTCCGGTTCGGTCACGGGAGTGGTGCTGGCGCTCGTGCTGTTCGGCGGCCCGGCGTTGTGCGTGCTGCTCCTCGGACTATTGGCGCTGCGCGTGGTTCCCGCTCGATCCGGGGACACCGCGATCCGCCGAGAAGCCCAGCACCAGTAGCGTCACGACCATGCTCGGTTTGCCCGACGCCATTCGCGCCTGCCTGTTCGACCTCGACGGGGTGCTGACCGACACCGCGAGTGTGCACAGGAAGGCCTGGAAGGCCATGTTCGACGGGTACCTGCGAGATCTCTCGGAGCGGACCGGAGAGCCGTTCGTCCCATTCGACATCGCAGCCGACTATCAGACCTACATCGACGGCAAGAAACGTGAGGACGGGGTGCGGTCGTTTCTGGCCGCCCGCGGGATCACGCTGCCCGAAGGTGATCCGGACGACGACCCCTCGGGCGGGACGGTGCACGGGTTGGGCAACCGCAAGAACCAGCTGTTCCAGCGGGCCATCCAGCAGAACGGGGTCAAGGTGTTCGAGGGTTCGCGTCGCTACCTCGAGGCGGTCACCGCCGCGGGCCTGGCCGTCGCCGTGGTGTCGTCGAGTGCCAACACCCGAGAGGTGCTCGAGGTCACCGGGCTCGACAAATTCGTCCAGCAGCGGGTCGACGGCGTGACGATGCGGCAAGAGAACATCGCGGGCAAGCCGGCCCCCGACTCGTACCTGCGCGCAGCGGAGTTGCTTGGCGTGAAACCCGCACAGGGGGCGGTCTTCGAAGATGCGTTGGCCGGTGTGGAGGCAGGCCGGCGCGGGCAATTCGGCTTCGTGGTCGGTGTCGATCGCGTCGGTCAGGCAGAAGCCTTGCGCCGCAACGGCGCCGACATCGTCGTGACAGATCTTGCCGAATTGCTGCCGAAGCAATGATCACCGAACACGCCTTCCCCGTCGAGCCATGGCACGTCCGCGAGACGAAGCTGGATCTCAATCTGCTCGCCCAATCCGAGTCGGTATTCGCGTTGTCCAACGGCCATATCGGCCTGCGCGGCAACCTCGACGAGGGCGAGCCGTACGGGCTGCCCGGCACCTACCTCAACTCGTTCTATGAGGTGCGCCCGCTGCCCTACGCCGAGGCGGGATACGGCTATCCGGAGGACGGTCAATCGGTCGTCGACGTCACCAACGGCAAGATTCTGCGCCTGCTCGTCGACGACGAACCGTTCGACGTCCGATACGGCGAACTTGAAGCGCATGAACGAGTGCTGGACATGCGCGCGGGCACGCTGATCCGACACGCGTGCTGGACGTCTCCGGCGGGTAAGCGGGTGAAGGTGCGCTCGACGCGGTTGGTGTCGCTGGCACACCGTAGTGTGGCGGCTATCGAGTACGTGGTGGAGGCGGTCGGCGAATTCGCCCGTGTCACTGTGCAATCCGAGCTAGTCGCCAACGAAGACCAGCCACAGCCGTCCGCCGACCCACGGGTCGCCGCGGTGTTGTTGAACCCGTTGGAGGCCGTCCAGCACGACGCGGACAAGCAGGGAGCGCTGCTAGTGCACCGAACCCGAGGCAGCGGCTTGATGATGGCCGCGGCGATGGAACATCAGATCGAAGTCCCAGGCCGGGTCGAGGTGAACACCAACGCCGGTGAGGACTGGGCGCGAACGACCATCATCTGCGGGTTGCGGGCTGGACAACAGCTGCGCATCGTGAAGTTTCTCGCCTACGGATGGTCGAGCCTGCGATCGCGTCCCGCGCTGCGCGATCAGGTGCTGGGCGCCGTGGCGGGCGCCAAGTACAGCGGGTGGGATGGTCTAGTCAAGTCGCAGCGCGACTATCTGGACGACTTCTGGGATTGTGCGGACGTCGAGGTGGAGGGCGACGCCGATTGCCAACAGGCGGTGCGGTTCGGTTTGTTCCACGTATTGCAGGCCAGTGCGCGCGCCGAACGCCGCGCGATCCCGGGAAAGGGCCTGACCGGAACCGGTTATGACGGTCATACCTTTTGGGACACCGAGGGATTCGTTCTTCCTGTGCTCACCTACACCGCGCCGTACGCCGCGGCCGATGCGCTGCGCTGGCGGGCCTCGACGTTGGATCTGGCGCGTGATCGCGCGGCCGAGCTGGACCTCGCGGGCGCCGCGTTTCCGTGGCGAACAATCCGAGGGGAGGAGTGCTCGGCGTATTGGCCTGCGGGCACGGCGGCCTGGCACATCAACGCCGACATCGCCATGGCCTTCGAGCGATATCGCGTTGTGACCGGCGATGATTCGCTGGAGGCCGACTGCGGTCTGACGGTGCTGGTGGAAACCGCGCGGCTGTGGATGTCACTTGGTCATCACGACCGACACGGGGTCTGGCATCTGGACGGTGTCACCGGTCCCGACGAGTACACCGCCGTCGTGCGCGACAACGTGTTCACCAATCTGATGGCGGCACATAACCTTCGCGCCGCAGCGCAGGCCTGCCGTCGACATCCCGACGCGGCCTATGCGCTGGGCGTGAGCTCTGAAGAAGCCGCCGCCTGGCAGGATGCGGCCGCCGCGGCGCACATCCCCTACGACGACGAACTCGGCATACATCAACAGTGCGAGGGCTTCACCAGCCTGCGGGAGTGGAACTTCACGGAGAACACGTCCTATCCGTTGCTGTTGCACGAGGCCTACGTGCGGCTCTACCCGTCACAGGTCATCAAGCAGGCCGACCTCGAGCTGGCGATGCACTGGCGCAGCCACGAGTTCACGCCCGAGCAGAAGGCGCACAACGTCGACTATTACGAGCGGCGCACCACCAGGGACTCGTCCCTGTCTGCCTGCACGCAGGCGGTGATGTGTGCCGAGGTGGGCCATCTGGAACTGGCCCACGACTACCTCTACGAAGCGGCGTTGATCGATCTGCGCGACCTGCACCACAACACCCGCGACGGGCTGCACATGGCATCACTGGCCGGAACGTGGACCGCATTGGTCGCCGGCTTCGGCGGTCTGCGAGACGACGACGGTGAGCTTGCGCTCGACCCCCAGCTGCCGGACGGCATGACGCGGTTGCGGTTTCGGCTGCGGTGGAGGGGTTTTCGCCTGACCGTCGACGTCAACCACGACGAGGTCAGCTATGCGCTGCGCGACGGGCCGGGCAACGTGCTGACGATTCGTCATGCCGGCGAGAGGCTCGACCTGCACACCGACTCGCCGACGACGGTGGCCGTGCGGCGCCGCAGGCCGCTGCTGCCGGCGCCCTCGCAACCACCCGGGCGCGAACCGATTCGTCGGTTCAGTTTGTGACAGACGGTCTCCGAGCCGGCCCGGCTGCCCGCCACGCGGGACGTCCGCCAGGTGACCTTGAGTTGGCGTCTACCACGGCCATCGCGCCCAACCTCCATCGCTGTTGTACATGTGTTAATTACGATGGGGGCATGGCTGAGTCCAGACGTCGGCTGTCCCCCGACGATCGTCGTAACGAACTGCTGGCGTTGGGTGCCGAGGTGTTCGGCGAGCGCCCGTACGACGAGGTGCGCATCGACGAGATCGCCGAGCGTGCCGGGGTGTCGCGGGCGTTGATGTACCACTACTTCCCGGACAAGCGGACGTTCTTCGCGGCGGTGGTGCGCGCCGAGGGCGATCGGCTCTTCGAGGCCACCGGCACCCCGCCGGACTCGGGACGGAGCCTGTTCGACCAGGTGCGTGAGGGCGTGCTGGCGTATGTCCGCTACGACGAGGAGCATCCGCACGGCGCTTGGGCCGCCTATATCGGCATAGGCAGCTCCGATCCGGTATTGCGCGGCATCGAGGACATCGACAACGACCGGCAGGCCAACCGGATCATCGGCCGCATCACCGACGCGGTCGGTGGCGCGATGGACTCCAAGGTCGAACGCGACCTCCGGGTCACCATCTACGGCTGGCTGGCGTTCACCTTCGAGATGTGCAGGCAGCGCCTGATGGACCCGTCGATCGACGCCGGGTATGTCGCCGACACCTGTGCGCACGCCCTGCTCGACGCGATCGGACGGGTGCCCGACGTGCCCGCCGAGCTGGCCGAGGCCGTCGCACCCGATCGCCGAACTAGCGCATGAGAATCAGGCACGTGACGACCAGCACCGCCAGGATCGCCAACTCGCGCCACGGCCGCCACGGCGAATCCTGAATCGCGTACGACATCATCTTGATCGGCGACACCGGCTCCGGCGCGGCCCGCTCCGGCGCGACCGGCACGCGGTACTCGTGAAAATACTGCTGAATCAGGGTCGCGCCGATCCACAACCCGCCGAGGAAGCTGACAGCGTCCACGCCCCGTCGCAGCAGCAGCCCGGCGAGCACGATGGTGAATACCAGCACCACCCGGTCCGCGGTTGCGCTGGCCGCAGGTTTGTCGCCGTACGCCTTGTCCAGCGCCGCCCTGCGCTTGCGGTACGGCAGCGCGAAGAATGCGAACTTCACCAGTATGTGGACGCCAAGCAGGGCGACCAGAACGGTCGTGATCGTGTCGAGCACGAGATTTCCTTCACACGCGAATATTGTCGGTGCGCGTTGGCACCATGGATGCCAATGAGTAGTACCCCGCTTCAAGCGCGACCCGCTGGCTCGGTTCAGTCCGCTGACCCGCGAGTGGTTCCACGGCACCTTCTCGGCCCCGACCGCCGCGCAGGCGGAGGCGTGGTCGGCCATCGCCGACGGCGACAACACGCTGGTCATCGCACCGACCGGCTCCGGCAAGACGCTGGCCGCGTTCTTATGGGCCATCGACAGGCTCGCCTCGTCGGAGCCCAGGCCCCCGAGGGCCGGCACCCGGGTGCTGTACGTCTCGCCGCTGAAGGCGTTGGCCGTCGACGTCGAGCGCAACCTGCGCACCCCGCTGACCGGCATCGGCCGGATCGCCGAGCGCCGTGGCGTGCCCGCACCGGACATCAGCGTGGGGGTGCGGTCGGGCGACACGCCGCCCGCCCGGCGTCGCGAGCTGATCACCAAACCGCCGGACATCCTGATCACCACGCCGGAGTCGTTGTTCTTGATGCTGACGTCGGCGGCGCGCGAGACCCTGGCCGAGGTGCAGACGGTCATCGTCGACGAGGTGCATGCCGTCGCGGGCACCAAACGCGGCGCACACCTGGCCCTGTCGCTGGAGCGGCTCGACCAGCTGTTGGCCACACCGGCGCAGCGCATCGGGCTGTCGGCGACCGTGCGGCCGCCCGAGGAAGTCGCGCGATTCCTGTCGGGGCAGGCGAGAACGACGATCGTCGCGCCGCCCGCGGCCAAGACGTTCGACCTGTCGGTACAGGTGCCGGTCCCCGACATGGCCGCGCCGAACAACCAATCTATTTGGCCGGACGTCGAGGCACGCATCGTGGACCTGATCGAGGCGCACCGCAGCTCGATCGTCTTCGCGAACTCCCGACGGCTGGCCGAGAGACTCACCTCACGGCTCAACGAGATTCATGCCGAGCGGTCGGGCATCGAACTGCCGACCGGGCGTAACGCAGCGGTCGGCGGTGGCTCACCGGCGCAGGTGATGGCCAGTGGCCAGTCCTTCGGGGCCGAGCCTCTGCTGGCCCGCGCGCATCACGGTTCGGTCAGTAAGGAGCAGCGCGCCCAGGTCGAGGACGACCTCAAGAGCGGACGCCTGCGCGCCGTCGTCGCCACATCCAGCCTGGAATTGGGCATCGACATGGGGGCGGTCGATCTGGTGATCCAGGTCGAGGCGCCGCCTTCGGTGGCCAGCGGCCTGCAGCGCATCGGCCGCGCCGGTCATCAGGTCGGCGAGATCTCCCAGGGTGTGCTGTTTCCCAAACACCGCACGGACCTGATCCGGTGCGCGGTGACCGTGAAGCGGATGCTGTCCGGCGAGATCGAAACCATGCATGTGCCGACGAACCCGCTCGACGTGCTGGCCCAGCACACAGTGGCGGCCTGCGCGCTGGAACCGGTGGACGCCGACCGCTGGTTCGACGTGGTGCGGCGCAGCGCGCCGTTCGCGACGTTGCCGCGCAGCGCATTCGAGGCGACGCTTGACCTGCTCTCCGGCAAGTACCCTTCCACGGAGTTCGCCGAGCTGCGGCCGCGCCTGGTGTATGACCGGGACGCCGGCACGCTGACGGCGCGCCCGGGTGCGCAGCGGCTGGCGGTGACCTCCGGCGGCGCGATTCCGGACCGCGGCCTGTTCACGGTCTACCTGGCCACGGACTCCGAAAAGCCTTCGCGAGTGGGCGAACTCGACGAGGAGATGGTCTACGAGTCCCGCCCCGGCGACGTTATCTCGCTGGGCGCCACCAGTTGGCGCATCACCGAGATCACCCACGACCGGGTGCTGGTCATTCCGGCGCCGGGGCAACCGGCGCGGCTGCCGTTTTGGAAGGGTGACGGCGTAGGCAGGCCAGCCGAATTGGGTGCGGCCGTCGGAGCATTCACCGGCGAGCTGGCGCGGCTCGGCCGCGAGGAGTTCGCGGAGCGTTGCCGCGCAATGGGTTTCGACGAGTTCGCGTCCGACAACCTGTGGCAGCTGCTCGACGACCAGCGACAGGCCACCGGCACGGTGCCGAGCGACACGACGTTCGTGGTCGAACGGTTCCGCGACGAGCTCGGCGACTGGCGGGTGATCCTGCACTCGCCCTACGGGCTTCGGGTGCACGGACCGCTTGCGCTGGCGGTGTCACGACGGCTGCGCGAGCGCTACGGGATCGATGAGAAGCCATCGGCCTCCGACGACGGCATCATCGTGCGGCTGCCCGACACCGAAGACGCCGCCCCCGGGGCCGATCTGTTCATATTCGACGCCGACGAGATCGAACCCATCGTCACCGCGGAGGTGGGCGGCTCGGCGCTGTTCGCCTCGCGGTTCCGCGAATGCGCGGCCCGCGCACTGCTTCTGCCGCGTCGGCATCCGGGCAAGCGGTCGCCGTTGTGGCATCAGCGGCAGCGTGCCGCGCAGCTGCTCGACGTCGCCCGCAAGTACCCGGACTTCCCCATCGTGCTGGAGGCGGTCCGCGAATGCCTGCAGGACGTTTATGACGTGCCCGCGCTCACCGAGTTGATGCACCGTGTGGCACAGCGCCGGTTGCGGGTGGTCGAGGTGGAGACCGCGAGCCCGTCGCCGTTCGCCGCGTCGCTGTTGTTCGGCTATGTCGGCGCATTCATGTACGAGGGCGACAGCCCGTTGGCGGAGCGGCGTGCCGCTGCGCTGTCGCTGGACAGCGTGCTACTGGCCGAGCTGCTGGGCCGCGTCGAGTTGCGGGAGCTGCTCGATCCGCAAGTCATCACTAGCACCACGCAGCAGCTGCAACACCTCAGCTCGGACCGGCTGGCCCGCGACGCCGAGGGCATCGCGGATCTGCTGCGGGTGCTGGGCCCGCTGACCGAGCCGGAGATCGCCGACCGATGCACGACGGACGACGCGGGCGGCTGGCTCGACGGTCTACAGGCCGCCAAACGCGCGCTGACCGTGTCGTTCGCCGGCCAAACCTGGTGGGTCGCAGTCGAAGACATCGGACTGCTGCGTGACGGCGTCGGAGTGGCGGTGCCCGTCGGGGTGCCTGCGGCCTTCACCGAATCGGTGGCCGACCCGCTCGGCGAGCTGCTCGGCCGGTATGCGCGTACGCACGGCCCGTTCACTACGCACGACGCCGCGGCCCGCTTCGGCCTCGGGCTGCGGGTGACCGGCGACCTGCTGGGCAGGCTCGCCATCGACGGTCGGCTCATCCGCGGCGAGTTCACCGACGGAGCCGACGGCGACCAATGGTGTGACGCCGACGTCTTGAAGATCCTGCGCCGCCGCTCGCTGGCCGCGCTGCGGGCGCAGGTCGAGCCCGTCAGCACCGCCGCATACGGTCGCTTCCTGCCGTCCTGGCAGCAGGTGGGGTCCCACAATTCGGGCATCGACGACCTCTCTGCAGTGATAGATCAGTTAGCGGGAGTGCCGATCCCGGCCTCAGCGGTCGAGCCGCTGGTGTTCGGGCAGCGAGTGCGCGACTATCAGCCCGCGATGCTCGACGAGCTCCTCGCCGCGGGCGAGGTCACCTGGTCGGGGGTGGGCCAGATCGGGGGCGGCGACGGCTGGATCGCGTTTCATCCCGCCGAGTCGGCGCCGTTGACGCTCGCCGTGCCGACGGAGCTCGAGTTCACCGACATTCATCGAGCGATCATGGCGACGCTCGGCGGAAGCGGCGCCTTCTTTTTCCGTCAGCTCGCCGACGGCGATTCCGAACAGTTCAAACAGGCGCTGTGGGAACTGATTTGGGCCGGCTGGGTCACCGGCGACACGTTCGCCCCGGTGCGCGCGATGCTGACCGGCACGCGTCGGTCGACCGGCCGACGCGGCGCACCGGCACACCGGCAACGGCAACGACCGCCGCGGTCGAGCCGCTACAGCGTCGCGCATGGGCAGGCCCGCAGCTCCGACCCGACGGTGGCCGGCCGATGGTCGGCGTTGCCCGCCGCCGAGCCCGAGTCGACCGTGCGGGCGCATTTCCAGGCCGAGCTGTTGCTGAACCGCCACGGCGTGCTGACCAAGGGCGCGGCCGGGGCCGAAGAAGTACCGGGCGGCTTCGCGATGCTGTACAAGGTGCTCACCGCCTTCGAGGACGCCGGTCGGTGCCAACGGGGTTACTTCGTCGAGTCGCTGGGCGGGGCCCAGTTCGCGGTTGCCTCAACCGTTGACCGGCTGCGGTCCTACCTCGACGGGGTCGACCAGGAGCGCCGTGAGTACCGCGCGGTCGTGCTGGCCGCGGCCGATCCCGCCAACCCGTACGGCGCCGCGCTGCCGTGGCCGTCGAGGAAGGTGGCTGACGAGGACGTGACGCACCGGCCGGGCCGCAAGGCGGGCGCGCTGGTGGCGGTGGTCGACGGTGAGCTGGCGTGGTTCCTCGAACGCGGCGGGCGCTCGCTGCTGAGCTTCACAGACGACGCCGAGGCACATGTTGCGGCCGCAGCGGCGCTGGCCGATCTCGTCGGTGCAGGGCGCATCGGTTCGCTGCTGGTCGAGAAGGTAAACGGCGTGCCGGTGCTGGAACCGGTCGCCGAAGGCGAGCGCGCCGCCGTGCAGGACGCGCTGATCGGCGCCGGGTTTGCTCGCACGCCGCGAGGCCTGCGGCTGCGCTAAGAGATGGAACATCGGACCCTCCGAGATCGCCTTCGGTTAGCGCATGACTTCCCCCATCACGACACCCTTCGCATCCGAATCGACCGCCGCCGACGTCTACCGCCGGGATCGAGTTGGGTGGCAAGACCGCCATCGCACCGGTGTGGTGTCGGGTACGGGTGGAGACTCGGCGCGCGGCCGGCGAGGCGCGGCCGTCACGCCGCGGTGCGCGACACGACCGCAGGCGATCGCGTTGCCGCCCATCCGTGTGCAGACCGGCAGCACTCAATCGACGTCGGCGCCCTGATCGTCAGACCTGTCGAGCGTCGCTGGCGTCGTCCGGGCGTGGAACGGTTCGTTGGACATCCTGGTCAACAACGCCGGGCGACGGCCGTCCAGGAGCTCGACCATGTCACCAAGTGGCGACGATTGGAACGCCACAAACCATCTCGTCGACTTCGCCCTCGCTGTCGGGCCGCACTACGCCCTCGCCGAGGCTGAGTCTGCGCGCATCGTGTCGGTCAGCCGAGTGGGCATCTGCGCTGACCGGTAGTGTTCGACGACTCGACTTCGTGTTCCGCGACTACGACCCGTTCGGCGCCGACGGGCAGTCGAAGACCTGCGAACGTCTCGTCCGCCGTCGAGGCGACCCGCCGCGGGCCGACGACGGCATCAACTCTCGACGCGTCGACGCCCGGCGGGATCCCGACCGCGCTACAGCGTGACCTCGATCCGCGAGACGGAAGCAGGCCGAAGAGCGGTCCGACGGTCGGGACGCGGCTGAAGACTGTCGAGCAGGGCGCCGCGACGTCGGTGCCGCTGGCACCTCGCCGCTGCTGTCCGGGGTCGGCGGCCGGACTTCGAGGACTGTAACGAGGCGAGGGTCGGCAATCGCTCGGAGACGACAACGCCGGTGTCAGCGCCCTACGCGCGTCGTCCCTGCCAACGCCGAACGGCTGCGGGAGCTCCTCGCTGAAGTCGATCGACGAGCTCATGCCTGAAGGCGACACCGTCTGGCACACCGCCACCATCCTGCGCGATGCGTTGGCCGGGAAGACGCTGACACGATGCAGATTCCGCGTGCCGAAATACGCCACCGTCGACTTGACAGGGCGAGGTCGTCGACGAGGTGATCACCGGGGGCAAGCACCTGTTCATCCGCGTCGGCCAGGCCAGCATCCACTCGCATCTGAAGATGGAGGGCAGCTGGAAGGTCAACCCGGTCAGCAAGCCGAGCAGGGCCGGGTATCGGATCCGGATCATCTTGGAGGCGGGCGATATTCAGGCGGCAGGCATCGATCTCGGGGTGCTCGAAGTACTGGAGCGCGAGCACGATATCGATGCGGTCGCCCACCTGGGTCCCGACCTGCTCGGCGACGATTGGGATTCGCATCTCGCGACGGCGAACCTGACCGGCGATCCGGACCGACCGCTGGCCGAGGCGCTGCTCGATCAGCGGGTGATGGCAGGTGTCGGCAAT
>CAVYPI010000044.1:0-32026 GCA_963770125.1 uncultured Actinomycetota bacterium | reverse complement strand
CGTGGTCGACCGCCTCCCGCATAAGGTTGTGCTCCGCGAACCAGCGAGATGCGGTCCGGTGCAACCGCACGATGCGTTCCGGTTGGTCTCGCTCAAGCCGGCGCAATAGGAACTCGGCGAAAAGATGGTGATAGCAGAACCACTCGCGTTCATCATCGAGTCGGCGCAGAAAGAGGTCTTGGCTCTCGGCCTGCTCTAGCAGCGCCTGCCCGTGACCGACGTCGGCCACCGCGCATGCGAGATCACCGCTGATCCGCTCGGTGATGGAGGTGGCCATCAGAAAATCCAGCATCTCCGGTTCGAGCGAATCAAGCACGTTTTCGGCCAGATACTCGTCGATTGCGTGATGACGCCCCGACATTCGGTCGATCATGGTGGCGGGGTCGACGCAGTCACGGAGGGACAGCGATGCAAGCTGCAGTGCCGCGACCCAGCCGTCGGTGGTCTGCTCGAGGTGGGCGATATCCCTCTCATCCAATGCCAGCCCGCCCACGTCCACCAGAAAGGCGCGCGATTCGGACAGGTCGAAACGCAAGGCAGCGCCGTCGATTTCAATCAATTCATCCAGAACCCGCATCCGGCTCATCGGTAGTCCGGCGCGCGTCCGACTGGTTACCACAACCTGGAGGAGGTGGCCGCCGCGGTCGAGCAGGTACGTCAGCGCCTCGACCGTCGCGGCGCCGGTGATCCGGTGCCAGTCGTCGATGACGACGGCGATGCGGTTGCCGCTTTCGTGGATCTCATTGATGAGCGACGTCAGCACGTAGCGCCCGGCCTCGTTGCCGCGCGCCTCTAGCGCCCGCTGTAGGCCTTCCGCCAGGGTGGGTCGGACGATGCGAACGGCTTCCACCAGGTGTGCAAGGAACCAGACGACGTTGTTGTCGTCGCTATCGATCGTCAGCCACGCGACTGTGACGCCCTCGTTGACGAGGACCTCACGCCACTGCGCGGCAAGCGTGGTCTTCCCGAACCCCGCCGGCCCGTGGATCACGATCAGCCGCCGGTGACCACCGGCGCACAACCTGTCGGTGAGGCGAGCGCGCGTAACCAGCGAGCGGGCCGGGGTTGGCGGGTGGTACTTGGTCAACGCGCCGGGCGGCACCCCCGGCAGCGCCAGGGCGCCGCGTTCTTCTTCGGCCAGCAGCAGCGCCGGGTCGTGGCGAAGGATCGCAGTCTCCAGATCTTGAAGTGCCGGACCGGGGTCGACGCCGAGTTCCTCGGCGAGTCGTCGCCGCACCGACGAAGCGACCGCCAGCGCATCGGCCTGTCGGCCCGACCGGTACAGCGCCAGCATGAGCTGGCAGTGCAGCCGCTCACGGAATGGATGCGCGAGAACCAAGCGCTCCAGTTCAGCAATCACGGCATGCTGCTTACCCAATGCAAGATCAGCGTCAATTCGGTGATCCAGCGCGACCAACCGAAGTTCCTCCAGCCGCGCTGCCTCGGTATTCGCAAACTCCGGCGGGCCCAAGTCATCGAGCACCGATCCCCGCCACAGGCTCAGCGCCTCAGCGAGCAGTCGCGCCGCGCGCTCGGCGTCACCGAGTCCCAGCGCCTCTTGGCCCACTCCCAGCAGACGCTCGAACTGGGCGACGTCGACCTGGTCGGCGCCGACGAACAAGCCGTACCCGGCCTGTCGGGTAACCAGTGCATCCCGCGCCCCAATGCCGGCCAACCAGCGCCGAAGATGAGACACATGGGTACGCAATGTGACATGCGCGCCGGCGGGCGGCGCACCGCGCCACAGCGCGTCGGCGATCCGACCTGGCGGGATGCACCGATTCACATTGATCAGCAAGAAGGCGAGCAGCTCGCGTTGTTTGTGCCCGCCAAGCTCTAGCCTCTGCCCCCCGTCGGCAGCGGCGGTAAGCGGACCGAGTATGCCAAACCACGGCTTCCCAGTCGGCGGCGTTCCGCCGAGTTCCACCAGGTCAGCCTATCCGCGCCGCCATGACGGCGGGTAAGCCGCTCAAAGTTTGACGTCGCTCTTCGATTCCTGTCGCAGTTAATGGAGCGAACCGCTACTTGCTCGAGAACACGCCCGACATGTTGAGCACGAGTGACGCCGCGGTCGCGATGAAAGCCCGAGCTTCGCCTAGACAGCCAGAAGCGGCCGCAACCGCATTCCTGGTATGGAGGCGATCTGAGGGGACGACGGGGTTTGGGTTAGCGCGGACGGTTGGTCTGGGGTCGGCGTTACGTGGCGAGCAATCGCTCCGGAAGTGTCATTCTCAAAAGCGCGTAGCGGTTCTCAAAAATGTGACGGCGCTTCTCTCAAGACGAGAGTACGTTTTCCGACTATGCAAACGGTCCGTAGCTTCTGTCGCGTCTGCACCTCCGTCTGCGGCATTCTCGTCGACGTCGAAGGCGACGACGTGATCCGCGTCCGCGGCGACCGGGAACACCCGTTCTCACGCGGTTACACCTGCGCGAAGGGTCGTGCGCTGCCTCTGCTGCACCACCATCCCGACCGGCTTGAACGGCCGCGGATGCGGGTGGACGGCCGGCTGCAGGACACCACGTGGGATGCCTGTCTCGACGACCTCGGCACGCGGCTGAAGGACATCATCGACCGTCACGGGCCCGAGTCGGTCGCCTTCTACTTCAGCACCATGGAAAGCGCCGGATTCCGGATGGCCGAAGCTCTGCACGCGGCGATCGGCACCCCGGCCAAGTTCAGCCCGCTGACCATCGACGGCACCGCCAAACCGCTGATCTCGGACCTCGTGGGTGGATTCATGGGGCTCAGCGGCCGAACGGACCTCGACAACGCCGACTTCCTCATGCTGGTCGGCGTCAATCCGGTGATCTCTCATGGCCACGCGATCTCGATGCCCAACCCGACGGGCACGGTGCGTGACATCGCTAGGCGCGGCCAGGTCTGGGTGATCGATCCGCGGCACACGGAGACCGCCCGACTGGCCACCGGCCATCTGGCGCCGCGCCCCAGTACCGACCACGCGGTGCTGGCTTACTTGGTGCGCGAGATCCTGCGTGACGGCATGAAGACCGATGTGCCGGTTCAGGGTGTCGACGCGCTGGCAGCCGCTGTTGCGCCGTTCACGGTCGAGCACACCGCGACGATCGCCGACGTGACGGAGACAGAGCTGACACGGCTGTGCGAGGCGGTGCGCGCCGCCAAATGCGTCGCGATCGAAACCGGGACCGGCGTTACCATGACGGCCGACCGAGCCAACGTCACCCAGTGGCTGGCATGGGTGCTGATGATTCTCACCGGCGCCATGAACCGCCCCGGCGGCACGTGGTTTCACCCCGGATTCGCTTACCAGCTCGAAGCTTTCGGCGATCTGCTGCCGATCACACCGCCCGAGGGATCGTTCGGCCCCGGCCCGCGCAGCCGACCGGAGGCTCAAGCGTTCATCAACGAATGGCCGTGCGCCGTACTACCCGACGAGATCGCGGCCGGCAACATTCGCGCCCTGATCAACGTCGGAGGCAGCTTGGTTACCTGTATGCCCGAGACAGGCAAGTTGATCCCGGCCCTGCAGAACCTCGAAGTGTTCGCCACCACCGAGATCATCAACAACGAAACCGTGGCCTTGTCCACCCATGTACTGCCGACCAAGGATCCGTTGGAACGGCCCGACATCACGATTCACGACATCCTGAGTTCTCGAGTGTCGGTGCAGTACAGCCCCGCCATCGTGGACCCGGTCGGCGACCGGCGATCGATGTGGTGGGTGTTCGCCGAACTCGGCCGGCGACTCGGCTATGACCTTGGCTCTCTTGGGGATCCGGACAGCAGCACCGACGACGACGTGATCGCCGTTCTGCTGGCCGGCGCCCGGACCAAGTTCGACGAGGTGGCGGCCACGGGTTGGGCGGAGGTCGCCCGGGAGCTACCCGCGGCATGGGTCGACAAGCACATCGAGCGAATGGGCGGCTGGCGGTTGGCGCCGCAGCTGCTACTCGATCAGCTCGCCGCCCTGGAGCCACCGCCGCCTCTAGTGATGGTGCCGCGCCGACAGCGGAAGAAGCTGAATGCGCAACTCGATTTTCTCGGTGAGCGCGCCGAAATTCTTATTCATCCCGATGACGGCGCTGCCGCGGGCGTCATGAGCGGCCAACCGGTGATCGTCCGCAGCGCTAACGGAGAGCTGACCGGCATCGCGAAGGTCGACGACTCGATCCGGCGTGGCGCGGTGTCGATTCCGCACGGCCACCATGGGGCCAATGTCAATCGGCTCACCAACAAAGACGACATCGATGTGGTGACAGGCATGGTGCGCTACTCCGGAATACCTGTCAGCCTGCACCCGGCGTAACCGAGCCCTCGAACGTGCCATGACCGTCACTGCGCTCGGCCTACCGACGGTGCGGCCCGTGGAGGGCGCGCCGGTCGACGGCGCGCTGGTCGACACCTTCGGGCGAGTCGCCACCGACCTGCGGGTGTCCCTCACCGATCGCTGCAACCTGCGCTGCACCTACTGCATGCCGGCCGAAGGCTTGGACTGGCTCCCCGGCGAGAAGCTGCTGGGGCCCGACGAAGTGTCCCGGCTGCTGCGCATCGCGGTCACCCGCCTCGGCATCACCAGCGTCCGCTTCACCGGGGGCGAGCCGTTGGTGGCCAAGCACCTCGAAGACGTCATCGCCGCCACCGCCGCACTGCAGCCGCGGCCGGAGATCACGATGACCACCAACGGCATTGGCTTGGACAGGCGGGCCGCGAAGCTCAAGCAGGCCGGGCTGGACCGGATCAATGTCTCGTTAGACACCGTCGACGCCGCGCACTTCTCCCACATCACCCGTCGCGACCGGCTGGCCGACGTGCTGACGGGTCTGCAGGCGGCGAAGGCAGCGGGGCTGGATCCGGTGAAGGTGAACGCGGTGCTTGATCCCGTCACCGGACTGGACGACGCGGTGTCTCTCGTGAGGTTCTGCCTCGACCACGGATACCAGCTGCGCATCATCGAACAGATGCCGCTCGACGCCGCCCACCAGTGGCAACGTCGCTGGGTGATCAAGGCCGACGACGTGCTCGAGACGCTGCGTGCCCATTTCGATCTGACCCCCGACCCGGCCCCGCGCGGTACGGCGCCCGCGGAGATGTGGCAGGTCGACGGGGACCGCGGGAAGGTCGGCATCATCACCTCGGTCTCACATGAGTTCTGCTCGGCCTGCGACCGCACCCGGCTCACCGCCGACGGGCAGGTCCGCAACTGTCTGTTCGCCTGCCAGGAGACCGACCTGCGTGGCCTCATACGCGCGCGTGCCGACGACGCCGCAATTGAATCTGCGTGGCGCGCGGCGATGTGGGCCAAGGCAAAGGGTCACGGCACTAACGACCCCGACTTCTTGCAACCGGACCGGCCAATGAGCGCGATCGGCGGCTGACCGTGCTTGAGCAGGCTGCGGACTGCCCGAAAGCAGTTGGACCGCAATCGAGTTCGACGCTGTTCGCTTGAGCCGGTGATGTTCGAGACCGTCGCCGTCGCTCGCGCCGAAGCCGGCCATTGCTGGCGGACCTAGGACTTGTGCGCGCCGCATTGCTGCGAGCGGTCCACACAGAGTGGCAGGCAGAGTCGCGAACTTTCGTCGATGCGGTGGCTCAGGCTCGCGCCCGGCACGCCTGCCGGATACGAGAACACGGTCTCGACATCTAGCCCAGCAACCAAGGGCAGCGCAGCGAGGCGATCGGGCTCGATTCCCGGCAGCTGCACTGAAAAGGGCCGCAGATATGCGGCCCTTTCGTCCGCCCGAGGAAAGAGACCTCAGCCGTCGTCCAGCGCGAACTTGCCGCGGCGCTCTGCCGGCACGAGGTCGAGGTACTCGCGATGACGGTCGATGAAGCCCTGGACGAATGGACAGTAGGGCAGCACCGCTAGCCCCTCGGCTCGTGCGGTGTCCAGCGCGGCTTTGACGAGCAGTGTTCCCAGGCCTTCACCATTGCGCGCCGGGTCGATCTCGGTGTGGATGAAGGAGATGATGCCGGGCCGCCGCCGATACTCGGCGAAGCCCAGGACCTCCCCGTCGACTGCGATTTCAAAGCGTTTGCGGTCTGAGACGTCAGTCACCGTTGGCGTCACCGCCTCCGATTGTGTGCTCATGGCCGGGAGGAGGGCTGGAGGTAGCGGTGTACGAGGGCGATTGCGACACCGCCCTCACCGACGGAAGCTGCCACGCGCTTCACCGATCCGGAGCGGATGTCGCCGACGGCGAAGATCCCCGGGGCGCTCGTTTCGAGAGCGAACGGCTCGCGATCGGCCTTCCACTGTCCCGCCTTGATCGCATCGGTTCCCGTCAAGACGAAGCCGTGCTCGTCGCGCTCGATCTCTGAGGGGAGCCAGTCGGTTGCCGCTTCGGCGCCGATGAGGACGAACACCACTTGCGCATCCCGTCGAGAGGTGATGCCGGTCCTTCGATCGATGACCTCGATCGCCTCGAGTTGTTCGTCTCCGTGCACCGCGACAACCTCGGATCGCGTTTCCACCTGGATGTTCGCTTTCGTCGCTATCTGCTCAATGAGATAGGTAGACATGCTCTCTGCCAGCGACTCGCCCCGCACGAGCAGCGTCACCGATCGGGCGTGGCTGGAGAAGAAGATGGCGGCCTGCCCGGCAGAGTTGCCAGCTCCGATCAGATACACATCGTTTGCCTGGGCCAGACTGGCGTCGCTGCGTGCCGCACCGTAGTAGACACCGGAGCCGACGAATCGATCGACCGAATCGACTTCGAGGCGCCGCCACTCCACGCCCATCGCGAGAACGATCGATTTCGTTCGGAGAACGTCGCCTCCATCCAGCCTGACGGTCATGTCGGCAGGGTCGATGGCTTCGACGCGTCGGGTTACGACGATCTCAGCCCCCAGCCGCTTCGCCTGTTGCAGCGCGCGGCTTGCGAGCTCGTCCCCGGAGACGCCGAATGGGAACCCCGTGTAATTCTCGATTCGAGTTGAGGTGCCGGCCTGCCCGCCCGGGGCGAAGGACTCGATCAGCGCCGTCTGCAGACCCTCGGAGGCGCCGTTGACCGCCGCCGTCAGACCCGCCGGCCCGCCGCCCACGATCACCACGTCGTAGCGCGTCCGGCCCGGCGCAACCGTCAGCCCAGCGACCCGGGCAACGGCACGCATCGTCGGGGCAATCAGCTGGGTGCCGTCGCGGAGCATCACCACCGGATAGGGGGCGGCTACGGCGACATCACCTCCGGTGCGTGCAATAGCGCGAGGATCGTCTGGGTCCAGACGTTCGTAGGGAATCTGGTTGCGATGGAGGAAGCTGTCACAGCTGTGGACTCCCGGGTCTACGCGCGGACCAATGACGAACATCGCGGGCGCGAGCGGCCGCGCGGTGGCGTTTCTGAGCATCTCGATACGCTCCAACGCGGCGGCACCGACCGCTGCGGAGACCTCGGGCGCCATGGCGGCGAGCGTGTGGAACACCTCGACGGTCACCTTCAGCACGCGCGACGGCTCGACGGCCCGCATGCTGGCGGGCAGCGGCGTACCGAGCGTCATCGGGATCTCCCCTCCGAGGTCCCCAGGAAGCCGGACGCCGATCACCTGCTCGACGCCGTTCACCCGTTTCGTCAGCTCGGTCTTGCCCTCGACCACGACCGCCAGGGCCCGACCGTCGCCCTCGTGGGCCACGTACTCCCCGGGCGTGAGGTGGATGTCCTCCACTTCGCCGGCAAGGTACTCTAGCGCTTTGTCCTCAAGTGCCGAGAACAGCGGAATCGTGGCCAGCTCCTCGATAGTGAACATCACTGCCTCCCAATCTTGTTCGCCTACGTCCCCGCAGCCCGTTACCATCTGTTAGCACCTTGTCCCAACGGTGCCGCTGAATCGCGGGAGCGGCTTCGCGTGCGCTGTCTAAAAATCCATGCAGAAATCGTCCATCGGACACCCATTTCGGCACATGAGGCATTCGCCTCAAAAATGGCGCGCTGGGGAGGGGCGGCCACTAAGCCAAGTCACAGCGCATCACAGCCTGCCGATGCGTCGGGCGGATCGTTGGCGGCGAGCTGCTCATCCATGACTGCGCCGCTCGTCTTCTGCTGAACCGGTGCCGTGCGCGAGTGTTCAGGAATCTTGCCTGGTGGCCACGCGCTGACGGCCGAGTATCAGCGGGCGTGATCGAGGTCGCTGCCAGGCCGTTACCGGTAGGGGTCGGCTGGCGGACGTTCAGCTGGTGTAGCAGTACGAGTCGCTCGACGCGTCGCGGCCCTGGAGCCGGGTCTGGTGCACTCGCAGGCCACGGAAGTCGTTGCCGTGCGGGAAGAATCGACTGTCGGGGACAAGACCTCCTGCGGAGACGTCGGCGTCGAGCTTCGCCATCCACGCCTCGACGCTGTCGGGGTAGACCGCGTCGTCCCACGCCTCACAGCGGCCACTGCCGGCGCGTTGCCGATCAGTAACTTGACCAGTGAATGCCGTGCTGCGAGCCATCGCACGTGGGTTGTGGAGTACGGCGGCTGGCACCACCGCCCGGTATGTCTCCGGTTACGCGTGCTTTTACCGAGACATCAATGGCAACCAGTACGTCGACTTTTACGACCGCAGGGCAACTACAGCGGCACGGGCTAAAACGCGAAATCACCGCTGCGGCGGTCACGCACGTGCACTTCCAATACACGCGCACATCGCCCGCGTGTCCCTTATCAGTCTGTTGACGAGACTCGACCGGGTGCCTGCGGATTCAGATCCGCTGCTCGCCCGGGGAAACTTGGCAGCCGCCGAGCGCATGGCCTTGGCAGCGGTGGCGGACCCACAGCGCATTTAGCTGATGGGCATGGCCCCAGTGCGCATATCTGCGGCTGGCCTTACGCCTCACGCGGTCCCGGACATGCGTCACCTGGCTACCCTGTCAGCGACCGGCTGGTGTCGACGCCTGCGCGGCCCAGGAATGATCATCGGCACCGCTTGCTGATACGCGCCATACCGCGTTCCGAGTGCCTTCAGCAGGTCGCGCTCCTCCAGCCGCATCGCAAGCAGGATCCATCCCATCGTCAAGACGGCGAACAACAGATGCCCCGCCGTCATCGTCGGCGCGGCCCAGAACGCCACAATGAAGCCCAGATTCAGTGGATGACGCACCATCCGGTAGAACAGCGTTGTGCGAAAGCCGGTTTCGGCCTGCGGCCGTCCCCGCCACGCCGCGAACACCTGGCGTAGCCCGAACAGCTCGAAGTGATTGATCATGAACGTCGACGCCAACACGATCGCCCAGCCCAGCCAGAACAGCGCCGAGACGGCCAACCGCGCCGGCTGCCACGTGACATCCCAGACAACGAACGGCAGCGCCCGCCACTGCCAAAACATCAGCGCCAGAACGAGACTCGCGATCAGTACGTAGGTGCTGCGCTCGATGGGCTGCGGTACGCAGCGTGTCCACCACTGCTTGAAGGCGGGCCGCGCCATCACGCTGTGCTGAGCGGCAAACAACATCAACAACGCGACGTCAATGGTGAGGGCTTGGCCAATGGTGGCCGTTGGCGCGTTGCCAACGCTTCGCGGCACCAGCACGTCGCCGACGAAGCCTATTGCATAGACGAACACACCGACGAACAGTAAGTAGCTCACGGCGCCGTAGGAGATAGCGAGATAACGGTTCATGCCGTCATGGTCGGCCGAACCGCACGCCGGGCACATGAGGCGTATGCCTCAATTTTCTATGGTCCCCGTCAGCCCGCCATGCCCGAGAGTAGGGTCGCGGCGAAGGCGGCGCCGACCAGCCGACGTGCCGACGGTGACATCCGGATGGGTGGTTGGAATCTAGACATGGTTGCACTCCTTAGGTATTTGCATTGGTGGGAATCGGCGTGGACGACCCGGCGCCACTGCGTCATGGAAGACGCACGCTCACAACGTATTTAATTGATCTGGCCGGGTCGTCCGCCGGGCACCGTCGACCGCTAGGCGACGGGTTGGCCTGCGGCGAGCGCCTGAACGTCGGCGGTGTGCAGCGGTGTACCGCCGATACCCCAGTCGCCGCTGGCGACCTCCTCGACCACCACCCAGGTGACCGGTCGCATGTTCTCGCCCTCGACCTCGACCATGGCATCGGTCACACGACGCACGATGTCCTGCTTCTGGGCCGCCGAGAACACTCCCTCGATGACCTTCACATTGACGAATGGCATTGCCTTCTCCTTTTCTTTTTTCTTCTGCCGGCCAACGGAATTGCTGACCGGGAGTACTGCTCGCGACATGTCGTCGCGGCCAGATCCAGCGCACTACTTCAGGACGGAAGGCAGATCTTGTGGTTTGTTTCAGTTGCCTTGCCGCTGGTGGTGTTCGGCAGTTGCAGCGCAAATAAGTAACGGCGACCCCTACAAGACCTGACCGCGCCTCTTGTGTCCCGCTCGACCGCGATGATGTGAAGGTCGCCAGCCGCCGCTGGGGGCTGTTGGCGGCCCAGTGTCCTCCCGACATTACAATCAAGCCTGGAAGCCCAGAGGCTCGCCGAGAACGAGTTGGACCGGGTCAAATCCTCTGTGCGCCAGAGACATTCGATCGCTGATCGACGAGCTCGATTAGGGTTATCCGGCTGGCTGGATGTTCTGGTTGATGCAGAACACATTGCTCGGATCGTATTGCGCCTTGACCTCGGTGAGCCGGCTGTAGTTCGGGCCGTAGGTGGCGCGTACACGGTCTTGACCCTCGTCCATCATGAAGTTGACGTAGGCGCCGCCCGCCGAGTAAGGGTGAGTGGCGTCCCAGTAGTCCGCCGACCACCGTTTCAATACCTCCCTGTTTTCCGGATCCGGATCGACCCCGACGATGACTTGTGAGAAGTTGACGTCTCGGTACGCCCACGCGGTCTCGGTTTGCCCGACCTGGTGGACCGCACCGTCGATCGGATAGAGGTGCATCGAGGAGTGCATGGTCGGCAGTTCCTCGGCGAAGCGGGCATGGGCTTCGACCGCGCCGTCGGTAACCGTTCGGAAAAAGTCGCCACGCCAGTACCACTGCAGTCCCTTCGGGTACAGGCCATCAAACGTGGACTGCAGCGCCGGATAGGGGGCCTCACCTAGGCCCTCGAAGGCCGGCTGCATCCGGCGGACGGGCGCGAACACCTCGTCCGCACGAGCAGGATCGCCCGTATAGCACCAGACCACAGCGCACGCCTTTTGCAGGTGGAACGCCTCTGGGAAGGGTGCGGCCGGCGGGACCGTCATGGTTGCGAAGAAACCGTAGAGATCCTCGTCTTGCGCGGGAATGAAGTCCCGAAACCAGCCAAGGACGTCCGCGGTGGCTGATGCTGGCCACGCCGTCGGACCGCAGATCACCGTGTGCACCGGATGCAGACGAAACGTGAACGAGGTGACCACGCCGAAGTTCCCGCCCCCGCCGCGCAGCGCCCAGAACAGGTCGGGGTGCTCCGACTCTGAGGCGGTCACCGCGCGCCCGTCGGCGAGCACCACCTCGGCCTCAAGCAGGTTGTCGATCGTGAGGCCATGTTTGCGGGATAGGTAGCCGTGGCCACCGCCAAGGGTCAGGCCTCCGACGCCGGTAGTGGAAATGATGCCGGCCGGCGTGGCCAGGCCGAAGGCATGCGTCGCGGCGTCCACCTGTGCCCATGTCGCGCCGCCTTGCACGCGGGCGGTGCGCGCGTCGGCGTCCACCTCGATGTGGTTCATTCGCGCGAGGTCGATGACGACGCCGCCGTCGACGGTCCCGAAGCCCGGTCCGCTGTGGCCGCCCCCGCGGACCGCAACGGCGAGATTGGACGCGCGCGCGAACTCGAGGGCGGCCGCGATGTCGGCGACGGATCCGCAGCGGGCGATCACCGCCGGGCGCTTGTCGATCATGGCGTTGTACAGCGACCGGGCGTCGTCATATCCCGGGTCACCGGGCAGGGTTACCTCCCCGCCCAGCCTGTTGCTCAGTTCCCGAGTTGCAGTCGCAGGGCTCATGCCGCCCACCTCCTCATTGATTTTGTGGTTCCGATGCCGCGACGCTACGTGGCGCCGAAGCCGCACGTCATGACGACAATGAAGCATTTCCGATGAGCCCCACGATGGTCAGATCTGACTATCGACCCGGCGGCGGCGACGCGGTTACGTTGAGCACATGGCGCAGTGGGTGCCACCACCGCTTCCGGCCGAACTGGTCGTACGTCGTCGCGGCCTTTGTGTCGGTCGCGCGGCGGAACTGGCCGCGTTCGAGCAGGTCTGGGAGCGGGTCGAGGCAAGTAACCGACAGGTGGTGTTCATCGGCGGTGAGCCCGGAGCGGGTAAGACACGTCTAGCCGCCGAGGTCGCCGGAACGCTGGCCGATCACGGTGCCGCGGTGCTCGTGGGTAGTTCGACCGCCGATGCGGACGTTCCATACGCACCGTTCGCCGAAGCACTTGATCGTCTGCTGTTGGCGGGCCCGGAGGGTTGCCTGGCGGAAGCGCTGGCCGACGCCGGACCGCAGCTGCTGCGGCGGCTGTCGACCCACGTGAATCGGCACCTGCCCGACGCGGGCACGACCGACGACGCCGGCATGGTCCGCCGTGCTCTTTTCGACGCGCTGACCGGTTTTCTGCGGCGGCTGACGATGGACCGTCCGATCGCGCTGATCCTCGAAGACCTGCATTGGGCGCAACTTCCAACCCTGGCGATGCTCGAACACGTGCTGATCGGCTGCGCCGATGTGCGCATGTTGGTGGTGGCCACTTTCCGCACGACTGCACCGGACCGATCCGACGAGTTGACCAGCCGGCTCGCCGAGATGCACCGGTTCGATGGTGTCCGGCGCCTCGATCTGGGGGGTCTGGACACCGAGGCGATTACCGAGTTCGTCCGCCGGACCCAGCAGCTGCCCGCTCCCACGGCGCGCACCGCCGCCGCCCTGCTGCGCGACAAGACCGGCGGCAATCCGTACTTCCTCACCGAACTCTGCAACGACCTGCAGAACCGCGGTGGAATCGCCGCGTTGAGGACACAACTGACAGTCCCTGCCTCGATCGGGGACGCCATCGCCCGCCGATTGGCGGGACTGGGTGCCGGCGTCCAGAGGATCATCGAGCAGGCCGCGGTGCTGGGCGAGACATTTGATCTGCAAGCGCTCATTGCCGCCGGCCAGACCGATCTGGCCGCGACGCTGGCAGCGGTCGACTCGGCCGAAGGCGTTGGCCTGATCCGGGCGGTGCCCGGCTCCGACGGTGAGTTCTCGTTCGTGCATGCACTGACTCGCGAGGCCGTGATCGGCAGGCTGGCGGCGTCGCAGCTGCGGATCTTGCACGCACGGGCTGCCGAAGCACTTGAGGGGCGCGCGGACCCATCGGTTGTTCCGCGCCTGGCCAACCACTACCTGCTCGCGCACGTGCTCGGCTACCACGAGCAGGCGTTGCGATACGCCCGGGAGGCGGCCCGGATGGCCGAGCAAAGCCTCGCCTACGAGGACGCGGCGAAATGGTTCGAGCGGGCGGCGTCGCTTCCAGAGCTCGGCCGCACGGATCGAGCGAGAATGCACCTCGGTGCGGCTTCCAACCATGTACGCGCCGGTGACTTCGCGCGCGCTCGGGGCATTTACGAACGCCTCAGCACGACCGACGATCCGCTTGTCCGACTGGAAGCGGCCGTGGGTTACGAAGACGCGAATTGGCGCCCCGGGCTGGCCGACCCGAAGGCGGCCGACCTGCTTGCGTCGGCACTGGAGTCGTGCGGGTTGACCACCGACGACCCGCGCTACGTCCATGCTCTCGGCAGTTTCGGGCGAGCGTTGGCGTTCGCCGGCGAATCGGCGCGGGCCCGCGAAATCAGCGGCCTCGCCATCGACTACGCGCGAGCGGCCAACGATCCGGCCGTGGTTCTGCACGCTCTGGAGACGAGTCTGTGGCACGGTCTCACCCCAGACATGTGCGAAACCCAACTGGTGCGTTCGTCCGAACTCTCGCACATGGCGCTATCGCGCCGTGACTACGAGGCGCTCGGTTCGGCCTCGTACTTCCGCGCCATGGTCAGTTATCAGGCTGGTCTGCCCGACGACCTCGGCGGAGCAGTCGCCAACCTGCAACGATCGGCCCAGGCCTGCGGGCAACCCTTCTTCAGCTTCGTCGGCGCGTGCGTCCAGTCAGGGTTGGCCTACTTGCGCGGCGAGTTCCCCGGCGCGGAACGGTGGGCCGATATTGGCTTACGCACCGGCAGTTTGCTCGGCGCAGATACGACCGAGGGCACCCACGGAGTCCAGATGTTCATGATCCGCCGTGAAACTGGACACCTGAAGACGTTCGGTGGGTTCGTGGACGGCAGCGAGACATTCGCTGGGCGTTGGGTGCCGGGCCTGCTCGCGCTGTATACCGAGCTCAACTGCGAGCGGGGTATGACCCGCGCGCTCAACCACCTGCTCAACCGGAATCTCGGCGACCATACCGCCGAGGCGCAGTGGCCGATGGAGCTGGTTTACATGGTCGAGGCGGCGTTGGAACTGGGTGACCGCGAAGCCGCCCACATGCTCCGCCCATTCGTCGCTCGATATGAAGGCAAGAACCTGGCCAGCCAATTCGTCGCGCTCTTCGGCAGCGCCGACCGATACTTGGCCCGGATCGCCGCGCTTGCCGGTGAAAGTGCCGCTGCCGAGCAGTATTTCGGTGCAGCGTTGCAGATGGACCGGCAGATGGGTTCGGTAGTTCATATCGCGGAGACGCTGGCCCGGTTGGCGTTGTTCGCGGCCTCGCGCGATCGCGCCGAGGAGGCCCGTCGCTTGGCCGACGAGGCCCGCGCGATCGCCGCGCCGATCGGCCAGACCAGGGTTGTCGACCTGGTGGGGTCGTTACTGAGGAGTGGTCCCGACGGTCTGACCGACCGGGAGGTCGAGGTACTGCGGTTGCTGGCCGCGGGCCTGAGTAATCGGGCGATCGGCGAACGCCTCTACATCAGCGCCAACACGGCGGCCAACCATGTCCGCAGCATCCTCACCAAGACCGGCGCCGCGAACCGTACGCAGGCGGCGATGTACGCCGCCGATCATGAACTGCTGGCATGAGGATCAGATCTGGGCGAGTGCGCCGTCCGGCATGATGCGATCTGTGACCTCGACAATGACATCGGCAGGAAGACCGGCGCGGGTCGCCGCGGTTCTGATTGCCTCCGGCGACGGGGCCTCGTATAGGCAGTATGTTTTTCGTTTGTCAGCCGATAGGAACGAGTACAACCAGCGAACGCCCTCCTCGGCGTTGAGCCGATTGATTCCATCAGCGACGTCCAAGGTGGACTCCAGCTCTTCGGCATAGTTTCGTTCGACCATGAATATCGGCACGGCGGCCTCCTCTTCACTGTCTACGCTCGAACGTCAGCCACAGTCGGTCCATCATACGGCCGCCTTATCCACCGAGTCCGTCGCTGACCGAAGGCTACCTATATCCGGTCACCGCTCGGCTCACGTCGATAGGTTTAGACCAGACCTGTCCCCTCGTGCACACACCTGGCGCACCCGAGCGGTGGCGGGCCGGCGGCTATGATCAGGGTCGTCCTGACGTGGCCGACGTGAACGCGACGCGTGTACAGGCAGAAATACGGGGCTGCGCGACACGCGAGAGGACGAACTTGTCGGCCATCCGGATCAAAGACGCCGCCGCACTGCTCGGCGTCAGCGATGACACCGTGCGCCGCTGGATCGACTGCGGCAGCCTCATTGCGCACAAGGACGAGGTTGGGCGCAAAGTCATCGCGGGCGAAGTTCTTGCTGCCTTCGCGCGCGAACACGCTGCGCCGCCGCCTGACCCGCTGGGCGTGAGAAGTTCCGCACGCAACCGGTTCGTTGGCCTGGTCACCAAGGTGACGGCTGACAACGTCATGGCCGAAGTGCAGATGCAGTGCGGCCCGTTCACGGTGGTGTCACTTATGAGCAGTGAATCGGTCACAGCTCTCGGCCTCGAGCCGGGGAAGTTGGCCGTCGCAGTCGTGAAAGCAACAACCGTGATCATCGAAACCCCTTGAGCCACCTCTTGAAACGGTTGCTCAGCGTCGCGCCGGCGCCAGTTGCCCCGGCCGCACTAACTGTCGGCTGTTTACGGCTCTGACGTGGGGGCGGGCGGGTTCGAACCGGCGACTCACGGATCCGGTTCCGGCTCTTGTCGGTAACGCGCTCCGGCTCCGGGAACAGGCCGCGGTCGGTGAGAGTCGCACAGGCGGCAGCGTGGCGAGCTGCTGGCACGTTCGAGGGCTCGGTGACGCCGGGTGCAGGCCGCACCGTTCGCCCACTCCGAAAACATACTCTCGTCATGAGAGAAGCACTACGACACTTTCGAGAATCATATTTCCTCGGATTAGTCGCGCCTGCGCGCCCGCTCATCCGGCCGTTTGGGACGCCATTGAGTCTGTCAGCCGGTCGGGTTGGGGGATCTGACGGCGCCGGCGATATTGGCGCATCCGCTCACCGAAACGCGTCGGCCGCCGCTTACACACAGGTCGGCTCTGGCTGTCGCGGGGGCCTGGATTGTGACGATGGTCGAAAGGACGGCCGCAATCGCCAAGATAGTCGCCGCCCCGGCCTCGTCTCCCGGTCGACGGGATCGTCAATCTGTGTAGCCCCTATTCGGTAGCAATTCATATGAATTTGGCAGTTCAATCCGTCGAGCGCAGCACAGGTTCGGAGTAGATTCGGCGACGCCTTGGCCAGGGTTGCGCACGAGGCACACGGTCGGTGCAGCTTCGAGAAGGGGAGCAGCCATGTCGGACGCCGCCACAAACAGTGATGCTGATACGCCCAGTGGGGTAGTGGCCCCGAAGCTGCCGGGCGGTGCCACGCTGCCGTTTCCGCCGACACCGTCGGCGAGCATCGCCGGCCGCACGTTGCAGGAGTCCACCTATGCGCAGCGTGTCACTCCGCCTCGGCTGCACGACGATTCGCCGAACATCGTGATCGTGCTGATCGACGACGCCGGGCCTGGTCTGCCGACCACATTCGGGGGCGAGGTGCGCACGGCAACGATGGACCGAATCTGCGCGGAAGGCGTTAGCTACAACCGGTTCCACACCACTGCGATGTGTTCGCCGACACGCGCGTCGCTGCTGACCGGACGCAATCACCATGAGATCGGCAATGGGCAGATCGCCGAGTTGGCCAACGATTGGGACGGCTACGCCGGGAAGATCCCGCGCGGCAGCGCCCTGGTGGCCGAGGTGCTCAAGGACTACGGGTACAGCACCGGGGCGTGGGGCAAGTGGCACAACACCCCGGCCGAGGACACCACGGCGGCCGGCCCCTTCGAGGACTGGCCCACCGGGTTGGGCTTCGAGTATTTCTACGGGTTCCTGGCCGGCGAGGCTTCCCAGTACGAGCCGCACCTGGTGCGCAACACCACTGTCGTGGCGCCGCCGAAGACACCTGAGGAGGGCTACCACCTGTCGGAGGACCTGGCCGACGACGCGATCAACTGGCTGCGCAACCACAAGGCGCTGCAGGCCGATAAGCCGTTCTTCATGTATTGGGCCAGCGGCTGCCTACACGGCCCGCACCACATCATGAAGGAATGGGCCGACCGCTACGCCGGCAAGTTCGACGACGGCTGGGACGCCTACCGGCAGCGGGTCTTCGAGCGCGCCAAGGACAAGGGCTGGATCCCACAAGACTGTGAGCTCACCGACCGTGACGAGCGAATGAAGGCGTGGGACGACATCCCCGAGGACGAGAGGCCGTTTCAACGCCGGCTGATGGAGGTGGCTGCCGGGTTCGCCGAACACGTCGACGTTCAGGTGGGCCGGATCGTCGATGAGTTGGATCGGCTCGGCTACGGGGATAACACGCTATTTCTCTACATCTGGGGTGACAACGGATCTTCGGCCGAGGGACAGGACGGCACCATCGCCGAACTGCTTGCGCAGAACGGCATTCCGACCACCCCGCGGATGCACATCGACGCCCTGGAGCAGCTGGGCGGCCTTGACGTGCTGGGCTCACCGAAGACCGACAACCAGTACCACTCCGGCTGGGGCTGGGCGGGCAGCACGCCGTATAAGGGCGTGAAACTGGTCGCTTCGCATCTGGGCGGCACCCGCAATCCGCTGGCGATCCGCTGGCCCAAGAAAGTCGAGCCGGACCCAGTGGCGCGGGATCACTTCCTGCACTGCAACGATGTCGTACCGACCATCTACGACATCGTGGGCATCGAGCCCCCGCTCATCGTCAACGGCGTGCCCCAAATCCCGATAGCCGGAGCAAGTTTCGCCCGCACGCTTACCGACCCATCGGCGCCGGGGGGTAAGAAAACACAGTACTTCGAGGTCATGGGCAGTCGGGGCATCTATCACGACGGCTGGATGGCCTCAACGTTCGGTCCGCGGGTGCCCTGGCTGCCGGGATTGCCGGCCGGAATCCAAGACTGGACTCCCGACAATGACCGCTGGGAGCTGTATCACCTCGACGAGGACTGGTCACAAGCCCACGACCTGGCCGCCGAGATGCCCGACAAGCTCGCGCAGATGCGTGAATTGTTCGCCATCGAAGCCGCCCGCAACTCCGTGCTCCCGATTGGTGGTGGCCTGTGGGTGCCCATCTTCCACCCCGAACTGCGCATCACACCGCCGTACCACGAGTGGGAGTTTCCCGGCGAGATCACCCGGATTCCCGAGTTCTGCGCGCCCGCGCTGGGCAACAAGAACAATACCGTCACTATCGAAGCCGACCTGCCCGCCGATGCCAACGGAGTCCTGTACGCGCTTGGCGGCTTTGCCGGCGGGGTCACCTGCTACCTCGACGACGGGTACCTGTGCTACGAGTACAACTGTTTCATCCTCTCCCGCACCAAGATCCGCTCGGCCACCAAGCTGCAGCCCGGCCCCACCACGATTGTCGTAGAAACCCGCCATGCCGAGCAGCGGCCCGCCGGACCGCTCGACGTCACCGTCCGAGTCGGCCCAGAGGTTCTCGCCAAGGGCCGGGTGCCGGTTAGCGCGCCGCTGTTGTTCACCGCTAACGACTGCTTCGACATCGGCGTCTGCCTGGGCTCGCCGGTGTCGGAGGACTACTACGACAAGGCGCCCTTCCGCTTCAACGGCCACATCGATCGGGTCCACGTGGCATACACCTGACACATCGACCCGCACGAGGTCATGCTGAGGCCGCGTACTTCTCGGTGGCGGCGGACAGATCGCGGGCGTGCACGGTGTGGTAGGCGTTGAGGTCGAAGGTGCGGGTCTGTTGGCGGAAGCGGAACGTGGCGCCCGGCCACATGGTGGTGATCCGGCCGAACCGGTCGCGGTACCAGCTCGAGCATCCGCCGACCTCCCACACCGAGTTTCGCAAACCTTGTTGAATCTCAGCGTTGTAGGCGCTTTGCACGTCCTTGCGGACCTCGACGATCGCAATGCCCCGGGCGGTCGTCGTGCGGATCAGATCCCGCAGATAATTCAGCTGCGACTCGATCATGAAGACGGCCGACGTGTGACCCGACCCCGTTCCGGGCCCGGTCATGACAAACAGGTTGGGGAAACCATGCACGGTCGACCCCTTGTACGCCTGCGCGCCGCCCCGCCGCCAGGTGTCGGCGAGGCTGTGCCCGCCGCGGCCGATGATGCGCTGGTTGGTCGGAGAGTCGGTGACGTGGAAGCCGGTGGCAACCACGATCGCGTCGACCTCACGCACGCCGCCATCGGCGGTGACGATGGCGTTGGGCCGCACCGCGGCGATGCGATCGGTGACGACATCGACGTGCGGTTGAGCCAGCGCCGGGTAGTAGGTGTTCGACATGAGCATGCGCTTGCAGCCGATCCGCCAACGAGGGGTGACTTTAGCGCGCAGCTCGGCATCGACGATCGCGCGCTCGATGTGGCGGTTGGCGAGTTTCTGCACCGGCACAAGCATTTTGGGCGCATACGTCAGGGCAAAACCGATGAGTTCTTTGCTGCAGTACATCGCGCTTCGTATCAACCGCTGGTAGCCGGGAACATGCGCGAAGGCAAGCCGTTCTACGGGCGTGTAGTCGCGGTCGAAACGGGGAAGCACCCACGGGGCGGTGCGCTGATACACGTGAAGCTGCCGCACCGTTTTGGCCAGTTCGGGGACGATCTGGATGGCCGAGGCTCCGGTGCCGATGACGGCGACGCGTTTGCCGGTCAGGTCGACGTCGTGGTTCCATCGCGCGGAGTGGAAGATCTCGCCCTCGAACTCGTCGAGACCGTCAATGTCCGGCAATGCCGGCTCGGTGAGCGGTCCCACCGCCGAAACCACGAAATTCGCCGTGAAGATCCCCGCCGACGTGCTCACGTGCCAGCGCGCCTCCTGGGCGTGCCATCGCACCTCGTGAACCTCGCAGCCGAACCGGTGCTTGTCGAGCACTTGGTGCTGTCGGGCAACCTGCTGGATGTAGGACTCGATTTCGGGCTGTTTGGAATACGAACGGCTCCACTTGCGGTTCGGCGCGAACGAGTACGAATACAGGTGCGAAGGCACATCGCAGGCCGCCCCGGGATAGGTGTTCACCCGCCAGGTGCCGCCGACATTGGTTCCCCGCTCGAGCACCAGAAAGTCGGTGTACCCGTCCTTTTGGAGGCCGATCGCGGCGCCGAGCCCGGAGAATCCGGCCCCGATGATCAACACGCCGACATGCTGGGGTGGCTTCGCGTTCATGTGACAGCCGTTTCGGTGTTCGCCGATTCCTGCGCCATGAAAACAACCGCGGTTGTGGACTTTTCGAGGTAGGGCTTGAGGTGGTCGTCAAGCATGATGCGCAATCGGGCCTGCAACACTATTTGCAAGAGCGCGCCGGTGCCGGTGATCTTGGGCCGAAAGCGGATGGACCAGTGCAACTCGGTGTGACCGCCGGATTGTTTTAGCGTGATCTCGCCTTGGTGACAGGACAACGGTGACCCTTCAATGACGCGGTATCGTAGGCTGTGCAGCGGGCGCGTGGCGATCACTTGCTCTACGAGTTGGCCGACGCCGCGGGGGCCTTGCATCACGCGTTCGGAACCGGCGCCGTGGCGCCGTGTCCAGCCTTCTTTGCGCACCGTGACCGGGTCGAAACCGATCCACTGGGCCATGTTGTCTTGATCGGTGATCGTTTCCCACAGTTTGTCGACCGGTGCGTTGATCTTGATCCGGTGTTCGATCCTCCGCGTATCCGGATCCGGGCGCTTGTGTAAGGGCCGTGGCTCGAATCCGAAGATCCGGTCGGCCAGTCCAGGCTTCGTTCGTAGGATCTCGACCGAAAGGCCGTGCGGGTCGTTTACGTAAACCACCGAGCCGGCCCCGGGTAGGTGAACTGGTCGGCAGTTGGGCGTGGCCCCGAACGCTTCGGCACGTCGATAGACCGTGTTGAAGTCTGCCTTGCGGCGCGCCCCGAAGGCGATGTTGAGAATGCCCTGATCGGAAATGCGGTAGTCACGGGGCCTCGGCTTTCCAGCGGGATCGAGGTACTGCACCACCTCGATCAGCACGTCGCCGCCGTCGAACAGTCTGCTTTCCGTCGTGGCGCCCGCCAAGCCCCACAACGCCTCGTGCTCTGGTGTATGCAGGGCCACGGTGCTTGCTTTGAGGCCGATGCCCTCTTCGAAATAGGCTGCCGCATCGGTTATCTGGGGTACCGACACCGTCACCGAACGGATGGCCGACGGGCAATCGAGACGCCCGCGCCGGTTGGATTGCGGCAGCGGGTCGTCTTCCATGACCTCGATGTAGACCCCGTCGGGATTGCGGATGCAGGCGCGCCGCCCGCCACGCTCGCCGAATGGCTCAGTCAGCGGCCGACTGCCCAGTCCGGCAAGCTTTTCCAACGTGGCGTCGAAGTCTTCGACCCAGATTCCGATGCGGGTGTAGCCGATGTCGCAAGGCCGGAAATCCGCCGGCATCAGTTTGGCCATTGGGCGATCGAATTGGAACAGTTCGAGTTGAAACCAGGAGTTTCGGCCCAACAGCCACCAGCAGGTCGAGGCCGCGCGGGGTAGGCCCTGCACCTTGGCCGCCAGCGGGCCTCGCATCAACGCGCGACTGCCACCCGCCGGTAGCAGGCCGAAACCTTCGCGAAACCAGCGTTCGGTGAGTCGCAAATCGACCACTGAGAAAGCGATCTGATTGAGCGGCGGCGCGAAGCCGCCGGTTCTTGAGGCCATCTCGGTTGTCATCCCTCGGTCCTGTAGGCGGGCTGCGGAGCGCTCTCGAGCCCGGCGAGGAAGTCAAGCAACGCCGCGTTGACTTCCTCTGGTCTCTCGACGGGAAGCCAATGGCCGGCACCCTCGAGGACTATGTTGCCTCGCAGGTTGGGTGCGTTCTGCTCAACGTGGGCAAGGGGCTCCGCGAGAAGCACATTCATGGGATCCAGGCTTCCGATCATGAAGTGGGACGGCTGCATGATCTTGGTGCCCACGAGGTGACGGGTGAGCTCGATGCCGCGGTCGATGCTGCGATACCAGTTGATCGGACCGCGGAAGCCGTCGCGGTAGTCCTCGCAGTACTGGTCGAGATCCTCTTCGGTGAGCCAGCTCGGGAGCGGATCAGGGTCGACCAAGCCGTCGAGCATCTTTGAGCTGGCCGGTTTGGGACGCAGGAACCCATATTCCGGCGCGTCACCGCTGACGGAGTAGTACAGCATGCGAATCGACGTTCGCACGTCGGCGTCCAGTTCGGCCTCGGCGACACCGGGCTGCTGAAAGTAGACGGTGTAGACGAAGTTGTCGCCGAAATTTTCCTGCCGCGTCAGGGCGCCGACGGGCGTCCCAACAGTTGGCGGGACGCTCAGCGCGAACACTGCGTTGACCCGTCGTGGATACAGCGATGCCATGTACCAACCCACGATGGCGCCCCAGTCGTGCGTGACCAGCGTGAACGTCTCATGTCCCAGTGCGTCGGCGATGCCGACGGCATCTGCGCACAGTGTGACCGTGTCGTACGCCTGAGGATCTGCCGGTTTGTCGCTGCCGCCATAGCCTCGTTGATCGGGCACGGCAACCTGATAGCCGACGGCGACCAAGTCGTCGATCTGGTTGCGCCAGAGGTATCCGCATTGCGGAAAGCCGTGCAGCAGAAGCAGTAACGGGCCGCTGCCTTCCACAATCACCTTCAGTCTGATGCCGTTGGTTTCGATCATCCGGATGTTGCGTTGTTTCATGTGTGTCTCCTTATTGGCATCGTGTTGGTTGTCGACGTTCACTTCTGACTCCGATCGGTGATGGGGCGCGCGGCCCGGCGGGACGCGGTGGGCGACAGGTGGCGGCCCAGAAAATCGAGCTGATCCTCGAGAAGCCGCTGATATGCGGGCTCGGTATAGACGTCCACGTGGTCGATGGGGTACTCGCGCAGCTCCGCGTGAACACCGGCTCTGGCGGCCGCCCGACGGGCGGTGGCGAGCGGGGCGACGCGGTCTGCGGTGCCGGCCTGCACCAGCAGCGGGCAGCGGACCCGCGGCGCGAACCTGATCGGCCGATTGAACGCCACCTCGAGCGCCGTGCGCGCGCACACCTCGTTGCGCCAGCTCGGGCCCGCGACCTCGGTGTAGGCCTGCTCCGCGCCCTCCATCGCGAAGATCGCCCGCGAGCCTGGCTCACCGACCATCGGCACCAGATGCGGCCCGCGCCGTGTCATCGCCCGCTGCGCATCGCGCACACCGTGCGCGGCCGCGCGCACCAGCTGACGTGTGCCGACGCTGCGGGCCAGCCGCGCCAGCACCGCCACACCGTCGATCGCCGGCGTCAACGCGAGCACCGCCGCGATGCGCCCGTCCTCGGCGGCGACGCGCACAACGTGACCGCCGGAGTACGAAACGCCCCACAGCACAATCCGTTCCGGGTCGACGCCAGGAAGCTGCCGGGCAGCGGCAAGCCCGGCGCGGTAATCCCGGCGCTGGCGCGAAGCCGACACCAGCTGGCGCGGCGATCCACCCGACCCGCCGAACCCGCGGTAGTCGAACAACACCACGTCTAATCCGGCAGCGGCGAAGCTCCGCGCATAGTCCATCAAGGCGCTGGTGTCCCGAGTGCCCGCGAATCCCGGTGCCATCACCACGCACGGCACTCCGCGCGCACCGGCGAACGCACCGCCATCCGCGTCGAAATGCCAAGCGGCGCAACGGTCGCGGCCACTGATAAAGCTGATCTCGTCCATACCAGTCCTAGTCCGAAGGTCTTTCTTCTGACGCAGAACCTACGGCGCGGGCGCCCCCGACGGAATCGCCCTACGCACACTTCTAATGCGAGGTAGTGTGCGGCAGCACACCGGATTCGAGGCGGGGGCGTGCCACGCTAGCCGCATGTCAAACCGCGATCACCAGATCGAGATCTACCTGCAGGTCTGGCCGGGGCGGCGCCGTTGCTACCGATGGCCCGCACGGAGTGGGAGGCAAGGGCGCGCCGCGCGCTGCCGCCGCGCATGACTGTCGATGGCTATCCCAGCCTCAAACACCTGACACCCGACGCGGTGTCGATTAGAGATCGGTGAACAAATGCGACAACTGACGGCACTCGACGCCTTGTTCCTGGCGGGCGAAAACGACCGCACCCAGGGGCACGTGAGCGCAATGGGGGTGTATGACGCCGTCACCGCATCGGGCCGGCCGCTCGACGCGGCGCTGGTTCGCGGGCTGGTGACCGAGCGGATACACCTGCTGCCCCCGTTGCGGTGGCGACTGGCTGGTGTGCCGTTCGGCCTCGACCATCCGTACTGGGTTGACGAAGGCACTGTCGACCTCGACCAGCACGTCCGCGACGTCGCGCTCCCCTCGCCAGGTGACCAGCGCCAGCTGGCCGAGCAGGTGGCCCACCTAATCGCCAGCCACCTGGACCGGGCGCGCCCGCTGTGGGAGATGTACGTGATCCACGGGCTGCACGACGGCGCGGTGGCGGTGTTGACGAAGATGCATCACGCCGCCGTGGACGGGGTTTCGGGCGCCGAGGTCATGCGCGTCCTGCTCGACGACGACGCCGCCGGACGTGAGCCGGGGCCGACACCCGACGTACCCGCTGAGCGCTTCCCATCAGAAGTGGAGATGCTGGGCCGCGGTGTGGTCGGTATGTTGCGCCACCCGATTCGGGTGTTGCGCGCCATGCCGACCACGTCGCCTCACCTCGACCACATACCGACGATCCGCCACCTGCCCGGGGTAAAGGTGATCGCCCGGGGCAGCCGACAGATCAAGCGACTCGTGCCCGCCGCGGACGACACGGCCGTCGCAGCGGGCATCGACCTTGTCGCGCCCAAGACCCTATTCCAATCCGGGGTATCGGCGCATCGTCGAGTCGCGTTCGGGTCGCTGCCCCTTGATGACGTCAAGACGATCAAGAAGACATTCGGCTGCACGGTCAACGACGTTGTCGTGGCCCTGTGCGCTGCCGGGCTGCGTTCCTGGCTCGACGAGCGGGGTGCGCTACCGACTGAACCCCTGCTGGGCGTCATCCCGGTGTCGGTGCGGACCCGCGAGCAGATGGGGACCTTCGGCAACCAGGTCTCGGCCATGACCGTCGAGCTGCCCACGAACGTGGCCGAGCCCGGGCAGCGGCTGCGCCGGGTCAGCGAGACAATGAGCGCCGCCAAGAAACGGCACCGCACCTTGCCGGCGTCGCTCATGCGGGACGTCAACGAGGTCATTCCGCCCGCCCTGTTCTCCCACGCAGCGCGCGCAATGTCCCAGGTGACCGGGCTCCCGGGTATCAATCAGCCCGTCAACCTGATGATCTCCAACGTCCCCGGTCCTTCGGCACCGGTGTACCTCGCCGGAGCGCGGCAACGGGCGCAATTCCCGATCTCCGGGGTAAAGGACGGGATCGGCCTGAACATCACGGTGTTCAGCTACGAGGATTCCCTCGAAATCGGCATCGTCGTTGACCGCGAGCAGGTCGACGACCCGTGGCCCATCCTTGACGCGCTGCGGGCCGGTCTGCGCGAGCTTCATGACCTGGCCAACGTCCACCCTTCGAACGTCCACCTCAAGCGACGAGTAGCAACGAGTCCTCATGGCCCGTTGGTCGGGTAATCCCGATTTCGATTTGTTCCGGCTTCCCGACGAACACAACGAACTGCGCGCCGTGTTGCGCGACCTTTGTGAAAAGAGATCGCGCCTTACGCCGCCGAAGTCGACGAGAATTCGCGTTTCCCGGAGGAGGCGCTCAAGGCGCTGCCCGCTGCGGGTTTCTCGGCGGTGCTTGTGCCCGAGGAGTACGGCGGGCAGGGCGCCGACTCGGTGGCCACCTGCATCGAGATCGAAGAGGTTGCACGCGTCGATGCCTCGGCGTCGCTGATTCCGGGAGTCAACAAGCTGGGCACCATGCGGCTGATCTTGAGCGGCTCAGACGAGCTGAAGAAGCAGGTGCTGCCGACGTTGGCGTCGGGCCAGGCGGGTGGGGTCGATGCGCACCCGGGCTCGTCAGGACGGCGATCAGTGGATCCTCAACGGCACCAAGAGCTGGATCAGCAACGGCGGAAAGTCGACGTGGTACACGGTGATGGCGGTGACCGATCCCGGCAAGGGCGCCAACGGAATATCGGCGTTCATGGCGCACAAGGACGACGAAGGCTTCAGCGTCGGCCCCAAGGAACGCAAGCTGGGCATCAAGGGCTCCCCGACCACTGAGCTCTATTTCGAGAACTGCCGCATCCCGGATGACCGGATCATCGGCGAACCGGGCACCGGCTTCAAGACCGCGTTGGCGACGCTGGACCACACCCGCCCGACGATCGGGGCGCAAGCGGTCGGCATCGCGCAGGGAGCGCTCGACGCGGCGATCGCATATGCCAAGGAGCGCAAGCAGTTTGGCAAGCCGATCAGCGGCTTGCAGGGTGTGCAGTTCATGTTGGCCGACATGGCGATGAAGGTCGAGGCCGCCCGGTTGATGGGTGTACACGGCCGCGGCGCGCGCCGAACGCGGCGAGCCCGCGCTCGGCTTCATCTCGTCGGCATCCAAGTGCTTTGCCTCAGACGTGGCCCTGGCAGTGGTGTGCGGTGGCACACTAAACCCATGACGGCGGTTGCGCCGACCGCGCGAACGTATGAACTGATCGCCGCTATCGCGGATCGACTCGCCCTCGGGGCCGACGAGACCGTCGCGGCGATGGACGCCGCAGTGATCGAGGTCGTGCCAGAGTTCGGCGCCGACGCCGCGATCGCAGCCGAGCTCACCGCGACCAACCGCGGCAACTGGCAGCGATTCCTGGCGGTGGCGCGCCAGGCGCAATCCCCGCTATCGGAAGCGGTTCCACCCGAGGCACTGGACGCCGCCCGTACCGTCGTGCGCCGCGGCATCGACCTGGACAGAATCTATGAGGGTTACCGGCGCGGCCATCGGGTCGGGCTTGAGCGCTGGCTGGCCTGCGCATATGAGATCGTCGAGCCGGGGCCCGAGCTGATCGGTGTCACCGAGCTGTCGCTGTCGCTCGCGTTCCGCTTTATCGACCAGACACTCGGTCGCGTGCTGGCCGAGGCCCAGCGCGAACGCGAAGAGGTCATCGGCGGTGCGCTCGCGCGTCGCACCGAGACCATCCGATTGATCCTCGACGGCGCCCCGATCGACCCCAGCGCCGCGAGCCGCCGCCTCGGCTACGAGCTGGACCGCCGGCATACCGCGGTCGTGGTGTGGGCAGAGTCGGCCGTCGCGCCCCACGGCGCGCTCGAGTCGGCTGCGGTGCTGCTCGCCCAGGCCGCGGGATCCCCACGGCCGCTGACCCTTCCGGCAGGAACGACGACGCTGTGGGCGTGGATCGGCACACCGGGCGAACCGGCCATCGAGGATCTTCGCTCCGCGGTGGGGCGATCACCCGCCGATCTGCGCGCCGCCATCGGTCCGACCCGCCGGGGCATCGAAGGGTTTCGCGCCAGCCACGAGGCCGCGCTGACCGTGCATCGGCTGCTGCTGGGCAACCCGGCGAGCGGTCGTTTCGGCTGCTATCGCGAACTTGAGGTCACCGCACTCGCGGCACACGATCCGCGCGCGGCGAGCGAGTTCATCGCGGCGACTCTCGGCCCGCTTGCCGAAGACAGCCCCGCCGCGGCCCGACTGCGAGACACGCTGCGGGTCTACCTCGAGGAGGCCGACAACGCACCGCGCGCTGCAGCCCGGCTGTACACCCACCGCAACACGGTCCTCAAACGGATCGCACGCGCGACCGAGCTGCTCGGTCATGTGCCCGGCGAACGGCGACTCGCCGTCGAGCTGGCCCTCGAGCTACGGCGCCACCTCCAGCCGCCAGCTACCTGAGCGCTGACCGTCCGTGCGGGCCCGAGCTCGACTATGTAGGCGAGCGCCGACGGCGTGACGTGAATCCTGCTGGCCGCCAAGGGATATCGCGACCCAACAGGTTCGCGGAGCACAGCTGCAGCGGATGAAAACCACACCACTCCAGGACCGGCGTGGCCGATGTTTGCGGGGGCCCTGGTGGTTCTTGAGTTTCGCAGTTTGTCCTGTGTTGCTCGTGTTATGTGAGAGGTATTTGTGGCGTGATCGGCGTGTCGCCGTGATCCGGCGGTGAGCATGACGAAGCATCGGCGGTTGGATGAAAGTTCAACGCTGATGCGAGGTTCCGCCGATGCTTCGGGGTCTGACCCTACCCGCCACGTGGCGTGGCCTACTGGAGGCGTTGCGCCCGGCGTTTCGCCGCGGATCGACCTTCGCGATGTTCATGCTGTTGGCCAGCGGGCTGGTGGCGCAGACCGCCCGCCGGACCGTGGTCGGGATGCTGGCGGCGACCGGGATGGCGGCGATCGTGTCGTTCCACACGTGCTGCCGATTCTTCTCGGCGCATCGCTGGGACACCGATCGGCTCGGGCTCGCCTTGGCGTGGCTGATCGTGTCTCGGCTGCTGGCCGAGCGCGCGGCGATCGAGGTCGTCATCGACGACACCTTGTTTCGCCGCTGGGGTCGCAAGGTGCACGCCGTGTTCTGGACCCATGACGGCGCCGCGCAGGACCCGAACGCGCTGGGCCGCGGCAACCGGTGGGTCGTGCTCAGCATCGTTGTCGAGTTGCCGTTCTGCTGCCATCCGGTATCCCTGCCGGTGCTGTTGCGGCTCTGGGCCGGCAAGGGCACCGCGTCCCCCGTGCAACTGGCCGGCGAGCTGATCATGTTGCTGGCCAAGGAATTTCCCGACCGGAGCATGCATGCCGTCGGGGACGCCGCCTATCACGGCAAGCCCCTGCTGGTGGCCGGCGCAACGATCACCACCCGGCTGCCCGCCAACGCCGCGTTGTATGCGCCCGCACCGCCGCGCACCGGCAAACGCGGCCGCCCCCGGCGCAAAGGCGACCGGCTCGGCACACCCGCCCAGATCGCCGCCACTGCACAGTGGCACACCACCACCGTGTCCCGCTACGGCGAGCAGGTCGGCGTGCAGGCCGCCCCGCTCGACGGCATCTGGCACGGCGCGTTTGGCAACCAATTAGGCCGCATCGTCCTCGTGCGCGACCCCGGCGAGCAGAAGATCCTGGCACTGTTCACCACCGACCGCGACAGCACGGTCGAGACCATCGTGGCCCGCTACGCGCACCGCTGGACGATCGAAACCGCCATCGCTGCCGGCAAGCAATTGCTCGGCATCGGCCAGGCCCGCAACCGGCTCCAGCGCGCAGTCGAACGCACCGTCCCCTTCGGATTCGTCGTCTACAGCCTCGTCATCGTCTGGTACGCCCTGCACGGCCACCACCCCGACGACCTCCACGCCCGCCGCCGCGCACAGCCCTGGTACCGGCACAAGGACCAGCCCGCGTTCGAAGACATGCTCGCCAAACTCCGCAGAACCCTTGTCGCAGCACAAATTACCGGAGTTGCCGCAGCTCAACCCGACCCCGACAAATACCGCGACTACGAACTGGCCTGCGCCGCAGCCGCTGCGTAACTGCGAAAGTCAAGTGGTTTAAAGACGTCGGTTATTCGCAGCCTTGTCTTCGTCAGGCCGCCGCCGGGTTGCACGGCGGCTGATCTGGCGCGGGGCGTAGCCAACCGTAGTATTCGGACTACCGCCCGTGTCAACCACATAGCGCAAAAAATCGACACGCAGACTCCACTGGCGTGTCCTCATCATCGATGAGCAGAACAGGACGAACGATGCGGTCACGAGGGTCCACCTGCACCCTCATGGCGTCACTCCACCACGGTGCTCTGACATCCGAGCCGAGCGTGTGTCCACATAACAATGAAATCGCACAGTGTGAGGGCTTCTTCCAGGGTGAGCTGAGAGCTGTCCAGCGCTGACATCGCCGCGGCGCTGGCCTGAACTGTGCGGGCCACGTCAACGGTCCTCCGCGGTGTGGCGAGCTTCTTGGCGATCTTGGCCGGAGCGAGGCCCGCCAGAAGGAGCTGGTTGATACCGCGCACACGCTGAGCGTCGGTGAGGTCGGCGCGGTGCTCGTTGAGCACGACCTGCTCGATGAGCCGCTCGGCGCGAAGCGCCTCGTCGTCGTCGGCGGCGGCGTGCAGATACACCGGCACGCCGGCGAGCCCGACCTGTTGCACCAAGATCCGCTCGGCCACCAAGCTGCAGCCCGGCCCCACCACAATTGTCGTAGAAACCCGCCATGCCGAGCAGCGGCCCGCCGGACCGCTCGACGTCACCGTCCGAGTCGGCCCAGAGGTTCTCGCGAAGGGCCGGGTGCCGGTCAGCGCACCCCTGCTGTTCACCGCCAACGACTGCCTCGACATCGGGATCTGCTTGGGTTCGCCCGTCGCGCTGGACTACTACGACAAGGCGCCCTTCCCCTTCGACGGCCTAATCGATCGCGTCCACGTCGCTTACACCTGACAGACAAGCTCTTCCGAAACGGGATGTGCCGTGCCCGCCCACAATCCGACAGTTCCCGTCCGCTACACCGCCGTGCTGTTGAATGCATCGAGTCGCTCGGCGCCGACAGCGGCGCTGTGCTCGCTGCCGCCGACCTGCCCGCGGATCTGTTCGAGCACCCCGACACCTCGGTGACGCTGACCGAATTAGGTGCCCTGCTTGAGGAGGTGCAGCGGGTGACCGGCCGTGAGGATCTCGGCTTTGAGGTCGGCCGTCGCATCGAAGTGGAGGCCCACGGCGCGTTGGGTCAGACGCTGCAACGCTGCACCACGATCGATCATGCGTTGCGGCTGCCGGAACTGCGGCTTGTCTTCGATTCCGCGTACCTGGATACGCCGATCGCGACGGCCTCGCCGAAACTCGTGGCGTTGTGGGAGAACCGCTGCAAGTCGCTTTTGGACCACACGCAACAAGAGCAGCCGTGGAGTGAGTGGGTCAGCTTGATGTTGAACGAAGCCGAAGACTGTCAACCCACGCTCGACCAACTGGCGGCGTTATTGAGCATGGGGCCCCACACGCTGAGCCGCCACCTGCGCCGTGAGCATCAGAGCTTTCGGGAGCTGTCGAACAGGGTGCGCTACGAACGCGCGTGTCGTCTGCTCCGCGAATGCCGAATCCCCGTCTCGCAGATTGCTTATCGCCTCGGCTACCAGGGTGTGTCCGCATTCAGCGACGCCTTCCGCCGTGTCAGCGGGCAAGGCCCGCGCGCCTATCGCGACGCCCACCGCGAGCCAGCCTGAGCGGCCGTGCAGAAGGCCTTGACTGGGCGGGCAACCGCCAGGCGCCGGCTCAACCAATGGACAAGCCGGCGCCTGTAATCGACGTGAGTCAGCTCTCAAGCTCGTCGAGGAAGTCCAGCAACGCGGTAGTGACTTCCTTCGGACGCTCCAGCGGAAGCCAATGGCCGGCGCCATCGACCACCACGTTGCCTCGCAGATTGCGTGCGTTGTCTTCCAGGTTGGCAAACGGGTCGGCGAGAAGCGCCCTGGTCGGGTCCAGGCTGCCCACCATGAAGTGGGAGGGCTGCATGACCTTGGCATGCTGGAGATCGCGGGTCACCTCGATGCCGCGATCGATGCTGCGATACCAATTGAGCGGACCGCGGAACCCGTCGCGGTAATCCGCGCAATACCGGTACAGATCATCCTCGGCGAGCCAGCTTGGCAACGGATCCGGGTCGATCAGACCGTCGCGTAACTTCGAGCTGGCCGGTTTGGGCCGCAGGAAGAGCCCCGCCGGCGCGTCACCGGAGTAGGCGTAATAGATCATGCGCAGCGACTTGCGCACATCGGCGTCGAGTTCGGCCTCGGCGACGCCGGGCTGCTGGAAGTAGACGGGATAGACGAAGTTGTCCCCGAAGTTTTCCTGGCGTGTGATCGCGCCGGC
>CAVYPI010000043.1:0-18186 GCA_963770125.1 uncultured Actinomycetota bacterium | reverse complement strand
GGTATGCGCGATGCCTAACAACCGTCGGCAGCGCGGATCGAGCCTTGCAATCAATACATTGCACTCAAGAATCACGACCGAATTGTGTGACTTTTTGACCTCACTCCGGCGCTGCGTCGTCGAGGGCGAGCAATTCATCCAACACCGCCTGAAGGCGAGGCTCTTGTCGTCACGACGCCACGCCGCCCGCAGGTGGTCATCGAGTATCGGACCGCAACGAAGACGACGTGTGGATCGTCGATGTTCCGAGCGACGGAGGCCAGTGTCAGGTGGCGGGCCTCCGCGCTGACGAGCGCCAGTGCGGTCGGTGTGTCCGGGCCACCTGAACGATGTCGGTGGACGAAACCGATGGGGCGGCGAGTCGGCGCAGTCGATCGGAGAGCACGGCAGCGGCAGCGACATGAAGCTTTCGCCGGCGAGCTGGCCAAGCGACAGCCGATGCGCCTCAGCCAGCGGTGTGTCTTCCGGTGGTGCGCGAGCGGGCCACCGCAGCAGCAGGTCCCGACCAGATGCTCGTCGAAGTGGCCCACCGGGTGCTCGAGCCCGACGTGTCGACGCGTATCGCTGCGCAGGATTGCGCCTGCGTCAGGGGCGGCCGATCACTTCGTCGGCGGCCAGTGCGGACAGCTCGTCGGCGGACAGCCCGAGTTCGGTGAGCACCTCGTCGGTGTGCTGACCGAGCTCGGGAGCAGGGCCCCGTAGGGCGACGTCGGCACCGGCGATCGAGAGCGGCGCGGCGATGGTACGGATGGGGCCCGCTGGCGTGTCGAGCGTCGGGAACAACCCGATCTGCTCCGCCTGCGGGTCGGCAGCGAACTCGGCTACTGTCGCGGCCGGGCCCCAGATGAAGCCGTGGGCGTCCAGCAGCCGGTCCCACTCCGGCAGTGTCCGTTCGGCGAACAGCTGGTCCATCTCGTCGGTCAGCTCGGACATGTGCTGCTTACGGGCGGGGATGGTGGCGAACCGCTCGTCGGTCACCCACTGCGGTCGTCCGACCGCCTCGCAGAACGACGGCCACCAACGCGGCTCGGGCATGAACAGCAGGACCCACCGATCGTCGGCGGTCTTGAACGCGCCGTGCAGGGCATGCGGCCGGGCGCGCCGCCCCTGCGCCGGTGGATCCTGGCCGTCGACCAGGGTGGGGGCCAGGTCGGTCGCCATCGTCCAGGCCGCGGTCGCCAGCAGGCTCACGTCGACGACCTGGCCAACGCCGGTGCGCTCGACGAGCCGCAGGGCCGCCAGCACCGAGGACAGCAGTGCCAGCGCGGCGGTGTGGTCTCCCATGGCCGGGCGCAGTCGGGGCGCCCAGCTCTCCGGCTCGGTCATCGTGTGGACGATGCCGCCTCGGCCGAAGTAGGCGGTGATGTCATAGCCCGCTCGCTCGACATCCGGGCCGGTGACGCCGTAGCCGGTCAGGGTCGCGTGCACCAGCCGTGGGTTCAGGGTGAGCAGCGACTCGCTGTCCAAGCCGTACTTCACCTGCCGGCGCGGCAGCAGGTTGCAGACGAAGACGTCGGCCCGTGCGGCCAGTCGCCGCACCAGGTCGGCACCCTGGGGCTTATTGACCGCAATCGCGATGCCGCGTTTCCCGCGGTTGTCATGCTGGAAGCTGGCGTCGATCTTCGGCACTCCGTCGCCTTCGGGCTGACGAGTCGCCCCCCGCATTGCGTCGCCGTGCAACGGCTCGACCTTGATCACGTCCGCGCCCAAGTCGGCCATCATCGCCGCCGCTCCTGGTGCGGCCATCCAGCCGGCCAGCTCGACGACGCGGACCCCCTCGAGTGCCGCCGTCATGCGCGTGCCTGCGCAGTCTCGGCCAGGTAGTCGAAGACCGGCGCGAAGGGGGCGAGGATCAGGTCGACGCGGATGTGGCTGGCCGCGACGACCTCGCGGACCGGCAGGTCGGCCATCGGCGCGAGCGCGTGCTCGAACAGCTGCAGCCGGGCCGGTCCCGTCCACGCTTCCTTGACGGAGATGTCGGTGCGTGGCGTCGTGGCTGCGGTCGTCTCCTTCGTCTCGGTCATGCGGTCCTCATCTCCTGCCCACTCATCAGCGGTATACCTCAAGTAGGTGGCCGCCCGGCTCAGATCCGCGGTATCTAAGGTCTGGATCTCGGGCTCGCTAGGTCGGCAACGCCGCGGCCGGCCATCTTTCTCGCAACTGACGCGCACACCGCCCGCAGATCCGCCGCCGAGCGAATTGTCTTGGCCCACGTGGGTGGTGCCGGCTTCGGCGATCTTGGCGGTGGCCTGCATCCGCATCAGCAGGCTTCCCCAACCACATCAACACCGGTGTGCGCCCGTGTTCACCGCCGCCGAGCGGATATGCTCCATGTCGTCATTCGACGGCACATTCTCGGCCTGAAAGAGACCACGCGATGACCATCCTCGAGCGCTTCCGCATCGATGACCGGGTGGCGATCGTCACCGGCGCATCCAGCGGCCTCGGCGTCGCGTTCGCGCAGGCCCTGGCCGAGGCCGGCGCCGACGTGGTGCTCGGCGCGCGGCGCGAGGACCGGCTGGCCGACACCGCCGCACTCGTCAAGTCGGCGGGCCGAAAAGCCGTCGCGGTGCGTACCGATGTCACGGATCCCGAACAGTGCCAGGCGTTGGTCGATGCTGCGATCGACACGTTCGGACGCATCGACATCCTGGTCAACAATGCCGGCGTCGGCACCGCCGTTCCCGCTACCCGCGAGACGCCCGATCAGTTCCGGTCGGTCGTCGACCTCAACCTCAGCGGTTGCTACTGGATGGCGCAGGCGTGCGCGCAAGTCATGCGGCCCGGCAGCTCCATCATCAACATCAGCAGCGTGCTCGGCCTGACCACCGCCGGGCTGCCGCAGGCCGCTTACGCCTCGTCCAAGGCCGGACTGATCGGCCTGACCCGCGACCTGGCCCAACAGTGGACCGGACGCAAGGGCATCCGGGTCAACGCGCTCGCCCCTGGCTACTTCGAATCGGAGATGACCGACGAGTTCCCCGACAGTTACATCGAGGGCACCGTGATTCCGCGCACCCTCACCGGTCGCCTCGGCCACGCCGAAGAACTCTCCGCCGCGCTGATCTTCCTCGCCAGCGACGCCAGCAGCTACGTCACCGGCATCACGCTGCCCGTTGAGGGCGGCATGCTCACCACCTAGGAGCCGCGGTGACCAGCACGATCGCACGACCCGACCGCGGCATCACCGCACCCGGCCCGCTGCTCTACCTCACCGAACCGCGGGCCCGGCTCGACCAGCTGACCACCCGTTTCGGGCAGCCCGTCTCGCTAATCGCATCGAGCCTCGGCGGTATCTATGCGCGCCAACTCGCCAGGAGCACCGTGCATGCGGTCCGCCAGGTCATCACCTTGGGCAGCCCAATCCGGCTCGCGCGCAAAGGCCAGAGCCACGCCAATCGCCTGGTCGGCGATAACTCTCATTGGCACATCGAGACCTGGGACCTGCCTCTCGAACACGGGGACGGCCCACTGCCGGTGCCCACGACCCCGATCTACACACCGCTGGACGGCATCGTCGCGTGGCGGACCTGCCTGAACGAGCCGGCGCCCCAAGCCGAGAACATCGCTGTCAGCGCCAGCCACCTCGGCTTCGGCCATCACCCCGCGGTGATTTGGGCGATCGCCGACCGCCTGGCGCGGCCCGCTGGCCACTGGGCCCCATTCCGGCCGCCGCCACTGCTGCGACCGGCCTACCTGCTACCGGAAAGGCAGCCATGAACGTCGGAGCGCATCTGACCAAGCGGGCCGAGTTGAATCCCGGGCTGGAGGCGCTCGTCGACGACGCTGCCGCGCAGCGGTTCACCTTCGCCGAACTCGATGAGCGAGCCAACCGGGCCGCCCACATGCTGACCCGGCTCGGGCTGACCGAACGCGACCGGGTCGCCGTGTTGTTGCCCAATGGCCACCAGTTCATCGAGACCTTCTACGGCGCGGCCCGAGCCGGGCTGGTGGTTGTCCCGCTGAACGAGAGACTGGTCGCCAACGAGCTCTCATTCATGCTGCGCGACTCGGGGGCCACGGTGCTGGTGTTCGACGGTGAGCACGACACCGCTGTGGCCGACCTCCGCGACCGCGGCGGGACTGACGAAGCCACACCGGTGGTGCACTGGGTCCGCGTCGGCGCCAACGGCCCGCCGTGGGCACTCGACTTTGACGCCCTGGTCCAGGAGGCGCCGGCAGACCCGGTGTCGGTGGACGTCAACGGCGACCATCCGTTGTTCATCATGTACACCTCCGGCACCACTGGGCTGCCGAAGGGCGCGCTGCACACCCACGACAGCGTGCAGTGGAGTGTGCTAACGGTGTTGGCCAGCGTCGACGTGCGGTTCCGGGACCGCTACCTGATCTCAATGCCGCTGTTTCACGTCGGAGCGCTCAACCCGATGGTCTGCTGTATCTATCGCGGCGCGACCATCGTCATGTTGCGCCACTTCGACGCGAAGCGGATCTGGGCGGTGTTCCGCGACGAGCAGGTCACCATCACGCTGGCCGTCGCCGCGATGCTGAATTTCATGCTGCCCACCTATCGGCCCGAACTGCGCGAGTCGTTGCGGCTGCGCTGGATCATGAGTGGCGCGGCGCCGGTGCCCCCATCGTTGATCGAGTCCTACGCCCGCCTCGGCTTCGAGGTCCACCAGGTCTACGGGCTCACCGAGACATGCGGTCCGGCGTGCGTGATCAGCCCCGACGAGGCGCTGTCCCACATCGGGTCGACCGGCAAGGCGTTCTTTCACACCGACGTGCGCATCGTCGACCAGCAGGGCGCTGACGCGGGACCCGGCGTGCCCGGTGAAGTGCTGGTGCGCGGGCGCCACATCATGGCCGGGTACTGGAACCGACCGGAAGCGACCGCGGAGACGATTACCGACGGCTGGTTGCACACCGGGGACATCGCGGTTCGCGACGCCGAGGGCTTTATCTATATCCAGGACCGGATCAAGGACATGATCATCTCCGGGGGAGAGAACGTGTATCCGGCCGAGATCGAAGATGTCCTGCTCACCCACCCTGGTATCGCCGACGTCGCGGTGCTGGGCGTGTCGTCGGCCAAGTGGGGCGAGTCGCCGGTGGCGGTGGTGGTGCGTTCCGACCCCGGCCTCGACGAGGCCGCCGTGTTGGCTCACTGCAGTGGCAAGCTGGCCCGCTTCAAGCTGCCGAAGCGGGCCGTGTTCACCGACGTCATCCCGCGCACCCCGACCGGCAAAGCGCTGAAACGGCTGCTGCGCGAACAATTCCCGTTAGACGCCCCCGAGTGATCAAGGAACATCCGTGAAGCAACTCACCGGCCTGGACGCCGCGTTCCTCTACATGGAGACCCCGACGACGTTCGGGCATGTCACCGCCCTGATGATCTTCGAACGGCCCAACCCGGACTACAACCCGTACGCGGCGGTGTACGCCAAATACGCCTCGCTGGTCGGCCAGCTGGAGCCGCTGCGGCGCCGTTTGGTAGGGGTGCCGTTCGGATTGGACCATCCATACTGGATGTCCGACCCCAACTTCGACCTCGATTTCCATGTTCGCGAAATCCACCTGGCCCGGCCCGGCATGGTCGATCAACTCGCCGAACAGGTCAGCCGGATCGTCGGCCGGCCGATGGACCGCTCCCGGCCGCTGTGGGAGGTCTACGTCATCGACGGCCTGCACAGCGGCCGCTGGGCATTGCTGACCAAATACCACCACGCCACCATCGATGGCGCCGCCGGACAGCTGATGCTCAACATCCTCACCGACACCGACCCCGACGCGCCAGCGCCGGGCCCCGGCCCATCGTGGCAACCGGAGCCGCTGCCGGGCAACATCGACCTGCTGCGCCGGACCCTGGGCAACCTGGCAAGCCACCCGTTGCGCGCGGTACGGGTACAGGCCTGGATCGTGCGTCAGCTCGCCGACGCCGCCGGCATCCACAGCCTGAGCAGCGCGGCCACTCAGGCCGGTGCCGGTATCAAGGCCATCGCCCGACTGGGCAAGGGGGATGGGCCGACGATCCCGCTGCCGACCACGCCGGCCCCGCCCACCCCGTGGAACAAGACGATCACCGGCCACCGCCGCTTCGCCATGCGCACTACGTCTCTGGAGAACATCAAGCGGCTCAAGGCTGCGACCGGCGCAACGGTCAACGACGTCGTCATGGCGATTTGTGCGGGCGGGCTGCGCGAGTACCTGCTGGCCCACGACGCGCTGCCGGACCGGCCGTTACGGGCGATGGTGCCGGTGTCGATCCGGACCGGCGAGGAAGCCGACCCGTGGACCAACCGGGTGTCGGCCATCGTCGCCGACTTGCCGACCGACTGCGACGACCCGGTCGAACGCGTCGCCCGCTGCCGCCAGGCGATGCTCGACGCCAAGCGCCTGCTCGATCTGGTGCCGGCCAATGAGTTAGTCGACCTCACGCAGTTCTCGGCCCCGGTGCTGGCCACCGCCGCGGTGCGGCTGGTGTCGCGGTTGCGGCTGGCCGACCGGGTCGCCCAGCCGTTCAACCTGGTGATCTCCAACGTTCCCGGGCCCCGTCAGCCGCTGTACTTCGCCGGGGCGCAGCTGTGTCACCAGTTCCCGGTGTCGATCGTCACCGACGGGCAGGGTCTCAACATCACCGTCGCCAGTTATCTGGACCGGCTCGACTTCGGTTTCATCGTCGATCGCGACCTCGTGCCAGACGTGTGGGACCTGGCCGACCTGCACATCGCCGAGGTCGGTCGACTGTTCGACGCCACCGGCGCCGAATGGGCCCAACCACCGCAGCCGGCAGCTCCGCGACGCGGCCCAATTGAGCTTGCCCAGACGGCCGCCAAGCCAACGTCCAACAAGTCGGCCTCGACGACCGATTCTGGTGCCCAACCGTAGGAACAGTTATCAAGGGACTGCTCGCTCAACCGACGACCGCGGGCTTTGCCGGCGCGCTAGCTATCTAATGGCACATTGATAACGAAGATTGATCACCGCGCCGGCTGTACATGTTCGAGCTCGGCGCGCACAACGTGAAGATGACGGACTGCCGAACATACTGCCGGGCAAGCGATTCAGGCTATCCGCGCCATCGACTGCGGAGGTCAGGTGGGGACCGGCCTGATTCGTCAAATGAAGACGAATTGTCTGCTTGACATCTTATACACCATCATCGAAATTGGTTGTTACGCAGAGCGTTCCAATGCGCGTCCGTTTAAGATGACACCCGGGTCAAGCAACGGAGCAGCCGTACGTACGTCACTGTGACGAATAGTGTTGTGGTATAAGGCGTTCTGCTGTGCACGGAGTGGGCGAAGAAACCGGCAGCGCTTAATTCCTAAGGTCGGGCCAGATCTTCCGATTGGGTTTTCAGTCGTCGTGAAGCCTTGAGAGCACGTGTACGAGGACGCTGTCGACCACCGGGTAGCGCTGATCTCGGCTCGGCGCCGGCCCGAACCGTCGCCATGTATTGGACAGGGAAGTCTGGCGGGATTCTGAGAGCCAGGCGTATCATCGCTCCAAATCTATTGTTGCCCAGCATATCATCGCGTTACGGTAACCCGCCATATTCGATCTCGTCGTATTCGGCAGTGAAGCGCTATAGCGGCAAAGGCGACACCACCCTCCATGACGCACCGCCGCTGCGGTCAGCCGGCCGTATCAGCAGCGGCCAGACGGTATCACCTGGTAACTGTACCGCCACTCGACCTCGGTGCCATGCTCACCGCCGACCGGCCGTGATCCGTGGAAGATGCAAAAAGGCGACCATGTCATCGTCGCCGACTTGAGCCTGAGCCTTCCGCTCCGCCAGCGCGCTGACTCGGGCCGGGCTCATCGTCTCGGGCACCACGATGGTGTCGTGCCGCACGTTGGAGGCATCGGCCATAGCGCCAGGCTGCGGCAAGTGAGGGCTTCTGTGTCCCGACGACACGCGCCATCACATAACCGTGATCGACACGTGCTCGACCTGCGACGCAACCACCGCCACTCGCCATCGACGATGCCGAACGGGCATCCAAGGCAACCGCAAGGACAAGTTGGCGGCGGACGTTCACTTGCTTGCCCGGCGTGACCAACTCTGCGGGGCGGGTGAGATATATTGTGCGACAACATGATAACGGAGCAATTTCACCAGTAACCCTCGTGTTCAAACCTGGCGTATTTGCAGGGTGGTACGGGCATTCGATTCGTCTGGGGCGCACGTGATTCGTCTGGGGCGCACGTGAACTGGGCTGAGTCTACTCGGCTATTAGGTGCAAGCACGGCGAGTTCGAGAGCTCGCACGCACAGATAAGTTCTTTGCTGGTCCGTCGTGGCATCGGTCGATCGCGGCGAGCACATCAAGCAGCCGCAGGCGGCGGCTCGGGTCAGCCGTGCCACGCTGTGTAGGTATCTCGCCGAGGATGCTGCCGCGGGAGCGCGCCAGTCTGGGCGTCGCGCGATCTAGCGGGTCAGCACCGCCTTGGACCGCCTGCGGGCTCGCGGCTGCTCCGCTCGGTGACCACCGCACCGCGATCGTGCTGGGGCGCGCAGTCGGCCCGGACTTCCGGCCGTCCGAGGTCGCTCGGCTGGGCGACCTGGCCGGGATCATCGCCACGATCTTGCGCTGACGACACGGCACTGCCCTGAGTTGATGCTGCCGCCCTTATCTGTCGGGCGAATTAGACCCCGCTCGACCAACATCCGATCTGTCGAAAAATCGACGCAACAATTCGCGAGCCTCGTCCTGGTCGGCACACGTGTAGGAATTCCAGCCCTCGATCCGCAGCTGATCGTCCAGCGGCTTGCCGATGACCTCGAGAATCGTCTCCTTTGCTGACCGCACCGCCCGCTGCGAGTTGCGCAGGATTTGGCGAGCCAGCAGCTCCGCCTCCTCGACCAGCGCCTCATGCGGAACGACTTTCGTGACCATGTTGCATTGCAGCGCTCGATTCGCGTCGATCGGTTCGGCGGTAAGAACCAATTGCATCGCCACACCGACACCGCAAATGTTGACCAGCCGCGTGATTCCACCGTCGCCGTGATGGAACCCGCGCCGCGCCTCGAACGATCCGAACGTGGCGCGGTCCGAAGCCACGCGCAGATCACATGCCAGCGCGAGCTCAAGGCCGCCGGCCAGTGCCCACCCATTGACGGCGGCGATCGTCGGTTTGGTGATGCGATGCAGGCCGCGGGTGAGGCCGCCGAATCCCAGGTCGACGATGTCCCGCACCCGGCTCGGTGCGGCGTCGACGTAGTTTCTCGGAACGTAGGTCGCGAGGTCTGCGCCCGCGCAGAAGGCGTCGCCCACGCCGGTGAGGATCGCAACGTCGGCCTGGTCGTCATCGCGGAAGTTGGCCCAAAGACGACACATTTCGTCGTGCATCTGCGGTGTGACCGCATTTTTCGCTTCCGGCCGGTTCAGCGTGATGTAGGCGATTCTGTCCCGACGCTCATAACCGACCTCGATCATCGGTCAATCCTCCGACGCCCATCTCAGCCCTGCGCCGAGATCGACGTTTCGGCGAGAATCACTCTCGCTGCGAAACGTCGGTTTCGGCGTCCAATCAGACGCTGTCCGGCCCGTGCTCCAACAGCCGGCGGAAACCGTCCTCGTCGAGAATCGGCACACCGAGTTCGACGGCCTTGTCGTACTTCGACCCTGGTGAATCGCCGGCCACCACGTAGGCCGGTTTCTTCGACACCGAGCTGGCCGCCTTTCCCCGCGCGCGACGAATGGCCTCCTTCGCGTCGTCGCGGAGAACCCGGTGAGGGATCCGGTGACTGGGCACGCCAACTGGAAGTAGTCAGTCGCCCGCCCCGTGGATGAGCCTCAGGAGCTGTTCGCGCGTGCTGCGTGCGGCCGAAGTTGGCGATGATGCGGTACGCCTCGCATATCCCATCTGGGTCGATTTGTTGGGTGAGGTTGCACGCGCTTCGGGCGACGCCGAGCACTCGGCACAGGTCGGCCAGATCGAACCACGGTTTGCCATCGATGACGATGACGCGGACCTGATCGTCGGTCTCACGCACTCCTCAGTCGCCGCGCACCTCGCGCGAACACGGCGTCGTCAACAACGAACGACCGAGAGCCGCCACCGACACACCTTGCGGATGTAGTCGGCGGTTTCCTCATTGATTCCCGCGAAGGGTCGGGTCTGAAGCAACTCGAGTGTTCGACGAAAAAACTCATGCTCAGCAAGACCAAATTCGACGAAGATGTCCCGGGCGGATCCTCCCCCGAATCGGTGCCAACGTCGGATGAACTCGATCATGGCGCGCTCATCGCCGATCCCACCAGCTTCTGTGGTCTCGTCGCGGTGACCGGCACCCCGCCGAGTCGGGCTGGCATTGCGTTGTGGCTCCATCGTCGCCTCCTATTCTCAGAGCGAACCGGCGGCACCCCGCGCTTGGCTGGGGGGCGCAGAGTAGTACGGCGTCAGCACGCGACGTCGACGTAGACCGTCTTCTGGCGCACGCTGGCGTGAAAGTCATTCTGGGCGCCGGGAACTCCGGAATCCACCTGGCTGTAGGTCTGACCGGGACGGATCCCGGCGAGGGTGCACTGGCCCAACGGGGCTGCGCCAACCTTGTTGACGATGACGGTGTAGCCGCCGGCCTGTAGCCGGTTCACCGTCTGCTCGACGCTCGGCGGGCCGGACGGAGCCGCTGTCGCCGCGCCTGCCCATCCCAGCGCGGCGGCAGACAGGGCGCCGATAGCGGCGGCGATGAAGGGGATGTTCTTCATGGTGGCGCCTTTCTTGCGGGGTGTGTGGTGATGTCGGCGATCGAGGGTCAATGCCGGGGTCGGCGGTGAGGCGCTAGTGCCGCCTGGCCCGGGCTCGTCGCGATGGTCGCCGGGGCTGGCCTTCGAATCGGGTGCGGATGGCATCGATCTCGCGGTGGACGCGACGGGCGTCGGCGTCCGAGTCGTCGTCGAACAGCCGGGCGATCATGGTCGGGATGGTGGGCACGGAAATTCCTTTCGGGGGCAGGGGTTTGGGTTCCAGATCGGCGAGCGATGCGCGGGTTGGGTGCACTGCGACGAACTGCCCGCGGACGAATACGGCGGCGTGTTGCACCACGGCCCGTCCGTAGGCGGGGCGGCCCCGCGGAAGCTGGTGCGCCGGTGCGTCGATTCCGACGCTGCCACCTCTATTCATGAACCAAACGGTACATGAATAGACACCATCTGGGAAGACCCGACGGCGGAATCTGGACCAGCTGCACACCGTGGCGTCGTTGGCCGGGCTCCGGCGCCCGCAGCCGGCGGGTCACGGCCGGGCCCCGGGCAGCGGCACCGCCGCGAAGGCGTCGCAGGGGTGGCCGTCCCGTCGCGCACCGCGCGGCCCTGCGCCCGGGCGACGGCTTCCCGTTGCGCAAGGTGAGCCGTGTGGCTTGCAGGGCGAGTGCACTGCCGGCGGCAGCGCGCACCCCGCGCGTGCCCGGGCCTCGAACCCTCCGGCCCGCAGCCGCGACGTCAGGTGCGCGCGGATGGATGATCGGCCGTCATGGCGGCCTGCCGACTCCCTGATGCTGGCGGTGGACACAACGCTGAGCCGAATGTGGTTGTCAGACACGGTATCTACCCGTTGTCGATTCTGGGGTGGTTGCCCGCGTCAAGGAACACCGCCCCGGCAGGTCGCCGCGCATACAAGGCAATCTGGGCGAGGGGGAGCAAAGAATGTGGCAGGTCGTGTTCTCGTCGAGTTCGTCGGCGTCTTTGAAGAAAGCCATTGTTGGCGACTCCTGCTCGGGTGTCGCGTGGCGTTACCATGCAATCACCGCAGGTCACCGCGGGTAAGTTCCCGAAAGTGAGCACTTGCCGTCCCGAAAGGGGTACGACAACACCGGTTGCTTCTCGAACCGTGCCCATGGCGTCAAGCTCGTGAAGGTATCCGGTGGTGCGCTCCGTGTAGCGCCACCCGACCAAGGGCTGCATCCATCACGGCGGCAAAGCGCGCCACGGTCCGCGCACAAGCGCAACGCCGATTGGCCGAGCCGCCTGACCTGCTCGCCAATCGAATTCTCGGAATCGCGACCGACGGGCACTCTTAGACAACAACTTAAGGCAAGCGTTGCCGACACCATTGCCGAGGTATAGCGCCGCAGATGTCGCTGCAATTGATCACGACCGAACGCAGACATCGGCCGGGACGGATCAACCGGAAGGCGCGGCTATGAAGACAGCCGTAACTGCCAATTGGGATTTCGCCGAGGCATGGTTCAAAGATGCTGCTGGCGAAAAGGTCTCGATGTCTTGGAGTCAGCTCGACGCCAATGCCGTCGTTCGGGGCCGACCGTGGCGAGACTTTCCGTGGTACCTCGGCCAGCGGAACTACTCAGGCCGGTATTGGTGCGCGAGCGGAGACTAGTCGGCTACGAGTCGTGCTTGGAGCTTTCACGTCTCATGATGGTCGACTTCGATAGATCGTCGCGACGCATTGCAAGTCAACCGTGGCTGAAAGCAAGAGTGGCCGGCGAGCGCCTGCGTCGAGTTCCGGACTATCTCGTGTGTACCGAGCAAGGCCCCATGGTCATCGATGTCACGCGCGCGAAGAAGATGGAAGATCCGGAGTCCCATCGAATGCTCGACCTCAGTCGTCAGGTCATGGAGTCCCGTGGCTGGCGATACGAGGTCGCCACGAACCAGACCGACTCGAGTTCCTCAACATCCGATTCCTCGCCGGGTACCGTCGCCCGTGGCTGTTCCGGCCAGATGTTCTCGACTCGATTGGCCTGGTTCGACGTGGTCCGGGTCAGGACAGTTCGGTCACACATTGTCTGTGGCCTGCTATGCAATGGTCGGGCCGAGGCCCTCAGCGCCGTCGCAGTCGTCGTGACACACCGACGTCTCTTATCGGCACAGGTACGGCGCACCGCCGAGCTGCTTGGGGCCGCCGCGGGCATGGCCCGGTAAGCCGCCCGCGCGCCGAAACGATCCGATGGCACCGCCCCAGCACAAGCACACATGCCTGACAGCGGAGCAACCTGCTCCCTGGCAGGCAGCAAGGAATGGGGTAACGGCTGATATGGAGGTCATCTTGTCAAGGGCAGGTTGAAGCGGTGACCGTGACCGTCGTCGCGGCCGCCGCTTCGATGACCAAAGGGTTGGTCACCGCAGGACGGTGCTTTGAAGTCGCAGGGTGACCGCATGTCTAGAGTCGAGCGTGATCACGTCGGGGCCAACGTGATTGCTCATAGCCGTGTCGCGGATCCGTGCCGGCCGACTGCCGACACCAAGCGCCTGACCTCATCCGGATGTGGTGGCGGGTTACACGTCGAGTATTGCCAGTGACCAGGCTCTTGTTGATGGTGCAGTTTCGGCGAGCGGAGCGTGGAGCGCGCGATCCACAGGCGCTGACTCGCAAGGACGCAGCCCCGACCGACACGTTACGTTTCAGTATCTTGCAGGGTGGCGTTAACCACACAGGCGCGATGCCAGCGCATCGGGATGGGCCGGGCGCCTCGGGCAGCCCAGATCGTCGGTCGTTGACCACGGTTTCGACGTGCGGCGCGCCCAGCCGTCCGTCACCTACTGCTTGATCCGCGAGCGTCGGTAGACGGCGTTGACGCCAACCTCGGTGCGGTAGGTGACGATGCGGGTCTTGAACGGCCCGCCGGCCTTCGAGTCGCGGCGTTAGCCCCGGTTTGCCGCCGGATGAGATCGACGAACGCCTGGGCCGCCGCGTCCACGCCCGCGTCGGTCCTCGGTGGCCACCAGGTCCAGCAGCAGACCGCGGATGACGGCCAGACCGAGGCGCACCAGGGCGGGGTCGGCGCCGTCCCGCCGCTCGCCGCGTCGACGTCGGCCAGCCACGCGTCTACGGCGCCGGGCAGCATGCGGGCGAACGGCTGCTCGCCCTGTGCGCCGCGGGCGTAGCACTCGAAGAAGAGGCGCTCGAACGGGGGCAGCTCGGGCCGGCGAACGTCGGCCCACATCGCGGCGACCCCCTCGGCCGGCTCGGCGGGCAGGTCGCGGAGGACCGCCATCTGGCGGCGCTCGACCTCCTCGACGATCGCCAGCAGCAGCTCGTTTCGCGACCCGAAGTGGTGCAGCAGCATGCGGTGGCTGGTGCCGACCGCTTCGGCCACATCGCGCAGCGAACGGTCGCCGATGCCGCCGGCCGCGACCTCCTCGACGACGGCGTTGAGCAGCTCCTGGCGCCGCTGGAGGTCAGGACGCCGGGCCATCGAGTTGCCGCAGCCGCTCGCTCCTGGCCTTCAGACCCTGCGCCTCGAGTTCGAGGTAGCGCTTCGTCATCGCGGAGCATCAGCCGGCCCACCAGGGTGCCGATAGGGCCGCGCTGGTCGATCTGCTGACGAACGAACGTGCGGCTGTCGGCCGTGGGAGGACCTGATGGCGGGCGAAGGTCCACCCGCCGGGTGCGCGCTGCACCCATGTCCAGGAGGCGCCGGAGGCGACCTCGGTGACCTCCCACACGAGCCTGGGCATCCGCGGCTGCTTGATCGCGAACCGCTTGCCCACGGCGATGCCGGGCCCGTCGAGGGCGACGAGGCGGGTGACCGAGGCGGTCCACTCGGGCCAGCGCTCGACGTCGCTGAAGACCTCCCACACGAGCGGGGCGGGCGCCCCGATCTCGACGCTGCTGTCAGTAATCATGTACCAAACAGTACACGATCTCCGAACGCGCCGCTAGACTAGCCGCGCCCAGGGTTCGTTTGCCCGCGGGCTTAGGATCGGCACAGTTCTCTTTGATCGCCGGCGTGTCCCGTGATCCGGAACCGGATGGTGGGCAGCGGCAAAGACCCTGGCGCCCAGGCATTCCGGTGTCCCGGTGTCAGACACATCCTGCATCGACGGACTAGCCGCGGTGCCCGACGATCGGCGCCGCAGGATCGCCCGAATGAATCGCTGCAGTTCCGGAGAAGTCGCATGGGACCAGTGGGTTATTAGGGATTAGTAGCCAACCACTTAACTGGTTCGGCTCAGCTTGAGCGACGATGGGGTGATCGGCTGACGGTCAATGCAGCGTCCCTTGTGACGGACCGCCGAGCAGTCGGAGAAGGTGCCCGAAGGCGTTTTTCCTTGGGAGCCGCGGTCGGTGCCGGGACACGGGAGGACCACACCGTTCCTGGTCTGCTCTGCAGTACCAGCACGGATTCGGGACCGGAGCCGCCTATGGGTCGTCCACCCGATGTCTTGTGGGCATCCGTAGTGCGCCTCGATGCGGCGCGCGATCTCGAGGAGAGCGGCGCGACGCCGATTGAGGCGGTAGTCCTGCTCGATGGCAGCAGTGTCCCTGGCGATTTCGTCATTAGGGCCCGTCGGCCGTCGCTGCCGGGGTACGACCCGTCCGGCGGCCCCGAGGAGCAGCCGGCAGGCAGCGATCTGGTTTGCCGTCAAGGCTGCGATTCAGCCGCCCGCCGACGCGTAGAGCCGTGATACCGCCTCGGCTCGGTTTCCGGCGCGCAACTTGCGCAGAATGTGTTTGACGTGCTGCTTGACTGTGCCCTCGGAGACCACCAGCTTCGCGGCAACTTTGGCGTTGGTGCAGCCCTGCGCCATCAGCTCCAACACCTCGACCTCGCGACAGGTCAACACGTCACGAACCGAACGCGGCGCCTCCGGCGAGACCCGTGGCGGGCGGTTGGCCTCGCGGCCCGACGACACGTCCAGCGACACCTGGTGAAGGCCGCTGAGCGTCCCGTCGACGTGAGCCGCCGCGGTCTCAAGTGCGCGCCCGGCGGACTGCAGCTGCTCGGCGATCGCCGCCCGGCTGAGCGCCAGCCGCAGCCCTTGAGCGAAAGAATACAGCACCTCGCGGTCAACGAGGTCGGTTTCCCGCTCTGCAGGTAGCGATCGGCGTGCAGTAAGCCGACGACCCGCGCGCGCGAAATGATCGGCGCCGCAACGTAGGAACGCGACAGCGTGGCTTCGGCGAGGGGCCGGTGCACCCGCGGATCGTGCTGGACGTCGGTGACGACGAGCGGCCGGCGACGACGGACGATCTCCGTCTCGAACAGGCCCGGAACCGAAGGCTGGGGGTGCTCCGGCCCACGCGGTGATCAACTCGGCCCACTGCGGGTCATCGACAACGAAGGACCCCTGCGAGACCCATACCCGTCGTCGATCTGCGAGATGATCGCCCGGTCGAATCCCAGGTCGGCCATCAGCCGCGGCGCTCGGCGACAACACCACCAACTCCTGGACCGAAGTCGCGACGGCCTCCGAGACTCGCAGCCATACGTATCGCCGAGTCGCGTCGGCCCACCTGCCAGTAGTCGAGTTCCTGAACGCGCCGCAGACCGTGATCGACCTGGCCAAGTCTGCGCAGCGCCGCAAGCAGGTCGGCGACAGCTTCTGCGTCGACCTCGCCAGCACGTCGGACAGCACACTCCACGCATCGTTGATGATCGCGCGGGCATCGGGGACGACCAGCGCCAACTGCGGATCATCGAAGTCCAGCGCGTCCCGCAAACCGGCGAGAACCGCGCGCACACGGCCCTCGGAGGCAGAAGACCCCGTCGACACCCGGACCCCTGCACGGTGATCCACCCCCACAATGCTATGGCAGCAGACCGCCGATGTATGCCCATAGCCCGTAGCCGCCGTATTCGCTACCGACGCACTGGGGGGTACGGAGCAAGGTCGCGGTCCGGGAGCCTTTCGGCAGCGCGAGCTCGACGAGTACATGGCCCACCGGGAACTGCGTGAAGCGGACGCCAACGCATCCTGGCATCCGACCAGGCGGGCACCAGACCTGGATCGCGACCCCGATCCTGAGTACGACTTCTACTGAGGAGCCCTCGCCGATCCGCGGCGCGGGCTGTCGCTAGATCGGTGTGTGCGGCGGTCGGGGCGGGTAGTCCGAAAGACGAAACCGGCCCCGGCCGATGGATTCGGAGATCCGCGCGGTCCCCGCGCACAGGTTGGCCACCCGAACGCAATGCGACGAGGCCGTTGCCGTCCTTGCGGCCGCAGATCGGGCGCTCGCGGTAGGCAACGTCGCCCAACTCCCGTGTGAGATCTCAGATCGCCACCAGCCGCACGGATTCCGACGTGATTTCGTCGGTCGCGATTCCGAGAATTCGATTGGCGAGCAGGTCAGGCGGCTCGGCCAATCGGCGTTGCGCTTGTGCGCGGACCTGGCGCGCTTTGCCGCCGTGATGGATGCAGCCCTTGGTCGGGTGGCGCTACACGGAGCCGCACCACCGGATCCTTCACGAGCTTGACGCCATGGGCACGGTTCGAGAAGCAACCGGTGTTGTCGTACCCCTTTCGGGACGGCAAGTGCTCACTTTCGGGAACTTACCCGCGGTGACCTGCGGTGATTGCATGGTAACGCCACGCAACACCCGAGCAGGAGTCGCCAACAATGGCTTTCTTCAAAGACGCCGACGAACTCGACGAGAACACGACCTGCCACATTCTTTGCTCCCCCTCGCCCAGATTGCCTTGTATGCGCGGCGACCTGCCGGGGCGGTGTTCCTTGACGCGGGCAACCACCCCAGAATCGACAACGGGTAGATACCGTGTCTGACAACCACATTCGGCTCAGCGTTGTGTCCACCGCCAGCATCAGGGAGTCGGCAGGCCGCCATGACGGCCGATCATCCATCCGCGCGCACCTGACGTCGCGGCTGCGGGCCGGAGGGTTCGACCGGGCACGCGCGGGGTGCGCGCTGCCGCCGGCAGTGCACTCGCCCTGCAAGCCACACGGCTCACCTTGCGCAACGGGAAGCCGTCGCCCGGGCGCAGGGCCGCGCGGTGCGCGACGGGACGGCCACCCCTGCGACGCCTTCGCGGCGGTGCCGCTGCCCGGGGCCCAGGCCGTGACCCGGCGGCTGCGGGCGCCGAGCCCGGCCAACGACGCCACGGTGTGCAGCTGGTCCAGATTCGCCGTCGGGTCTTCCCAGATGGTGTCTATTCATGTACCGTTTGGTTCATGAATAGAGGTGGCAGCGTCGGAATCGACGCACCGGCGCACCAGCTTCCGCGGGGCCGCCCCGCCTACGGACGGGCCGTGGTGCAACACGCCGCCGTATTCGTCCGCGGGCAGTTCGTCGCAGTGCACCCAACCCGCGCATCGCTCGCCGATCTGGAACCCAAACCCCTGCCCCCGAAAGGAATTTCCGTGCCCACCATCCCGACCATGATCGCCCGGCTGTTCGACGACGACTCGGACGCCGACGCCCGTCGCGTCAACCGCGAGATCGATGCCATCCGCACCCGATTCGAAGGCCAGCCCCGGCGACCGTCGCGACGAGCCCGGGCCAGGCGGCACTAGCGCCTCA
>CAVYPI010000042.1:0-28609 GCA_963770125.1 uncultured Actinomycetota bacterium | reverse complement strand
GGTGACCACGACGGAGATCTTGGCGTCGGAGAAGCCCGCCTCGGCCAGATTCTCCAGCGCACGAATCGCCATCGCGAACGAGCCGGGCCCGCGGACGGCGTCGTTGACCTCTGCCGTTGCGCCGTCGAGTGAGATCTGCACGTCGACGTAGTCGCTGGCGGCGAGGCGTCCGGCGACCTCCGGGGTGATGCGTACGCCGTTGGTGGAGAACTTCACGCCCACGTGATGCTCGGTCGCGTAGTCGACCACCTCCCAAAAGTCCGGTCGCACCGTGGGTTCGCCACCGCCGATGTTGACGTAGAACACCTGCATACGTTCCAGCTCGTCGATGATGTCCTTGCACTGCCGCGTTGAGAGCTCACGTGGATCGCGTTTGCCTGAGGACGACAGACAGTGCACGCAGGCCAGGTTGCAGGCGTAGGTGAGCTCCCAGGTGAGGCAGATCGGTGCATCCAGGCCGCGCTCGAACTGCTCGATCAGCCGGGGTACGGGCGCTGCGGTTGTCATCGGGTCTCCCCTGGCACCAGCATCTTTGATTGGACCAGCACGCCGAGGGCGTGCAGATAGGGCGCCTGCTGCGCATCGTCGATTCCGGCGGCGCGGCAAGCCGATCGGGCATCGGTGTGTTGATCAAGCGACTCGACCACCGCGACGATGGTGCGATTCTTCAGAAACGACAGCTTGCGTGTTCCGAAGTGATAGAGCAGCGCTCCGAACGGCTCGGGCCGGACAGCCACCTGGGGGTGCAGTCGCCAGCGCAGGCCCGGGTCAAAAGCCGCCCCACCGCCGGTAGCGGCGGGCACGGCGGCGTCCGTGGCGGGGACCGGCACGGTCAGTAGACCCCACACATGCCGTCGATGGATACCTCTTCGACCAGCGTCTCGGTGACGAGTTCGGTGTCGGCTTCGCTCTGCTGATTCGGTTCCATGAGACTGCCTTTCGTCATAATGGGACTTCTCTAACGTTCCGTATGGCTGGCGGGAAGGCACTTCGCAGGTGAAGAGTATCGCAGCGGTTGCTCGGGTGAAAGTGTCCGCGGTGTGGTGGCGCATGCCGGGACAGGGATGCTGCGGGAGCTGGCGGAGCTGACCGGCTTGTCGGCGCGGGTCACCGCGCGCCGCTGGTCGGCGCGTTCCTAGACCACCTCGAACACGAGCGCGGCAACAGCGCTCGGAGCCGCAACACCCGCCTGGCCGCGATCCACTCACTGTTCCGCTTCGCCGCGCTCCGCCATCCCGAACACGCCGCACTTGATCGCCCGAGTGCTAGCCCTCCCACCCAAGCGCTGCGACCGTGCTGTCGTGTCCTTCCTCAACGTCAGGCGGATCTCGGTCCGGAGTTCAGCTGCGGCTTCCTGTCGGTGCCTGAACGCTTTCGGCCTCTCCCCTAACGCGAGGACCCCCGTCACTAACGAGATCGCCGCAATACCTCCGGGCCGCTCGCCACCGCCTTGCGCACACCCTGGCCGCTGAGTCTGACCACCGCCGCCCTCACCTCGGCCAACCCAACACCGCCAGCGAACTCGCCGCCTGCACAACCGTCGATGAAGTCCGCGACCTGCTATTCCACCTAGACCAGCACCGCAAGATTCCCGCATTGGCTCCGGCGCAGATCCGCAAGGCTCTCGACGACGGCGTACGGGTGGTGGATGCCCGCAGCGTCGACGACTTCGCGGCCGGACATCTGTGGGCTCGATCAACGTCGGCGCGACCGAAGGCCGCCGGGCTGCACGTGGACAGCGCCGCCTGTCCGCGGCAGAGCTGTGTGGTCATCGACGCCGCCGCCCAGCACGCCCGGCACGAAGCCGAGGTCGGCGGATATGTGGCCGCCGAGGCCGCAGCGCCGGTGCTCGACGCGGGACGTGCCGCGGTTGCCGCGCTGATCGGGACGAACGGCTCCGACGTCGTCTTCACCACCGGGTCCACCCACGCCCTGGACCTGTTGCTCGGCAGCTGGCCGGGCAGCTGCACCGTGGCCTGCCTGCCCGGCGAGTACGGCCCCAACCTGGCGATAATGGCCGCGCACGGCTTCGACGTGCGCGCGTTGCCGGCCGACGGCGACGGCCGGCTGGTCGTCGACGAGGCGGCCGCTGTGCTGTCCGCCGACCCGCCGGCCCTGGTGCACCTCACGGCGCTGGCCAGTCACCGCGGCGTGGTCCAGCCGGCCGCGGCCATCGCCGAGGTGTGCCGCGGCCTTGGCGTGCCGTTGGTGATCGACGCCGCGAGTCACTCGGCCACATCGACTGTGTGGTGGGCGCCGATGCGATCTACTCGTCCTCGCGCAAGTGGATGGCCGGCCCGCGCGGCGTCGGTGTCCTCGCGATCCGGCCCGCGCTGGCGCAGCGGCTGCGACCGCGGCTGCCGCCGCCGGACTGGGATCTGCCGTTGACCGTGTTGCAGCGGCTGGAGAACGGCGACGCCAATGTCGCTGCGCGCGTGGGGTATTCGGTCGCGCTCGGCGAACACCTGGCAGCCGGCCCGGATCGGATCCGCGCGCGGCTGGCGGAGCTGGGCCACGCGACCCGCACCGCGCTGGCCGATGTGGCCGGCTGGCGGGTCGTCGAGCCGGTCGGAGAGCCGACGGCCATCACGACGTTGACCCCGCTCGACGGCGCCGACCCGCAGAAGGTGCGGTCGTGGCTGATCGCCGAGCGGGGGATCGTCACCACATACGCCGAGGTGCAGCGCGCACCGTTCGAGCTGCACGCGCCGGTGCTGCGGGTATCGCCGCACGTCGACAGCGCCACCGAGGACTTGGAGGCCTTCGCCGAGGCGCTGGCGGAGGCGACGGAACTACTGTCGTAATTGCTGCGAAATCCGGACGGTCAGCCTCTCCGAAGGGATAGGTTGGCCCTACCCGGTCGTGCCGAATTGTGCTGCCAATCGATGGGTCTTGGCCGTGTGGTGTTCCCAACATCACACCGCGCGCCTAACTTCATGGCCGGTATCCGATCAGCACTAGAGAGGACAGCGAAGCCATGCAGGTCGACGAACTACTCAAACCGTTCCCCATCAAGGAGTTCCACCCGTTCCCCCGCGGAATGCTCGGGCCGGGCGCGCACGAGATGATCGGCCCGGAGGCGCTAAAGCTCGGATTCAAGAAGGTGCTCGTGATGACAACCGGGCTGCGCGGATCCGGCACCGTCCACAAGATCGTCGAGTCAATGAAGTACCACGGACTTGAGGTCGTGGTCTACGACCAGGTGGAGTCGAATCCCAAGGACTACAACGTGATGGACTCGGTCACGATGTACCAGGAGAACGGCTGCGATAGCTTCGTGTCCATCGGCGGTGGGTCCGCCCACGACGCCTGCAAGGGCGCTCGCATCTCGGTCGCGCACGACGGCCGTAACGTCAACGACTTCGAGGGCTTCAACAAGTCGGAGAACCCCAAGAACCCGCCACACATCGCGGTATCCACCACGGCGGGCACGGGTTCGGAGACGTCCTGGGCCTACGTCATCACCGACACCACCACCGACCCGGACCAGCCGCACAAGTACGTTGCCTTCGACGACGCCTGCGTGGCGACGCTGGCCATCGACGATCCAGTGCTCTACTTCGACTGCCCGCTGGACTACACCGCGCAATGCGGCTTCGACGTGCTCGCGCACGCCTCGGAGCCGTACGTGTCGCGGCTGAACTTCGAGACCTCGCTCGGCAACGCTTTGCATGCGATCAAGCTGACCGCCGAAAACCTGCGCGAGGCCACCTGGAACGGCCAGGATCTCAAGGGTCGCGAGGGCATGATGTACGCGCAGTACATCGCCGCGCAGGCGTTCAACTCCGGCGGGCTGGGGATCATCCACTCCATCTCGCACGCGATAAGCGCGTTCTACGACACGCACCACGGCCTCAACAACGCGATCGCGCTGCCGCGGGTGTGGGCGTTCAACATGCCGGTGGCCTACAAGCGGTTCGCCGACATCGCGGGGGCGATGGGTGTGGACACCCACGGTATGACCGACGTGCAGGCCGCCGACGCGGCACTCGCCGCCGCGATCCGGTTGCTCCGCGACGTGATCACCATCGAGAAGTTCACCGACGTCCACCAGGACAGCTACTCGAAGAACCGCCTCGGCAAAGGGCCGACGAAGTACTACGAGAACGCCAAGGTGATCAAGGGTGACGCCGCCGACGTCGACCGGATCACCAACCACGTGCTCGGTGACGCCTGCACCCCGGGCAACGCCAAGGAATGCACCTTCGACACGGTCCGTCCCGTCGTCGATCACTGCATGAACGGCGACCTCGACGACCTGCTCGGCTGAGCATGTTCGATTCCGTTGGACAAGTGCGTGAGGCGCTCGCCGGCCAGGGCTACATCCCCGACGAGCGCCTCGCCACGACGGTTTTCTTGCTGACGAGGCTCGACAAGCCGTTGCTCGTTGAGGGGCCGGCGGGCGTCGGCAAGACGGAGCTGGCCAAGGCACTGGCAGCGGCGACGGGGCGGCGGCTGCTGCGACTGCAGTGCTACGAGGGCCAGGACGAGACGAAGGCACTCTACGAGTGGGACTACGGCAAGCAGTTGCTCTACACCCAGATCCTGCGCGAAAAGATCGGCCAGATCGTCGCCGACGCCAGCAGCCTGGAGGAGGCGGTGGAGCGCATCGGCGCGCAGGAGAGCGTCTTCTTCTCGGAGCGCTTTCTCGCGCCACGCCCGCTGCTTGAGGCCGTGCGCTCGCCGGAACCGGTGGTGCTGCTCGTCGACGAGATCGACCGCGCCGACGAGGCGCTCGAAGCGGTACTGCTGGAGTTGCTGGGCGAATTTCAGGTTTCCGTTCCGGAGATCGGCACGTTCAGCGCCACGCATCCGCCGTATGTGGTCCTGACGTCCAACAACACCCGTGATCTGGCGGCCGCGTTGAAGCGCCGGTGCCTGCACCTTTTCCTCGACTATCCGTCGGCGCAGCGCGAGCTGGAGATCGTGCATGCCAAGAAGACCGGCCTTGCGGAGGTCCTCGCCGAGCAACTCGTCGGCATCGTGCGTGGCCTGCGCGAGCTGGATCTGCGCAAAGCGCCGAGCATCGCGGAGACGATCGACTGGGCGAGGACACTCGCCGTGCTCGGGGTGCACGAGCTATCCGCCCAGGTGCTCTCCGACACGGTCTCGGTGGTGGTGAAGTACGACAAGGACGTCCGCAAAGCGCTTGACGCCATCCCTCGGCTGGTCGATCCCAATGCCGAGGTGCCCGAGTCCATCAGTAACGGCCACGGACATGAGCATGGGCACGGACATGAGCATGTGCATGGGCACGAAGGTGAGCCCGCAGTGGACGGCCCGGCGGTACGGGCGGCCAAGGATCGGCCCGGCCGGTTCACCGACGGCTATTACGGCACCCCCATCAAGAGTTCACTCGGCCGACGCAGGGTGCTCTAGGCCTCGTCGTGGAAGCCACCCTGCACCGGTTCGTGCGGCTGCTGCGCCTCGGCGGCGTGCGCGTCTCGATCCCCGAGGCGCTCGACGCGATGCGGTGCGCAAGCCAGCCGGGCGTACTGGCGGACAGGGAGGTCCTGCGTACCGCGCTGCGGGTCGCGCTTATCAAGGACCAGCGGGACGAACCGGTCTTCGACGAGATCTTCGACGCGTTCTTCTCCCTGGTGCGGGTCGGCGGCGCGGGCCGCGGCCCTGGCCATGGGCACGGCCACGAGGATCTCACCGACACCGGCGAACTAGAGGCGTACACGATGTCCGAGGAGCCCAGCGAGACCCCGCAGCAGGGCCACGAGCACGGCAAGCCAGCGGATATCCGGCAGTATTTCGACCAGCAGAACCTCGCCCAGCGGTACAACCTGCACCAGGAGGCGAACAAAATCGACCTCGCGTCGCTGACGGACGAGATCGCGTTCTCAAAGGAGACCGACACAGTCGGCGGTGAGAGCTATCGCGTGCAGCTCGAGACCGAGCGGCTGCACGGTGCGGGGGCGCCGGGAACGCTGTCCACGGCCTCCGACACGAGCGTCGACGCCGAGCTCACGATCGCCGAGCAGGAGGCGCTGCTCGGATGGCTGGCCGATGTGGAGGACCAGGCGGGGGACGAAGACGACGCGGCGGCGCTGCGAAGGCGGCTCGCTGGTGTGCTGGCGAATCTGCCGGAGGCGCTCAAGCGCCACCTCGAGGCCCTGCTACAGCTGGAAAACCGGATCGTCGAGACGCGCGAGGGGCGGGCCGCCCAGGTGGACCGGATCGCCGAAATCGAGCGTGCCGAGCTGGAAGAGTCCCTGCGCCGGCTGGCGCGGACGCTGCACGGCGCGCTCACGCACCGGCGCCGAATCGCCGCCGCCGGCCGGGTCGACCCCGGCCGCACCATGCGACGCAACATGCGGTTCGACGGAGTGCCGTTCGTGCCGGTCACGGTGCGGCGCGCCGAGGACCGGCCACGGCTGGTCGTACTCGCGGACGTGAGCCTCTCCGTGCGCGCGACCGCGCGCTTCACCCTGCACCTGGTGCATGGTCTGCAGGATCTGTTCACCCAGGTGCGGTCGTTTGCCTTTGTGGCGCGGATCGCCGAGACCACGGAGCTGTTTCGGGACCATCCCGCTGAGCGCGCGCTCGGCTTGATCTTCGGCGGCGACGTGCTCGACGTCGATGCCAACTCCGACTACGGCACCGTCTTCGGGGAGTTCATCGCCGAGCACGCTTCCGCCGTGACCAGGCGCACGACCGTGCTGGTGCTCGGGGACGCGCGCAACAACGGCAACGATCCGAACCTCGGCGCTTTCGAAGAGATCACCCGCAGGGCGCGCGAGACGATCTGGCTGACACCAGAGCCGAGGTACTCCTGGTGCCTCGGCCGCTGCGACCTGCCCGCCTACGCGGAGTTCTGCGACCGGGTACGGGTCGTGCGCGACCTGAGCGGGCTGGAACGGGCGGCACACGAGCTGGCGGGTGAGGTGGTCGGCAGGTGAGCCTCCTCGCCAACCTGCCCGATCGGCTGCCTGGACGCATATTGGACCAGCGATGCCGACGCCGTCGTGTTGGGCCGGGAATATTGTCTGGGTCACATTTGCGAGGCCCTGCGCATGACGGGCGAGGCGAGGCTGTGGCGAAGCTGGAACACAATGCGATCGCGGTATGCGACGGCGACGCCGGCGCTGATACCCGAATACGAACGCGGCGGCGCCGGCGCCCAGCCCGGCCGGCTGCTGAAGTTTCACGCGCCGGAGATCGGGTTCGGTATCGACTCGATGGCCGAAGCGGCGCACGCCGCGGTGCGTCTGGGCGCGCTGCGCCCATTGTTGGTCACCGACCCACACTGGACCTCGACACCCCCGCCGACCGCCTCGCCGCCCTGCTCGACCAAGCCGCCGCCTAACATCACGGCGTGACACCACTGCAGGCGCTTCGCCCCGGGGTTGAGCGCTCGCCAGGCTACCGGGCCGCCCCTCCAGGCTCAAGGGTCGCTGTCGCGATCGCTGCGCGACGGGCCTGCGGCCCCGCCCTTGACCCCGGAGTCGCTACGGCCCCTCACCGCGCAGCGGCACGGGCAGGCGCAGCAGCCCCTGCCCGCCCACCACACGCCGCTCAACCGAGCAATGTTGCACTAAGGACACGCGAGTAAATTAACGCTACGTTGATGGTTTTGGCCTTACGCTATGTGATGTGGTGACGGCCGCCGATCGCGAGGACGAGCTATCCCGCAAGTTCGCGCTGTTGGCGCCGGTGCTGGACGAGCGTCAGCGCAGGCTGTGGATGGCGGTGGAGGCGCGGGAGGCCGGGCGCGGTGGGATCACGGTGGTGGCTCGGGCGACCGGCGCGGCGCGTTCGACGATCACTCGGGGTGTGGACGAACTCGATAGCGGCGCAACCAGTTCCGGGAGGGTGCGACGCGCGGGCGCTGGGCGCAAGCGGGCGGAGGCGGTGGATCCGGCGCTGACCGCGGCGCTGGAGCGGCTGGTCGATCCGGATGCCCGGGGGGATCCGGAGTCGCCGTTGCGGTGGACGATCAAGTCAACGCGGCAGTTGTCGGCGGCGCTGAGTGGGCAGGGCCATCGGGCCAGTGAGTGGCTGGTGCGGCGGCTGCTGCACGAGGCCGGCTACAGCCTGCAGGCGGCGGTGAAACAGATCGAGGGCACCCAGCATCCCGATCGTGACGCGCAGTTCCGGTATCTCAACGACCAAGTGCGACAACATCAGTCGGCGGAGCAGCCGGTGATCAGCGTGGACACCAAGAAGAAGGAGCTGGTCGGGCGGTACAAAAACGCCGGGCGGCGCTGGCAACCGGTCGGGCAACCCGAGCCGGTGCACACCCACGACTTCCCGGACAAGGAGCTGGGCAAGGCGGTCCCGTACGGCGTCTACGATCTGGCCGCCGACGCCGGCTGGGTCAGCGTCGGCGCCGACCACGACACCGCCGCGTTCGCCGTGGCCACCATCCGCCGCTGGTGGCAGGCGGTCGGCACGGACCGCTACCCGGATGCGTCGCGGCTGCTGATCACCGCCGACGCGGGTGGCTCCAACGGCTACCGCACCCGGCTGTGGAAGACCGAGCTCGCCGCCCTCGCCGCCGAGACCGGGCTACAGGTCACGGTCTGCCATTTCCCGCCGGGTACCTCCAAGTGGAACAAGATCGAGCACCGGCTGTTCTCCCGTATCTCCTCCAACTGGCGCGGCGAGACCCTGACCAGTCATGAGGTCGTGGTCAACCTGATCGCCGCGACCACCACCCGCACCGGCCTGACCGTGCGCGCCGAACTCGATCACGCCGAGTACCCGAAGGGAATTAAGATCAGCGACAAGCAGATTCGTGAACTAGAGGCGCGTGCCATCACCCGCCACGACTGGCACGGCGAATGGAACTACACCGTCACCCGCGCGCCATCTGGCCCGTGAGCACCGCTATCGGCCAAATATGCGCGTGTTATTTCCTCGCGTGCCCTAACCACTTGACAATGCCCGCCCACTTGACAATGCCCGCGCGGTAACGACCGGGAATTCCATTTCGGCGACGATCGAAAGTTAGCGGTCCAGAATCAGCCAGCCGCCGTGATAGTCGTGCACTCCCGCGCGCACGTCCGGGTGTCTTCGCTGAACCTGGGCGGCCAGGGTGCGCAGGGCGGCGGTATCGAACCGCTGGATGTGCCCGTAGCACGCACGCGGTTCGTCCTCGAACGGGACAGCGACCACCACGCGGCGGCGCGCGAGCCGCACTGCCTCGTCGATCACATCTCCGGCCATGGCCGGGGTCAGGTGCTCCAGCAGGTGCACGGCGGTGACGGTATCGGCGTCGCGATCCGGAAGGGGGACGCTGGCCGCGTCGCAGCAGATCGTCTGCACGGGCCGGCGCAGCGTTCGGCTGACACGGGCCAGCAGCTCCATGGTGGGTGCGCTCAAATCGGTTGCCACCACGTCCATCCCGCGAGCGGCCAGCCGTAGCGGTAAGAACCCGAAGCAGGACCCGAGGTCGACGAGCCGGGAACCGACGAGGAGCGACGCGGCATGCTCGTGCACCGGGGCAAACGCGGCGACCCCGTCCTCGAGCCGGTCGAGCGAGTTGCGGTAGAACCGCAGCCATGCCGGCATGATGCCGTCCACGGTGGAGCGCACGATGCCGGTGAAAACGAGCTCGAACTCGGGTTGGCCGTTGAGCACGCCGATGTCGTCGAGTTCCTCCGCGAGCAGGACCGCGAGCTCGTCGGAAAGCTCCTCGGGACGCAGGTCGTGCACGACGTCGAGCACACCTCCGTGTCGGCGTGTGCAGAACCGCGGTGTGCACACCGAGTGCCGGTGCCGGTGAGCGCGGTGGGATCCGACGCGACGGCGCACCCGCACCCCGGAAGCACTGAATGAGCCCGCCTCCGCTGGGGCGAATGGGTCGACCATGATCGTGATCCTTTGGTGAGAGTGGCTCGTGATAACGCTATTTGTGACCACGGGTCAGCGCGCGCCCCATTCGGGGGCGATCAACGGCCCGTCCGGATGGGTAGGTAACTGTCCAGTCGGCGAGTTCAATTGTTACACCCGGTGCCATACCTTGGTGACGGGCATCACGCCCGTCACACGTCACGGAGGTTCCGATGTCCGACCGCACGCAGACCAAACAGGGTCAGCCGCAGAACAGCTCGTCGAAGAGACCTTGGTGGAAGAGATCTTCATCGACGGCATGTGCGGGGTGTATTAGGCCATGTCGGCAACAAGGGCGTTCGACCTCGACGCCGCGTGGCGGCTGCACCCGCAGGTGGCGCTTCGGCCGGAACCGTTCGGGGCGCTGCTCTACCACTTCAGCACTCCGCACGTTGTCCTTCCTCAAAGACCGCACCGTCGTCAGCGTGATCACATCACTATCGGACCACCCGACCGCCCGTTCAACATTGCGGGCCCTCGGCGTTGACGGCTCCGCCGCCTATCCGAAAGCCCTTGCGGTGCTGGCGGGTTCACACATGGGTCGTGGTGTCCCGTGTGGTGGTCGAATCCAGGGTGTGTGTGATGGCTTCTTTCCAATCGTGAATGTGGTTGAGGGACCGGGTTACTGGGCGGTGCTCAGAAGAACCCTTGGGCCTTATCGCTGTAGGAGACGAGCAGGTTCTTGGTCTGCTGGTAGTGGTCGAGCATCATCTTGTGGTTCTCGCGGCCGATGCCCGACTGCTTGTAGCCGCCGAACGCCGCGTGCGCGGGGTAGGCGTGGTAGCAGTTGGTCCACACCCGACCGGCCTGGATATCACGCCCGGCCCGGTAGGCGGTATTGCCGTCGCGGCTCCACACCCCGGCACCCAGCCCGTAGAGGGTGTCGTTGGCGATCGAGATGGCGTCGTCGTAGTCGCGGAACGACGTCACCGACACCACCGGGCCGAAGATCTCCTCCTGGAAGATCCGCATCTTGTTGTTGCCCTGGAAGATCGTGGGCTGCATGTAGAAGCCACCGGACAGGTCGCCACCCAGTTCGGCGCGCTCCCCGCCGGTGATCAGCTTGGCTCCCTCGCTCTTGCCGATCTCGATGTAGGACAGGATCTTCTCGAGTTGGTCGTTGGAGGCCTGGGCGCCGATCATGGTCTCGGTGTCCAGCGGATCACCCTGCCGCACCGCCTTGGTGCGGATCGCCGCCAACTCCAGGAACTCGTCGAAGATGTCGGCCTCGACCAAGCTGCGCGACGGGCAGGTGCACACCTCGCCCTGGTTGAGGGCGAACATCGTGAACCCCTCCAGCGCCTTGTCTTGATAGTCGTCGTGGGCGGCCAACACATCGGAGAAGAAGATGTTCGGGCTCTTGCCGCCCAGCTCCAACGTCACCGGGATCAGGTTCTGCGACGCGTACTGCATGATCAGCCGCCCGGTGGTGGTCTCCCCGGTGAACGCGATCTTGGCGATCCGGTTGCTGGACGCCAACGGCTTGCCCGCCTCCACGCCGAACCCGTTGACCACGTTGAGCACGCCCTCCGGCAGCAGATCACCGATGAGCGACATCAAATACAGGATCGAGGCCGGGGTCTGCTCGGCCGGCTTGAGGACCACCGCGTTGCCGGCCGCCAGCGCTGGGGCGAGCTTCCAGACGGCCATCAGGATCGGGAAGTTCCACGGGATGATCAGCCCCACCACACCCAACGGCTCGTGGAAGTGATAGGCCACGGTGTCCTCGTCGATCTGCGACAGCGAGCCCTCCTGGGCACGGATCGCCCCGGCGAAGTACCGGAAGTGATCCACCACCAACGGGATATCGGCATTGAGCGTTTCCCGCACCGGCTTACCGTTGTCCCAGGATGCGGCCACGGCGATCGACTCGAGGTTCTCTTCGATCCGGTCGGCGATCTTGTTGAGGATCACCGCGCGCTCGGCCGGCGGCGGTCTTACCCCACGCGGGTGCCGCCGCGTGGGCCGCATCCAGGGCGCGTTCGATATCGGCCTCATCGGAGCGGGCGACCTCGCAGAACACCTCGCCGGTTACCGGGCGTCGCGTTCTCGAAGTAGCGGCCCTGCACGGGCGCCACCCACTCGCCGCCGATGTAGTTGTCATACCTGGGCTGAAAGGACATCAACGAACCCTCAGCACCCGGTCGTGCGTAAACAGTCATGGCTTCCTCTCCTGCCATCGGGGACGACAAAAATGTGTCGGTCGTCACCAGGATCTCCCGGCGACGATGCAGAGGCAGGTCGGCTAGATGCAGAGGCAGGTCGGCTAGTAGTTGACCGAGCCCCGCGCTTGTCTAGTATGTCGCAGCCCGGGTGTTTCTCGATCTCCTTTCGAGCATCAGCCGAAGCCACCGCGGAGAAAACCAGGTAGAACTCGTCGGCGTCGACGGTGCAGTCCAAGACCGCCTTCTTCACATCTGCTGGCGAAAGGGTTGTATACCGTTGCACTGCCAGACGGCAGACCTTCCATCAGTCCATTTGCCCTTGAGGTCAATGCCGTCCTGCTTGTCGCCCCGGCGACCCCATCTCATGACCGAGGCGATGCGCAACTCGTTGAGGATATGGCCGTACAAGAAGTCCAACAGCAGCCGGTAGATATGTAGGGCGTCGTCGTCGCTGAACTCGGCGGAGGTGGCAGCGTCATCGAGCGGCCCGAGGAAACCGACCATGTGCTGCGGCTCGGTCTGCACCGCCTGGCGATCACCGAATTCCCCCTACTACGTGCACTGGCCCCCGCCCTCGCCTCCTACGACGGCGCCGCCGAACTCGACCGCGGCCTCGATGTGCTGCTCCCCGGCCTGACCGCAACCCTCACCCACCACCGATACCCAACCGACTAGAGACGACCACCAAGAACGGACGTGACCACGATGTTGGCGCAGTCGAATCCCCACGAAGATGTCCGTCGGCCCGCGAATGCGGCACGCCACGTCGCCTGAATGTCGGTGCGACGTCGATGGCAATAGCAGACGTAGCCGAATACGCCCATCTCAGCGATGCGGACCTCGAGGCGCTCGGATGCGAGTTGGAGGCGATCCGCCGCGACATCGAGGATTCGCGCGGTGAAAATGACAGGGCATACATCCGGCGGGCTATCGCGTTTCAGCGATGCCTCGACGTCGCCGGGCGGCTGGTCATCGCCGGCAGCCGCAGCAAGGCCGGCTGGGTGCTCGGAACCACCGCGCTCGCCGTGGCCAAGAGCATCGAGAACATGGAACTCGGCCATAACATCTGCCACGGTCAATGGGATTGGATGAACGACCCGGAAATCCATTCCAGCACCTGGGAGTGGGACATGGCCGGTGTCTCCTCGCAGTGGCGGTATTCCCACAACTAGCGCCACCACGTGTTCACCAACGTCATCGGGATGGACGACGACCTCGGATACGGTGTGCTGCGGGTCACCCGCGACCAGCAATGGCGGCTCAGTAACCTGCTGCAGCCTTTGCGAAACATGGTGTTGGCCATCATATTCGAATGGGGCATCGCATTGCAGGGCTTGCACTGGCGCATCATCGGGCAGCGACAGACGCCGAGAAAACCGCCCAGACCAGAGGCCTGATCCGCAAGTTTGCCCGGCAGGTCGGCAAGGACTATCTGTTCTTTCCCGCGCTGAGCCTTCGCCGACGGCGCCGCACGCTCACGGCGAACGTGGTCGCCAACCTGCTGCGCAATGTGTGGGCGTATCTGGTGATCTGCTGTGTGCAATTTCCGGACGGCGCGGAGAAGTTCACCCCCGCCGCGCTCGAGGGTGAGACGAAGCCCGAACGGTATCTGCGACAAATGCTGGGTACCGCGAACTTTCGCGCCGGGCCGGTGTTGGCGTTCCTCAGCGGCAACCTGTGCTACCAGATCGAACACCACCTTTTCCCTGATCTTCCGAGTAACCGCTACGCGCAGATCGCCGCACGGGTTCAGGCGGTGTGCACCACCTATGACCTGCCGTACACGACCGGTGCGCTAGCCCGCCAGTACCTGCTCACCCTGCGCACCATTTTCACGCTGGCGCTTCCGGATCGGTTCCTTGGCCCGACTCTGGCTGAGCGTGACACCCATCGTTGTGGCGATGGTCTCGTGACCGGGGCTCAGCCGGGGTTCACCAGTTGGTCAGCCACGCGCTCCGACGACACAGCCGCGACGAGCCGAATGGCATCTTGACCGCAGCTGTCGTTGAAATGTGACCAGCCGCATCGCCCACCCGCCCAGCGCGCCGGCCCACGTCAGTCCCAGGATCCTAGGGGCGCGGCCGCCCAGCCCGCGGGACGATGACCCAGCCCGTGTCGCTCTCGGCGAAAAGTGTGTGAGGCGTGGGAAGACGACCTTGTGCTTTCGTAAGGTTAACGCAGACGCGACGTCGGGCTCGACTGGGTGGAAAATCCCTGCCCTAGCCAGCCCTAGCCAGGATTTCGTCCACATGTCTCCTACCGGGTGTTTGTTGGACTATGTTGCCCCAGTTGTCTTTTCAGTTCTATGAGTTGGGTCTCGAGTTCAACCACGGCATGTGCGACGACGCTGGTTGCCAGGGCTGCGCGCGCGGCTGGGCTGGCAGGGCCGGCGGTCGTCGAATTATCGATGTCCTCGAGTCGCCGGAGCATGCGCCGAGAAATATCTGCCTGCACAGGCATCTCGTCAATACCGAAATCGTTGAATGCTTTGAATATTAGGGTCGTTGAACGTCACAGTCGTCTGCTCCTAGGGTCGAATTACCGGCGGTGCTCGAAGTGGGCCGCCAGACGGGGGTCACGTTGCTCGCGCCGTCGTCGGCGGTGACGAGCTATCGCTCGGCTCCGCCTTCTGAATCCCAGCGCTGTTGCGCGGCAGCTGTCTGGATGCGGGTTTCGCTGTCTGGCTCGCCGGCGATGAGGAGACCGCCGACGGTCGAGTCGTTGCCCGGGCCCGCCGCGGCCATCATGCTGGCGTGTGCGTGGTCGGGGTCGGTGTGGGGCGGGACTACCAGCACAACGATCCTGTTGCGGTTGCGTCCGAGGACTTCGACGGTGTTCGGCGGCTGGAGTCGGTACCCGTCGAGTTTGACCGCTCGTCCGCCCGTGGTCAGTTTGGCCGGTGCTTTCGCCCAGTCGCTGAGCTTGTACAGCACGCGGTCAATGGGCCCGAGCCGCACCGAGAGCACCGCGAGCAGATCTGGAAGCTCAGTGGTCAGGTCATCACTGCGCGGCCACCACGCCCCATCGACATACCCAGTCTGGGGCGCCTTGGCTTTCAAGCGCAACCGCGGCGTGTGTTCGGGCGGGGTCTGGTGTCGACCGACGTCGGATCGATGCTGTCGTGGCGTCATCGCGACGCTCCTTTCTTGGCTCCGATTCGTGCGGCCTCGGTCGTGTGTACGATCCACCGACGCTCATCGCGGATTCCATCATTTCTGTGATCACAGACCGCGACTGCGGGCTGCGATTCTGGCGCTAGACCTCCAGTAAACGCCGTCCTTGACCGACATCCAACGACAACGGACCGTGCTGTTGTAGCGGAGGGTGATGACGCCGGCGGCGTCGATGGTGTCGGTGCGCACCCGACGGTAGTGCGGCGGAATTTTGTGGCCGGTGGGGACGGCTATCTCTGCCGCGACTATCTCTGCCGCGACACCCCACGCCACCGTGGCACCCCAGTCGTGCCCCACGGGGTGCACCCGCTCCTCGCCGCTCGCATCGATCACGCCCTTGCCCTCATTTTCAGTGCTCTTGTCCCTCTGGGGTGAAAGAATTTGTGCGCACGGGTTAGCCACGCACTATCGCGTTTGGTATTTCGGTTTGGCGTTGATTGCCCGCCGCCTCCGAGAAGCGTTGCACCAGCTCACGTCGGCGCGTCAGGCGCTCCGAATGTGGAACTCGTCGGGAGTGCCTCGACAGCCGGCCGAGTGCTCGGCGCCGATCGCGTGAATGCGGTCGAAGAGCAGATGCTGACCCCGCGCCGGCTGAACCGCAGCAGGCCCTCGGCCGACATGGCAGGTCTGCACGAAATTGCCACACCCCCGAAGCTTGGGCGTGGTTGAGGGGGTGAACATGGCGCGGATAGACAGCGATAGTTGGGACTTGGCGTCTAGCGTGGGCGCCACCGCGACGATGGTCGCGGCTCACCGGGCGGCTGCGGCCAAGACCGCCGAGCCAACCGTCGTCCCCGTGGGCCAGGGCAACCGGTAGAGCGCGCCCGACGCATTTCCGGTGTGTGATCCGCCATCTTGCTACCTTTCGGCGCGCAGCCATTCTTGGACGCTGGCGTGGATCAGCGCCCCTTCGGGAACCGTGCGCCGTCCGGGTCCGGTGAAGCGCGCGGATGTCCTCAACCAGTTCGGACACGCGGTAATCCCGGCGGCGCGTCAGGTGGGCGGTGCCATCGCGGTTTGTGTGGACGTGGCTACGGCTAGGATCATCCACCGGTTCGAGCCGAATCGGGACCTATTGGCCACGTATTGGGCATCGGCTCAGCCACAAGACCTCCAAAATAGGCGGTGAGCCGCACTAATACCCGTGCGCGATACAAGGATTGGGTCGCGGTGGCGCAGATGACTTCTTCGGGCGTCAATCGAGGGACTGGAAGCGGCTAGCCGGAGTGAGGCGCCGCCTGCCGGATGCCCGCCGATGCGGCATCGGCGAAGAAGCCATCGAAAAGCACTGTGCGCGAAACGAATACGTTTGCCATCCCAAAAACCAGCTCATCAGCGCCGACATCGGTGGAGTCGAGCTCTCCACCGGCCAACCGGGAAAACAAATCTATCTCTACCGCTTAAAGGCCCTCCAGACTTTTCGTTGAGGTGAACCGCTGTCTTGACGATGTGAATGCATAACCGAGGCGTCAGCGGACCGGGGTCAGTGGTGGCTTGCCGGCGAGGACGGCGGCCGCGTTGGTCCAGGGCGAGGATGCCCATGGCGTCGCGGGTGGCTTCGCCGGGCTGGCCCTGTGGGGAGTGAGGACGAGGCCAGCGACGTCGAGCAGCGCTGGGTTGAGATCGGGTTCACCTCGAACACGTCCAGGGCGGCGCCGCGGATCTGGCCGGTGCGAAGTGCTGCGATCGACGCGGTTTCGTCGACGACGCCACCGCGGGCGGTGTTGATCAGGTATGCGCTGGGTTTCATGGCGCGCAGGGCAGCGGCATCGATCAGGTGGTGAGTTTGGGGGTGGTGACGACATCGCTGTGGCCAGCAGGGTGGGGGTGTCGACGAAGGTGTCGCCGACGTCCTGCAACGCACCCCCCGCCAAACTCGCTTCGGGTTGGCGTACCGCGGTGTGGTGCGCGCGGTCGCCGTGGATGAGCTCGCGCGGATGTTGCAGGGTTGTGATCGCCGGACCGGCACCGGACGTCGCGACGTCGCGATCCTGACGGTGCTGGCGCGGCTGGGGTCGCGCCGTGGCGAGGTGGCGGCCCTGTCGGTCGACGACATCAACTGGCGCACCGGAGAGTTGGTGGTGACCGGCAAGGGCCACCGCCGTGAGTTTCTGTCGCTACCGGTCGACGTGGTCGAGGCGATCGCCGTCTACTGTCGTGCGGTCGCCGCAACGGGGGCTGCCGCACCTTGTTCGTGAGTTCCCTGGCGCCGTGGGACGGTTTGTCGCCCAGCGGCATCGGCCAAGTCGTGGCTCGCGCGGCCTGATGTCACCGCAACTTGAAGGCATCGCCAGCCTGACATGATCGGGGCCATGGCCCGGATAGAGGACTACGCCCTGCTCGGCGACCTGCAAACGGCCGCTCTCGTCAGTACCGCCGGCTCGATCGACTGGCTTTGCCTGCCCAAGTTCGATTCGCCCGCCTGTTTCGCGGCCCTGTTAGACACCCCGGATGCCGGGCATTGGATCGTGGCGCCGGCCGCGGGCGGGGTCTGCACTCGACGGCGCTACGTCAAGGACACCCTGGTGCTACAGACCGAATGGGTCAGCGGTGATGGAACGGTGCGAGTCATCGACTTCATGCCGCCGCGCGGTCACGCCCCGGACGTGGTGCGGATCGTCGAAGGCGTCCATGGCAGCGTCGTGATGCGCTCAGAGCTCAGGCTACGGTTTGACTATGGGCTGGTGGTGCCCTGGGTTCGCCACCACGACGACATGGTGGAGGCTATTGCCGGGCCCGATCGGGTCCGGCTGCGCACTCCGGCACCCACCAGGGGCAAGGAGATGAGCACCGTCTCGGATTTCACCGTCCGGGCCGGGGACCGGGTGCCGTTCGTGCTCACCTGGAACCCCAGCCACGAATCGCCGCCGAAGCCGGTCGACGCCGAGCACGCCTTGCGCGACACCCTGAGGTTCTGGACCGACTGGGCACAGCGCGGCAACCCGGTGCACGGGCCGTACCGGGACGCCATCAAACGGTCGCTGCTGACATTGAAGGCCCTGACCTACCACCCCACCGGCGGGATCGTCGCGGCCGCCACCACGTCGCTGCCTGAGCTGATCGGCGGCACCCGCAACTGGGACTACCGCTACTGCTGGCTACGCGACTCCACCTACACCCTGCAAGCACTGATCTCCGCCGGCTATCTCGCCGAGGCCAAAGCGTGGCGGGAATGGTTGCTGCGCGCCGTCGCCGGCGACCCGGCCGAGCTGCAGATCATGTACGCCCTGGACGGCACCCGCCGCATCCCCGAAGCCGAACTGCCCTGGCTGGCCGGCTACGAGAACTCCAGACCCGTGCGAACCGGCAACGCGGCCTCTGACCAGCTGCAACTCGACGTGTGGGGCGAGATCCTCGACAGCCTGGCCCTGGCCCGCAACGCCGGCATCAGCACCCACGACGACGCCTGGGACATGCAAGTCGCGCTGATGAACCATCTGGAAGGCACCTGGGACCAGCCCGACAACGGGCTCTGGGAGATGCGCGGGCCCCGCCGGCACTTCACCCACTCCAAAGTGCTGGCCTGGGTCGCCGCCGACCGGATGGCCACCGCGGTCCGCGCCCATCACCTGTACGGGCCAGCCGACCGGTGGGAGGCCCTCGGCGACACCATTCACGCCGACGTCCTAGCCCACGGCTACAACCCCGACCGCAACACCTTCACCCAGTCCTATGACGCACCCGGCCTAGACGCCGCCCTGCTCATGATCCCCCGCGTCGGCTTCCTGCCGCCAGATGACTCTCGGGTGCTGGGCACCATCGCGGCCATCCAGAACGAACTCACCGAAGGCGGGTTCGTCAAACGGTACGAGACCAGCACCTCCGACGACGGACTGCCCGGTGGGGAAGGTCTGTTTCTCGCCTGCTCCTTCTGGCTCGTCGACGCACTACACCTCGCCGGCCAACAAACCGAAGCCACCCAACTATTCGAACGACTGCTTGCTCTGCGCAACGACGTCGGACTGCTCAGCGAAGAATGGGACCCCCACACCGGGCGGCAACTCGGCAACACCCCCCAAGCGTTCAGCCACTTCCCGCTGGTCACCAGCGCCCTGCAGCTACACGCCGGACGCGCCCACCACAGCAACCACCCCATCACCCCGCCTGGATGACCTGCAAACCTCCAGTGGGATGCCGAAACTCAGTCGATACCGTCGGGACTGCCGCTCTTCCCAAACGTCAGGCGCCGGCCACTTCGATCGACCCCAGGCCACCGAACTGGAATGTGACACTGCCGCCGGCCACCACGGGCACCGGAGCGGTTACCCCGCCGGAGAACACCAGCTGCCCGGCCCGCAAGCCCTCCTCCTCGGCGGCGAGCTAGTTGGCCAGCCACGCCACCGACGCGGCCGGGTGGACCCATCACCGCAGCGCCGGCCGCCGTCATCACGACCTCCCCGGCGACCCGCACGACGCAACCGATTAACCCCAGATCCTCCAGCTCGCTGGGCCGGCGGGTGACCGGGCCCAGGTAGAAGCCACCCGCGCTGACGTTGTCGGCCACCACGTCGGTAAGGGTGAACTGCCATCAGCGGTGTCGGCGTCACGAACACCCGCCGCAGCACCTCGCGGACGTATGGCAGGTCATGGCGGGGATGCCGGTACCCGGCCAGCCACCGCAGGTTCGCGGTCAGGTCAACATTGTTCGCCGCGAGCGGTCCGAACCCCGATAGCGACCCGCAACCAAAATCCGGACGTCGCAAGATCCGTCGCAAGCTAAATCCGGACGTCGCAACCTAAATCCGGACAGGACTGTATCGTCCACTTGAAGATTGCGAGGGATGCCCGGCACTTGCTGGAGTTCGCAATCTTGGTCTGGACGATCCCAGCGCCGGTCGTCCAGATTCACATTGCAATTCCGGCGCGTAGAACTCCGACGTGTCCATGGTGACGCGGGTCGGCTGTTGTGCTTCTGGGATCGTGGCGACCGGACTACTGGTGGTGGCGTGGGTTGTTCCCGGTGTTTCGTTGTCGTTGTCGGGGTTCATCGTCGCCGTCGTGGTGTTCTCGGTGGCGCAGGCGATCCTGTCGCTGCTGATCTTGAAATTGCCCCATGGGTATGCGTCGCTGCTCCTTTGGGGGCACCGGCCTGGCCTTAAACATCGTCGCGTTGAGTCTCGCCTCGGTATTACTCACGGGCTCACCATCCGCGGCATTGCATCCTGGGTAGCCGCAACGGTTGTGGTGTGGCTCGTGACAACGGTTGGGGCAATTTCGCTGCCCGAGCTCGCCCGTAGGCTGTCCGGCGAGGAGGTGACCGGTATCGACCCGTCCGAGGTCACCCCCGAGACGTCGTTCGTCGACGACCTGGACATCGACTCGCTGTCGATGGTGGAGATCGCGGTGCAAACCGAGGACAAGTACGGCGTGCAGATCCCCGACGAAGATCTGGCCGGCCTGCGCACGCTAGAGGCCACCTCGTTCCAGTGCCGTATCGAACTCTTCCGAAGCAAGTTTCACGCTCTTACCCTCGGCAAGAGCCTTCTCGTAGATCCCGAACAGCCGCGACCCGATCCGGTCAAACCGTCGATTCCACGTCTCGGAGTCACAGCGCCAGTAGCCCATGACGTCCAATTGGTCGGGTTCCCAGCCCATTTCGCCGCGAAAAAGCTTGCGGATAGCCCGCGCCTGGCTCGGCCTCGCCCCCGAACCAACAGTAGCCTCGGCCCTCCGGGAGTCTCTGCTCTGCCACCATTCGCGCCAATGCGCTGTCAGTGACACCGTTTCCCGTGCCGACGGATGCGATGAGAGAAACGTTTGACTGACCGGGGAGATAGCCGATGTCACCGTCATCGAGAACCTCCACGACCGCGACAGCCCGAACGTCGGCGGACAGTGCTTCGATGATCCGCGCCAGCGCCGGCAGTCCGGCGAGGTCCGCCACCAGCAACTGCCAATCAGTTATTGTTTCCGGCCGATACCAGGAGTTGGCGTGTGCCAGCACGAGCTGGTCGTTGCGTGTGGCGTGCTGAGCCCACTCGGTGCCAATTCCGCGCCCATGAAGCACGAAATCGATTGTGATGCGGTCGATTGGTGGATCACTATCACGGACCGTGTAGGTACTACGGCGGCGCCAAGTCGCCGCCGTAGTATCCCCAAACGCCGCTTCGGCATTCCATCGGAGGTGGTGGCGTCCCGTCATTCACGGTCGGAAAGTAGATCCCGATCGCGCTGTCCCCAGCAGTCGGCAGCGAAAGTCGGCTCATTTCCGGTACCTGCAACACGATCCTGTGCAGATGCCCGCTTAGCGGCAACGACTCCACGACCGAGCCGACTGCATATACCATCAGCGCCAGGCTAGTTGCTAGTCGAACGGCATTAGGGTTGGTCCGGTTGCGCGAGTGTTATCGCAGCGTCGGCCCGGTGCTGGGCGGCCAAGCCGTCTCCGCAACGACGGGCTGGCACCGAATCGTGGCGCTCACGACAGGCGCGCCGGCGTTGCGATCGCGCGTTCGATGGGCCGGGCCGAATGCGACGCCCATGATGCATTCGCGCGCGGCGCCGTCACGCATGCCTCGCCCTCCCGACACCGGCTCCCGGGGACACCGATGCTCTTCGTGCTCTCATGAGCGTCGTTGGTGATGCGGCAGGCTCGGCTTCGGGGATCCCCCTCGATTCGACCGTCGTGAGGAAGCGTTCACGGGGCCGCGTTGCTCTCCGATGCGGTGGTCGATCTATTGATGGTGATTGCGTGTTTCGAGCGATCGGACTGGCCCCGGAAACGGGAGTTGGCTGTGGCGATCGCTGAAGGGCGGGGTGGGTCAGACCTCGGCGAGCGCGGGGATGTCGTCCTTGAGCTGCACTCCGGTGATCCCCAGCCGGCGCGCCTCGGTCATGAGCAGGACGAGCTTCTGAGCTGCCGAGCCGTAGCCCAGCCCGCCAGGCGGGTGGATGTTGGAGATGCAGTTGCGTTCGGAGTCCTTCCGCCCGACCCGGGGATGGGTCGCGTGATCAGTTCACCGTGGCGGTGAAAAATGAGCTTGCTGGCGGTGTCGTGCGGCCGGCGGCAAGAGGATCGCCGGCAGAGATTTGTCCTACCCCCTCGCTCGACTTACCTAAAATGGTGTCAACGGTGTTAGTCAACTCTGTTGACAACGTTTCGAAAAAGGTGTTTACTGTAGGTCTAGCGGCAGAAACCACGCGTCGAATGATTGTCATTCGTTGGCAAATCGTTCCTCTTCGGGATCGCGTTCGGCGCGGTGGCGCTGCTGGGGCTCAGCGTGCTGCTGGCCGGCCCAGGTCCCCTGGCTCGGTCAGTGGTCGCGGGTCGACAACGTACGGCACCTTGCACAGCTACGGGCGGGATTATAGAGATTGAGGGCGGTCACCATCGCCGCGGTCTCGCGCTGGGCGGCTGCGCCGATCGTGCCGATTGGTTCGTCGAGTGCAGCGCTAGCAAGCCACTGCACGAGTTCGGGTAGAAGCGTGCCTTCGGGTTGCTCGACTGCGACGACCATGTTCACCTTGCTGGCCCTGCAAGCACCGGTGGCTGGCGAGCTGCGCGCCGTGGTCGGCGCAATTAAGAACGTCGCCGACGTCGAACGTATGGGCGCTCTGGCATTGCATGTCGCTACGGTCGCCCGTCGGCGTCACCCGGCCCACGCGCTGCCCGAGGACGTCAACGGCTATTTCGCCGAGATGGGACGCATCGCCATCAATCGGCGACACCACGAAAAGCGTTATCCTCGAAGGTGATCCGCACAAGGCCGCGCAGCTGCGCCACCACGACGACGCCATGGACGACCTGCACCGCCACCTGTTCACGGTGCTGATGGACCGCGAATGGACACACGGAGTGCCCACCGCCGTCGACGTCACCCTTGTTCCCATTTTCCGTGTCATATCACGATCCCCTGAACCTGCAGCGATGCGCAGTGACTCACAAGATGTCATCTGGGTTCAGTCTCAAATTCGTGTCATTTCTTCAGAACTACCCGACTTGCTCGTGCGAGGGCTACGCCTGCTGTTCATGTCGGCGCGTCTACGCTTTGCAGTTAGCAGAACCTTTTCGTCACGGTGACGGTTCGCACGGCCCTCTGTCGGAGCAGCTGATCCCGAGGGCCGGCATCACATGGTTGCGGTCAACGCCGATGCTCTCGTACGCCTCACCCGCGCTGTTCTGCCAGCGATAAGCCCTACACCCGCTCCGGACTACCCCGTCGAGAGTCCGACCACCTCGACAGCAATCGCGGCTCGCCGTCGGAGCGCAATTCGTCATGGTGGCCGGTCTAATCTATCGCAGACCAATACGGTTAATATTGCTGAGTCGCAATAGATTTACGAAGGCATTTGAAGGATAGTCTGCACGTTGCACGGCAAGGTAGCGAATTAGCCAACCCGGAACCAGGATCGCCTTGTGGCCAACGTAATTCGTGCATAATTACCATTATCCATGAACTGGCGGGTCCAAGCCGTCGCGTCAGGTCTCACGGCGTTTGGACAGTTCCGCCGCGTTTCGTTCACAAATCCGTGCACAACTCGGCCCTACGCTTCGTCCGCTCGCAGTATCGGAGATAGTGTCGGGCGCCCTCCACCAGTCGACGATCGGCGTGGTCGAGATTCGCTCGTTCGTAAAACTCGACGAGTTGGGTAAACCGTCGTCGAAACTGGTGAACACTCATGCCGAACTCGGGAAAACGTCTTCATCGAACAGATCGTCGACCGGCGCTTTGGAGGCGAGGACGACGCGGTGTCGGGGATGCCGTCGCTGGTGGGCCGTGCTATCGGTCATCGAGATCAGCCGCCGGATGCGGCCGACCACAGCATCTTTGGCCATCGGCGGGTCGATGAGACGGCTCAACTCCTCGAGCGATTCCCGACGGTTCTGCACCCGGAGCAGTCCGGCGGCCTCATCAATCGAATCGTCAACGACGTTCGCGATCCCCACCTTCCGAGAGAGCTTCTCACTGTCTTTCACGGCAGTCACGGGTGACATCGTTAGGCACGCATAGCGCCGGAAAAACTTTGCATCCGTCGTGACCAACGTGCGCCTGCGGCTCCTGCCTATGTCTGGCCGGCGGTACCGTGCGTTTCATGTCTGCAGCGAAAGCAACCCCCGAGCCGTTCACCCCGCGGACCCCGGCCGCACAATGGGACGATCTTCGCGCGCGGTTGCGCACGACCCGCTGGCCCGACACGCCCGAGGACGCCGGATGGTCCCTCGGGACCGATCTCTCCTATCTGCGTGAACTGGTCGCGTACTGGACCGAGGAATTCGACTGGCCATCGCAAGAGGCGGCACTGGCCCGGCTGCCGCGCTTCCGCACCGCACTCGGCGGGCTCGGGATCCATTTCGTCCACGTCCGGGCTGCCGCGCCGGTTGGGCCGGTGCTGCCCCTGCTCCTCGCCCACGGCTGGCCGGACTCGTTCTGGCGCTACACCAAGGTCATCTCGCTGCTGACCGACCCCGGCGCACACGGTGCCGACCCAGCCGACGCCTTCGACATCGTCGTGCCGGACATGCCGGGGTTCGGGTACTCCCAGCGACCCACCGGCGCACCACTGAACTCCGTTGCGGTAGCAGCGCTGTGGGCTCAACTCATGAGCGTCCTCGGTTACTCGCGCTTCGGTGCGGCCGGTGGTGACATCGGCAGCGGCGTGTGCCGCTACCTCGGTCTCGACTACCCCGACCGAGTCGCAGCGGTACACCGCACCGACGCTGGCGTGACCGTATTCACAGGTGACCCCGACGATCTCGTACCCGAAGAGCGCACCTGGCTTGAAGCGGTCGCTTCGTGGGGCTCGACCGAGGGCGCCTACGCCGCCATACACCGCACCAAACCCCAAACCGCCGCCGTCGGTCTCAACGACTCACCCAGCGGCCTGGCCGCATGGATCGTCGAGAAGCTCCGGGCGTGGAGCGACTGCGACGGCGATATCGCGCGCAGCTTCACCAAGGACGAAATCCTCACCAACGTGATGCTCTACTGGCTCACCGAGACCATCGGCTCCTCCATGCGCATGTACCGCGCGAACGCCGCGATACCTCACACACAGCTTGCACGCCGGGTCGAAGTTCCCTCGGGATTCTCACTTTTCCCCGCAGACATCGTCCCCCCGCCGCGGTCGTGGTTGCACCGCACCGCCAACGTCGTACGGGTCAGCGAACCTCGACGCGGCGGCCACTTCGCGCCGTTCGAGGAGCCCGAGATCTACGCCGAAGAACTCCGAAACTTCTTCCGCCCCTACCGGACAGCCGACTACTGAGAGGAGCGGCCCTTCACCTCACGCTCGCAATCGGGCGCCGTCACCGTGAATGGAATCGTGAAGATGGTGGCTCGGAATCACGGTTCCGCGGGAGGCGTGGCGCATCCCCGCCGTCGAACGGCGACCTGACCAACGCGGTGAATACCCGGATCACCCCTGCGGCCGCAGTCACTACCTGCGCCATGACTACCATCACCGGGGACCGATGACGCCCATCCAACTGCTGCAGACATCGCGTTGCGTAGCTGTCAACCACCTTGGCGGTCAACCGGATCTCCATCCACGTCGACGCAACCTGCGTCCGGGAATAGACGATCCGCGTCGCAATCGTGCGGTTTACCCCCGATTCTCGCCAGTGAGCGCACCAATCGGGGGTGGAACGCCGAAGACATCGCAGCCATCGCCCACACCCTCAACACCCGACCCCGCACCTCGGCTGGCGCACTCCCGCCGAAGCCTTCAACGAACACCTACACTCGCTACAACAAGCCGGTGTTGCGAGGGCCGATTGAATTCGCCCAATATACATCTATTGCGTTCGCGGAAACCCTTGTCCTGGAGGGCATTGCGGCATCCATCGGAAGCGTTGGCGACGCCTACGATAACGCCTTGGCCGAGACGACGATCGGCTTGTTCAAGACCGAATGCGTCGGTCGCGGTAGCCCTTTTCTGACCGGCCCGCTGCGCACCATCGACGACGTTGAATACGCGACGATGGGGTGGGTCGATTGGTTCAACAACGCGCGCCTGCACAGCAAACTCGACTACGTCCCGCCCGAATACGAAGCCGCCTACTAGGCTGACCACCTGAGGTCCCGGTGGGCGACGTCTCAATGAACCCGGCATCACCGGCTCACGGCGAGATCAGGTAATCGTGGGGTACCGCGCGTCGTCGTCCCCGACACCGCAGACTCAAAGCACGACGACCTCGAACACCGAAAAGAGAGCAACTATGAGCATGGCCTATCTCGCGCAACCAGAGCAGCAGCAACAACTGGAATGGCTCGATCGCGGCACCCTGGCGATCCTGCTCGACGGCAAAGCTACTAACGGCCAGTTGATGATCGGACGCTTCGATGTCAGCGAGGGCGAAGCGCCGCCCTACCACAAGCACACGCGCGAGGATGAGGTGTTCATGCTGATCAAGGGCACCGCTCTGGTCTGGTGCGATGACCAGGAGATGGAGCTGTCCGAGGGCGGAATCGTCTACTTACCCAAGGATATTCCACATGCCTACCGCATCACTTCCCGTAAGGCTGATCTGCTGATGATTAATACCCCAGCAGGAATCGAAGGCATGTTCCGCTATGCGGGTCGTGACAAGTCAGCGCCGCGCCCGGACGGCTTTGAGATCCCGACGGAACGTCTCGCCGAAGCATCGCAACTGTTCGGGAATATTATCCTTGGTCCACCGCGCTGACCGACTCAATGACCTCGGCAGAACCTTCTAAACGTGATCGGATTTTTGCTGCATAGCCAACGCATCTACGTCCCGCCCGACAAGTGCGAAGCCACCTACTACGCTCAAGCCCAGACGTCCCAGCCGGCGATGTCTCCACCATGAAGCCGGCATCAAACCCGGGACGGTTCAAGCTGAAACGGTCGAGTTGTGGCAGAGAGTCGAGGTTGTGGCAGAGCTGACCTGTGAACCTCGCTGGGCTTTCGGCGCTGCAGTTGGCAACGGCAATGCAAGCGTACTTAGTCGGGCAAGCATGGTCGACGAACCGTCGACCCTCAAGATCGAGTTGATCTACTGGCCGGCAACCACTTTCGCGGCCAGAGCTGAGGCGCAGGCGGCGCTGTTCCGCTACATCGACGGATGGCAGAAACCGCGCCGCATCCCACAAGGACTCGTGGGGCGTTCGCCCGACGAATTCGAGGCTGCATGGCAAGCCAGGCAGCGTCAACCCGCTCGGCTACCCTCCAACGCAAGGACGCCGAAAAGCCCAGATAGAAAGGAAAATTCCCGGGAAACCGGGAGAGGTGTATGCGGCATGGTAAGATGATGCGATCGGTCCAGAAATCCCAGCTGCTCATCGAGCAGACCGAGGAGTTCGTCTCGCATCTCTTTGATGCCGGCCATCTCACCGAGGCAAAGCGGCTCGCTGTGACGCTCAGGGTTCAGCTACACCACGGCCTCAACGGATACTTCTGACGATTGACCTTAGTGAGGTGAGTGGTGTTAGCGACGGTGGAGAGTTCATACGGGTGCGACGCCGAGTTCTACGACCGCAGGACGGGAGCCTTCCAGAAGGACCGGTTGCGGATCATCGACGCACTCCCGCTGCAAGTCGGCGATGTCGTGCTCGATGTGGGCTGCGGGACCGGCCTGTGCTTCGAAGGTCTGCAAGACCGGGTGGGCAACTCCGGTGCGGTCATCGGGATCGATCAGGCGCCGAAGATGGCTTCGCTATCCGCTGACAGAATCGCGCGGCACGGGTGGGACAACATCACCATCGTGCAAGCCCCGGTCGAAACCGCGGCTATCCCCGTTATGGCGGACGCGGCCCTGTTCTGCGCGGTACACGATGTCCTGCAGTCGCCGGCCGCGCTGGCCAACGTGTTCGACCATCTACGTCCGGGGGCGTGGGTCGCAGCCGGTGGCGGCAAGTACGCGCCGGAATGGATGGTCATGATGAACCCGATGATCCGGGCACAACACCGACCCTACATTCGATCATTTGATGGCTTCGGCCGGCCCTGGGCTCGGCTGGAAGAGTTCCTCACCGATCTTCGGGTCGACGAGTTCTCGCTCGGGGCGGGCTACGTCGCGGTCGGCCGGGCGCACTCCCGCGGCAGCGCTCAGGCCGGCTCACCCCCGACCGCTTGGCCGGCGATTGCCCCGGTCACAGATCGGCTCGCAGCGATCAGCACCTGAGCGAAACGTGCCGGGTCGTTGAGAATGACGGCGTGGTCGCCGATCAACTCGAACACAGCAGCATGCGGGATGGCGCGGGCCAGCCGGCGCTGTCGACTTGGCGGCACGAGCTGGTCGGCCGTGGTGATAACGACAGCGGTGGGCACGTCGACCTCCGCGATCCACTCATGCGAGGTGAACTCGACTGCCGACTCAACGGCCGACATGGCGGCAGGCAGGCTCGTCCTGGATAGCTGTGCTCGGGCCCACGCCCGCGATTCGCCATCCTGGATGCGCCCCAGCAGGCTGCTGCCCAACCATTCAGCGGTGATCGCCTGCGCAAACGGCATTAGGTACAGTGCCTT
>CAVYPI010000041.1:0-81776 GCA_963770125.1 uncultured Actinomycetota bacterium | reverse complement strand
CGGTTCGGTCCGGTGAACAGCTTTTCACAGAGCGCCTGAACCGGCCGCGAGCGGTCACCCGCATCCTTGCGGCCGGTGATCGAAGTGGGTTCGGTCAGCACGCCACGTCCACGTACACGGTCATCGCCGTGACGGTGGTGACGATGTCGTCCATCGCACCGGGCGCACCGGAATCCATCCGGGAGAACGTCTGACCCGGCCGCACCGCACTGACGACACATTGGTCCAGTGGTGCCGTGCCGACCTTGTTGACGATCACATCGAAGCCGCGGGCCCGCAGCTGGCCGACGGCCTGAGACGCGTCGACGGCGCCCGAGGGGGCAGCGCCGGCTGCGCCGGCCAATCCCAAAGCGGCAGTGGCGATTGCTCCGGCGGCGATAACCGGCAAGGTGAAGGACTTCATTGTTCTTCCTAATCGTTTCGAGGAAGGCTGATGGCGCGTTCCTGACTGCTGTGCACCGATGCCCTTCATTCGTTACAGCCACCTCTTGGGATGGGTTCCGCATTTCGTGAATGTCACCCAGCTCCGCCGCCCGCCCCTGCAGCACACCGCCAACCTATGCCCTTCCCGTGGGAGCCTAGAGCGGCGACGCGCCCCGCAGGTGTTCGAAGATGAGCGAGGTCTGCGTGCCTGCCACGTCGGCGTCGGCATTGAGGTTCTCCACCACGAACGACCGCAGGTCGTCGGTGTCACGCGCGGCGACGTGAAGAATGAAGTCGTCGGCTCCGGCGAGGAAGTAGACATCCATTACCTGGGGCTTGCGCCTGATCTGCTGAATGAAGTTGCGGATCTTGCCGCGAGCATTGGATTGCAGGCTGACCGAGATCATCGCCTGCAGCGTCAGCCCGATCGCGGCGGGATCGATATCGGCGTAGAAACCGCGGATAACTCCCGCCTCCTGCAGCCGCCGCACCCGACCGTGACACGTCGACGGGGCGACGCCGACAAGCTCGGCGAGCGCGCTATTCGACATCCGGGCATCGGCATGCAGGGCGGTTAGGATGCGGCGGTCGACGTCGTCGATCTCGACGCGCTGAACATCCTTCGATGGCCGCGCCGCTGCCATGGCCGATTTTGTGAATCCTTCTGGCATAGCGCAATTCTAGCGAAGAGTCTTCGAAATGATTGCCATTAGACCGCAGGTTCTTCACAATTCTAGGGAGCCAACAACACTTTAGGAGTCGTCATGCGCGTCGGAATCCCGACCGAGATCAAGAACAACGAGTATCGAATCGCCATCACCCCTGCGGGCGTAGCCGAGCTGGTCCACCGTGGCCACGAGGTGATCATCCAGTCCGGCGGAGGCGAGGGTTCGGCGATCTCCGATGCCGACTTCAAGGGGGCCGGCGCCCAGCTGGTCAACAGCGCCGACCAGGTTTGGGCGGAGGCGGAGCTGCTGCTGAAGGTCAAGGAGCCGATCGAGGCCGAATACTCACGGCTGCGCAAGGGTCAGACGCTCTTCACCTATTTGCACCTCGCGGCGTCCAAGCCGTGCACCGACGCCCTGCTCGCGTCGGGCACCACGTCGATCGCCTACGAAACCGTGCAGACTGCCGACGGCGCGCTGCCGTTGCTCGCCCCGATGAGTGAGGTCGCCGGACGCCTGTCGGCCCAGGTCGGTGCCTATCACGTGATGCGCAGCCACGGCGGCCGCGGCGTCCTGATGGGTGGCGTGCCCGGGGTCGCTCCTGCGGACGTGGTGGTCATCGGAGGCGGTACCGCCGGCTACAACGCGGCGCGCGTCGCCGCCGGGATGGGCGCCCATGTGACCGTCTTCGACGTCAACATCAACAAGCTCCGTGAGGTGGACGCCGAGTTCGGCGGCCGCATTGACACCCGGCACTCATCGATCCTCGAGCTCGAGGATGCGGTCAAGAAGGCCGACCTGGTCATCGGGGCGGTGCTGGTGCCCGGCGCCAAGGCGCCGAAGCTGGTGACGAATTCCACTGTCGCGCATATGAAGTCGGGTGCGGTGCTGGTCGACATCGCCATCGACCAGGGCGGCTGCTTCGAGGATTCGCGCCCCACCACCCACGACGACCCGACGTTCGCCGTGCACGACACGCTGTTCTACTGCGTGGCCAACATGCCCGGCGCGGTGCCCCGCACGTCGACGTACGCGCTGACCAACGCCACCATGCCGTACGTGCTGAAACTGGCCGACAAGGGCTGGCGGGCCGCCTGCCAGGCCGATCCGGCGCTCGCCAAGGGCCTGTCCACACACGACGGCGCACTGCTCTCTGAGCAAGTGGCTGCCGACCTCGACCTCCCCTACACCGATCCGACCAGCATGCTGGCCTGATCTTCCACACCCGCGAACCCGGGCGCCGCACACCAGCGGTGCCCGGGTTCGCTGTCACATTGGTACATCGCAACAACCATGGGGAATCGCCCGATTGCTCGCCGACAACGATTGCCATAACGTCATCGCCATAAACAGACCAGCCGGGTTGAGCACATGTCCGGACGTAGGAGATGCGATGCAACACGTGACGGGACCAATCGGGAGTCGATATCGGCTGACGTCGTCTGCGGACCCCGGATCTGAGCCCCGGCACAAGTCCGCGGCGATAGTAAATCAGCAAACTGCTGTCTACCGTACGGCAAACTTTTACTGCAGTCGATCAACCAATCTCATCGCCGGGAAACCATTCCCAAAGCTCGGAATGTGCAAGGAATGGCCGACCGCCACGCCACCCTGTCGCGCAGCCGACCGCGCTGACCTCGGTGTCGTGCGGCCTCATGGGAATGGTGTGGCATTTGCTGACTCGGCAGTGGAGGAAATCCGACGCGATCGGACATCAAGTAGTGCACTACTCATGTGAACCTGCTGTGAACCTGCGCCGGAGGGCATACGCTCATAGCACGCACGGAGAAGACCGGGAACAAAGTCCCACGAGACCGGAGGAAAGTATCGGCATCAGACCGTCTCAACGGCTAACGCAGAGGTGCTGAGACAGGCGCAGCTGTAGGCCGGTCGCCCGGCCGCGAGGGGTTGTCGGGCGACTCGGTCGCCGAAGCGCCGTATGTTGCTCGATAGAGACTCTATGCAAATGCTGTGGGCACTCACATCTTGCGAATCAAGCCAGGGGCGTCAATCTCTTCAGGGGGAAGACGGTAAGAGATGCCGCGCCCGGCGTTATGGTCAGAATGCGTCGCCAAGCCCTGATGGTTCGCACGGAGGCCGGGTATTCGGCAACTCTCGCAAATATTCGGCCGCAACTTCCGGTCCGACAGTCGCGTGACTCGGCTACAGCAGCCAATATTTGAATCACCACTCGGTTATCGACATTGGGCACCGAAGGGAGTCGCCTGGCGCCGATTCGGCAATAAGGCATGAACATCCTCGTCAATACTCTGTTTGCGACCAAGCATTGGCTAGATGTCGTGGACATTGACGATGCCGTCCTGAATCGCCCTGGCCACCAACGCGGCCTTGGTGGTGGCCGGCCGTCCCACCGCGGCGTACTTCGCGCGCACCCGCTGCAGGTGGGTGCGAACGGTCGTCGGTGCGATCTGCAGTTGGCGGGCGACGAGATCCTTGCTTTCGGTGCGAAACCACGCGATCAGCACTTCTATTTCCCGCGGGGCAAGGTTTGCGCGGCCGACCGTGCTGTCGTTGAGCATCGCCAAAGCCATCCGCGGTCCGACATAGGGCGTGTCGGTTCCCGCCGCACGGATCGCGTCGATCAAATGGTCCTTGCTTTCGGATTTCGTCAGGTAGGTGACCGCACCGCGGTCCAACGCCGTCAAGATCACTTCGTCAGTTGCGATGTGCGAGTAGACGATTACCCGATGCCGACCCGAGACGATGCGGTCCAACGCCGCGAAGTCCACCACGTTGTGCTGCTTTTGAAGTTCCAGCACGATCGAGCCGACCCCGATGCGGACGGCGAAGGGTACCCGGCGAGAAACTGCTCTGCCGAGAAATAGTTGCCGACGAATCGGATGGGCGGTTGCGCCTGGCTGTGCGGTGTTGTCGCTGGCTTGCAACGTTCCTCGATCGGCGGGAGCGGCTCCGCGGGGTCGGCCGGCGCGGGTTTGGGCGCGCATGCGGCCGGCGCGGCGAGCGTCAACCCACGGAGCAGCGCCTGCCGCCGGGACAGTCCAGACACCGGCTCCAGGTTACCGATCAGCCAGCGATGCTCCGAAGCGGCTGTGGCAGAGACCTTTTCGATCGCTGTGGGCCCAGTACCGCGGCGCCGTAGGGTCGGATCAGCAGTTGGTGCGCGACGGCGTTGACTTCCTCGAGGCTGACGTTGTCGATCTTGCCGAGGGTGTGCGCGATGCTGCGGTGTTCGCCGTAGTTGAGCTCGCTGCGGCCGATGCGGTTCATCCGCGACCCGGAATCCTCCAACCCGAGCACCAGGCCGCCGCGCAGCGATCCCTTAGCGATTCGGCATTCCGCTTCGGTGATACCCTCGCGCGCCACCGTCTCGAGCACTTCGGTTGTCACCCGCACCACTTCGTCGAACCGTTCGGGCTGGCACGCGGCGTAGATCGACAACGCCCCACTGTCGGAGAACGTGTCCACGGTCGAGTACACCGAGTACGCCAGGCCGCGCGTCTCCCGAACCTGTTGGAACAGCCGCGAACTCAGGCCGCCGCCCAATGCTGTGTTGAGCACCGACAGCGCCCACCGGTGCTCCCAGTGCCTGCCGGGGGTGCGCACACCCATCGACAGGTGCGTCTGTTCCCCGTCGCGGTTGATCAGTTGCAGGCTCGGCCGACCGGTAACCCGGCCGCTGCCCTTGCGCGGGGCCACCGGGCTGCGGCCGCGAACCATCCTCGACTCAAAGTACTCACGCACCAGCGCGACCACCTCGTCGTGCTCGACGTTGCCTGCCACCGCCACCACCATCCGCTCGGGGATGTAGCGGCGGATATGGAACGAATGCAGTTGTCCCCGCGTCATCGCCGAGACCGACTCGACGCTGCCGATCACTGGGCGGCCCACCGGATGCTCTCCGAACATCGCCGAGAGAAACACATCGCCGATCGTGTCCTCCGGGTCGTCATCGCGCATCGCGATTTCCTCGAGCACCACGTCGCGTTCGACTTCGACATCGTCGGCGGCGCAGCGGCCGCGCAGCACCACGTCGGCAACCAGGTCGACGGCCAACTCAAGGTCCGTGTCGAGCACATGCGCGTAGTAGCAGGTGTGCTCCTTGGCGGTGAATGCGTTCAGCTCACCGCCGACGGCGTCGATGGCCTGGGCGATCTCGACCGCAGTGCGCGTCGGCGTCGACTTGAACAGCAGGTGTTCCAGGAAGTGCGCGGCGCCGGCCACGCTGCGTCCCTCGTCGCGGGATCCGACGCCCACCCAGACACCGACCGATGCGGAGCGCACGGACGGGATGTACTCCGTGATGACGCGCAGGCCACCGGGCAAGGTGGTGCGGCGCACCGCATCCGACGTCTCGTCGGTGCGGGCGCCACGATGCAGTGCCCGGGACCTAGCTGCTGGCGGTTGCGGCATCGACGGGCGCGGCGCCGGAGTCGGACGGGCTGGAGGAGCCGCTGGCGGATGTTTCCGCTGCGTCTTCCTCGGTGACGAGGATCAGGGAGATCTTGCCGCGGTTGTCGATGTCGGCGATCTCCACCCGCAGCTTGTCGCCCACGTTGACCACGTCTTCGACCTTGGCGATGCGCTTGCCCCTGCCGAGCTTGGAGATGTGCACCAGCCCGTCACGTCCCGGTAGCAGCGACACGAATGCACCGAAATCGGTTGTCTTGACCACGGTTCCGAGGAACCGCTCACCGATCTTGGGCAGCTGCGGGTTGGCAATCGCATTGATCTTGTCGATAGCGGCCTGCGCGGAAGCGCCGTCGGCGGCGCCGACGAACACCGTGCCGTCGTCTTCGATCGAGATCTGCGCGCCGGTCTCCTCGGTGATCGAGTTGATCATCTTGCCCTTGGGGCCGATGACCTCGCCGATCTTGTCCACTGGCACCTTGATGGTGGTGATCCGGGGAGCGTACGGGCTCATCTCGTCGGGCCGGTCGATGGCCTCGGCCATCACCTCGAGGATGGTCAGCCGGGCGTCCTTGGCCTGCGACAGTGCACCGGCCAGCACCTGCGACGGGATGCCGTCGAGCTTGGTGTCCAGCTGCAGGGCCGTGACGAAGTCCTTGGTGCCGGCCACCTTGAAGTCCATGTCGCCGAAGGCGTCCTCGGCGCCGAGGATATCGGTCAGGGCGACGTAGCGGCGCTCGGTGCCGCCGCCCTCGCTCTCGACATCGTCGGACACCAGACCCATGGCGATGCCTGCGACCGGCGCCTTCAGCGGCACACCGGCATTGAGCAGCGCCAGCGTCGACGCGCAAACCGAACCCATCGAGGTGGAGCCGTTGGAGCCCAGCGCCTCCGACACCTGCCGGATCGCGTAGGGGAACTCCTCGACGCTGGGCAGCACCGGCACCAGCGCACGCTCGGCCAGCGCGCCGTGGCCGATCTCGCGGCGCTTGGGCGAACCGACGCGGCCGGTCTCACCGGTCGAATAAGGCGGGAAGTTGTAATGGTGCATGTAGCGCTTGGTGGTCTCCGGCCCCAGCGAGTCGATCTGCTGGGCCATCTTGATCATGTCGAGCGTCGTGACACCGAGAATCTGGGTCTCGCCACGCTCGAACAGCGCGCTGCCGTGCGCCCGCGGCACCACGGCCACCTCGGCGGACAGCGCCCGGATGTCGGTGATCCCGCGGCCGTCGATGCGGAAGTGGTCGGTCAGGATGCGTTGGCGCACAAGCTTTTTGGTCAGGGACCGGAACGCCGCGCCGATCTCTTTCTCGCGACCCGCGAACTGCTCGGCCAGCCGATCGAGGACCTCGGCCTTGATCTCGTCGGTACGGTCGTTGCGCTCCTGCTTGCCGGGGATGGTCAGTGCCTTGGACAGCTCGTCGGTGGCGACCGAGGCCACCGCGTAGTAGACGTCCTCGCCGTACTCGGGGAAGACGGGGTACGCACCGACGGGCTTGGCGGCACGGTCGGCCAGCTCCTGCTGTGCGTGGACCAGCGTCTTGATGAACGGCTTGGCGGCCTCGAGGCCTTCGGCGACAACGGATTCCGTCGGCGCCTGGGCGCCGCCCGCAATGAGCTCGATGACGTTCTCGGTGGCCTCGGCCTCGACCATCATGATGGCCACGTCATCGTCTTCGAGCACACGACCTGCCACCACCATGTCGAAGACGGCACGCTCGAGCTGCTCGACGGTCGGGAATGCGACCCAGGTGCCGTCGATCAGCGCGACGCGCACCGCGCCGATGGGTCCGGAGAACGGAAGGCCCGCGAGCTGGGTCGACATCGACGCGGCGTTAATTGCCACCACGTCGTACAGATCGTTGGGATCCAGGCTCATCACCGTGACGACGACCTGGATCTCGTTGCGCAGGCCGTCGACGAACGACGGGCGCAGCGGCCGGTCGGTCAGCCTGCAGGTCAGGATTGCGTCGGTGGACGGGCGGCCCTCCCGGCGGAAGAACGAGCCGGGGATGCGCCCGGCGGCGTACATCCGTTCCTCGACGTCGATCGTCAGCGGGAAGAAGTCGAAGTGGTCCTTGGGGTTCTTGCTGGCGGTAGTTGCCGACAGCAGCATGGTCTCGTCGTCGAGGTAGGCGACGGCGGAGCCGGCGGCCTGCTGGGCGAGCCGACCAGTCTCGAAGCGAATGGTGCGGGTGCCGAAGCTCCCGTTGTCGATTACGGCAGTGGACTCGTATACGCCGTCTTCAATTTCGACTACAGACATGGGCGTCCGTATGGCCTCTCTGGATTCACTGTTCAGCTGTTTCGCGTCGTCACAGTATCTGAACCACCGGCCTTGATGCGGCTACGGCCATCGATCGAAGCTGTCGGGAATCAAACCCGGCAGCCACTACCGAAGACCGCGGGATCAAGCGGGTCCCGATATGACACGCGGGAACGGCGCTCGCGGATCTGCGAAAACCGCACCCAATCGTTCGAGCCTAAACGGCTGGCGAACAGACCCATCGTACCTTGCTGCAGGTACGGGACCGAAAACCTTGGGCGATCAGGCCAAGCGTCAGCGACGCAGGCCAAGCCGGTCGATCAGGGAGCGGTAGCGCTCCACGTCGACCTGGGCGACGTACTTGAGCAGCCGACGCCGACGGCCGACCAGCAGCAGCAGCCCGCGCCGCGAGTGGTGGTCGTGCTTGTGCACCTTCAGGTGCTCGGTCAGATCGGCGATCCGCTTGGTCAGCAGCGCGACCTGGGCTTCCGGGGAGCCGGTGTCGGTGTCATGCAGGCCGTACTGGCCCAGAATGTCCTTTTTCTGTTCGGCAGTGAGCGCCACGAATTAACTCCATCAAATCGGTCCGCGAACATGGGGCTTGAGGCCCCTGAAAAGCGCAGCCACCGCGAACTGCAGCACACGCCGGGTCGGCAGGCAGTCTAGCAGCGGATCACTGCGCAGACAGAATCGTGCGGGCGCGCTCGGTGTCGTCGCCCATCGTCGCCACCAGCTCCTCGACGTGGGCGAATTTCTCCTGGCCGCGGATGCGGGCGACGAAATCCACCGCGACATGCTGGCCGTACAGGTCGGCGGTGGTGTCGAGGACAAACGCCTCCACGGTGCGGGTGCGCCCCGAGAAGGTGGGATTGGTGCCCACCGACACAGCGGCCTGGTACCGCTCACCGGGGACGACAGTGCCGGTGATCGGGCCGTGTCCCAGGACGGTGAACCAGGCGGCATAGACGCCATCGGCGGGGATCGCCGAGTACATCGGCGGCGCCACGTTGGCGGTCGGGAAGCCCAGCACCTTGCCGCGGCCGTCGCCGCGCACCACCACGCCCTCGACGCGGTGCGCACGGCCCAGCGCCTCGGCGGCCGCCACCATGTCGCCCGCGTCCACGCAGGACCGGATGTAGGTCGACGAGAACGTGATGTCCTCGTTCTGGTGGTGCTCACTCACCAGCGACATGCCCTGCACCGCAAAGCCGAACCGCTCGCCCGCCTTGCGCAGCGTGTCGACGTTGCCTGCGGCCTTCTTGCCGAACGTGAAGTTCTCCCCCACCACCACTTCGACGACGTGCAGGTGTTCGACGAGCAGCTCATGGATGTAGCGGTCTGGCGTGAGCTTCATGAAGTCGGTGGTGAACGGCATCACCAGGAACACGTCGATACCCAACTCCTCGACAAGCTCGGCGCGGCGGGTCAGGGTGGTCAGCTGCGCCGGATGGCTGCCGGGGAACACGACTTCCATCGGATGCGGGTCGAACGTCATCAGCACCGACGGCACGCCGCGCGACCGGCCGGTCTTGACGGCGTGACTGATCAGCTCCTGGTGCCCCCGATGCACACCGTCGAAGACGCCGATCGTAACGACGCATCGGCCCCAGTCCGTCGGGATGTCGTCTTGCCCCCGCCAGCGCTGCACAGCCGCAAGCCTACGGCGCATGGTGCCGCACGGCTTCGCTAGATCCCCAGATGAGGTGACGATTGCCTAAACTTCCTAACTGTGAGTCCCGACGGCAACCCGCGCGACCTGACCACGGTTGCCCAGGACTACCTCAAAGTCATCTGGACCGCCCAGGAATGGTCGCTGGAGAAGGTCAGCACCAAGATGCTCGCCGAGCGGATCGGCGTGTCGGCCAGCACCGCGTCGGAGTCCATCCGCAAGCTCGCCGACCAGGGGCTGGTCGATCACGAGAAGTACGGCGCCGTGACGCTGACCGAGGCCGGCCGCCGCGCCGCGCTGGCGATGGTGCGTCGGCACCGGCTGATGGAGACGTTCCTCGTTCGCGAGCTGGGCTACAGCTGGGACGAGGTGCACGACGAGGCCGAGGTACTCGAGCACGCTGTGTCCGATCGCATGCTCGACCGGATCGACGCCAAGCTGGGTCATCCCACCCGCGACCCGCACGGCGATCCGATCCCCGCCGCCGACGGACAGGTGCCGACGCCTGATGCGCGGCAGCTATCGGTGTGCCAGAACGGCGACGCGGGCACGGTGGCCCGCATCTCGGACGCCGACCCGGAAATGCTGCGGTATTTCGACAGCGTGGGCATCAGCCTGGATTCCCGGCTGCGGGTGCTGGCCCGACGCGACTTCGCCGGGATGATCTCGGTGGCAATCGAAGAGGGTGATGGCGACAAAGCCACAGCCACCACCGTCGATCTGGGAAGCCCTGCCGCCGAAGCGATCTGGGTAGTCGGCTAAAGGCCACCACTGCCAACTTTGCTCGTGCCAACTGAACGCGATGGTCGACTCGGCACGGACGTGGCATGCGGTCGTTTGTTGGCTGTCGCCGACGTAGATCGTGGTCCGTCAGCAGAGGGAAGCCATCGGTCTTCACGGCGAGGACTATGAATGGGACAGAGTGCATGCGTGCGAGGTCCGCGAAGGGCGACTCGCGTCAGTGTGCGAGTTCGAGCTCGACAACGAGGAGGCGGCGTTCGCCTACGCCGAGGAGCGGATCCGGGCCGCGGACGCTCAACCTCACCCGCAGAGCTAATGGCCGGCAAGCCCTCCGCCTTGGCTTCCCGCCCCTGCCTCAGCGAATGCTGCGACCGCGGGCAAGAGAGGCGATGCCCGCAAGCGCCGCGAGTGCAATCGAAGCGCCGAACACGATGGTCAGTCCCTGATGGAAGGGACCCGAGATGAGATTCGGGAAGAACTCACGGCCCGTGATCGTGGCCAGGTTCTCGGGCGGAAGGTGCGCCAGCACCCCTGTCGGGGCGAGCAGGTGCTCCAGCGGATTGACGCCGAGCACCGCCGCGAACAGCGTCGACACCGGGGGCAACACGGCCACCTGCTGCGCGACGGCCTGCGGCACGCCCTGATCCTGCAGTCCGCTCGTCAGCGCGGTCGGCAGACTGTGGGCGAGGCCGACGATCATCAGCGAGAAGAACACGCCGATCGACAGCGCCGTTCCGCTGTTCTGGAACGTCGCGCGCATGCCGGATACCACACCTCGCTCGCTGGGTAGGACGCTGCCCATGATCGCAGAGGTGTTCGGAGCGGCGAACATGCCGCTGCCAATTCCGTTGAGCGCGATCAACATTGCGAACGCCGAATACGGGAAATTAATGGGCAGCAACAAGAGGCCGATGAAGCTCAGCCCGAACAGCAGCATGCCGACCGATGCGATTCCGCGCGCACCGAAACGGTCCGACAGTGCGCCCGCCGCCGGACCGGAGACCAGGAAACCGGCCGTCAACGGCAGCATGAAGATGCCCGCCCACAGCGGAGTGTCGGCATAGTCGTAGCCGTGCAGCGGCAGCCAGATGCCCTGTAGCCAGACGATCAGCATGAACTGCAGGCCGCCCTGCGCGAGGGCCGCCGCCAGCGTCGCCGTGTTGCCTGCGCTGAACGCTCGGATCTTGAATAGGCTCAGTCGGATCATCGGTTCGGCGACCCGGGATTCGATGACGACGAACGCGACCAGCAGAACGATCCCGACCGCCAGCGTTGCCAGCACGAAGGGGTTCTGCCAGCCGGTCGGGCGGCCGCCGTGCGGTTGTATGCCGCTGGTGATCGCGACGAGGACCGCGGACAGGCCGACCGCGAAGGTGATGTTGCCCCACCAATCGATGCGGCCGCGGTGCCGCTCACCGGTGTCGCGCAGGCGCCGGTACGCCCAGATGGTGCCGAACACGCCGACGGGCACGTTGACCCAGAAGACTGCTCGCCAGTCCCACGCGGCCAGCAATCCCCCGGCCACCAGCCCGACGAACTGCCCGGCCAACGCGGCGACCTGGTTGAAGCCGAGCGCGAAGCCACGACGCTCGGGTGGGAACGCATCGGTGAGAATCGCCGCCGAGTTCGCCGTGAGCATCGATCCGCCGACGGCCTGCAGCAGGCGCCAGCCGATGAGCCACTGAGCGGCAGCCGCACCGTGGAAAGGGTCGAACGACAACAGGATTGAAGCGACCGTGAACACGGTGAAGCCGAAGTTGTAGACGCGCACGCGGCCGTACATGTCGCCGATGCGGCCAAGCGTGACCACCAGCACCGACTGCACCAATCGGTAGCCCATGATCATCCACAGCAGATAGCTGATGTTGGCGGGCGCCAACGGGTCCAGGTGGATGCCGCGGAAGATCGCGGGCAGCGAGATGATGACGATCGACCCGTCCAGCGCCGACATGAAGACCGCCGCGGTGGTGTTGGTCAGGACGACCCAGCGGTAGTTGTCGCGGGCATTCGTCTGCAGCTGGTCGGTAGCCATCTACAGGTGGTATGCCAGTCGTTCGATCAGCGGAGCGGCGACGGCGAGTTGCGAGAGCTCGGATTCCGTGAAGTCCGTGAGGCCCCTCGCAAGCTGTTCCACGCGTGCGTTCCGCCGCCGATTGAGTTCGCGCCTGCCAGTAGCGCTGATAGACAGCAGGATTCGCCTCCCGTCGTCGGGATCGGGTTGTCGCTTGACCAAGCCGCGGGCTTCCAGCTCGCTCAGCGTCGCACCCATCGACTGCGGGCTGATCTGTTCCTGACGGGCGAGGTCGGCGGCGGCCGCGGGTCCCCCACGATCAAGGCGGCCAAGGGCCGCCGTCTCCGGAAATGTCAGCGCGTCGGCGACGGGCACCTGACGCAGGCGCCGACGAAGCAGACCCATGCACAACAGCAGCGCCCTGGCCACGTCTTCGCCCTGTCGGTCCACGGCCATATTCATCAGGCTAGACTGATCAGTACGGGCTGACCAAACCTGTCTAGGTCGGTTCGAGCGTCGCCGGTCGTAGCACCACCACCGGTGTGGTGCGATTGGCTTGGTCCGTCAATAGCGCGATGACCCGGCCGTCGGGCCCAATCGCTGCGTAAACGCCCTCGATCCCGGCGGGTTTCAGCGGACGGCCGTGCCGGGTGTCCTCTGCCTCCGCAGGACACAGATCACGGCGCGGAAACGATTGCAGACAGGCCTCATCCAATGAATAGCTCAACCGAGGCTGGTCGGCGAGTTCATCGAGCGTGCGGGCCTGCTCCAGCCCGAACCGGCCGACCCGGGTGCGCCGCAGCGCGGTGAGGTGGCCACCGACGCCAAGCGCCGAACCGACGTCGCGGGCCAACGCCCGGATGTAGGTGCCGCTCGAGCAGTCGACCGCGACATCCACATCGACGAGTCCGTCATGATGTCGGATGGCCAGCACATCGAACCGGTCGATGCGCACGCTACGAGGCGCCAGCTCAACGGCCTGGCCCTCGCGGGCCAGCTTGTAGGCCCGCTTGCCGCCGACCTTGACGGCGCTGACCGCCGACGGCACCTGCGCGATCTCACCACGCAGCGCGGCGACGGTCTCACCGATCTGTGCGTCGCTCACATCTTGGGCCGAAACAGACTGCAGGACTTCACCTTCGGCGTCCTCGGTCGACGTGGTCTGGCCTAGTCGAATGGTCGCCGCATACGACTTGTCAGTGGCGGTCAACAGGCCGAGGATCTTGGTGGCCCGTTCGATCCCGACGACGAGCACGCCGGTGGCCATCGGGTCGAGCGTGCCCGCGTGGCCCACCTTGCGGGTGGAGAAGATTCGCCTACAGCGGCCCACCACGTCATGGCTGGTGATGCCCGCCGGCTTGTCGACCACGACAAGGCCAGCGTCGGTCATAGTGTGATCGCCGTCAGCACCAGGCCATCGCGAACCGACCAGCGCCCCGACAGTATCTGCAGCGGCGGGCCGGACTCGGCGGCCGGATCGATGAGAATGCGCGATTCGAACCCGCCCGCGGTGCCACTGTCGTCGATGTCGAAGGTGATGTGGGCATCTTCGAAGCCGAGCCAGCGGTGCGTCAGCGGAAACCACGCCTTGTACGTCGCCTCCTTGGCGCAGAACAGGATTCGGTCCCAGTGCAAGCCGGCCGGCATCGCCTGCAATTCAGCGCGTTCCTTCGGCAGGCTGACAGCGTCGAGCACACCCTTGGGCAACACGTCGTGCGGCTCGGCGTCGATACCGACCGAGCGCACCACGCGATGCCGGCCAACGGCCGCGCCACGGTAGCCCGTGCAATGGGTGAGGCTGCCGACGACGCCGTCGGGCCAGCAGGGTTCGCCCTTGTCCCCCTTGAGGATCGGCACTGGCGGCACGCCCAGTTCACCCAAAGCCTGCCGCGCGCAGTACCGCACGGTGATGAATTCGTTGCGCCGCTTGGCCACCGACTTCGCGATCAGTGGCTCTTCTTCGGGCAACGGTGCCAATTCTGGCGGATCGTCGTACATTTCGGCCGCGGCCAGAGCGTCGACACCGGGCAGTACCTCGGAGAGCAGCGTTGCGACGATCGTCATGACTGCCTGGCACGGACACGCTCTTGCACCTTCTCGGCGTGGTCCCGCATCTCCTGGGTGATCTGGAAGTGACCACCGAACTCGTTGAGGTAGCCCGGCGCGTACTTGGGGTCCGGCAATATCTGCCGCAGCCATCGATATGGCTTGCGGCGCCGCCATTCCCGCGGATAGCCCACCGACACCTCTTCGAACCGAACGCCGTCGTACCAAGTGGTGCGCGGGATGTGCAGGTGACCATAGACCGAGCAGACCGCGTTGTAGCGGGTGTGCCAGTCGGCGGTCGCGGTGGTGCCGCACCACAGTGAGAACTCCGGGTAGAACATCGCATCGCAGGGTTCGCGCACCAGCGGGAAGTGGTTCACCAGCACGGTCGGCGACATCCAGTCGAGGTCCTCGAGCCTCTTGCGGGTGTGCGACACCCGGTCGCGGCACCACGCGTCGCGGGTGGCGTAGGGCTCCGACGACAGCAGGAATTCGTCGGTGCCGACCACGTTGCGCTCACGGGCGATGGCCAGCCCCTCGGCCTTGGTCGCCGCGCCCTGCGGAAGAAAGGTGTAGTCGTAAAGCAGAAACATCGGCACGATGGTCGCCGGGCCGCCCTCTTCAGTCCACACCGGATACGGGTGCTCGGGTGTGACGATGCCCATCTCGTCGCACATGTTGACCAGGTAGTCGTAGCGGGCCTTGCCGAAGATCTGCATCGGATCCCGGTTCGTTGTCCACAGCTCGTGGTTGCCCGGCACCCAGATGACCTTGTCGAACCGCTTGCGAAGCAGGTCGAGCGACCAGTGAATCTCGTCAGTGCGCTCCGCGACGTCCCCGGCGACGATCAGCCAGTCATCGGGTGACGACGGATGCAGCGACTCCGTGATCGGCTTGTTGCCGGTGTGACCCGTGTGCAGGTCGCTGATCGCCCACAGCGTGGGTCGGCGGCCATCACGAGTCACAGCTGACCAGCCTACTTGCGCGGCCATCGTCGTCCCGCCCAGCAACTAGAACATGTTCTTGTTTCAGGGTTTGGCGGCCGCCGCGGACCGCTACACTCCCGGGAGGTCTGACGGGCGTTCGGCGGCTGAGCCGCCAAAACAGGCAGGGGGTGTAATGATCGCCAAACTGCGCGTCCTGTCTGCGCTGTGCGCACTGGTCGCGGCGGTGATCGTGGTCTGGCAGACCAACCCGGCCGGCCCCGCCGCTGGGGGCAGTGTCGAGCTGCGGTCGACCGCCGCTCCCCTGTCCGACGTGTCGACGACGATCAAGTGGCCCGTTATCGAGACGGTCAACCCGCGACCGTTCGACCCGTGTGAGGACATCCCGCTTGACGTGGTTCAGCGGATCGGCCTGGCCTACACGCCGCCGTCGCACGAGGACGGCCTGCGGTGCCACTACGACGCCGGGAACTACCAGATGGCGGTCGAGGCGTTCGTCTGGCGCACATACGAGGCGACGCTGCCTGCCGATGCCGTCGAACTCGATGTCAACGGCCACCGCGCGGCCCAGTACTGGATCATGAAACCGACCGACTGGAACGACCGCTGGTGGGTCACCTGCATGATCGCGTTCAAGACCAGCTACGGCGTCATTCAGCAGTCGCTGTTTTACTCGCCGGTCTATGCCGCCGACGATGTCGATTGCCTGCAGACGAACCTGCAACGCGCCCGCGAGCTGAGCCCGTACTACAAGTACCAACGCTCGATCTTGTCCATCGGGCTCGAGCGCTCGAGCATCCCGTACGTCTCTTCGCCGTCCCACCGATAGCGCACCCCCGCCTGCTGCAGGGCCGGGAACGTCCAATTCGCAAGCTTCGCCAACTGGTCGGCGGGAATCTCGCTGGGGTCGGTGATGTCGTGGGTGGACAGCACCGTCTCGCCCTCGATGCGCACTGTGCCATCGGCGGTCTGCAGCACCACCGAGACGTCCTCCCCGAGCGGCTGCAGCTTCGTTCAGCCACGGCGTATCGAGCACCCGCGCCGGGATGAGGTCGCCGGCCCCGTCGAACAGGTACCCCTCGTTGAACGTGGGCTGGCCATCCGGCCGCGGCGGATAGGCGATGTAGCCGAACGCGCGGCCGCTTGGAAAGAGTGCCGACTGCCAGCAGTGCCCCCAGAATCCCTCGAGCCGGCGCACCCCTTGGCGTCGGATCCGCAGACCGCTGCCGGTGAAGGCATGTTCGGTGCCGCCAACCCGCACCGCGCCGGTGGCCCAGAACAGCTGCTCGTAGCGGGGCCCGCCCATCAGGTCGCCCTCGATCGACGTCTTCAGCGCTGAACTCGCATCGGCCTGCAACGCGCCCTGCACCCACGGCGGCACGGCCAGCTTCGCCTCGACCTCGAACTGCAGATCCGCCAACGGCCCATCCTTGTGGCCTTCGACGAGATCGGCTGATGACGTCTGCACTGCCTGCCCGTCGAACGTCATCGTCCACACGTTGAACGGCTCGACACAGGTGAACGCGAGCGGGCCTGCGCCCAGCGTCGTCGGCTCGCCGTCCCGACCCTTAACAGGCCAGCTGGCGGCGTCCTCCCGCAGCCGGTACACGCGCCCGTCGGGGAACGCGACGTTGACCTGAAGCCCGTGGGCATCCCAATTCGCAGCCACCGCCTCGATGCCGATGCGGGGCAGGCCCACCTGGCCGCGGTCGTCAAAAACCCAGAAGCTCACCGAATCCCGCATCTCGGGGTTGTCCGGCCGTTCGGCGAACATGTACTCCCGGGCCGGGTCGATGCCTCCGGTCAGGTCAATTGCCATTCGCGTTTCTCACCTCTCTAATGAGCGATCCAACGTTGCGAGTGGTCGACGTATTCGGCGAACAGCGGTCGAATTGCGTTCAGGTCCAACCCAAATTCCTTCGGGTCCGCCTTGGGGCGCTGCTCGTGCTTCTCGGCGTTGTCGGTCCACCACGCGTGCATCCGTCTTTCGAATTCGTCGCTCACCTGCTCGCCCAGCCACCGGTAGAGGCGACGAACCTCACCCATCGGGTCGGCCTGCATGGCGCGAAAGTCGATGTCGAAGAAGAGGTGTTCGGCGCCGCCGTCGCGGAACTTCACCACTCGGTCCATGCCGATCGACCACTGGTGCACATTTAGCTCGCCGAGGTAGCGCCGGTCGAGGTGGTCGGTGAAGCCGCCGACGATGTCGGCATAGACGTCGGCCACCGACAGCATCACGTCGGTCGGATCACGATGTGTCATAACGAATTTCGCATCCGGGAAGACGCGTTCGAGGTAGTCCAGCGAAAGCACGTGCGCCGGTGACTTCAGCCGCCACGGCCGGACGGGCTCGCCCCACTGCAGCAATTTCAGCACGCGGCGCTCGTAGCGGTACGTCGGGATGAAGTCCGCGCGGTCGACGAGCCAGGCGGAGTACGACGGGATCTGGGCGTAGGCCTGGAAAATCTGCGACTTGAAATCGAGCGCCATCAAGTCGAGGCACTCCATCGGGCCGTGTGCATCCTGCGGGACGTGATGCCTGCTGCCTGCCACGACCTTCTGTTCGCCCGCCGGGATTCGCGGATCGTCGCCATGCACGGTCGACGGTGGCGGACACGGCTGCGCAGCTTCCCAGCTGCGCACGTACCGGACGTTCGGGTCCTGGGCGAGCAGGAAGGACAACGCGGTGGATCCTGTGCGCGGCAAGCCCATCCCGAACAGCGGCGGCTCGAGGACGACGTCGTCGATCTCGGGGTGCCGCCGGTACCAGTCCTCGACCTGCAGCCGCTGCGCGAGGTGAAGTCCGATGCGGTGGTAGACGAATCCCGCGCCGCGCGCGTTCAGCCGCGCTTCGTTCGCCAGAGCCCGGGCCAGGATCTCCAGGCCCTCACGGAAGGAGTCGTCGCCGAAGTCCTCAAGCCCTGTTCGCTCGACCGCCGCCGCCATCAACTCGTCTGCTGATGCCAAGGTTCACCTCCCCACAATTAGTGACAGTACAATGCCGCTATTATGAGCGGGCCGTCAATAGGGGGCCGACGCCGGTATGACAACCGCGCGCGGCAGGAGAAAGCGGCGCAGACCCGGGAGCGCATCGTCGCTGCGGGCAGCGATCTCGTGCACGAATTCGAGACCTGGAACTGGCGGGACCTGACCTTCAAGGCCGTGGCCGAACGCGCCGGTGTCGGCGAGCGCACGGTCTACCGGCACTTCCCGACCGAACGGCATCTGCACGACGCCATCATGCAACGCCTGGAATCCGAGGCCGGTGTTTCCTACGAAGACGTTGACCTGGCCAACCTCGCCGAGACGACGGCCCGCGTTTTCGCTTCACTGCAACGGTTCTCGGTGCGTGAATCGGTTCCCACGCCGGACGATCCGGCGTTCGTCAGCTCCGACCAGCGTCGGCGAGATGCCCTGCTGCGTGCTGTTGCCGAATCGGCCGCAGGCGGTTCGGAAACCCATCACCGGATGATCGCGGGGCTGCTCGACGTGCTGTGGAGCCCGGCGTCCTACGAGCGGCTCGTGGGCCTGTGGGGGCTCGACAGCACCGACGCCACCGGCGCAATCGAATGGCTCATGGCCAAGGTCGTCGCGGCCATCGATGACGACGGTTCACTGCCTGCGTAGCCTTTGTTAGGTGACCGCAGTATCCACCGGCACCTCGTCGTCACCGCTTCGTTCGAGGATCAGGGAGTACGCAGGCCGCGCCGTCAGCACCCTAGTGAAGCTGCCGCCGCATACCACCGATTACCGGGTGCACCGGGGCCTGCACGCGCCGATGCGCGACGGGGTCGAGCTGGTCGCCGACCACTACGAGCCGCAGACGTCCAATCCGGCGGGCACGTTATTGGTCCGCGGTCCATATGGCCGCGGGTGGCCGTTTTCGGCGCTGTTCGCGGCCGTCTACGCGTCGCGGGGCTATCACGTGATCGTTCAAAGTGTTCGCGGCACGTTCGGCTCCGGCGGCGAGTTCAGCCCGTTTGTCCACGAAATCGCCGACGGCGCAGACACCGCGGCCTGGCTGCGCGACCAACCGTGGTTCACCGGTTCGTTCGCCACCATGGGGATTTCCTACCTCGGCTTCACCCAGTGGGCCCTGCTCACCGACCCGCCACCGGAGATGAAGGCCGCGGTGATCAGCGTCGGGCCGCATGATCTCAGCGCCCCGCGCTGGGGTACCGGTTCGTTCGGGCTCAATGATTTTCTCGGCTGGTCCGACCTTGTCGCCCACCAGGAGGATCCGGGCCGCTTCCGCGCCCTCGTCCGCCAGAGTCGGGCGCGACGGGCACTCGCCCAAGCGACCAGTGCGCTGCCGGTCGGCGAGGCGGGCAGGGCGCTTCTTGGCGCGGGCGCGCCGTGGTTCGAGTCCTGGCTCGAGCATCCCGAGCACAACGACCCGCACTGGGCACCGCTACAACTGCATCAGGCGCTGGAACGCACGCAGATTCCGGTGCTGCTGCTCAGCGGATGGCAGGACCTGTTTCTTGAGCAGACGCTCGCGCAGTACCAACGTCTGCATGAGCGTGGGGTGCCCGTCAACGTGACCATCGGACCGTGGACCCACGCGCAGCTGATGACCAAGGGGGCGCCCACGGTCATCCGAGAATCGTTGGGCTGGTTGGACGCTCACCTAGCCGAGACCCGCAGGGTGGCACGCAAGCCGGTGCGGATCCATGTCAACGGCCACGGATGGCAGGACCTGCCCGACTGGCCGCCCGCGATGCCCGAGACTGTGTTGTACCTCCGGCCGGCAGGACGGCTCGCCCGGACCGCCCCGGACGCGGACGCGCCCTCGGCAAAATTCACCTATAACCCCGCCGACCCGACGCCGACCGTCGGCGGTCGACTGTTGTCACCCGAGGGTGGCTACCGCGACGACACCCGCCTGGCGCAGCGGGCGGATGTGCTGACCTTCACCGGTGGCCCTCTGCCGGCGGATCTGTACGTCGTCGGGACACCCGTCATCGAGCTGTCGCACTCGTGCGACAACCGCTACAACGACCTGTTCGTCCGTGTCAGCCAGGTCGACACCGAGGGTCGTTCCCGCAACGTGAGTGACGGATATCTGTGTGCCACAACAGATTCGGTGAACATACGTATCGAACTCGACGCTATCGCGCATCGCTTCCCCGCCGGGTCGCGCATCCGGGTGCTGATCGCCGGCGGAGCACATCCGCGGTTCGCCCGCAATCTCGGCACCGGAGAACCACTGATCAGTGGGCGGCGGTTGGCGTCGGCGACGCACACCGTGCATCTCGGCGAGGGCGGCACCTCGCGGCTCGTGCTGCCCGCGGGTCCACGTCCCCCGTCAGCCCACTGAGCCGCGAACGCGGTCGGCGATCTCCTGTAGCGTCGCGGCGTCGTGCACCGGCGCCGCCCACATCGGGTCGACCGGCAACGGAACCCAGCTCTTGCACCCCGCGTACTCGGGCGTGCGGGCCAGTCGAACGGGCTCGACTAGCGGGCTGGCCTGTACGACGAGAACGGTGAGCCGGTGCTTGGGCCGGAAGTCCAGGCGGTCGGCCCGAACCGACTCGGCGGTCCAGATGTGCAGGGAGGCGATCTCGTCGAGCGCGTCGGGTCGGTTAACCTCAACGGCAGCAACGACTTTGGCGCCCGCACGCAGCACCAGAGCCTCGTCGGTGCTGTCGGCAGCCGCCGGGTCCAGCAGGTCACGGTGTTCGGGTCGCACCCGCTCGGCGTGGCTGTGGGCTACGGTCGGGAACAGCAGGAAGCGTGAAGCCGTTACCGCGAAGCGCTTTTCGTGAATGCCGCCCTTGCGCAACAGCACTGTCTGCCTGCCGTCGAGCAACGCACGGACCGCCGCGCTCCACTCCTTGAGCGCCGGCCGAGTCAGTGTCGCCGTCATGCAGTGCTTGACGTCGCCGGCTTCGCGGCTCCGGCCTTCAGCCGGGCTAGCACTTCCGGCCGCCGCAGCGGCGGAATCGGTCTTCGGCGGTTGCCGTCGCGGCGCCAGGCCCGCCAGCAGCCGGGTGGTGACGTCTGTGACTTCGGCGACCGCGGTCTCGAAGGCCTCGACGTTGGCGCCCGACGGCCGGGTCATGCCGCTGACCTTGCGGACGTACTGGCGCGCGGCCGCCTCGATCTCCTCGGCCGTCGCCGCCGGATCCAGGCCGCGCAGCTCCGTGATGTTTCGGCACATAACACCAACGATAGGTTGATGCGATGACGAACGACGACGTGCTGCTCATCAAGACTGAAGACCGGGTGCGCACCCTTACGCTGAACCGGCCGCAGTCCCGCAACGCGTTATCGGCCGAGCTGCGCCGGCGGTTCTTTAGGGCGCTGCGCGAAGCAGAGGCCGATGCGGACGTTGATGTCGTCATCCTCACCGGCGCCGACCCGGTGTTCTGCGCGGGTCTGGACCTCAAAGAGCTGGGCGATTCGTCGCAGCTGCCGGACATCTCGCCCCAGTGGCCGCCGATGACCAAGCCGGTGATCGGCGCCATCAACGGCGCGGCCGTGACTGGTGGGCTGGAACTCGCGTTGTACTGCGACATCCTGATCGTCTCCGAGCAGGCCCGCTTCGCCGACACCCATGCCAGGGTCGGACTGCTGCCCACCTGGGGGTTGAGCGTGCGACTGCCACAGAAGGTCGGCGTCGGGCTGGCCCGCAGGATGAGCCTGACCGGTGACTACCTGTCGGCCGCCGACGCACTGCGGGCCGGGCTCGTCACCGAGGTGGTGCCGCACGACGAGTTGCTGCCGACGGCGCGGCGGGTCGCGGCATCGATCGTCGGCAACAACCAGAAGGCCGTCCGTGCGCTGCTGGCGTCGTATCACCGCATCGACGCGGCGCAGACCGACGCGGGACTTTGGATCGAGGCGATGTCGGCGAAGCAGTGGATGAACTCGGCAACCGGCGACGACATCGCCGCGAACCGGGACGCGGTGTTGCAACGAGGCCGGGCACAGGTGCGCTGAACTCTCGTACGCTGCGGTCGTGAACAAAGCGCACGAGCAATGCGGCAGCGATGAATGGCGGCAGGCGATCCGAGAAGTCATCCTGCCGTGGGCGTTGGGCGAGACCGATCTCGGTGACAACGTGCTCGAGGTCGGACCCGGTTACGGCGCAACGACCGACGTGCTGAGCAAGTCGGTGCCGCGGCTCACCTCGGTCGAGATCGACGACGAGCTCGCGGCCATGCTGACGGACCGCTTCGCGGACGTGCCGTCGGTGCAGATCGTGCACGGCGACGCCACGTCACTTCAGTACGCCGACGACAGCTTCTCCGGCGCAGCGTGCTTCACGATGCTGCATCACGTCGAGACGGACGAGCTTCAGGACCGGCTGTTCGCGGAGATCGCCCGGGTGCTGCGGCCCGGCGCCCCGCTGATCGCCAGCGACAGCCTCGCCAGCGACGAGTTGGAGGCCCACCACGAGGGCGATACCTACAACCCGGTCGACCCGTCGACGTTGCTCGATCGGCTGACTGCCGCCGGGTTCGTCGACGTTGACGTGCGGACCAACCCCTATGGCTGGGCGGTCATCGCGCGGGCCGCACGGAACTAGTCAAAAGTTTCTCTGGGGGTCCTACACGGCGCCACCGGCCGACGTGACCACGGTCGACATTGAAGTCGGCGGCCCGGGCAAGGTCGAGCCGGCGTCGATCACGAGCGGAAGCGGACTCACGTCTCGTGCAGTACTGGCGGTCGTACGCAACCTGCATGTCGAGCGTGAACACGTGCTTTCAGTACCCTGACCCAGCAGCAGGGGTCTCGATCGGGATCCGAGGAGGCTGGCGAACGGCCAGCGGAACCGGACGGCAACGCTCAGGGCGGCGGGCCACAGCAGTGATATCATATGATATCACTGCTGTGGAGGCCGGATGAGTCACCTACTGATCAGAGACGTTCCCGACGACGTCGTAGCCGCGCTGGACGCCCGAGCCGCGCGGCTCGGACTATCGCGTAACGAGTACATTCGCCGCCGGCTCGCACAGGACGCGCGGGCTGCCCGAGTCCCCGTGACAACGGACGACTTGCGCAGGTTCGCCGACACGTACCGCGATCTCGGCGATGCCGACGTGATGGAGCGGGCTTGGCGATGACGGCCCGCCGTCCATGGCTCATCGACAAATCAGCGTTGGTACGAGTCGCCGACAGCGCCGATGTTGAAGACTGGAACAACCGAATTGAACGCGGGCTTGTGCACATCACCAACGTGACACGCCTGGAGATCGGCTACTCGGCACGCACCGGCGCCGCCGTGCGGCGGGACTTCGATCAACCTCCGCTCGGTGCGATGCCCGTCGAATACCTAACGCCCGCAATCGAAGATCGCGCCCTCGAGGTTCAACTCCTACTTGCTGACGCCGGCAAGCATCGAGGCCCGTCCATTCCAGATCTGCTCATCGCGGCAACTGCAGAGCTCGTCGGCCTGACCGTGCTGCACGTCGACAAGGACTTCGACCTCATCAGCGAACTGACCGGACAGCCAACAGAGCGACTCAGCGTCAAATAGCGCACATCGAGGGCCGGACTGGCCTCGCCGGCCTGTGTCATTCGGATGACCACGTCGCCAGTGCGATCCGGTTCTGCCGCTGCCGTTGAACGGCGAGCACGAGCTCCAGTCGACGCAAGATCAGCAGCGCCCGCCGCGCCGACCTTCTCTTTCCCGGACGTGCCCGACCGCGCCCCGTCGAGGAATGGCGACGCCAGAGCGAAGAATGGAAAAGAAGCTCAACAGTGATGACGAAACGGCCAATTGATCGATCGCTATCCGCATGACCGAACTGCCCGCTGATACGGACTGGAGCTGGTTGGCCGCGACTTCGCTCGCCGGCGCCATCGCCCCCTACGTTGAGGGCCGCGACACAGGCCAGGAGCACGCCATGACCACTACATACGGGATAGTTCGCCCATGCCCTAACGGGTGCCCGGCACCAGCCAGTGGCCGGAGAACGCGCGCCAGCCGACGAGCGCCAGCCGTAGCACCATGAACATGCTCAAGCCTGACCAGATGCCGACTAGACCCCAGCCGAACACCAGCGAGAGCCAGATCAACGGCAGGAACCCGACCAGCGCGCTGATCAGAGTCGCGTTGCGCATGAACTTCGCGTCGCCCGCGCCGAGCAGCACGCCGTCGAGCGCGAAAACGATTCCGGCGACCGGCAATTGGGCCACCATGAACCACCACGGTGCCCCGATCGCGTCGAGCACCGAGCGGTCGTCGGTGAACACGCTCGGGAACACCGAGGCGCCGACGGCGAAGATCCCGGCCAGCACCGCAGAGGCCAGGGTCGAAAAGATCGTCACCCGCCATGCGACGGACTTGGCGTGCGCCAACTGTCCGGCGCCCAGCGCCGCCCCGACCAGCGACTGCGCGGCGATCGCGAGCGAATCAAGCACCAGTGCAAGGAAATTCCACAGCTGCAGCACCACTTGATGCGCGGCGACGGCCGCAGCCCCGAAGCGGGCGGCGACGGCGCCAGCCGACACGAAGCAGGCCTGGAACGCCATCGTGCGCAGCAACAGATCGCGACCCATGACGACCTGCGCGCGCAGCACCGCCGGGTGGATGCGCAGCGGCACCCTCTCGGCGATCAGCGAGCGCAGGAACATCAGCGCGGCCACCCACTGCCCCACCAGGTTGGCGACCGCCGAGCCGGCGAGTTCCAGCCTCGGCATGCCGAGCCAGCCGTACACCAGCAGCGGACACAGCACCGCGGACACCGCGAACCCGGCGACGACGTAGCGGAGCGGCCGTCCGGTGTCCTGCACCCCACGCATCCAGCCGTTTCCCGCCGCCGAGACCAGGATCGCAGGCACGCCCACGATCGCGATGCGAACCCACGGCAACGCGGCTCCGGCGACATCCCCACCGGCGGCCAATGCCGACACCAGCGGCACCGCGAGTGCCTCGACCACAAGGACGATCAGCGCGCCCAGGCCCAGCGCCAGCCAGGTGGCCTGCACCCCTTCCCCAACGGCTGAGGCGCGGTCGCCCGCCCCGAAGAAGCGGGCCGAGCGTGCGGTAGTGCCGTAGGACAAGAACGTCATCTGCGAACTGAGCGTGCTCAGAATCAGCCCGCCGATGGCCAAGCCTGCCAGCGGCAATGCGCCCAACCGCCCGACGACGCCGATGTCGAACAGCAGATATATCGGTTCGGCCGCCAGCACACCCAGCGCCGGAAAGGCCAGTTCGGCGATGCGCCTGCCAGTGGCCGGCGCGACGGGCAGATCGCCCTCCGGCTCAGCCAAGAGCGGTATACAGCGCCTGTACGACGTCGTCGGCGGATCCGGTCGCGGAGTAACCGGCGGCCAAGCGGTGCCCCCCGCCGCCGAAGGCGCTGGCGATCGCGGCAAGGTCGTAGGACTTCGCGCGCATCGACACCGACCAGCGCCCGGGCTCGATCTCCTTGAACACCGCGGCGACCTCGGCTTGCTGGGTGGTGCGCACGATGTCGACGATGCTCTCGACTTCCTCAGGGCGGGCGTTGGCGCATTCCTGGTGTCCGACAACGGCATACACCAGACCGCGACCACCGGCGGCGTCGGGAACAAGCTGCGCCGACGACAGCACGCTCGACAGCATCGGCAGCCACGCGAACGGATGGGTGTCGAGCAGGGTGCGGCTGATCGAGGCGTTGTCGACGCCCAGCTCCAAAAGCCGGGCGGCCAGCCGGTGCGCGCGGGCGCTGGCCCACCGGAACGACCCGGTATCGGTGGTCAGCCCGGCGTACAGGCAGTGCGCAACGCCGACGTCGATCGGCTTGTCCCAGGCGTCGAGCAGCTCGGCGACAAGCATCGTGGTGGAGTCGGCCGACGGATCGACATAGTTGGCAGTGCCGAACAGTTGGTTGGAGGCGTGGTGGTCGATCACCAGCACCTCGCGGTCCGGGTCGGCGAGCTCACGCAGCGCGCCGAGCCGGTTGATGCTCGGAATGTCGACGGTGACGATCAGATCGGCGTCGCGGTGCATTCTCTGCGGGTCAACCAGCAGATGGCCCCCCGGCAGCGTCTGCAGGGACTCGGGCAGCTCGGCGGGCGCGGCGAAACTCACCTCGACCGCCTTGCCGGCGTGGTCGAGCACCAACGCCAGCGCCAGACCTGCGCCGATGGTGTCGGCGTCGGGATAGACGTGGCAGACGACACCGACGGTGGCGGCCGCGTCCAGCAGGTCGGCGGCCTGGCGCGCATCGACGCGCGTGCCCTCGACGGGAGGAGCGTCAGTCATCTTGTCGATCGCGGTCACCGGTGTCCTCAGCGTCGTCGTGCATCCCCCCGGTTTCCTCCGCCCCGCTCACACGGTACGGGTCCGCGTCGCCTGCGTGCTTGGCACCCTGCCGAACTCTCGCCAAATCCTCATCCGCGGCGCGGGCGCGGGCCAGCAGTTCCTCCATGTGGGCGGCGCTGTCAGGCACCTTGTCCAGGACAAATGACAACGTGGGCGTGAACCGCACACCGGTGCCTGCGCCGACCTTGGTCCGCAGGGTTCCCTTTGCGCGCTCCAGCGCAGCAGCCGCCGCAGCGTAGTCGGGTTCGTCCTGCAAGGTCTCACCGCGCACCGTGTAGTACACCGTGGCGTCGTGCAGATCGCCCGTCACCTTCGTGTCCGTGATGGTCACGAAGGCCAATGGGGGATCCTTGATCTCGAACTCGATCGCCGAGGCGACGATGGTGCCGATGCGCTTGGAGAGCCGTCGTGCCCGGCCCACATCAGGCATGTCGCTCTTCGCGCGAGCGCTCATCGACCATCTAGACGCGCTCCTTCTCCACCAGCTCGTACGTCTCGATGACGTCGCCTTCCTTGATATCGGAATACGACAGCGTCAGACCGCATTCGTAGCCGTCGCGCACCTCGGTGACGTCGTCCTTCTCGCGTCGCAGCGACTGCACGGTGAGGTTCTCCGACACCACGACGTTGTCGCGCAGCAGCCGCGCCTTGGAGTTGCGGCGGATGGTGCCCGAGGTAACCAGGCAGCCAGCGATGTTGCCGACCTTCGACGACCGGAAGATCGCACGGATCTCGGCGCGGCCGAGTTCGCGCTCCTCGTAGACCGGTTTGAGCATGCCCTTGAGCGCGCTCTCGATCTCGTCGATGGCCTGGTAGATCACCGAGTAGTAGCGGATCTCCACGCCTTCGCGGTTGGCCAGTTCGGTGGCCTTCCCCTCGGCACGGACGTTGAACCCGATGATGATCGCGTCCGACGCCGACGCCAGGTTGACGTTGGTCTCGGTGACGCCACCGACGCCGCGGTCGATCACGCGCAGCTCGACTTCGTCGTCGACCTGGATGCCCAGCAGGGCCTCCTCCAGCGCCTCGACCGTGCCCGCGTTGTCGCCCTTGAGGATCAGGTTCAGCTGGCTGGTCTCCTTCAGCGCCGAATCCAGGTCCTCCAGGCTGATCCGCTTGCGGGTGCGGGCGGCCAGCGCGTTGCGCTTGCGCGCGCTGCGCCGGTCGGCGATCTGTCGCGCGATGCGGTCCTCGTCGACGACCAGGAAGTTGTCGCCTGCGCCTGGCACCGATGTGAAGCCGATGACCTGCACGGGTCGCGACGGCAGCGCCGCCTCGACGTCGTCGCCGTGCTCGTCGACCATGCGGCGAACGCGGCCGTACGCGTCGCCTGCGACCACCGAGTCGCCGACGTGCAGCGTGCCGCGCTGAATGAGCACGGTGGCCACCGGTCCACGACCACGGTCCAGGTGCGCCTCGATGGCCACACCCTGGGCCTCCATGTCGGGGTTGGCCCGCAGGTCCAAGGCGGCGTCTGCGGTCAGCACGACCGCCTCGAGCAGGGCCTCGATGTTCGTGCCCAGCTTGGCCGAGATATCGACGAACATCGTGTCGCCACCGAAGTCCTCGGCCACCAAGCCGTATTCGGTGAGCTGTCCGCGGATCTTGGCAGGATCGGCACCTTCCTTGTCGATCTTGTTGACCGCCACCACAATCGGCACATCGGCCGCCTGCGCGTGGTTGATGGCCTCCACCGTCTGCGGCATCACGCCGTCGTCGGCGGCGACCACCAGGATCGCGATGTCGGTGGCCTTCGCGCCGCGGGCACGCATGGCGGTGAACGCCTCGTGACCCGGGGTGTCGATGAAGGTGATCGGCCGTATCGTGCCGTCGAGGTCGACCTCGACCTGGTAGGCGCCGATGTGCTGGGTGATGCCGCCGGCCTCTTCCTCGCGGACGTTGGCCTTACGGATGGTGTCCAGCAGTCGGGTCTTGCCGTGGTCGACGTGACCCATGACGGTCACCACCGGCGGACGGGTCTCGAGGTCTTCCTCGCCGCCCTCGTCCTCGCCGTAAGTGAGGTCGAAGGACTCCAGCAGCTCGCGGTCCTCGTCCTCGGGCGACACGACCTGAACGACGTAGTTCATCTCGCTGCCGAGCAGCTCGAGCGTCTCGTCACCCACCGACTGCGTCGCGGTCACCATCTCGCCGAGGTTGAACAGCGCCTGCACGAGCGATGCCGGGTTGGCGTCGATCTTCTCGGCGAAGTCCGACAGCGACGCGCCGCGGGCCAGCCGGATCGTTTCGCCGTTGCCGTGCGGCAGCCGCACACCACCGACGACCGGTGCCTGCATCGAGTCGTATTCCTGGCGCTTCTGCCGCTTGGATTTGCGACCACGCTTGGGCGCGCCGCCCGGACGACCGAACGCGCCTGCCGCGCCGCCGCGCTGACCTGGACGGCCGCCGCCACCACCACCGGGGCGACCACGATAGCCGGCACCCGCCGGGGCGCCGCCGCCGCTAGCGGCACCGCCGCCACCGCCGCCACCGCCGACACCGCCGCGGTAGTTACCGCCGCCACCGGCACCGCCGGGGCGACCACCGGTGCCTGCACCGGGACCACGCGCACCGGGACCGGGTCGGGCCCCGCCGGGGCCGGGGCGGGTGCCACCGGGACGCGGCGCGCGACCGGGTGTGGAACCACCGGGACGTGGCGGCATGTTGCCCGGCGACATGCCGGGCCGCGGGGCACCCGGACGGGGTGCCTGCGGGCGCGGAATCGGCCGGTCAACCGGCTGCGCGGAGGAGAACGGGTTGTTGCCGACGCGCGGCGTACGAGCGGCGGGCCTGGGCGCACCGGGCGTAGGGCCGGGTCTCGGACCAGGCGTAGCGCCGGGAGTGGGATCCGGGCGGGTCGGCGTGGGTGCCGCGGGCGGGGCAGCTGCCGCGACCGCGGGAGGCGCGGCCACCGGTTCCGCGGGTGCCGCGGGTTTGGGGGCGGGCGCCTTCTCGGGGGCAGCCTTTGTCGCGGCGGCCTTGGCGGGCGAACCATTGCCGTCGGCCTTGACCTTCTCCGCGATCGGCTTCGGGCCGCCGAAGGACTCGCGCAGTCGACGCGCGACGGGAGCCTCCACGGTGGAGGACGCGGATTTGACGAATTCGCCCTGTTCGCTCAGCCGGGCGAGGACTTCCTTGCTGGTGACACCGAGTTCCTTGGCCAACTCGTGTACGCGTGCCTTACCTGCCACTACATCTCCATCTCTAGAGGCGACAGCGGTGGTAGGCGCCGCGCCTCGGGTTAGCTATGACGCATGGTCATCGGGACTTCACGGTGTGCTCATGTTCTTCGCTACCTGTATCTGTTGCCGGGTGTATCAAGCCCATCAGCGCTGCTAACAGCGCTTACGTGCTCTATCACCGCGGTTATGTCCGGTGAAGCGGTGATGCGCAGCGCTCGTACGAATGCTCGCCGCCGAATTGCTGCGTCTAGACACTGCGGGTCGGGATGCAGCCACGCACCCCGCCCTGCCAGTTTTCTCGCTGTGTCAACGGTCACGGCGTGTTCGCCATTCCCGTCGACCGCGACCACTCGAAGCAGTTCGACGGCCAGCTCTCGCTTCCGGCAGCCAACGCACGTTCGCACCGGTCCATCCGGGCGTCTGTGCGCAGAAGCCGAAGTCTCGCGCTGGATCACAGCTGAGTCTACCGTCCCAGTGCTTGCGAACTGAAACTGCGGTGCTGGTCGTCGAGGCTGTTACCGGTCGCGCACCGCTCCGTGCGCCGCGTCCGGGCTCGGCTGCGACGCCGCATCGCTTCGGATGTCGATCCGCCAGCCGGTCAGCCGGGCGGCCAGGCGGGCGTTCTGGCCCTCCTTGCCGATCGCCAGCGACAGCTGGAAATCGGGCACTACCACGCGCGCGGCCCGGGCGGACTCGTCGATGACGCTGACCGACACCACCTTGGCCGGCGACAGCGCGTTGGCCACGAACCGTGCCGGGTCCTCGTCGTAGTCGATGATGTCGATCTTCTCGCCGGACAGCTCGCTCATCACGTTGCGCACCCGCTGGCCCATCGGCCCGATGCAGGCACCCTTGGCGTTCAGGCCGGGCACCCGCGAGGTGACGGCGATCTTGGAGCGGTGGCCTGCTTCCCGCGCCACCGCGACGATCTCGACGGACCCCTCGGCGATCTCGGGAACCTCCAGTGAGAAGAGCTTGCGCACCAGGTTGGGGTGCGTGCGCGACAACGTGATCAGTGGCTCGCGGGCACCGCGGGTGACGCCGACGACATAGCACCGCAACCGGTCGCCGTGTTCGTACCGCTCGCCGGGGACCTGCTCCGCGGCGGGAATGACGCCCTCGGATCCCTTGGTCTCACTGCCCATTCGGACGACGACAAGACCGCGGGCGTTCGCGCGCGCATCGCGCTGAATGACGCCGGCGGCGATGTCGCCCTCCCGCGCCGAAAACTCGCCGTAGTTCTTCTCGTTCTCCGCGTCGCGCAACCGCTGCAAGATCACCTGGCGCGCGGTGGTCGCCGCGATACGGCCGAAACCCTCTGGGGTGTCGTCCCATTCGTGGATGACGTTGCCGTCGTCGTCGGTCTCCCGCGCCATCACCTTGACGACGCCGGTCTTGCGATCTATCTCGATGCGCGCGTCGGCTTCGTGCCCCTCGGTATGGCGATAGGCGGTCAGCAGCGCCGATTTGATGGTGTCGACGACGACGTCGACTGAGATGCCCTTGTCGGCCTCGATGGCGTGCAATGCCGCCATGTCGATATTCACGCTGAAGCCTCCTTCCCAGATTGGCCGGCCAGCTCCAGCTCACGCTCGCTTGGCGGCGAAAACTCAACCTGGACAACGGCTTTGGTGATGCCGTCGACAGGCAGTTCGCGGACCGAGAAGTTGGCCCTTGCGCCCTCGCGCAGAACGAGTCGCACGGTGCCGCCACGGATTTCGCCGAGGCGGCCGCTCAGTTGCGAGCCGTCGGACAGGGTGAGCTCGACCTTGCGGCCGCGGGCGCGCCGGTAGTGCTTTTCGGTGGTCAGCGGGCGATCGACGCCGGGCGAGGTGACCTCGAGGACGTACGGCAGCGGTGTCGATGCGATCCAGCAGATCGGACGCGGACCGGGACAGCGCGGCGATCGAGTCGAGATCCAGAGGATCGTCGCCGTCGGCGACCACGGTGATGCGGGGTGGGCGCGCAGCGGTGTCGATCACGACATCTTCGATTTCATAGCCTGCGCGCACGAACTCGCCGTCGAGTAGCTCGATCACCTGTTTCTGCGACGGTAATCCTGCAGACCGCTCCGTCACGGCGAGCTCCTCATCTTGAGTTGTCCGGACACGATTCCGCGCAGCGCAACTTGGAACCGACTATCAACGATACGCCAGGGCCGCCGTGGCAAGCGGCGAACGCGCGGCGGCGTCCAGCGTGTGCACAGTGCCGCCTGGGTGCTCACCATGCGTGGCTTGTCACCGCGTTGGCGTCGCTCCGGGCAATGGCAGGATGTTCCACGTGCCGAGCCCCCCGCCGACTGTCAGCAGACGACGCGTGTTGTTCGGGGCGGCGGCTTTGGCACTGCTGGGCAGCACCGCCGCTGCGTGCGGGTCGCCGCCGCCACCACCGGAAGTCGACGAGCTGTCCGCGCAACTCGAACGTGCGCGCGCCGACAGCCAACTCGCCACAGACGCCGCGGCGGCAACGCCTGCGCCGCCGAACGCGCAGGCGCTCACTGCGGTGGCGTCCGAGCGCTCGGCGCACGCCCTGGCGTTGTCCGACGAGCTCGTCCGGATGGTCGGCAAGGATGACGACGACGACGACCACGACCACGACCACGACCACGACCATTCAACCGGCGAAGGCGCCCACCACCGAGGAGGTGATCGTGGCGCTGTGTCAGTCAGCGGACGATGCTGCACAGTTGGCGACCAAGCTGTCCGGCTATCGCGCCGGGCTGCTCGGCTCGATTGCCGCCTCCTGCACGGCGGCCTACACCGTCGCGTTGGTCCCACCTAAGGCGGCGCAATGACCTCTCCACAGCCGACGCCGACCACCACGACGACCATAACCACCCGGACCACGTCGTCGCGGGCGGCCCAGCCCACCGCGCCGGGACGGCCTTCAGACGCGGCGAACGGCGCCCTGTTCGATGCGATCGAGACCGAGCACGCGACGATCTACGGTTACGGGCTGGTGTCGGCGCACTCGACGCCCGATGTCAACGACCTGGTTTCGGCCGCATTGGTCGAGCACCGGGACCGACGTGAGGAGGCCATCGCGCTGCTCAAGGCCCGGTCCGTCGATCCGCCGCTGCCTGCCGCCGGCTATCAGCTGCCGATGGAGGTCGACAACCCGACGGACGCAGCCAACCTGGCGGTGCGGATGGAAGAAGACGCCGCGGTCGCGTGGCGGGCAGTGCTCGAGCAGGCGACCGACGAGCAGGACCGGGCGTTCGCGGTGACGGCGTTGGCACAGTGCGCGGTAACAGCGGCCCGATGGAGCCAGGTACTCGGCATCTCACCGATCACCGTCGCATTTCCCGGCGGCAGCGAATAACCGCTAGCTGGTGAGCGCCGCGGAGATGTCGGCCGCCGCGCTGTCGACGGCGATCTCCCGAGTCTCACCGCTGAAGCGGTTGCGCAACTCGACCACGCCGTCGGCCCAGCCGCGGCCCGCTACCACGATCCACGGCACCCCGAGCAACTCGGCGTCCTTGAACTTCACGCCGGGTGAGGCCTGCCGGTCGTCGAGCAGCACCTCGACGCCCAGCCGGTCCAACGCGTCGGCCAGCTCGGTGGCACCGGCGCGGGCGGCACTGTCCTTGTTGGCGATCACCACATGGGCGTCGAACGGCGACACCGACGACGGCCACCGCAACCCCAGCTCGTCGTGGTGCTGTTCAGCGATCACGGCCACCAGCCGGGACACGCCGATGCCGTACGAACCCATGGTCAGACGCACCGGCTTGCCGTCTTCGCCGAGGACGTCCACGGCGAATGCATCGGTGTACTTGCGGCCGAGCTGGAAGATGTGCCCCACCTCGATGCCGCGTGCCGCCACAAGCGGGCCAGCGCCGTCGGGCGACGGATCGCCGTCGCGCACCTCGGCGGCCTCGATGGTGCCGTCGGCGACGAAGTCACGGCCGGCGACCAGGCCCACCACATGCTTACCGGGCTCGTCGGCGCCGGTGATCCAGGACGTGCCGTCCACCACCCGCGGATCGACGAGATAACGAACGCCGTTGGCCAGCAACGCTTTCGGCCCGATGTAGCCCTTCGCCAAAAAGCGATGCTTGGCGAAGTCGGCCTCATCGAGCAATGCGTGCTCTGCCGGATCCAGCGCGGCCGCCAACCGCTTCTCGTCAACCTCGCGATCCCCCGGCACACCCACCGCGAGCAACTCCCAGTCGCCGCCGGGTTGACGCACCTTGAGCACGACGTTCTTCAGCGTGTCGGCGGCGGTCACTTCGCGATCCAGAACGCTGTTGGCCCAGTCGACGAGCGTGGCGATCGTCGGGGTGCCGGGCGTGTCGTACACCTTGGGCTCGGGCTGTCCCTCGATCGGCGGCGACCCCGGCACAGCAGTGACCACCGCCTCGACGTTGGCGGCATATCCCGACTCCATGCACCGCACGAAGGTGTCCTCGCCGATGTCGCTTTCGGCCAGGAATTCCTCCGACGCGCTGCCGCCCATCGCCCCGGAGACCGCGGAGACGATGACGTAGCGGACACCGAGCTTGGAAAAGATCCGCTGGTATGCGTCGCGGTGCCGGTAATAGACGGCCGCGAGCCCCTCGTCGTCGACATCGAACGAATACGAGTCCTTCATGACGAACTCGCGGCCCCGCAGGATGCCGGCGCGCGGCCGGGCCTCGTCGCGATACTTCGTCTGGATTTGGTACAGCAGCACCGGGAAATCCTTGTAGCTGCTGTACTCGCCCTTGACCGTCAGCGTGAACAGCTCTTCATGCGTCGGCCCAAGCAGATAGTCGTTCTTGCGTCGGTCCTGCAGCCGGAAGACGCCGTCGCCGTACTCCATCCAGCGGTTGGTCACCTCGTACGGCGCCTTGGGCAGCAGTGCAGGAAACAGAATCTCTTGTCCGCCAATGGCATTCATTTCGTCGCGGACGATCTTCTCGATCTTGCGCAGCACCCGCAGGCCAAGGGGCAGCCAGCTGTAAAGCCCGGGGCCGATCGGGCGGACGTAGCCGGCGCGGATCAGCAGCTTATGGCTGGGCACCTCGGCGTCGGCCGGGTCGTCACGCAGGGTGCGCAGGAACAGCTCGGACATGCGGGTGATCACAGCCGACCACCTTACTGACGTAGCCGCTTCATGATTGCCGAGGCGCCAGGGTCTGCGCCGCACTGACGATCACCCACACCACCAGGACGACGATGGGATGGGTCACCCATGCCCGCCAGAACGGAGGCAGCAGCGACGCCTCTCCGGCGGTTCCGGCGCAACGTGTCGGTGCGTCGTCGCGTCAATCCCGTCCCTGCCATGTGCAGACGCAGGCCTCGTTGCCCTCGGGGTCGGCCAGCACCCAAAAAGCCGGCGCCGCATCGTCGGCCAACATGCTGCCGCCCGCGGCGATCGCCGCGTCGATCCGGGCACTCGCCGCCTCGTGCGGCACGTCGACGTCGATGTGGATCCGATTGCGCTGCGGGCGTGGTGCATCCATCTGCTGGAACCAGATCGCGGGCCCGCGGCCGGACGGGTCGATCAGCGCCGCGTTCAATTCGGACCCGGGTTCGTCGGCGTATCCCGTGACCGCTTTCCAGAAGGGCCGCACCAGCGGGATGTCGAGCGCGTCGATGGCGATCTCGAGCGCCTGTACGGATCCGCCGGCTGGCGCGGGCTGCCATCCCCTGGCTGCCAGGGCGCCTGACACCTCGTGCGCCAGCCGAACGTCGCGCCCGGTGACCGCGCCGACGTCGGCGGATTGCAGCCGCAGTACGGCCCGGTCCGCGCGGATGTCGACCGTCAAATGTCCCTGCCCGTCAGCGCCGACTGCCGAAACCGCAAGCGACGCCGCCTGCGTGGCCTCGACCAGCGACGGCGCCAACACTTCTGTGTAGATGGCTCCGAGGATGAGGCGCCAGCCCGCCGGGTCGACCGCGTCGGAGATCTGTCCTCGCGTTGGTCTCGTGTCGTCGTCCATGCCGCGAGCGTATCTACAGCTCGCCTGCCTCCACCGCCTCGCGGGTGTGCTGCGCCGTGGCGATCTGACCCGCCGAGAAACCGATCCAGAACGCGGCGACGCCGACAAGTATTGCGACGCCGGCCACCCACAGCAGCGAGTAGGTGTAGCCCGCGTCAAGGGCGTCGAGCTGGGCAGGCGTCATATTCTTGACCGGCCCGGTCGTGCCGCCCAAGTACAGCGTGCGCGACGTCTGGACGGCCTGGATGACGACGAGCATCAGTGGCCCGCCGAGGTTGTAAACCATCAGCGTGATCGCCGATACCGGACCAATCTCACTCGGCCCGACCTCCGCGACCGCGCACAGCGGCAGGATCACCGAGATCACACCAATCCCGAAGCCGCCCACCACAATCGGCACGACGAGGTCGGGGAAATAAGGGATGGTGCGAGTCAACGTCGAACCGTAGAGCATGGCACCCAGGACCAACGCGCCGCTGCCGATGATCAGCCAGCGCGGCGCTATGTACGGCGCGATCCGCGCGGCCGCCACGTTGCCGAGTCCGAAGGCGATCGCAAACGGGATGAAACACACTCCGGCCTTCAACGCCGAGTAACCCATCACGTCCTGCACGTATAGCCCGATGATCACGGTCACCGTCAGCATCACCCCACCCGCCAGGAACAGCGAGATGAACGTCATCACGCGATTGCGGTTGTCGAAGACCGAGAACGGGACGATCGGGTGAGCGGCGGTGCGCTCGACGATGAGGAATGTCACGAGAAAGACGATCGTGGCGACGGCGGCGCCGATCACCCACGGATCGATCCACCCCCGCGGCGGGCCCTGGGTGAAGACCAGCACGGCCGAGGTGCACGCCAGTGTGGCCAGCAGCGCACCGGTCACGTCGAGCTTCAGCCGTTCGTGGTGCGTCTCGCGAATCCTCATCACCGCGATCACGATGATGACGATGCCGATCGGCACGTTGATCAGGAAGGCCAGCCGCCACGAGATCACCGTGAACGCGCCGCCAAGCACCAGGCCCAGGATCGAGCCCGCCGCCTGCATGGCCGCCGAAACCGCCATCGCGCGGTTGCGGGCGGTCCCGACGGTGTACGTAGTCGCGATCAGAGCCAAGCCGGTCGGCGCGGCGACGGCCGCACCCGTGCCCTGAACGGCTCGGGCGATGATCAGCGTGACCTGGTCGGTGGCCAAACCGCACACCAGGGAGGCGATCGTGAACACCCCGACCCCGGACAGGAATGCGCGCTTATGACCGATCGCGTCGCCGACGCGGCCGCCGATCAGCAGCAGGCCGCCGAAGGTCAGCACATAGGCGGTGATCACCCAGCTCTTGGCGACGTCGGAGAGATCCAGCTCGGCCTGCATCCGCGGCAGCGCGACGATGACGATGGTGCCGTCGAGCGTCGACATCAGCTGCATGCCGGTGATCGCGATGATCGCGATGCCGAGCACGGACGACGATAGTGGCTGGGCAGAAGGCGGCGTAGTGCGTTCGCCCGGGTTTCCTGAAGAACCGCCCACGCCGGACATGGGTAGCCAGCCTACCGAGAGGTGATTTCGGCGCGGCTACGGACGCTCAGCGACCGTCAGCGCGCCGAAATCGCTAAAGCTCTCCGGCGTCGATCGCGTCCTTGACTTCCTGCGCATGGGCGACCTGCGCCGAGGTGTAGCCGATGAACAGCGCCGCGCCGCCGACGAGCACCGCGACCGCGGCCACCCACAGCAGGCCGTAGGTGTAGCCCTGGTCGAGAGCGTGCAGCTGCGCAGTGTCCATATACTTCACCGGGCCGGTGGTGCCGCCCAGATACAGGGTGCGCGACGTGATCACGGCCTGGATCACGGCCAGCACGACGGGGCCGCCGAGGTTCTGCAGCATCAACGCGATCGCGGACACCGGGCCGATCTGGTCGAAGCCAACACCGGCGATCGCCGACACGGTCAGCGGGACGACGATCATGCCGATGCCGAAGCCGCCAACCGTGATCGGCAGCACCAGGTTCGGGAAGTACGGGATGCCACCGTTGAGCGTCGAGCCGTAGAGCATCGCGGCGAGCACCAGCACACCGCCTGCGATCACCAGCACCCGCGGCGGGAACAGCGACACCAGGTGCGAGGACAACCCGAGCCCGATGCCGAGCGCGATGACGAACGGAATGAAGCCGATCCCGGCGCGTAGTGCCGTGTAGCCCATGATGTCCTGGACATACAGGCCGATCAGCACGGTCAACGTGAACATGACGCCGCCGGCCAGGAAGACCGCCGCGAACGTCGCGACCCGGTTGCGGTCCTTGAAGAGACCGAACGGCATGACGGGGTTGTCGGCGGTGCGCTCGACGTAGAGGAACGCGAGCAGGAAGATCGCGGCGGCGACGCCCGACCCGATCGTGATCGGCGAGCGCCAGCCCTGTTCCGGGCCCATCGAGAAGCCGAACACCGCGGCGGTGCAGCCGAGCGTGGCCAGGACGGCGCCAGTGGCGTCGAGCTTCAGCCGCTCGCGGTGAGTCTCCCGCAGAGTCTTGCGGGCCAGGCGGATCATCAGCAGGCCGATCGGCACGTTCACCAGGAACGCCCATCGCCACGACACCTCGGTCAGCGCGCCGCCGACCACTAGACCCATCACCGAACCGACACCGGTCATCGCGGCGAAAACCGCCGTTGCGGCGTTGCGGGCCGGGCCTTTGGGGAATGTCGTCGCGATCAGTGCGAGGCCGGTCGGCGATGCGATCGCAGCGCCAACGCCCTGCAGCAGCCGGGCGGTCACCAACGTGGCCTCGTCCCACGCCATGCCGCACAGAATCGAGGCGATGGTGAACAGCGCGACGCCGACGATAAAGGTGCGCTTGCGGCCGATGGTGTCGCCGAGGCGACCACCGAGCAGCATCAGCCCGCCGAACGTCAGCACGTAGGCCGTGATCACCCAGCTCCGGCCGGCGTCCGACAGGCTCAGCTCGTTCTGAATCTTAGGAAGCGCGACGATGGCGACGGTGCTGTCCATAGTGGCGAGCAGCTGCATGCCGCCGATCGCGATGACCGCGGCGAAGAACCGCCGCGACGGCAGCCAGGCCGGGTACCTGCTGGTTTGCTCCAGCGGCGTGTGCTCCACGTGCATGGGACGTGCCCGGTTAGCCCCGCCTTCGGCGTCGCGGTGCATGGCAGCGCGCTCTGCGTCGTTGAGAGCCGTCATAGCGGGTTACCTTACAGTAATCTTAATAATTCTTAACCGCCGAATGCCGCGACAGAGCCGATCACGACGATCGCGGGAGGCCGGATGCCCTCTTCGCGGATGCGCTCCGGTGCGTCGTTCAGCGTGGCGCGCAAAGTTCGCTGAGCCGTCGTGGTGCCGTGCTGCACCACGAGGACCGGCGTATCCGCAGGTCGGCCGCCTTTCAGCAGTGCCTTGGTGAACAGCTCGATGCGCTCGACGGCCATCAGCAACACGATGGTGCCTGACATCGCGGCCAGCGCATTCCAATTCACTAACGATTCGGGATGGCCAGGCGCAACATGGCCACTGACCACCACAAACTCGTGCGTGACGGCCCGATGGGTGACCGGAACACCCGCCAGCGCGGGAACTGCTATGGCACTCGTCACACCCGGCACAACTGTGACGGGAACCCCAGCATCCGCACACGCGAGCACCTCTTCGTAGCCGCGTGCAAACACGAAGGGATCGCCTCCCTTGAGCCGCACGACGAACTTGCCCGCCTTCGCCCGGTCGATGAGCACTTCGTTGATCGCGTCCTGGGCCATTGCGCGTCCGTACGGGATCTTGGCGGCGTCGATGACCTCGACCTGCGGCGGCAGCTCAGCGAGCAGCTCCTGGGGGGCCAGCCGGTCGGCGACGACGACGTCGGCGTGGGCCAGCAGGCGCCTGCCGCGCACGGTGATCAGCTCCGGATCGCCCGGCCCGCCGCCGACCAACGCGACGCCGCCGTGCACGACGCCTGGCGCATCGGCGGTGATCACCCCCTGCTGCAACGCCTCATGAATCGCCGACCGGATCGCGGCCGACCGGCGGTGCTCGCCGCCGGCCAGCACCCCAACGGACAACCCTTCGTACTCGAACGAGGCGGGTGTGACGGCGGTGCCCTCGCGGGCGATGTCGGCGCGCACACAGAAGATGTGCAGGTGCTTGGCCTCGGCGACGACGGCGGCGTTGACGTCCGGGTCGTCGGTGGCCGCGATCGCATACCAGGCGCCGTCGAGGTCTCCGTCGAGGAACTCCCTGAGCGTCAAGGTGATTCCCGACATGCCCTCGACGGCCGGGGTGGCTGACCGGGCGATGACGTGCACGTCGGCACCGTTGGCGATCAACAGCGGCAGGCGGCGCTGCGCCACAGTGCCGCCCCCGACGACGACAACCTTCTTGCCGGTGAGGCGCAGGCCAACGAGGTAGGCGTTCTCGCTCACCCGGCGAGCTTAGAGGTTGCGGCGGCGGCCACGAAGCGGGTTATCGCATGCGGATGCGCGGCCGGATGGGTGTGCAGATATGACGCGTGCACCCCGCGGTCGATTGCGCCGTCGCGGACCGTCGGCAAATCACGCCCCGCGAACACCCACGCGGGTGGGTAACTGCCGGCGAACGTGACTGTGGTGCGGTGAAATTCATGCCCCATGGTGCGATCGCCGATGGTGTGCAGCGGCGAGTCGGCCACCGCGACGGCCTCTCGGTAACCGAGCGTGAGCCGGTCGGTGAACCGTGCCGATCCGGACAACACACCGCACATCGGATACCCGTCGAGGTCGTCGACCAGATACGCCAGGCCCGCGCATTCGGCGTGTATCGGCGCGCCACCGGCGGCCAGATCACGGATCTGTTGACGCACAACATCATTGGTCGACAGGTCGGTGGCGAACTGCTCAGGGAAGCCGCCGGGCAGCACCAGCGCGGCGGTCTGCGGCGGCAGCGCGTCGGTCAGTGGGTCGAACTCGACGACCTCGGCGCCCGCGGCGCGCAGGAGTTCGCCGTGTTCGGTATAGCCGAAGCTGAACGCCTTGCCTGCCGCCAGCGCGACCGTTGCGTTCGCGGCGGCAGGCGCGGCGACGGCAGGATCCCACGCCTCGTCGGTCACTCGGCTGGATGCCGCGGCGGCGATACCAACCAGGTCCACGTGGCGGCTTACCATTTCGATCATCGCCTCGACGGCGGCCCGCGCCTGCTCCCCATGTTCGACTGCGGTGACCAGGCCGAGGTGCCGAGATGGGACGGACAGTTCGTCGGCACGCGGGATCGCACCGAACACCGGCACACCGGCGTGCTCGCAGGCCTGTCGCAGCACCTCCTCATGCCGGGTCGAGCCGACCCGGTTGAGGACCACCCCTGCGATGTGCACGGATTGGTCGAACGTCGAAAAGCCTTGCAGCAGAGCCGCAATGCTGTGGCTCTGGCCGCGGGCGTCGACAACCAGGATCACCGGGGCTCCCAGCAGCGCGGCGACGTGGGCGGTGGACCCGTAAGCGATGCCCGCTGCGTTCTGCTCGATCAGCCCGTCGAACAGGCCCATCACTCCCTCGACGACCGCGATGTCGGCGCCCGCGCTGCCGTGCCGGTACAGCGGGCCGATCAGGCGCTCCCCCACCAGCACCGGGTCCAGATTGCGCCCCGGCCGCTGCGCCGACAGCGCGTGGTAGCCGGGGTCGATGAAGTCCGGCCCGACCTTGAACGGCACGACACGCCGCCCGGCGTGGCGCAGCGCACCCATCAAACCCGTTGCGACGGTGGTCTTTCCGCTGCCCGACGCCGGCGCGGCAATGACCAGAGCCGGAACGCTCACCTTGACCCCCGCGAGCGACCGTGTCTGCACACCGACACGCCGTAACTGCTGTCATTTTGCGGTCGCTCGCGCGGGTCGACGGCGCGCCCCGTCACCACTCGATGCCCTTCTGACCCTTGCGGCCGACGTCCATCGGGTGTTTGACCTTCGTCATCTCGGTGACCAGGTCGGCCGCGTCGAGTAGTGGCTGCGGCGCATCACGGCCGGTGATCACGACGTGCTGGGTGCCCGGCCGTGAAAGGAGCACCTCGACCACATCCTCAATGTCGACCCACCCCCACTTCAGCGGATAGGTGAACTCGTCGAGCACATAGAAATCGTGCCGCTGCTCGGCAAGCCGACGGGCGATCTCCGCCCAGCCATCCGCGGCGGCCGCCGCATGGTCGACCTCGGCGCCGTGCTTGCGCGACCACGACCAGCCCGCACCCATCTTGTGCCACTCAACGGGGGCGCCGACCCCGTGCTCGTCGTGCAGTCGACCGAGTTCACGGAACGCGGCCTCCTCGCCCACTTTCCACTTCGCGCTCTTCACGAACTGGAAGACAGCGATGTCGAAGCCCTGGTTCCACGCCCGCAGCGCCATGCCGAACGCCGCGGTCGATTTACCCTTGCCTGCGCCGGTGTGCACGGCGAGCAGCGGAACGTTGCGCCGGGCGCGGGTCGTCAGGCCGTCGTCGGGGACGGTCAGCGGTTGACCCTGTGGCATCGAAGTCTCCCTACGCGGCAGTGGTATCGGCCCGGGAGGTGACCAGCGCTGCGAGCGTGTCAGCGCGCAACTGCGCCAACCGCACTGCAGGCGCGCCGAGATAGCCGGCCAGCTGCTCGGCCAAACCCAGTCGCACGTGCGAGGTTTCGCAGTCCACTACGACGGCGGCAGCACCCTCAGCAAGGAGGAGCGCGGCGGCGGTCCGCGCGCGGCCGAGTGGGTCCGGCCCGCCAGTGGCACGCCCGTCGGTGAGCACCACGACGAGGCTGCGCCGCGCCCGGTCGCGCGCCTTCTCACGCACCACCACGTCGCGTGCGGTCAGTAAGCCTTGCGCCAGTGGGGTTTTCCCGCCTGTGTCGAACCGGGCCAGCCGTCGGCCCGCGATGTGCACCGACGATGTCGGCGGCAACAACAGCTGGGCGTCCTGCTGCCGGAACGTGATCACGGCCACCTTGTCGCGGCGCTGGTAGGCGTCTCGCAACAGCGACAGCGTCGCCCCGCTGACCGCCGACATCCGGTCACGCGCGGCCATCGATCCGGAGGCGTCGACGACAAAGATGACCAGATTGCCTTCGCGGCCTTCCCTGATTGCACGACGCACGTCGTCCGGTTGGGGACGCGGCCGGCCGGGGCGGCGCTGGCGGCCGGCGGCGGCCAGCAGTGTCCCGAACACGTGTACGCCGTGGCCGGCCTCTCGTTCGCCCGTCGCCGAGATCGCCTTTCCAGTGCGGTTGCGTGCACGCGACCGGCGACCCGGCGCGCCCTCGCCGACGCCGGGTACGACGAGCGCCCTGGTCCGAAACACGGGCGACGGCGCCGCGCTCGGTCGGGAGTGCGATCCTGAATTTTGTTGCGGCACAGGGCGCTCGGATGAATCGCCGGAGATCGATTCGCCACCGCCCGGCGGGTCTGGGTCCGGCTCTGGCTTGTCGGCGGACTCCCCCGCCTGGGCCATCGCCTCGTCGAGGAGGTCCGGGTCAAGCCCCGGGTCGTCGAACGGGTCGCGGCGACGCCGGTGCGGCAGCGCGAGTTCCGCGGCGACCCGAATGTCCTCTTCCTCCACTGCAGATGCGCCACGCCATGCGGCGTGCGCGACCGCCGTGCGTGCTACCACCAGATCGGCCCGCATCCCGTCGACGTCGAAGGCCGCGCACAAGGCCGCAATGCGCCGTAACTCATTGTCCGGCAAGCAAACAGAGCTGACCGATGCTCGCGCTGCGGCGATGCGACGTGCCAGCTCGGCATCCTCCCCGGCGTATCGATCGGCGAACGCGACGGGATCGGCTTCAAACGCCATCCGCTGCCGGATCACGTCGGCGCGAACGTCGACGTCGCGGGAGGCGTGCACGTCGACCGTCAGCCCGAACCGGTCGAGAAGCTGCGGCCGCAGTTCGCCCTCTTCGGGGTTCATGGTGCCGATCAGCACGAAGCTTGCGTCGTGACTGTGCGAGACGCCGTCGCGCTCGACGTGCACACGCCCCATCGCGGCGGCGTCCAGGATGACATCCACCAGGTGGTCGTGCAGCAGGTTGACCTCGTCGACGTACAAGACGCCGCGGTGTGCGCGGGCCAGCAGGCCCGGCGAGAACGCGTGCTCGCCATCGCGCAGCACCTTCTGCAGGTCCAGCGATCCGACCACCCGGTCCTCCGTCGCGCCGATGGGCAGCTCGACGAGGTGGCCGCCGATTGTGCTCGATGTCGCCGCCTCCGCGGCTCCGACCGCCGCCAATACGTGGGCCAGAGCGCGTACGGCGGTCGACTTCGCGGTGCCCTTCTCACCGCGGATCAGCACGCCGCCGATCTCGGGCCGCACCGCGCTCAACAACAGCGCCAGCCGCAGCCGGTCATGGCCGACGATCGCGCTGAACGGGTAAAGCGGGGTCACGGCTGCCCGGTTTCGGTGTACGACCCCGCCTTCACCATCGGCACATGCGGGATGCCGTCGTCGAGGAACTCCTCGCCGTCGCGAACGAATCCGTGATGGCTGTACATCTCCGCCAAGTACGTCTGCGAGTTGATGCGGCACGGATAGTCGCCGACCTCGGCCAGCGCGGCCTGCAGCAGCCGGGTGGTATGGCCGTGGCCGCGGGCGCTGCGTTTGGTGCAGACCCGGCCAATGCGGAAGCCCTTCTGCCCGCCCGGGTGTTCCTCCATCAGCCGCAGCGTCGAGATAACTTCGCCGTCGGGGCCTTCGAGCCAGAAGTGGCGTGTTTCGGCGGCCAGGTCGCGACCGTCCAGCTCGGGATACGGGCAGGCCTGCTCGACCACGAACACCTCGACCCGCAGCTTGAGCAGTTCATACAGCGTCGCGGCGTCGAGGTCCTTGGCCCAGCTGCGGCGTAGCGCGACCGTCATTCTGCAGCCATCGTCACGCCGTCACCGCCGGCGGGGATGTCAGCGCCGGACTCCACGGGCAGCGGTGCGGGCGGCACGCCGCTGGCGGGCTTATCCAACTTCAGTACCTCTGTGCCCCACGACCACACCTCCTCGAACAGCGCCGGTTCGCTCGACAGTTCGGTGCCCAGTGACGGCACCATCTCTTTGAGCTTGGGCAACCACGACGGATAGCGGTCGGAAAAGCAGCGCTCCATGACGTCGAGCATCGCAGGCACCGCGGTGGACGCCCCAGGCGAGGCACCGAGCAGCCCGGCCATGGTCCCGTCGGCGGTCGACAGCACCGTGGTGCCGAATTCAAGCACGCCGCCCTTGCCCTTGGCCCGCCGGATCACCTGCACCCGTTGCCCGGCTACATCGGGTTCCCAATCGGAATCGATTGCGGCCGGGACGAATTCACGCAAAGCCTGCACTCGATCTGATTCCGACAGCCGCAGCTGGCCGATCAGGTACTTCACCAGACCCGCCTGCGTGAGCCCGACGTTGACGATCGACGCCAGGTTGTTGGGCCTCACCGACAACGGCAGATCGGTGACCTTGCCCTGCTTCAAGAACTTCGGCGACCAACCCGCGAACGGCCCGAACAGCAGCCACGACTTGCCGTTGATGATGCGGAGGTCGAGATGTGACGCGCCCGGGTGGGGGGTACCGAGCGGCAGGATTCCGTAGACCTTGGCCCGGTGCGCGGCGGCCAGCACCGGGTTGGCTGTACGCAGGAACCGGCCGCCGATCGGGAACCCGCCGAACCCCCTGACCTCCGGGATGCCGGCCTTTTGTAGCAGCGGCAACGCGCCACCGCCCGCCCCGACAAACACGAATCTCGTGTTCAGCCGTCGTTTCTGCCCTGTGCGCCGATTGACGACGTTCACCGTCCAGCGGCCGTCGGATTGCTGGCTGAGATTACGCACCTCGTGACCGAACAGGGTGGCCATGCCGCGCCGTGCGACACGCCGATGAGCTGTCGCGACAATGCGCCGAAGTCGACGTCGGTGCCGTCCTGCGCCCAGCCAAGCGCCACCGGCTCGGCGAAGTCACGCCTGGCGGCCATCAGCGGAAGCCGCCGGGCGAACTCGTCCTTGTCGTCAACGAACTCCATCGACGCAAACAACGGATTGTCGACCAGCGCTTCGTGGCGGCGCTTCAAGTAGTCGACGCCTGCGGCGCCTTGCACGAAGCTGACGTGCGGGATGGGGTTGAGGAAACTGCGCACGTCGGGCAGCATCCCGTTCTCGACCGCGTACGCCCAGAACTGCCGCGTCACCTGGAACTGCTCGTTGACCTGAACCGCTTTGCCGATGTCGATCGAGCCGTCGCGCCTCTCCGGCGTGTAGTTCAGTTCGCACAGGCCCGAGTGACCCGTGCCTGCGTTGTTCCACGGGTCGCTGCTCTCGGCGGCCGCGCCGTCCAGGCGCTCGACCAGCGTGATCGACCAGTCCGGCTCCACCTGCCGCAGCAGCGCGCCGAGCGTGGCGCTCATGATGCCAGCGCCGACCAACACGACATCGGTCTGTGCGGCCTTCGGGTCAGACACTGGAGATCGTGAGCCCTTCGTGGTCGCGCGGTCCGCTCTTGACGGCTTACCGCTGTTCAGGTTATCCCGGCGCCATCGGATCCTCACCGGCCCGGGTCGGCCGCGATGCGCGATTAAGCTCGCTGTGTGCCTGGATGGGAGGCCGACGTGCTGCCTGGTTACTGGCAGCAGACATACGACCTGGGCCCGGATCCCGACGGCGAGGGTGACCTCGTCGCCACGCTGGTGCGCCGCGGCGAGCCCGAGCCGTCGGCGACCCACGCGGTGCTGCTGGTGCACGGGTTCACCGACTACTTCTTCAACACCGAACAGGCCGACCACTTCGCCGCCCGCGGCTTCGCCGTCTACGCCCTGGACCTGCACAAGTGCGGGCGGTCATGGCGCGAGGGGCAGACGCCGCACTTCACCACCGACCTGGCCCGCTACGACACCGAACTGGAACGGGCGCTGGACCTCATCGCGGAGGCGGCTCCGTCTGATGTCGCCGCCCAAGCGGCTCCGGCGGCCGATGTACTCATCTACGGGCATTCCACCGGAGGACTGATCGTCCCGCTGTGGCTGGACCGACTGCGGCACCGCGGTGACATCGCGAGGCGTCGCATCGCCGGCCTGGTGCTCAACAGCCCGTGGCTGGATCTGCAGGGGCCTGCGATTCTGCGCACCGCCCCGACGGCGGCGGCGATCGGCGCGATCTCACGCATCCGCAAAAAGCGGGTAGTGCGCCCGCCGGCGGAGGGCGGATACGGCGCCACCCTGCACAGGGAATACGGCGGCGATTTCGACTACAACTTGCAGTGGAAGCCGATCGGCGGCTTCCCCGTCACGTTCGGCTGGCTGCACGCCATCCGCCGTGCGCAGGTCAAGCTGCACCGCGGGCTCGATGTCGGTGTGCCAAACCTGATCCTGCGGTCGGACCGCAGTGTGCGGGAGGTCACCGACCCCGCCAAGATTGACGAGATCCAGCGCGGCGACGCGGTGCTCGACGTCAAGCACATCGCCCGCTGGGCCGGCTGCATCGGCAACCGCTCAACGATCGTGCCGATCGTCGACGCCAAACACGACGTGTTCCTGTCGGTGCCCGAGTCCCGGCAAGCGGCGTATCGCGAACTGGATCGGTGGCTCGATTGGTATCTGGCCGAAACTTCCGATGCGGCAACTCAATCCGAACGGGGATGATCACCATGGCCCACTTCGACATTGCGATCATCGGCACCGGTTCGGGCAACTCGATCCTCGACGAACGCTACGCCGACAAGCGCATCGCGATCTGCGAGCAGGGCGTCTTCGGCGGGACGTGCCTGAACGTGGGCTGCATACCGACGAAGATGTTCGTCTACGCCGCCGAAGTCGCCCAAACTGTCCGCGAGTCAGCGCAATACGGGGTCGACGCCCACGTCGACGGGGTGCGGTGGGGTGACATCGTCTCCCGGGTGTTCGGTCGCATCGATCCGCTCGCGCTGGGCGGCGAGAACTACCGGCGCTCGTCCCCGAACGTGCAGGTGTTCGCCGGCCACACTCGGTTCGGATCGCCGCTGCCCGACGGCCGCTACACGCTGCACACCGACGACGGTGACGAATTGACCGCCGACCAGGTTGTCGTCGCCGCCGGGTCAAGACCCGTGATCCCCGACGAGATCACCGCCTCCGGGGTGCGCTATCACACCAGCGACACCATCATGCGGATCGCCGATGTGCCCGAGCACCTTGTGATCGTCGGGGGCGGCTTCGTGGCATGCGAATTCGCCCACGTGTTCTCGGCGCTCGGTAGCCGCGTCACGATGATGGTCCGCGGCAGCACGTTGTTGCGCGGTCACGACGACGACATCAGCATGCGCTTTACCGATATCGCGGCTAAGAAGTGGGAGATTCTGAGCCACCGCCAGGTCACGGGCATCCGCCGCGACGGCGACTGCGTCGAGCTGCGGTGCCAGGACGGCTCGGCTGTGCGGGGCGACGTGCTGCTCGTCGCCACCGGCAGGACACCCAACGGCGACCTGCTCGACGCCCAACAGGCCGGCGTGAAAGTCAACGCGCGGGGCCAAGTGGTGGTCGACCAATACCAACGCACTTCGGCGCGTGGCATTTTCGCGCTTGGTGATGTGTCGTCGGACTATCAGCTCAAGCACGTCGCCAACCACGAGGCGCGCGTCGTGCGGCACAACCTGTTGCAAGACTGGGACGATACCTGCGCGCTGATGCCGTCCAATCACCGATATGTACCGTCGGCGGTGTTCACCGACCCACAGATCGCCAATGTCGGGCTCACCGAAAATCAGGCCCGGGCGAAGGGTTTCAATATCAGGGTCAAGATCCAGGACTTCAGCGACGTCGCGTACGGGTGGGCGATGGAGGACACCACCGGCATCGCGAAGGTGATCGTCGACGACGACACCGGGCTGATTCTCGGCGCACACATCATGGGCCATCAGGCGTCGTCACTGATCCAACCGCTGGTTCAGGCGATGAGTTTCGACCTGCCCGCACAGGACATGGCCCGCGGCCAGTACTGGATCCACCCCGCGCTGCCCGAGGTGGTCGAGAACGCGTTGTTGGCGCTGTGCGGCGAGCCGCCCTGGCCGCCGTCCAGACGGCACTGACGCCACTCGACCGCCGGTGCCCAGCGCTCCTCGACCTGTCCGAAGCGCCCGTCAGCCGAGCCGCGGGCGGATTCTCGCGTTGGTCGGATCGTAGAGCGGCTTCAGCGATACCGAGACCGGATACAACTGCCCACCGACGTTGACCTCGTAGCTGCCGGCGTTGACCCAGTCGGCATTGATGACGGAGTTGTCCGAAGCACGCACGTACGCGAGCCCGACACACGAGCCGGTGGTCTCGCCCCACGCCGCCGACGTCACCTGTCCGGCGACTGCGCCGTCGCGCATGATCAGCTCCCCGCCCCACAGCATCGCCTCAGGTGCGTCGAGTTTGAACCCGACCAGCTTCTTGCGAGGTCCTTCGGCTTTTGCCTTTTCCACGGCTTCGCGACCCAGGAATGCGATGTCGGTCTTCAGCTTGCAGGCGAACAACAGCCCCGCTTCGACAGGGTTCTCACTCGGCGTCAGTTCCCGGCCGAACGCACGGTAGCCCTTCTCCAGCCGCAGGGAGTCGATCGTGTAGTAACCGCCGCGGCCGACATCGAACGCCGCGCCGGCCGCCACCAGATCTTCATACACGCCGACGGCGAACTCGGCGGGAACGTAAAGCTCCCAGCCCAATTCGCCAACGTATGTGATCCGCGTGGCGCGCACGGTGGCGTAACCCAGTGACATCTGCCTGCTCGTGGCGAACGGGAACGCCTCGTCCGATAGGTCGGCCGACGTCAATGCCGATAACAGATCCTGCGACTTGGGCCCCATCACGCCGAACACCGCGTAGGCCGACGTCACGTCGACGAGCGCGGCGTTGGCTCCGTTGGGCAGGTTCTTGCGGATGTGGTCCTTGTCGCGTTCCGTGGTGGCTGCGCTACTGACGATCAGGAATTCCTCGGGTCCGGTGCGGGTGACCGTTACGTCGGACTCGTAAGTGCCGCGCTCATTGAGCATTCCGGTGTAGACCGACGAACCGACTTCGACGCCCACGTCGCCGGTGCACAGCCACTGCAGCGCCGCCTCGGCGCCGGGACCGACGAGTAGGTACTTCGCGAACGAGGTTTGGTCGAACACCGTGACGTTCGTCCGCGTGTTGGTCTGCTCGGCCGCCGACCAGTCAAGCCAGTTGGGCTTGCCCCAGGTGTATTCGATCGTCGGTTCCGCACCCTCGGGCGCGAAGAAGTTCGCGCGCTCCCAGCCCATCTTGCTGCCGAAGTTGGCGCCCGCGGCCTCCAGCAGGTGGTGCACCGGTGAGCGGCGGAACGGCCGGGCGGTCGTCATCTCGCGGTTGGGCCAAGGGATTTCATAGTGAATGCCGAGCACCTCCGCCACTCGGTCTCGCAGCCACCGGTTGTTGCCGTTGAAGGGCGCGAACCGGCGAATATCGACTCCTGTGAGGTCGCTGGTCGCCGCTCCGTTGACGATCCATTCGGCAAGCGCACGGCCCGCACCCCCGGCCGTCGCAATTCCGACCGAGTTGAATCCGGCACCGACGAAGAAGTTCGCGACCTCGGGGGCTTCGCCGAGGATGAACTGGTTGTCGGGGGTGAAACTCTCGGGGCCGTTGTAAAACTTCTTGATGCCCGTCACCTCGAGCGCGGGGATGCGCAGCAGCGCGCTGTTCATCAGAACCTCGAAGTGATCCCAATCCTCGTCCAGGAGCTGGAATTCGAACGGATAGGGAATCGCGTCAGGTGCCACCCATGGTTTGGCTTCGGGCTCGAAGCCACCGATGACCAGGCCGCCGACCTCTTCCTTGAAGTACGTGTAGCCGTCGGGGTCACGCAGGATCGGCAGGTCCGGATGCACTCCCTCGATGTGTTCGCTGACGACGTAGAAGTGTTCGGCGGAGTGCAGCGGGACGTTGACCCCGGCCATCGCCCCGACTTGTTTGGCCCATTGGCCGGCGCAGTTGACGACGATCTCGGCTTCGATGTCGCCCACGTCGGTGCGTACGCCGCTGACCCGCCGGTCCTGGGTGAGAACGTCTGTGACCCTGACCTTCTCGACGATACGTGCGCCGCGCATCCTGGCCCCTTTGGCCAGCGCGAACGTCAAGTCGGTCGGGTTGGCCTTGCCGTCGCCGGGCAACCAGATCGCACCGACAAGATCGTCGACCCGCATCACCGGGTAGTGCTCGAGAGCCTGCTCGGGGGTGAGCAATTCGCATTCCATGTCGAACGCCGCGGCGTTCGCGGCGGTGCGGCGCAACTGGATCATGCGGTCCTCGGTGCGCGCGACCGTCACTCCCCCGCACTGCTTGTAACCGGCGGACAGGCCGGTCTCCCGTTCGAGGTCGGCGTACAGCTGCGTCGAGTACTGGACCAGGCGGGTTGCGCTCTCCGAAGCCCGCAGCTGGCCGACTAGCCCGGCGGCGTGCCAGGTTGTGCCGCAGGAGAGTTGGCCCTGTTCGAGGAGCACGACGTCGGTGAAGCCGAGCTTGGTCAGGTGGTAGGCGACGCTGGTGCCGATGACGCCGCCGCCGATGACGACGACGTTGGCGCGATCAGGAAGCGATGTGCTGGCCATGAATGTGTCAGACGTCCCTTGTCAGTCGGCGGCGTGTACGTCGTCGAGCAGCCGCGCCAAGCGCGGGTGCTTGAACTCGGCGACGGCGGCTTCGTAGCGTTCCATCCCCCAGCCCCAGAAGTCGAATTCCAGTTCGCTGGAGGCACTTTGGATGCATCCCCATAGCGTCCACCCGTACTTGGCGACGATGCCCTGCAGGTGAGCGCGGGCGATCTTGTGGCGCAACCGACGGCCGTAGTAGCTTGTGACAAGCTCTTCCAATTGCTCGGTGGACAGGCCGCACTCGCTCCAGATGTTGCCGAGTTCGAAACACGGGTCGTTGTTGCCGGAGTACTCGTAGTCGATGATCCAGACCCGCTCGCCGTCTTCGATGAAGTTGCCCGCCAGCAGATCGTTGTTGCACGGGAGGGTGGTCTGGTCGGTGGCGGTCAACGCCCTTTCCATCTGGGCGAACGTGTCCGCGTAGTCGAGGTAGTCGTGCGGGATCTTGAAACCGTTGTCCTGGACGGTTTTCAGGTACCAGGGCTGGCGCTCGAACATATCGAACCGGCTGCGAAACCGAGGCCCCGAGTGCAATGTCCGGCACCCCGCGGCCACCTTGGCCACCACCCCCGGGCGCTGAAAATCCGTGTTGCACAGCGTCTTTCCATCGAGATACCCAAGCAGCAGGATGCCGAGATCGGGGCGGTAGTCGATGACCGGCGCACCGACGCCTGCCCGCTCGGCGGCCCTGGTGTTGTAGTACTCCGCCTCGCGGTCGATACCCAGGAAGTTGCAGCTGGTGTCTGTGCAGCGGGCGACATAGATACCGTCGGGGGTGGTGACTTTGACGTTGCGGTTCGTCAGGCCGCCGGAGAGTTCTTCGAGCTGCCGCGGCCGTCCAGCCACGGCCGGAATCTCGTCCAGCAGCGTGTTGAGCTGGGCATCGGTGAACGGAAACGCCATCAGTTCACTGTAAACCGCCGCCCTTTAAAGGTCTAGACTATTGGCCATGCCGTCAGCGACCGATGTCATCGAAACGTGGTTACGCGGTGACCAGCCGGCCGTCGTGTTCGACTTCAACGGCACCCTGTCCGACGACGAACACATCCTGTTCGACATCTTCAGCGAGTTGTTCCGTGCCCACCTCGGCTGGGCGATGACCGCCGAGGACTACCGCGACGAGCTGCTGGGCCGCAGCGACCGCGAGATCATCGAGTGCGCGGTGACACGTCATGGACGCGGCAGCGAGGACGAGGTCACCGAGCTGCTGAGGTTGCGCCAGGGCGTCTACAAGCAAAAGGTCGCCGACCACAACCCGATCGGGGCCCCCGCCGCACAGTTGGTGAAACTGTTGGCGGACAACCAGATTCCAGTTGGCATCGTCACTGGTGCCCAGCGAGAAGACGTGCTGGCGGTCCTGGACGGCAGCCCCACGGGTGAGTTGGTCAGCGTCCTGATCGCCGAAGAAGACGTCAGCTACGGTAAGCCGCACCCGGAAGGCTTTCTCACCGCAGCGCGGATACTGAACCGCAGGCCCAGCGATGTACTGGTCTTCGAAGATTCGGTGCCCGGCGTACAGGCGGCAGTGGCTGCGGGAATGCACTGCATTGCCGTCTGCGCAGCCGAGCCGGGCCGGGAGTTGCGCGCCGCAGCCCCGGCGATCGTGGCCGAGTTGTCGGCCGAACTCGTCGCGGACCCGCTCAGCCGCTGGCGTCGCGGACCGGGGAACCCGATTCGACGCGCGACTTGATGCGGATGCGCGCGCGGTCGGAGCGGTGGTAGTCGCGGGAGAATTCGACCGCGACGCCATCGGAGGTGAAGGACGTTCGGGTGATCAACAACAACGGGCTTCCGGGCTCGACACCGAGGATTTCGGCCTGCTGGTCATTGGCCTGCGTCGCTTCGAGTTCTTCATCGGCCGAGAACGGGGACGCGTTGTATTCGCGCATCACCGCATACAACGAGCCGGTGAGATCGGCGGACAGCAACCCGGGAAAGATCGCCGCTGGGAGGAACGCCTCCTCGAGCACGATCGGCTCTCCGTTGGCCGACCGGGCGCGCAAGATCTCATGGACCTGCGCGGCGCGGTCGAGGCCGAGGGCCTGCCGGACGTCGGCGACCGGGCGGTGAGTCGTTGCACGCAACACCTGTGCTCCCGCCTCCACATGGATCCGGCGCATCTGCTCGGTGAACCCGGGCAGGCTGGCATGGTCGAACTCGAACCGCGGCGCCGCAACGAAGTTGCCGCCGAAGCGGCCCCGCCGGCGATCGATGAGGCCCTTGGCTTCGATCGCACTCAGAGCCTGCCGCAACGTCATCCGGCTGACCCCCAACGCGTTGGCGATCTCGACCTCGGACGGCAGCTTGTCGCCGGGCGCGAGCGTGCGGGACACGATCAACTGCTCGAGCCAATAACCAATGCGCATATGAGCCGGCAGATCTCCTGGCCCGGCCAGGTCCGGATGATCCGCCAGGAGCGGATGATCCATTGTCAACACGCGCACACTTGGAGCTTAAACGGCTGCGACCGCGAAAACTCCTCAGCCGTGCCGGGCGCCGATCCAATGCAGCAGGTCGTGCACGATTTCATCTTCGAGCCGGTAGCTGACGAGTCGGCCCACCCGCGTCGAACTGACCCACCCCTGCTGCCTCAGCACGCGCAGCGCCTGGGAGACCGCGTTCTCTGATCGGCCAAGCACCGCCGCGAGGTCCCCGACGCAAATCCCGGGCGCGCGGTGCAGAACCAGCAGTATCTCCAGTCGGTTGGGATCGGAGAGTAGATCGAAGCGCTGCGTCCAGCCGGTCGTGTCGACGTCGGCCAACGCCGACGTCGCACGTTCGACCTGTTTCTGGTTTTCCGGCTCTTCCACTGAGGACAATCTCACCACACCCCGCGAAGGCCGTTGCGCAAGTCGCTGCTCGTCGGCACTATGGCCCGTCGATGAAGGCCTCCTTGACCTCTTTGGGTCCGAACGGCCAGGTGTGCTCGGCCTTGGCGTAGATGACAAAAGCAATGGCGCCGAGAAGTATCCAGCACACGGACAGGCCGATCGACAGCCAACTTGCAGAGATGTAGATGTAGACCCACCCGATCAGCGCGACGATCGTCGGCAGCGGGTACAGCCACTGGCGGTATGGTCGCGGAAGATTCGGCTGGCGCCGACGCAGCACGACGATCGCCGCGACCTGGGCCAACGATTGAATGATGACCAGGGTCGCGACCGCCGCGTTGATGATGTTGGTCAGCGTGAACAGCGAGCCGATGATCGTGATCGCGCCCATGGTGAGCACACCGGCGGTGGGCAGGTTCAGTTTCGGGTGCAATCGGCCGAATACCGGCAGAAACACCTTGTCGCGGGCAGCTTCGAACGGAACGCGGGAGCCACCGAGCAGGCCGGCGAACACTGAGCCGATGGCCGCAACAACGATCAGAACGGTGATCGCCCGTGCGGTGCCCGCACCCCACGCCTGCTCGAGCACGCTCGAGGCGACGGACGTCGCTGACTTCAACTCGTCCAACGGAACCGAGCCGAGCACACCGATCTGCAGCAGGAAGTACAGGCTCATGATGCCGAGGATCGAGAAGACGATCGAGCGCGGGATGGTGCGCCCAGGGTCGCGCATCTCAGCGCCGAGATACGCGGTGGTGTTGTAGCCGAGATAGTCGTAGATCGCGATGATCAGACCCGCGCCGAGGCCTGCCCAGAACGTGCCGTGGCTCCCGAATGCACCGGGCGTGAAGGCGAATGCCTGTGCGCTGCTGAAGTGCGCGAACGCCGCGACGATCGTGCTGAGCACGGCGACCAGCATGACGACGAACAGCACCGTGGTGAGATTGCCGATCTGGCCGATCTTGCGGAACAGCGCCACCATGATCACAAGGACGATGCCGATCCCGATGATCTTGCCTAGCGCGGTGTTTCCGGAGTCGTCCGTCACACCGGGGAACAGGTACCCGAGGTATTGGACCAGGCCGATGATGCCGGTGGACATGATGAGCGGAATGAAAAGCACTGCGCTCCAGACGAACAGGAAGGGCATCAGCCGTCCGGTGCGGTACTGGAAAGCTTCGCGGAGATAGATGTATGTCCCGCCGGCGCCGGGCATTGCCGCACCGAGTTCGGCCCAGATGAGGCCGTCGGCCAGCGCGACGATGGCGCCGATGATCCAGCCGAACATCGCCTCCGGGCCGCCGATCGTGGCGACCATGGCGGGAATCGTGACGAACGGGCCGATGCCGCACATCTGGGTCATGTTGATCGCCGTGGCCTGCAGCGGGCCGATCTTGCGCTCGAGTGCGGGTTGCGGGGACACCGCAGCCCCGGACGCCCCGGGACTGATGGATGGGGAACTCACGAGGCCCTCCTTACTTTGTTAGGAAACTTTCTTAACATATAATCCGACCGTCTGGAAGAGTGCGTTTGTAAACTTTCCTGCGACTGGAACGGAGACCTACACGGTGGTGGGCCACGCTGCGCCGCAGGCGGGGACCCCGGCAAGCATGCGCGCGCTGAACCAACGGCTGGTGCTGGACCGGCTCCGAGGGCATGGTGAAGCGACCCGTCCGCAGATCGCGGGCGACACCGGTCTGTCGAAACCCACGGTCGGGCAGGCACTTCTGGACCTGGAGCAGCACGGCCTGGTGCGTGCGATCGGCCGCAGCTCCGCTCGTCCCGGCCGGGCGGCGGTCATCTACCGGACGGCTCCTGACGCGGGTCACATCGTGGGTGTCGACGTCGGCAGGCGCGTAATTCATGTCGCGGTCGCGGACCTGGAAGGCGCGATCGTCGCCCGTCTCGAACAGCCGAACCGGAGCCGTTCGGGGGCCATGTTGCTGCGGACAGTGCGGGAATCCGTCGAACGTGCCATCGCGGACGCTGGGGTTGCCCCGGGCGACATCGTGGTGACTGTCCTCGGGACGCCGGGCATCCCGGACGTGGCCAGCGGCACGGTGCACCGGGCGCCGAATCTGCCCGGCTGGGAGCGCCGCGGCTTGTTGCACGAGTTGGTGTCGACGCTCGGAGCGGATGGGTCGGAAGTGATCGTGGAAAACGACGCCAATCTCTGTGCGGTCGGTGAGTACGCATTGGGCGCAGCCCGGGGAGTCGATGTCGTTGCATGTCTCACGGTGGGCACCGGCATCGGCATGGGAATCCTGGTCAACGGGAAGCTCTTTCGCGGCGCACACGGCGCGGCGGGGGAGATCGCGGACCTGCCCTACGACCGGATCCCGGCGGGCGTGACGGCGCACCGGCCAGGACCGGTGGAGATCGTGGCAGCGGCCCAGGCGGTGGTGTCAGCGGCCCACGAGGCGGGGCTGAGCCGGGTGCACACCGCGAAGGGCGTCTTCGACTTGGCTCGCGAAGGCGATGAATTCGCGCTGCGAGTGGTCGCGGAAGAGGCGTTGAAACTTGCCCACGTCGTGTCGGTGGTGACCGCCGTGCTCGACCCCGGCTTGATCGTGCTCGCCGGCGGCATCGGGCGCAACGCCGAGCTGCTTGCCGGCCCCATGCAGGACGAACTGGCCGCGACGATCCCGGTGGTTCCAGACATCGTTGGGGGTCATCTCGGCGAGGACGCCGTCCTCGTCGGCGCAATCGCGACGGCAATGGACACCGCGTGGGATCTGGTATTCGACCGTCGCGTCCTTGGCCGATCGGCGAGCGAGGCCTAGTCGGAACGATGGAAGTCGTCATCAGGCAACACGAACAACAGTGCGGCGTTACTGCGGCCGACATCTTCGTCGACGCCGTCACGTCCGGTGCGACCACTCTGGGACTGGCGACGGGCTCGTCTCCACTTTTCGTCTATCGAGAGCTGATTCGCAGGCACCGGCAAGAAGGTCTCACCTTCGCCGCCACACAGGCATTTCTGCTCGACGAATACGTCGGTTTGCCGCCGTCGCATCCGCAGTCCTATGCCCATGTCATTCGTGCGGAGTTCACCGACCACATCGACATCGACTCCGAGCGTGTGTACAGCCCCAACGGCTTCGCCGAGGACATCTTTACTGCGGCAGAGGAGTACGACGCGTTGATCGCCGACGCGGGCCCGTCGATGTTCAGCTGCTGGGCATCGGCAGCAACGGGCACATCGGATTCAACGAGCCGGGATCGTCATTGGGGTCTCGGACCCGGGTCAAGACCCTGACCGAGCAGACCCGACACGACAACGCCCGGTTCTTCACCGGGATCAGCGAGGTGCCCCGCCACGTCATTACCCAGGGACTCGGAACCATCTGCGATGCCCGCCACCTCGTGCTCATCGCGACGGGCGCTCACAAGGCGGAGGCCGTCGCGGCAGCCGTCGAAGGTCCGCTTACGGCAAGCTGCCCTGCGTCGGTCCTCCAACTCCATCCGCACGTCACGCTCGTGGTCGACGACCCGGCAGCCGGACAACTCAAGAATGCGGACTTTTATCGGTATGCCCTGAAATACAAACCAGCCCAACAGAAGTACTGAACGCTATCGGCTCAGTTCAGGAAGCCGTGCAGGAGCGCGGTCGATCCCCGTCGGTGCAAGCGCAGCCGGAAACAGTGGGACGATGCGCTTAATCGCGGAAACGGACGAAAACGAAGGCATGTTGGCCGGCCGCCGGTCGCGACGGCCGGCCATTCCTCCGCGAAACGAATCAGGAATTCTGTCCCGGTTCGGTTTTTCGATTATCGGCGCGGGACAAAGCCTTCCCGATGGGGATCTCGGCATGAACCTCCGGACCGTTCACGGTAAAGACGGCGCCGCAGCGGCGCAGCATGCCGATTGCTGCGACGTTCGCGGCTGTCGTCTCGGCCACGACGCGGTGGGCCCCAGTAAGCGCCGCCTCGCCGAGAAGCAACCGAAGGGCGGCCACACCGATCCCCTGGCCACGCGCTGACCTCCCGAGCCACATACCGGTCTCCATGGTGTCCGTCTCGTCGCGACGAGCCATCCTGATCATGCCGACGACATCGCCATCGCAGAGGATGGCGTACATCAGGGTGCGCCTTGGCCCGCCCAGCCCGGCGTGATGGGAACGGTAGAAATCGCAGAAGGCGTCCCGGCGCGCATCCGACCAGCCGGGCGCAGCCTCGATCGGCGGCATTACCTCGTCCGGCTTGGTCTCGGCGACCGCCACAGACAACAACGGCTGGAGCAGTCGCTCATCGACCGGCGTCAGCCGGACAACGCGCATAACGAGCCCCCTCCGCTACGCCGTGAGGTAGCCCTGCCCAGCAGACACATAGAGCCCGACACGCCGCCAGATCCGTGCACCTTCCGTCTGCTCGCGCTAATCGAGGAAGCCGTGCAGGAGCGCGGCCGATCCCGCGACGTGTGCCCGCATGGCTTCCGCGGCGCCGTCACCGTCGGCGGCCAGGATCGCCACGACGATCGCCTCGTGCTGCTCGTCGGAGTGGGCGATATTGCGGGGCAGCAACGGAATCTGGTCGAGCAACGCGTTCAGCCGCATCCGGTTCTCGGCGACCATCGGAACCAGCGACGGCGAGCCTGCCGCCTCCGCGATCGCCAGATGCAGCCGCGAGTCCAGCCGCCGGTAATCGTCGGGCGAAGCGCCGCGGACATCGGCCAGCCGCGACCACAGCACTTCCCGCTCCGCGGCGGTCAGCGTGCGGTTCGCCGCCATCCGCGCGGCACCGACCTCGAGGATCTCGCGCAAGCGCAGCGCATCGTCGATCTCCGCGCGTGTCACACCCGAACTGTCGCCGGTGTGCCTCGGCAGCTCGTCGGCCAGAAATGTGCCGCCGTAACGGCCGCGACGCGACACCAGGTACCCGGCGTCGGCCAGTGACTTGATGGCCTCCCGAACGGTGTCGCGGCTGACCCCGAGCCGTGCCGCGAGTTCGCGTTCCGGCGGAAGGGATTCGCCCGGCCGCAGCACCCCGAGCCGGATGGTCTGCAGCAGCCGCTCGACGGTGTCTTCGAATGGGTTCCCCGGCCGCACCGGGCGCAGCAATGCCTCACTGGCCAGTGGAACGTCCGGGTCGGCCGACATCGTCTTACAGCGGGGTCACGTACGCGGAGCTGATTCCGCCGTCGACCAGGAACGTCGAAGCGGTGATGAACGACGCGTCGTCGCTGGCCAAGAACGCCACTGCGGCGGCGAGTTCCTCCGGCTCGGCGAAGCGGCCGAGCGGCACGTGGACCAGCCGCCGCGCCGCCCGCTCCGGGTCCTTGGCGAACAACTCCTGCAGCAGCGGGGTGTTGACCGGTCCGGGGCACAGCGCGTTGACGCGAATCCCGCTGCGAGCGAACTGAACCCCGAGCTCGCGCGACATCGCTAGCACACCGCCCTTGGACGCGGTGTAGGAGATCTGCGAGGTCGCCGAGCCCATCACCGCGACGAACGACGCGGTGTTGATGATGGAGCCCTTCTTGGCAGGCACCATGTGGCGCAGCGCGGCCCGGCAGGACAGATACACCGACTTGAGGTTGATATCCTGCACCGTCTGCCATGCGGGCAGCTCGGTGGTCTCGATCACGTCGTCGTCGGGCGGTGAGATGCCCGCGTTGTTGAACGCGATGTCGACCGACCCGTACGTGTCGGCGGCGGTGTCGAACAGGTTGTTGACGGCGGCCTCATCCGAGACGTCAACGGGCACAAACAATCCGTCGAGTTCGTCGGCCGCCGCCTTGCCCGCCGTTGGATCGATGTCGCCGACCACGATCGTCGCGCCCTCGGCGTGCATACGCCGCCCGGTGGCCAGTCCGATTCCTCCTGCACCGCCGGTGATCACCGCGACTTTGCCGGCCAGTCGTTGGGTCAAATCCATCAGACTTCTCCGATCGCGTAAAAGACGTTCTTGGTTTCGGTAAAGGACAGCGGAGCGTCGGGGCCCAGCTCGCGGCCCAGTCCCGACTGTTTGAACCCGCCGAACGGCGTGTTGTAGCGCACCGACGAATGCGAATTGACCGACAGATTGCCGGATTCCACCGCGCGCGAGACCCGCAGCGCCCGGGACAGGTTGTCTGTCCAAATTGATCCGGACAGCCCGTAGGGCGTGTCGTTGGCGAGCGCGATGGCGTCGGCTTCGTCGTCGAAGGGCAGCACCGTCACCACCGGACCGAAGATCTCCTCGGTGACCGTGCGGTCGGTGCGCGACGGGGTCAGCACTGTCGGTGGGAACCAGTAGCCCGGGCCCGACGGGGCGTCCCCACGGAACGCGACGGGCGCATCGTCGGGCACATAGGACGCCACCGTGTTCCAGTGCGGCTTCGACACCAGGGGGCCCATCTCGGTGTCCTTCGACCTCGGGTCGCCGACCACGACGCCCTTGACAGCCGGTTCGAGCAACTCCATGAACCGGTCGTAGATGGTGCGCTGCACCAGGATTCGGCTGCGCGCACAGCAGTCCTGACCGGCGTTGTCGAACACTCCGTACGGCGCGGTCGCTGCCGCCTTCTCCAGGTCGCAGTCGTCGAACACGATGTTGGCGCTCTTGCCGCCCAGTTCCAGGGTGACCCGCTTCACCTGTGCGGCAGCGCCGGCCATCACCCGCGTGCCGACCTCGGTGGATCCGGTGAACACGATCTTGCGGACATCGGGGTGGGCGACGAAGCGCTCCCCCACCACCGAACCCTTGCCCGGCAACACTTGAAAGAGGTCTGCCGGCAGCCCGGCGTCGACCGCGAGCTCGCCGAGCCGAATGGTGGTCAGCGGCGTCCACTCCGCGGGTTTGACCAGCACTGCGTTCCCGGCGGCCAGCGCGGGCGCGAAGCCCCACGATGCGATCGTCATCGGGAAGTTCCACGGGGTGATAACGCAGACGACGCCGAGCGGTTCGTTGAACGTAATATCCAGCCCGCCCGCCACCGGAATCTGCTTGCCGGACAACCGTTCCGGGGTGGCCGAGTAGAACTGGAGCACGTCGCGGACGTGGCCCGCCTCCCACTCCGCGTTGCCGATCGGATGTCCGGAGTTGGCGACTTCCAGCTCCGCCAGCTCGTCGACGTGCCCGTCGACCGTGGCGGCGAAGGCTCGCAACGCCGCCGCCCGCTCGGCGGGGGCCAGTCGTGCCCAGTCCCGTTGTGCCGCCTTAGCGCGTGCGACCGCGTCGTCGACCTCCGTCTCGTCGGTCTGCTCGACGGTGCGCAACACCTCTTCGGTGGCTGGGTTGATGATTTCTGATGAAGTCATGCTCTTACCCTCCCCCGAGTCGTCCCGGTACCCTGCGGGTGTGTGGGCCCCCCGCTTGCGTGGGGAGTGCCCCCAGCGCTCCTACCCCCAGGGGCCACTTTCTCCGTTGCATATGCGGCCGCAGCCTCCACCACCGCTGCGAACAACCGCAGATCATCCAGTCGCTCCTCGGGATGCCACTGCACCGCCAAAACGAAGCTGTCACCGGGGATTTCGACAGCCTCGATGACGCCGTCGGAGTCCTGTGCGCTGACGATCAGGCCGTCGCCGAGCCGGTCGATGGCCTGGTGGTGATAGCACTGGGCATCGGACGATTCGCCGATCAGCGCGGCCAGCCGCGTCCCGGGCACGGTGCGCACCGCAGACGTGGAGAACACCGCATTGCCCTGCTGGTGGTGAGTGTGGCCGATCACATCGGGCAGATGCTGATGCAACGTCCCGCCCAGCGCGACGTTGATCACCTGTGCCCCACGACAGATACCCAGCAGCGGCATGCGCCGCCGGATGGCACCGCCGACCAACGCATACTCGAAGGCGTCACGCTGGCGGTTCTCGGCCACGGCCTCGTCAGTGGCCGGGTGCGGTTGTTGCCCATAACCTTCCGGGACGACGTCGCGCCCGCCGGTGACGATCAGGCCGTCCAGCCCGTCCAGAATTCGCGAGGCGATCTCGGCGTCCACGGGCTGAGGCGGAAGCAAGGCAGCGATTCCGCCGGCCAGGTTCACCCCTTCGATGTAGATCGCTGGCAGAAAGCTGGCCCGCACGTCCCAGACTCCCGTCTGGGCCCGCTGCAGATACGTGGTCAGTCCGACGATTGGCCGAGCGCCGAGACTAGAGGCGTTCAAAACCGCGCACCCTTTCCCAGTCCGTCACCGCTGAGTTGAACGCGGTGAGTTCCACACGGGCATTGTTCAGGTAGTGCTCGACGACGTCGTCGCCGAAAGCCTCGCGCGCCACCTCGGACTTGCCGAACAGCGCCGCGGCTTCGGCGAGTGTGGTCGGCAGCCGTTCCGCCCCGCTGACATAGGCGTTGCCCTCCAACGCTTCCGGCAGCTCCAGCTCCCGCTCGATGCCGTACAGCCCGCCAGCGATCAGCGCCGACACGGCGAGGTACTGGTTGACGTCGCCGCCCGGCGCGCGGCATTCCATCCGCATGCCATGGCCGTGACCGACCACCCGCAGCGCGCAGGTGCGGTTATCCATCCCCCACGCGATCGCCGTCGGCGCGAAGCTGCCCTCGACAAAACGCTTGTAGGAATTGATGTTTGGCGCGTAGAACAGCGTCAGTTCCCGCAGCGTGGCAAGTTGGCCTGCGATGAAGCTACGGAACATCGGCGACATTCCGAGGTCGTCGTCCGAGTCCGCGAACACCGCGGCACCGTCGTCGCCACGCAACGAGATGTGGATGTGGCAGCTGTTGCCTTCGCGCTCGTCGAATTTCGCCATGAACGTCAGGCTCTTGCCGTGCTTGTCGGCGATCTCCTTGGCGCCGTTCTTGTAGATGGTGTGGTTGTCGCACGTGACGCGCGCATGGTCGTAGCGAAACGCGATCTCCTGCTGGCCGAAGTTGCATTCGCCCTTGACGCCCTCGCAGTACATGCCTGCGCCGTCCATGCCCAGCCGGATGTCGCGCAACAGCGGCTCCATCCGCGTCGAGGCGTGCATTGCGTAGTCGACGTTGTAGTCGGTGGCGGGCGTGAGCCCCCGGTAGCCCGCCGCCCACGCGTCGCGGAAGGCGTCGTCGAACACCATGAACTCCAGTTCGGTGCCGACATAAGGCACCAGGCCGTGCTCGGTGAGCCGGTCAATCTGGCGGTTCAGGATGCTGCGCGGCGCCTGGGTTACCGGCCTGCCGTCGATCCAGGAGAGGTCGGCCATCACCAGAGCGGTGCCCGGCAGCCATGGGATGAGCCGCAGCGTTGCGAAGTCGGGCGTCATCACCATGTCGCCGTAGCCGGTCTCCCAGCTCGATATCGCGTAGCCGTCGACCGTGTTCATGTCGACGTCGACGGCGAGCAGGTAGTTACAGCATTCGGCGCCATGCTCGGCGACGTCGTCGACGAACAGCCGGGCCGACACCCGCTTGCCGGTCAGCCGGCCCTGCATGTCGCAGAACGCGACAATGACGGTGTCGATGTCACCGGCGGCCACCAGTCGTTCCAAGTCGGTCTGCGACAACATGCCTTTAGTGGCGCTCATTAGCAGCCTCCCCTACCCTTCCTTCGGGCCTCAGATGACGAGCAGTCAACCATTGAGGTTTGCCAGCCAGGTGTTCAACCCAATATTTGACAAAACTGTCACGTTCAAAGGTAGGACGCCAGACCAATAGCGATCTATTGTGCCTATGCGGCCACCGCCCGTCCACGCAGCGCTGTCATCTCGCGAAGGAGAGCCACCATGCCAGAGGGCCATGAACTTCTCAACGAGGACGAGAAACGTCTCGCCCAACTCGGCTACGTGCAGGAGTTGCAGCGGTCCTGGTCGGGCTTCTCCAACTTCGCCATCTCGTTTTCGATCATTTCGATCCTGGCCGGTTGCTTCACCTCCTTCGGCCTGGGCTGGAACAACGGCGGCCCCGCGGCGATCGCGTGGGGCTGGCCGCTCGTTTCGATCTTCATCCTGATCATCGGCCTGTGTATGTCGGAGCTGGTCTCGGCGTTCCCCACCTCGGGTGGAATCTATTGGTGGGCAAGCAAACTCGGTGGCGTAAAGGCCGGGTTTTACACCGGCTGGCTGAACCTGATCGGCCTGATCGCCATCCTTGCGTCGGTGGCGTACGGCTGCGCGACGTTTCTGGACCTGACGCTCGGCACGTTCAGTCAGACCTGGCTCAACGGCTACAGCCTGACGCGGACCTTCGTGCTGTTCGTCGTCATTTTGGCGATCTCAGCACTTATCAACATCTTTTCGTCCCACTTGCTGGCCATCATCAACAACGTCTCGGTGTGGTGGCACGTCGCCGGCGCGGCCGCGGTGATCGTGATCCTGTGGGTCATTCCCGAGCAGCACGCCAGCTTCGGCGAGGTGTTCGCCAAGACGATCAACAACAGCGGCATGTTCGGCGGCTCGACGTCCGGCTGGGGCTTCCTGCTCTTCGTGCTGCCGATCGCGGCGATCCTGACCCAGTACACGATCACGGGCTATGACGCGTCGGCGCACCTGTCCGAGGAGACCAAGAGCGCCGCCAACGCGGCCGCCAAGGGCATCTGGCAGTCGATCTTCTACTCGGCCATCGGCGGCTGGATCCTGCTGCTGAGCTTCCTGTTCGCGGTCCAGGACTCCGACGGGGTGTCCAAGAGCGGCGGCGCCGTGGTCACGATCTTCACCCAGGCGATGAGTTCCAAGTGGGTGGCGCTGATCCTGTTCATCTCGACCGCGGGACAGTTCTTCTGCACGACGGCCTGCCAGACCAGCGCATCGCGGATGCTGTTCGCGTTCAGCCGAGACCGCGCGGTTCCGGGTCACCAGCTGTGGTCCTCGCTCAGCGCGAAACGGGTGCCCGCCAATGGTGTCATCGTCACGGCGGTGCTCGCGGCGATCATCACGCTCCCCGCGCTGGTCGAGGTGGACATCAATGGCGCACCCGTTCCTGTCGCGTTCTTCGCGGTGGTGTCGATCGGCGTCGTCGGTCTCTACCTGTGCTTCGCCGTGCCGATCTACTACCGGTGGAAGGCCGGCGACTCGTTCCAGCAGGGCAGCTGGAACCTTGGTAACCATTGGAAGTGGATGGCGCCGGTCGCCATCGTCGAGATCATCATCACCTCGGCCGTGGCCATGTTCCCGACATCGCTGGGCGGGATGCCGTGGGATCCCAGCTTCGAGTGGAAGTTCGTCAACTACACCCCGCTGTTGGTGGGTGGAGTGCTGGTGCTGTTGTGGATCTACTGGCACGCGTCGGTGAAGAACTGGTTCACCGGACCGATCAAGCAGGTCGACGAAACCGGCGAGCAACTGGAAGGTGTTTCGTAGTCAGCTACACACTGAGCGGTTTCGCGATTACCGCCAGCGGGTAGGGTCAGCTGAGTGTGCGGAGCCACCGGCGAGGTGCGTCTCGACGGCCAAACTCCTGACGTAGCTGCGGTCTCGGCGATGGTTGAGGCGATGGCGCCCCGCGGTCCGGACGCGGCGGGCATGTGGTCGCATGGCAGGGTCGCGCTCGGCCACCGTCGGCTGAAGATCATCGATCTGTCCGAGGCGGGCGCGCAGCCGATGGTCGATTCGGACCTGGGGCTGGCCGTCTGCTGGAACGGCTGCATCTACAACTACCAGGATCTGCGGCGCGAGCTGGCCGGCCACGGCTACCGCTTCTTCTCGCACAGCGACACCGAGGTGCTCCTCAAGGCCTACCACCACTGGGGCGACCGCTTCGTCGACCGCCTCAAGGGCATGTTCGCATTCGCGATCGTCGAGCGCGACAGCGGCCGGGTGCTGCTCGGCCGCGACCGGTTGGGCATCAAACCGCTATACCTGACCGAGGACGCACATCGAATCCGGTTCGCGTCGTCACTGCCGGCACTGCTGGCCGGCGGCGGCGTCGACACCCGCATCGACCCCGTCGCGCTGCACCACTACCTGTCCTTCCACTCCGTCGTGCCGCCACCCCGCACGATTCTGCGCGGCGTGGACAAGGTGCCGCCGGCATCGCTCGTGGCGATCGAGCCCGACGGCCGCCGTACTACCACCAGGTATTGGGAACCCGACTTCACCCGACGCGGCGAGCGGGCAGACTGGTCCGAACGTGATTGGGAGGACGCGGTTCTGGCGTCGCTGCGCCTCGCGGTCCAGCGCCGCCTGGTTGCCGACGTGCCCGTCGGATGCCTGCTGTCGGGCGGGGTCGACTCCAGCCTGATCGTCGGGCCTGCTCGCCGAGGCCGGTCAGCACGGACTGCGACGTTCTCGATCGGCTTCGAGTCGGTGGGCGGCGTGAAGGGCGACGAGTTCCGCTACTCCGACATCATCGCCGAGCGCTTCGGCACCGACCACCACCAGATCCGCATCGGAACCGACCGCATGTTGCCCGCGCTCGATGGCGCGATCGGCGCCATGAGCGAGCCGATGGTCAGCCACGACTGCGTCGCCTTCTACCTGCTCAGCCAGGAAGTGGCCAAACACGTCAAGGTCGTGCAGTCCGGGCAGGGCGCCGACGAGGTGTTCGCCGGCTACCACTGGTATCCCCCGATGGGTAAGCCAGACGCCGCCTCCCTCGACGGCTCGGTAGCCAGGTACCGCACGGCGTTCTTCGACCGGGACAGCGCAGGCGTCGCTGCGCTTGTCACAGCGGGCTACCTCGCGGAGGCGCAAGGTCGCCCACCAAACGGCTCCGACGGTGATCCCAGCGGAGGTTTCGTCACCGACCACTTCGCCCGCGCAGGCGCCGCAACCGGCATCGACCGCGCGCTGCGGCTCGACACGACCGTGATGCTGGTGGACGACCCGGTCAAGCGCGTCGACAACATGACGATGGCGTGGGGACTGGAGGGCCGGGTGCCGTTCCTCGACCACGAGCTGGTCGAGCTGGCCGCCACGTGCCCGCCCGAGCTCAAGACCGCGCATCAGGGCAAGGGCGTGCTCAAGGAGGCCGCGCGCAGGGTGATCCCCGCGGAAGTCATCGACCGCCCCAAGGGCTACTTCCCTGTGCCTGCGCTGACTCATCTGGAAGGTCCGTACCTGGACCTCGTCCGTGACGCGCTGTACGCCCCGGCCGCCAAGGAGCGCGGCCTGTTCCGGCCGGAGGCGGTCGACCGGCTGCTCGCCGATCCCAATGGCAGACTCACCCCGTTGCGCGGCAACGAGCTGTGGCAGATCGCCCTGCTGGAACTGTGGTTGCAGCGCCACGGCATCACGGGTGCCGCCGCATGACCGTTCTCGACCCCGACGAGGATCATCCCGAGGCCATCACCCTCGGCCTGCATGATGAGTTGCCGCAGCACATGGTCGACGCCATGGCTGACGACGTCGTACTCGAAATGGGTTGGGGCCGACTCATTTTCGGGCAGACATTCGCCGATCCGGAGAAGCTCGCCGAGGTGTTGCGGCATGAGGGGCCGGGTCGACGCGACATCTGCATCTACGCCCGCGAGCCCCACGTCCTCGTCGCGCGGGCGCCCGCCGAATTGTTCATCGACCCCAGCCACACCTATCGGCTGAGGTTCTCCGACGACGAGTCGGACCGCTCTCCGACCGGATTCACAGTGCGCACGCTGCACGGCCCCGAGGACGCCGACGAGATGAACCGGCTTTACGTGCGCTGCGGGATGGTGCCCGCCCCGGTCGACGTCATCTGGGACAACCATCTTTACTGCGAACCGGTCGACTACCTCGTCGCGGTGCATGACGACGACGGCGCCGTCGTGGGCACCGTGACCGGCGTCGACCACGTGCGGTTATTCTCCGACCCGGAGAACGGCTCGAGCCTGTGGACCCTGGCCGTCGACCCGATATCGAGCCTGCCGGGCGTCGGCGCGGCGTTGACGCGCGCGCTCGCCGTGAGCTACCGGGACCGGGGACGGGCCTACATGGATTTGTCCGTGGCTCACGACAATGCCGCCGCGATCGCGCTGTACGAGAAGCTGGGGTTTGCCCGCGTGCCGGTGATGGCGGTCAAACGCAAGAACGCGATCAACGAACCGCTGTTCACCCATCCGCCGGAGACGGTCGACGACCTCAATCCGTACGCGCGCATCATCGCCGACGAAGCGATGCGCCGCGGCATCTGGGTGGAGGTGCTCGACGCCGAGGCGGGTGAGATGCGGCTGTCACACGGTGGGCGCAGCGTCGTCACCCGAGAGTCCTTGTCGGAGTACACATCCGCGGTGGCGATGAGCCGTTGCGACGACAAACGACTGACCCGTCGCATTGTCGCCGAAGCCGGAATCGTCGTCCCCAAAGGGCGGCTGGCCACCTTCGACGAGGAGGATTACGCGTTCCTCGACGAGGTGGGCGATGTCGTCGTCAAGCCGACCCGCGGCGAGCAGGGCAAGGGCATCACGGTCGGCGTCGACAATCCGGACGAACTCGATGCGGCGCTGGCCCGTGCCCGTGAGCAACATCCCGACGTGCTGATCGAGCAGCGCGCGGCGGGCGACGACCTCCGGCTGGTCGTGATCGACCACAAGGTGGTGGCCGCCGCGCTACGAAGGCCCGCGGAAGTCATCGGCACCGGGCAGCACACCGTGCGCGAGCTCATCGACGCCCAAAGTCGGCGCCGTGCGGCGGCGACCGGCGGTGAATCCCGGATTCCCGTCGACGATGTCACCGAAGCCACCGTCGCCGACGCCGGCTGGTCGTTCGACGACGTGCTGCCCGAGGGCAGCCGGTTGCGCGTTCGCCGCACCGCGAACCTGCATCAGGGCGGCACCATCCATGACGTCACCGCCGAGGTGAACCCCGAGTTGTGCTCGGTGGCGGTAACGGCGGCCGACGCGATCGGCATCCCGGTGACAGGTGTCGACCTTCTCGTTCCTGACGTCACCGGGACCGAGTATGTGTTCATCGAGGCCAACGAGCGCCCGGGCCTGGCCAACCACGAGCCGCAGCCCACCGCGCAGGCTTTTGTCGATTTCCTATTCCCGGGAAGTCCCGGCCTCCCCCAGGCGTGGACACCAGAAGAGCCGCCACAGCCAGCCAGCCTTGTTAACTGATTTAGCATCCTCGAAATTGAGGACATGCTGAAACAGCGGTCTGATCCCGTTGAGCTGTACCGCTCCGCCACCGATCTGGCAGTGGTGGGTCAATGAACTCATCGAGCGCGGTGAAGCTCATCCACTCGCACCAGCGGGACGCCGCGGATCACGTTCTATCCCAGAAGCGCGCGGATATCCGACGCGGTGATGGCTGACCCCAGCACCTCGCCTTCGTCGACGACCGCAGTGAACAGTTCACGCTTGCGCTCCTGCAGCGCCACCACCCGCTCCTCGATGGTGCCCTGAGACACCAGTCGGTAGACGGTGACGGGGCGCGTCTGGCCGATTCGGTGGGTCCTGTCGATGGCCTGAGCCTCAGCGGCCGGACTCCACCACGGGTCGCAGACAAAACAGTAGTCGGCTTCAGTGAGGTTCAGCCCGAAGCCGCCGGCCTTGAGGCTGATCAGGAACACCCGGGTGGCGCCTTCCGTGAATGTCGCGATGGCCGCAGCGCGCTCGCGCGCGCTCAGCGAACCGTCGAGGTAGCTGTAGGTCACCCCGACCGCGTCCAGGTGCGACCGCAAGATGCCGAGGAATCGGGTGAACTGGCTGAAAACCAGCGCGCTGTGGCCCTCGGCCACCAACTCGGGCAACTGCTCGACCAGGAAGTCGACCTTCGCCGATCCGACGTCAATCTTGGATTCGTCAACAATGCCGGCATGCAGGCTCAGTTGGCGCAGCAGCGTCAATGACCGGAAGATCTGAAACCTGTTCTTCTCCCACTCACCCAGTAGCCCCAGCACCTTTTGTCGCTCGCGGGCCAGCCGGGTGTCGTAGATCTTGCGGTGCTTGGCGCCCAGGTCGACCGTCAGGACCTGTTCCTGTTTCGGCGGCAATTCCGGCGCGACCTGTGCCTTGGTCCGCCGCAGCATCAGGGGCTTGATCCGGCGGCGCAAAACCGGCAATCGCTCCCTTTCGCTTCCCGACTCGATGGGCTTGCGGAAGTAATCGGTGAATGCCTTGGGCGACGGAAACAGTCCCGGCGCGGTGATCGACAACAACGACCACAGCTCCATCAGATTGTTCTCCATGGGCGTACCGGTGATCGCCAGTTTGAACCTCGCCTCGAGTCGACGCGCGCATTGGTGTGTCTTGCTGTTGTGGTTCTTGACGAACTGAGCCTCATCGAGAATGACTCCCGCCCACTCGATCTGCGCGTAGGCAACAAAATCGATCCGCAGCAGCGCGTAGGACGTGATGACGATGTCGGCTGCCGCCGCCTGCTCCGCGAGGGAAACGCTCGATCGGGTGCCGGTGGTGGTGATGGCCACCGCGTTCAGTCCGGCGTGAACATTCGGCACTCGGCGGTCCAGTTGGTGACGACGCTGGACGGTGCAACGACCAGGAACTTTCCGGCACCCGCCTCGACGGCGCGCGCGATCAATGCGAGAGTTTGCACGGTCTTACCCAGACCCATGTCGTCGGCGAGCACGCCACCAAGTCCGTTGTCCCACAGGAATGACAGCCAGTTCAGACCGTCGCGCTGATAGTCGCGCAATGTCACGCCGAGCCCCATAGGCAGGTCAACCGGGACCGGTGGGCGCGCCGTCGTCAGCCGCGTGACGGACTGCTGCCACTTGGCCACCTGCTCGTCGACGACTCCGAGAGCGAGCAGTTCCTCCCACAATGTGATGTTCCACGATCCCGCGTTTACCTTGCCGCCCTCGATCTCGCCGAGCGCGCGGGCTTCCTCGAGCAATTCACGCAGGCGCAGCAGTTGCGGTGTGTCGAGACGGAAATAGACGCCGGTGGGCAGCAGCATATGCGTTGCACCTGAGGCCAATTCGACGATTACGTCGCTCAGTGGCACTGGGTGCCCGTCGACCTGCACGGTGATGTTGAGATCGAACCAATCGTTGGGCACGAGCTCGCCGTCACCGCTACTGAACTCCAGCTGCGGATCACCGTCAGCCGCGCGGAAATCCGGTGCACCCTCCTCGATCTCGACCGAGAAGGCGTCACGACAGTCCAGCTGCGGCAAGGTCTCACCGCACAGCACCGCGGCCTCGGCGATGGTGAGGTCCACCGACGAGCGCAGGGTCGAAGTCGAGGCCGCCACGGCGGCGCCCGTAGCGTCGGTGGCCTCATCGATCGCTCGCAGCTCGCCGATGGTAACGGCATCGATCATCCGGTGCATTCGCCGCTTGACGTGTTGTGCCGCTTGATGTTTCCAGGTACGTGCCGAGGCGGCGACGGCCCGAAGCGCGGGTACGGCGCGCTGCCAGGCGAGATCCTCCGCGGCGGCGTCGCGGTAGCCCGTCAGCGCCGCCAGCGACTCGGGGTCGAAATAGTGGTGCCGATCGTTGACTTCGTATCGTGTGCTCCAGTACGCGCGGGCGCCCGTATCGGTCAGTGCGATCGCCAGCAACGGACTCGGCCCGAGAACCGTCGGCGGGGTGAAGAGTCCTTCCTCGATCTCCACAGGGACAACGTCGGCGAGCCGCGGGAGGATGCCGAGCGAGAACTCCCCCGCCATCTCGGCGGGAATGTGGACCCGCTCGTCGCGGCCAAAGAGGTTCAGCATGGTGCGTCCGGGGGCCGGGTCGAACCGGCCCAGCCGCAACACCCCGTCGACAACCTGGTGCATTCCGTGTAGGCCGATCATGCCGATACCGCTGTGGGCACATAGCTCGCCGTCCACGATCAGCACCACCGACATGGTCACGTCGCCCGCCTCGTCCGCGGCGAAATCCAGCCGGAGCTGCGCGTCCTTGATGAATTCGACCGAGTGCAAGCCGCGCGAGGAGTCGGCCACCATGGTGACTCCGGCATCAGCGGCATCGGTCAACAGCGACCAGAACGCTGGCGACGCCCCCGCGATCATCAGCGTCTCGCCGGCCATCACCGGACAAGACCGCTGCAATTCGGTGGCGAGCGCCCGAACGGCCAGATACTGGCGACGATTGAACTCACCCGTGTCGGAGTTGTAGAGGATACGCCGCCAGTTCAGCCCGCTCTTGATCCACGTTCCGCGTTTGCCGACGGTCACCGCACGCAGCCCCACCGCGTCGACCGGACGGTACCTTGTGGCCGGTGCGACCGAGAATTCCAGCCCAATAGGGGCACCCACGTCCGCGTTTGAAACGGTCAGCTCGTCGAGCACGCTGGTGAGCACGGTGCGCCACCGGTCAGAGGCAACGTGCCGCGCGGCGTTTGCCGCTGTTAGCAGCAGTGCGACGGCGTGCTTGCAGTACGCGCCGACTGGACATGAGCATTCCGCCCACACCGGGCCGTATTCGTCGAATCCGACTTCGGTCCGGTACACATGATTGCCCGAACCAAGAACTGAGCCCGTCAGCACGCACTCATCTGCGCACCACGTCGCGTCACGGACCCGGTTCTGGTGGGCGTATTGCACACCGCGCGCGACGGTCGCGCTGTCGAAGTCGTCATCGAGGTCGTCCAGGCTGATAGCGACGCCGTGCGGTAAGGCCATGGGCGCAGGATATGGACACACACCGACACGCCGACGCAACCACGCAGGGTGTGTCGCGCAGGCATCAACACCACAGCTCTCACGCAAAACAGGCGTAACTGCAGGCACATTCGTGTCGGATGTGCACTACGGCAAGACGTATGAGGGGGCTGGGGCCTCAGCTCACATGTGAATGTGGGTGAGGTGTTCGAGCGGCGGTTGAGACCGGATTAGCGGCAGGGTCCTGGAGTGGTTGGGGTCGTTGCCGGCGCCGGTGGCGGTGACCCTATGAAGCCGGCCCGACCGGGTTCGGGTTGGCCGCGCTGAACCGGGCCGCCGACACCGTCGATCACCGCTCGCGCGGTGCGGTGCTGGCCGACACCCTGGTGCAACGCGTGACGGGCCGGCCCGCCGGCACACCGGAGCCAGTGGCGGTGAACCTGGTCCTCTCCGATCAGACGCTGCTGGCTGGGGACGACACCGCGGCGGTGGTCGACGGTGATGGGCCGATTCCGGCCAGTGTGGCGCGCAGCCTGGTCGATGCGGCGGTCACCGATGAGCGGTCTCGGGCCACCCTGCGCCGGCTCTATCGGCACCCCACGTCGGGGGCGTTGGTGGCGATGGAATCACAATCACGATGCTTCCCGCGCGGGCCGGCGAAGTTCATCGGGCTGCGGGATCTGACCTGTCGCACCCCGTACTGCGATGCCCCGATCCGGCACCGCGACCACGCCCAACCCCGCAACCGCGGCGGCCCGACCAGCGCCCGCAACGGCCTGGGCATGTGTGAGCGGTGCAACTATGTCAAGGAAGCACCCGGCTGGCACGTGTGTGCCGGTGACGAAAACGGCGTGCACACCGCCGAATTCACCACCCCCACCGGCATGCGCCACCACTCCACCGCGCCACCCCCGCCCGGGCCACCACCAATCGCAGTCAGCGAAATCGAAACCAGAATCGGCATCGCGATCGCACAGCACGCGGCCTAGGCCCTACCAGGTGCTGGTGCGCATCACGATCTCAGCGGCCAACTGCGCGGTGGACTCCTGCGCGTTGCGCCTGCCGAGCAGGTCGACCAGCCGGAAGTCGCCGTATACATAGCGCTGACTGGCCTTGGCGACGGCCCGCGCGGCGGGCGTGCTGACCAACGCGGTGGTGTTCATCTCGACCGGCGGGCAGTGTTCGTCGCGGATCACCCCGGTGAGGTCGGCGACGCGCGGATGGCCGCGGTCGATCACCACCAGCCCGATGAACCTGTCCAGCCGCGTAGCGGCCAGCTCCCACGCCAGTTCGCCGCCGATGCGATCGCCGACGAGCAGCGCCCAGCGCACGTCGAGCGCGTCAAGGATGCCGACCACCGATTTGGCGGTCAGCCGCGGATCGGGGCCGATCACGATGGTCCGCAGCGACGCGGTGTGCAGCCGCTGACACACCGCGTCATACGCCGACGGTGCGTGATGCGCTGCGCCGAGCACCACCACGACGGACCCCTTGTCCGGGCCCGCCACGTCGACCGGCACGGGAAAGCCGTCGACGGTCACCATGGTGGAAGGCATTTGGTCACGGTACAATGCCAGGCCCTGTTGGCGGGCGGATTTTCACGGTCTTAACATCTCCGTCAGGCCGTCTGAGCTCGGTCGGCCTGCTTGGCCGCGATATCCAGAAATGTCTGCGGCAGCGCGGCTTTGACAGTGATAGACGGGTTCGGGGTGGGGAACGCGATGCCGAACACCGCCATCCTGCCGATGTTCTCGAACGAGAAGTACACGCTGCTGTCGACATCGTTCAGTCGCATGGTCTGCTGGTACACCAGCGCGTCGGGGCGCGGTGTCTGCAGCCGCATGGTGGTCATCGGAATGCCGGGCGTCGATGGATCGAAGAACGTCTGGAAATGCGCGCAGCGATCGGCGGTGGCGGCCAGCCTGGCGAGGTCCAACGGCGACGTCAACACCGTCATCACGATCCGCGCGCCGTCGTAACCCACGACATACTCCGCCGCGCTGCCTGGACCGCGCTCGGCTGACTCGGCGATCGCGCGGGTGAGCCCGTCCGAGCAGCCTTCCGGGCTGGACAGCATGGCAGGCGGACCGCCCGCACCGTCGCGCTGACCGGGTGTCCGGGAGATGCGGTCGTATTGCACGCCCTGCGGGAAGTCTGCCTCGTTCAGCACCACCCTCTCCAGCCTGGCGCCGGGCCAGGTCGCGGTGCCGGAGATCGCGTGCGCGCAGCCGGCCAGCACCGCGGCGAGCAGCACGGCAGGCAGCGCCGCCCGCGAATGCCGCCTGGTCATATGGTCAGGCTACCGACGCAGCGCGATGTGACCCAGGTAACCGCGGATCCCACCCACGCTAGCGACAGGTATAACCGCCATCTACCGGCAGCGTGACCCCGGTGATCATCGAGGCGTCGTCGCTGAGCAGGAAGCTGATGGGCGCTGCGATCTCGTCCTCGGTGGCCCAACGACCGAGAGGCATCTGCTCCAGGAACGGCGGACCGACGTCGGGTCGTCCCCAGTAATAGGCCGACATCTCGGTCATGACCACGGTGGGGTTGACGCTGTTGACGCGGATGTTGTACCTGCCCAGTTCCAGCGCGGCCACGCGGGTGATGTTGTCGAGCGCCGCCTTGGACGATCCGTAGGAAATGTGGCCCGGCAATGCCACGAGGCTCGCTTGACTGGACACGTTCACGATCGATCCGCCCACACCGCGCGTGATCATCCCGGGTGTCACGTGCTTGATGACCAGCAGGCTCCCTCGCGCGTTGATGCTGATTACCTTGTCGAACACCGCGATATCGGTGTCTTGGGGCGTCGCTATCTCCCCGCCGAAACCGCCACAGTTCACCACACCCCACAGGTCAAGGCCCGAGACGGCGGCACAAATCTCGTCTTCAGAAGTGAGATCGAACGGAACCGGCTGAGCACCCGTCTCACCGCAGAGCTTGGTCAACTGCTCGACGTCTCGCCCGCCTGCATAGACTGTCGCGCCTTGACTGACGAGCCGGCGGACGGTAGCCGCCCCGATGCCACCACTCGCGCCCGTTACCAGCACTCCGCGTCCGGTGAAATCAGCCATGCGCTGCTCACTTTCGATATCGGGCCGGGATGGTGAGAAGCCCCATCATCACACGCCATGTCACCGATGTCATACCCTGCTTCCTCGTGACCGGGAACGACACCGTAACTCTGCGGGTCGACGGGCTGTTATTCGACTGCGACGGTGTCCTCGTCGACTCTCACAGCGCGGCGGCCGTTGCCTGGAACCTGTGGGCGAAGCGCTGGGCACCGGGTTTCGACTTCCACCGCGATGTCGAGCACGGCAGACGAATTGCGGACCTCGTCGCCGAATTGATAAGCACACCAAGCGATGTCGCCGCGGCGGCCGCTGACCTGACGCAGCAGGAGCTGGACCACGCCGCCGACGTGGTAGCGATACCAGGCGCACGCCGACTCCTCGACTCCATCCCTCAGGGGAGCTGGGCGGTGGTAACGTCCGGCGGCCGTGCCATTGCCACCGCACGCATGGCGTCGGCCGGCCTGGCCCCCGCAGACGTACTGGTCACAGGCGAAGACGTCGAAAAGGGGAAACCCTTCCCCGATCCCTACGTGCTCGCCGCGCAGCGCCTGCAGATATCTCCACAACGTTGCGCGGTGTTCGAGGACGCGCCCGCCGGAATCGCGGCAGCGCGTGCCGCCGGCGTCGCCACCATCATCGGCGTCGGCGCCATCGCCGCCACTGCCCGTGTCACCGTGGCCGTTGCGGATCTGCGCGGCGTCCGCTTCGACGGACATCATTTGCGCATCGACGCCGGGACGATCCTGCCACCTGGCAGCGAGTAGGTTGACCGTCATCCTTCAGGAGGTGCTCATGCGTGTACCCAAACGGATGCGCCGCGTTGTGGTCTCGCCCGGCTCCATCGATGTCGTCGAATCTCCCACGCCCGAGCCGATGTCCGGCGAGGTTCTCGTCCACTCGGTTGTGTCCGGCGTGTGCGGATCCGACACTCACGCCGCGCATGGACGACACCCGTTCATCGACCTGCCGTACTACCCCGGTCACGAAGTTGTCGGCGTGATCGCGGCACTGGGGCCGGACGTAGACGGTATCGAGGTGGGTCAACGGGTCACCGTCGAGCCCGATCTTCCGTGCTGGGACTGCAAGCAATGCCGCCGAGGCATGCAGAATCTCTGTGAGAACCTGAGTTTCTTCGGTTGTGGCCACGACCAGGGCGGGATGGCTGACTACTTCACTGTTCCGGCGAACCGCCTTCATGTGATTCCCGATGAACTGGATTACCGGGCGGCGGCCCTCATCGAACCGATGTCCACGCCCGTACACGCGGTCCGCATCGCAGGCGACGTGCGCGACAAGGCGGTGGTGATCCTCGGTGCCGGCACGATCGGACTGCTCTTGTTGGCGGTGATTCGGGCGCATGGGGCCAAGCGTGTCGTGGTCACCGATCGGCTGCCGGCCAAACTGGCACTGGCCACGCAGCTGGGCGCCGATGCCGTGCTTGACGCGGCGGCCGACGACATCGTGGCGCAAGCGCGTGCCGCGCTCGGCGAGAGCGCTGACGTCGTGTTCGACTGTGTAGCCGTCACGGCCACCGTCCGACAGGCCGTCGGTATGGCCAGCAAAGGCGGCACCGTGGTCATTGTCGGCGTGCCGGCAGACGACGTGAACGTCCCGCTACCGGTCGTTCAGGACCACCAGATACGCATCCAGGGCAGCGCCACCTACCTGCCCGAGGACTACGCCGAGTCGATCCGTCTCCTCGTCGAAGGCGACGTAAGCGTCGATGACATCGTCACGGCCGAGGTGCCGCTCACGCGAGTTGCTGACGCGTACGCATTGTCGTCCGGCGGACAGCACGTGAAAGTCCTTGTTGCCGTGGACGAACAGTTGTTCGCCTAAACGTCATAGGGCGAGCGGCGTCTGTGGCCGCGGCGGGTCCGATGGAGACCGGACGGCGCGGATCGGGAACACCGAGCAGCGTGCCCTCATGCTCCACAGCGGTGGCGCCAAAGCGCAACGCGTTCGCGAGCGCGTCGCTGCCCGTGGCGCCTGCATATACGGCGGCGAGCCAGCCGGCCAGGAATGCGTCGCCCGCGCCCACCGTGTTGACGACTCTGCGCACGGCTGCGGCACCGTGTAGTGGCCCCGGCAGATCGGCATCGACAAGGAGCGCCCCGTGGCCGCCGAGGCTGACCAGCACGGTGTGCACTCCGCGTGCGAGCAGCATCTGCGCCGCGTCGGCCACATCGCCGAGCGTGCACAGGGAGCGACCCGTGACTTCGGCGAGCTCGTCGGCGTTGGGCTTCACCAGATGCGGCAGCCGCCCGCCCTCTTGCGCGAGTGCATGGCGCAGCGGGAGGCCGGAGCAGTCGAGGGCGACGAGTCGGCCGGCAGCCCTGGTGGCTGCGACGGCGTCGGCGAACCGCTGCGGGGTGAATCCGCCTGGGAGGCTGCCCGCCCATACCACCCAATCACCGGTATCGCTGTGCGCCAACGCCATTGCGCACAGTGCGTCGACCTCGCCCTCCGACAGTTGTGGGCCGGGCTCGTTCACCTTACTGGTGCGTCCGTCGGCCTCGACGAGCGAAATGTTGGAGCGCGGTGAGCCGGCGATCGACACGTCGACGTGGTCGAGCCCGAGATCATCGAGCAGCAGGGCGATCTCGTGCCCTACACTGCCGCCCACCGGCAGCACCGCACGCACTGCCACGCCGACGCCGTGCAGCGCCAGTGCGACGTTCACGCCCTTGCCGCTCGGCTCGACCATCGTGGCGGTGGCCCGGTTGACGTGCCCGGGCACGAACCGGGGCAGGTGCAATGTTCTGTCGAGGCTCGGGTTCGGCGTGACGGTGGTGATCATTGGGCCACCTCGACCGTGAGGTCGACCGCGAGCAACCGCTCGCGCTGCTCGGGGGTGACCGCGTCGTCGGTCACGAGGACATCGACGTCGGTCAGCGTCGCGTGCCTCGCGCGGCTCTCCCGACCGAATTTGCTTGTGTCGACTAGGAATACCCGCTGCCGTGTGGCGGCCAGCATCTCGTGCTTGACCAGGGCCTCGTCGGCGTCGGGCGTGGTGAGCCCGCGCTGAAACGACAGCGCATTGGTACCGAGGAAAGCCACGTCGACGTTGATCCCGGCGAGCGCCTCGATCGTCAGGGGACCGACCGCGGCCATCGTCTCGGGGCGCACCCGGCCACCGAGGCCGACCACCGCGATCCCGCGTTGCAGCAGGGTCGTGAGCACCGGGATGGAGTTCGTATAGACGACGAGGTCCACGTCGGCGGGCAGCAGCTCGGCGAGCCGCAACGTGGTCGTGCCTGCGTCGAGCAGCAGCGTGCCGCCGCGGGGTACGAAGCGCAGAGCGTGCCGCGCGATAGCGAGTTTCTGCTCGGCCTGCTCGGTGCGCGTGGCGACGCTCGGTTCCTCGCGCAGGCGCTGGACGGGGACGGCGCCACCATGCACACGACGCAGCAACCCGCGGGCCTCGAGCTGGGCCAAGTCTTTGCGGATGCTCTCGGCGCTGACTCCGAAACGCCTTGCCAACCAGGCGCTTTCGACGCGCCGCTCGGTAGCGAGCAGATGCAGCACCTCGGCGTGCCGCTCGTCGGCGAAAAACGTCCGCTGGCCCGACGTCATTGGTCCCCCAAGTGGTCAGCGGGACCGATCAGACCGGCGGCACGCGCAGCCAGCGTCGCGGCCCCGAGCGCCCCGGCCTCGTCGACCGTCGACACCTCGAGACCGTCGAAGCGGGCGGCCTTGGCGCGCATGACTTCTGCGCTGTGCCGCCATCCGCCGGTGACGACGACGCGAACCACAGGCCCGACGACATCGTCCATCACCCGGTGCAATGCCACCGCCTCGTCGGCGGCCGCTGCGACCACGGCTTTCCACACTTCAGCCGGTCCGACCCCGCCGGCGATGCCGCCGAGCGTCAGCGCATCGGATCCGAGCCCGCCCACCACAACGCGACCCTCGGGCGCCCGCTCGGCGGCGGCGTCGAGCCGGGCCAGCCCGTCGGCGCCCACGCCGAGCAGCTCGAGTGCGCGGTTTTGCGCCAGACCGCCTTCGGTGCCTCCGAGCAGGGTCCAATGGTCGGTCTCGATGCTCGGGTCGGTGGTGATTCCCGAGGCGGCCAGCCGTGCCATGTCGGCGCGGCTCGGTACTCGGGACACGGTGCGCACCAACGCTTCTGCGGTACCCGACGAGTCAAGCTCGTGACCTGGACCGATCGCGCGGGCGCCGAGCGCGGACGCCTGGTGGTCGTGACCGGCGGGCGTCAGCAGTGCGCCGCGCAATAACGAGCTCACCGCATCGGACGTCACCTTCCCGACCGCCACTCCCGCCTGGACCAGCGGCGGCATCAGCTCGCGACTCGCACCGGACCATGTCAGCGCGTCGTCCCACCAGTCGCGTGCCGCCACGTCGAGCCAGCCGGTGCGGCCGGCCAGCGACAGTTCCAGGACAGCATCCCCGCCGAGGCGCCGCACCACCCAGCCGCCCACGTCGAAGCGCAGCGTTGCGGCCCGGGTAGAGGGTTGGTGCCGCAGCAGCCAGCGGTGCTTGGTCAGCGAGAACTGACCGCGCAGCGGCTTTCCCGCGATGCCGCCGAACGCCTCGAGACCGAGCTGTTCGGCGAGCTCGTCCACCTCGTCGCCGTCACGGTCGTCATGCCAGGCGATGACCGGAGCCAGCGGCCGCTCGTGGGCGTCGGTGAGTACACCCGACTCTCCCATGCTTGCCACGCCGACCGCACGCACCGGCACTCCCGCCGTCTCCGCGGCCGTGCTCAACGCGTCGAAGGCGCTGCGCCACAGGGCTTCCGCGTCGGTCTGGGTGCCGTGCGGGCCGACGTCCCACGTGGTGGGGGCGCGCCCGGTGCCGAGCACCGCGCCGTCCTCGCCGTAGACCACGGCCTTGCTGGACGTCGTCCCGACGTCGAGCCCGGCGATAGCGGCCATCACGCTCCTCACGCGGCATTGCCATAGTTGGGTTTTCGTGGATATGATTGCGTCTTGTTGGAATCACGTCAAGCCCACCCCGACTGAGCAGGAGCATCATGCCGCTGGTCACGACCGCCGAGCTGGTCCGTCAGGCCGCGTCGCGCGGTGGCGGCGTGGCGGCGTTCAACGTCATCACGCTCGAGCACGCCGAGGGCATCGTCGCCGGCGCCGCGCGGTCCGGCCGCCCGGTGATCCTGCAGGTCAGTGAGAACACCGTGAAGTTCCACGCTTGCCGGATCCGGCCGCTGGCTGCCGCGCTCGCTGCCCTGGCGTCCGACGCTGAAGTTCCAGTGAGCCTGCATCTCGACCACGCCGAGTCGGCACAGCTGTGGCACGAGGCCGCAACGGCCGGCTACTCGTCCGTCATGGTCGACTGCGGCTCTCTGCCGTACGAGCAGAACGTGGCGATAACCGCAGACGCCACGAAGAGGCTCCACGCGCACGGGCTCGCGGTGGAGGCCGAGCTCGGCTACGTCGGCGGCAAGGACACCCAGGCCGCCAGTGCGCACGCGCCCGGCGTGCGCACCGAGCCGCGGCAGGCCCAAACATTCGTCGCCGCAACGGGTGTCGACTCGCTGGCCGTCGCCGTCGGCAGCTCACACGCGATGACGACCCAGACAGCCGAACTCGACATCGAACTCGATCGCCGCGCTGCGCGACGCGGTGCCGATGCCGCTCGTGCTGCACGGCTCCTCGGGCGTGCCGGACGACACGCTCCGAGATGCCGTCCGCGCCGGCATCGTGAAGGTCAACATCGGCACCGCGCTCAACATCGCCTACACCAGGCACTGCGCCAAGCGTTCAGCGACAAGGCCGACCCGCGGCCGCCGCTGAACGCCGCGCGCGCCGCGGTCGCCGACACCGTCGCGCACCTGCTCGACGTCGTCGCCGGCTGAACTGCGGTCAGCAGTTTGACTTGTACGCTGCCGCGCCGCCTTCGCCGTTGAGGTTCTCCTGCGTGATCACGATGAAGCCGGTCTGCACCTTGTTGGTGTTCTGACCGCCGTCGAGCGCCGTCACCGCCTCGTCGACGCCGAACTTCCCGATGATTCCGGGCTCCTGCGCGACGAGCGCCTGCACGGTGCCCTCCCGCAGCGCCTGAATCTGATTCGGGCCCGCGTCGAAACCGACGATCTTCACCTGGCCGCTCTTACCCGCCTGCTTGACGCCGGTGGCCGAGCCCTCGGCGGAGAACAGGTTCGCGGCGAACACGCCGACGAGGTCGGGGTCCTTCTGCAGCTGGGCGCCGATGACTTGTGCTGCCGTCGCCGGGTCGTCGTGGCTGTACTGCACGCCGACGTACGTGAACTTGCCGTCGGCCTTGACCGCGTCCTCGAACCCCTTGGTGCGCGCGTCGGTGGTCGAGATGCCCGGATCGACGCCCATGACCATGACCTTGCCGCCCTCGGGGTGCAATTGCTTGATGGCGTCGAAGGCCGCCTTGCCGCCACCCTCGTTGTCGCTGGCGATCGCGGATACGGCATACGACGGGTCGTTCGTC
>CAVYPI010000040.1:0-35452 GCA_963770125.1 uncultured Actinomycetota bacterium | reverse complement strand
ACATCTACCAGCGGCAACGCTATTCGATCCTGTTCGATACATCCGGTCAGGGTCACCAAGGGTCACAACTCAGACGGAACTCTTGTTCGAGGACCATCCAGCGATGTCCCTGCCGCTCTAAGGGCGTCGTCCTGTGAGTGCGCGTAGACCCGCAGCGTCAGCGTCGGGTCCGAGTGTCCGATCCAAGCGGCGATGACTGCCACGGGCACCCCGTCCAGATGCATCAGCGTGGCCGCTTTGTGCCGACCACCTTGCAGCTTGATATGCCGGACACCCGCGGTTCGGCAGCGCGCCCGCAGCCGCAAGGTCAACGACGAGCTGGCGCGTGAACTTGCGGCCCTGATCCGTAAGTAGGTAAGAAGATGACGTTCACCCCCGCGAGCAAGCCAGCTCCATCTACACCGTGGTCCGCAGCATGGGCGCCGTCAAGGTCCGCGGGGCGGACCCGGGCGAAGTCACCGAGAACGCCGGGCCCTGGTCGACCGTGCCGAGGGCACCATTACCCGCGCGATCGGCACGCCACGCATTCTCGTAATCGAGCCGGACGACGAGAAGCTCGAGCAGATGCTGCGGCACCTCGCAACGATCCGCGCCGCACTCCGGCCGACAACCACCTAGAGACCTGGCGCGCGCGGGCAAGGATCAACCCCTAGTGCCGCCCCCGGTGCAGCCGGAGGCGCGCCGCTGCAACCCGGGGGGCGGGTCAAAAATCGCCGCAAACCTTATCCGCGACCCCAAGCAACAGTCAGCGATCTCTCTGTAGCATTTTTTCCACCACCAACCACCCTGCCGGCACACCCCTTCGGCCTCCCAACAGGACCCCTCGTCAGGGCAGAGTGTGAGACACATACCTCGCGTTGAGACCCCCCTCGATGCCATCCAGCCGACGGGCGAAAGATAGCGCGGGAAACCGGCCCCGGCGACGCTGCGAGTCGGGGGGAGACTCGGGTCTGACCCGGAGAAGGTCCCCGCTGAAGCGTCACGCCTCCTGGGAGCGAATGTCGTTGCTGCTAGCGGGAAATCTGCAGTTCCCGGCCAGCGGCGCAATTGGTGCGCGCTTTCAGTGCGCGCCAGGCTTGCCTTATCGGACGCTTGCGTAGGCGGCCAGGACCGGGCAAGACGTTTGTGCTCGACGAGCACGACCGGCTCAGCGAATCTGTTTGAGCAGTTGTCCGCCGGCCAGGATTCGACGGTCACAACCGATGGATCTCGCGCGCCATTGCGGCTCGTTCGAGATATTCGGGTCGCGCGCGCGGCGGCACGCGCCGGGGTTCCCGAGCGAGTTTCACAAATGAGCGCGACCGCCGCACCGCAATTCGTTGCAGCAGACTCGTCCACTGCCACAGCAATGGTATTGAGGCCGTTTGTGATTCGGCATTAGGAATGATTGGCAGATCCGACATGCGAGGTTCCCCGTTCCTCGGTGATTAAATCTCGGGTGCGTCGGCGCTGAGCCCCTTGACCGCCGATGTTAGGCACGTTGCTGACGTAGGACCTGAGGAGTCCACTACTCGAATCGGCCCGCCACCTACGCAGGATGACGCGCCTCAGGTGGCGACGACTACATCGCGGCGTTTGAGATTCGCACGACCGCCGGCCCATCCAGCGCGGCGCAGTGGGTGTTAATTGGTGGCCCGTACACCGTCTGGTCGCATGTTCGGCACGTCCAGGTGGTGTGCCCGCCACCACGCCCAAGGCACGCTTGATGGCCGACCAACACCTGGTTCGCGCCGAGCTGGTGGCCGCTTGGGCAGTGCGCCGGTGGGTGGGTGATCCACTTCCCGGCGGTGGTCTGCACAAGCTCGCCGAGCATGCCCAAAAGCATATGGCTCCTGCCAATCGTGGGCTACCTGATGTCGTAGCCGTTCATCTTCTCGGCCTCGTCGGCTTGGAGATGAAGTGTTTCTCGAAAGAGGTTGCGCTGCAGCATATTCCGTGCAATGCTTCCCTCACAACAGAACAGAGAAATCGGCGGGGCAGAATGGCTAACCACACAGCATCGCTAACCCAAGGGAACTGAGCCTGACCGGAACCAAGGCCCCAGACAGCTCGAGGACTGTCACCCCGCCGACTACAACAGCCCCGCCGAAAGCTGCGGCTCGCTCTGTTTCAGCATCCGACCTAGCTCTGATCGTTTGCTTCGTGTTTCATCGCTGACCGCATCGGTTACCCCACATCAGAGGGTCACGACTCTGGCCCTGCGCACTGTTTAGGGTTTCGCCCGGTGGCGGGGCGAACCACCGACCGGATTGGAGTGGTCAAGGTGCAGGCAAAGCAGTGGAAGTTGGGGTCGGCGGCTATCGGTGTCAGCGCGGTAGTTGCGATGGGAGCACTTGGTGTGATCTTCGGCGACGTCAGTTCGGCCGCGCCCGTGCAAGTCGTCGGTCCGATCGCGCCGCAGGCCACCGAGCAGACGGTCACGACGACGACACCTCCGCCCGTGCCGGAGACCAGCGCGGCGAGCCCGACAGTGACCGCGACCACGCCATCGGGCTTCGCGCCGGTATCCAAACCGTAGTTGCTGACGACTACTCGCGGGGATGTCTTAGAGCGGGGGAACATCCTCCGGCCTGGGCGGCGCCGCAGCGTTTCGTAGGCCGCTGGATGTCGGCTTGCACGTCTATCAGTTCGTCGGTCGCCCTGGCAGCATTCAGTTCGAGATGTTTTTCAAAGCCGACCACCCGTAGCCCAGGCGAAATCGCAGGCAACACATTGTCGGCGAGCACAGATCCCGCTGTACCGCCACCCATACGATGGAGTCGTATGAACCTCCACTCACGACATGTGTGGGTGGCAGATCGCCGAAGCAAATCTCACGGGTGGGAGTTGCGTCAGGCCACGCGCGCTGCGTCGCGTGACACGTCGGCGGATGTGGGCTGTCCTGCGGCGGTGAGTAGGTGGCGAAGGCGCTGGCGTGCGCGATGGATGCGTGACATGACCGTACCGACCGGTACACCGAGGATGTCGGCGATCTCGCTGTAGCGCAGACCTTCCACGTCTGCGTAGTACAGCACCACCTGGCCGACATTAGGGAGTTGGCGTAGCGCGGTCAGGGTGCGGTCGGAGGGCACGGATTCCAGTAGGCACTGCTCGGGGGAACGCCAGTGGCTCGACACTCCATGTCGCATGGTCGGTGACTCCGGGAGGTCCGCGGTGAGTACCTCCGTGGGGCGCCGTTGCCGTGACTGGTGTGTATTAATCGCGGTGTTGGTCATGATGGTCTTCAACCACGCGTGCAGGTTGCCGTGTTGGTATCCGCTAAATCCGGTCAACGCGCGTATCAGTGTGTCCTGCACCAAGTCTTCGGCATCGGAGGAATTGCGTGTCATCCGGCGCGCGGCGCGGTGCAGCTGATCGTGTGGGGGCATGACATCCCGCAGGAAACGTTGGGCGAGTTCTGGATTGGCGTGACGGGCGGCCGCACCCGTGGTCTCCATCTTGTCGCCTTCGCGTGCAGGTTTGGTTCGCATGCACGTAATGTCGGGGTGCCCAGGGCCGAGACAACCAGAGCCGCGCAGAACCTCAGTGCCCTGCACTTTGGCCACCGTCCACATGCAGGATCTCGCCGGTGACGAAGCCGGCATTCTCCAGATAGAGGACCGCGTCGACGACGTCGTCGACCTCGCCGAGACGATCGACCGGATGCAGCTTCGCCAACGCATCGTAGGACGACGGGTCATGCATCGGCGTGCGGATTATCCCGGGGGCGACAGCGTTAGAGCGAATGCCGCGGCCGGCATATTCGACCGCCAGCGCCTTGGTTACCGCGTTCAGCCCGCCCTTCGTCAGTGACGTCAACGCCGACGGCACCGCAGAGTTGGCGTGGTCGACGAGGCTGGTGGAGATGTTCACGATGTGACCGCCACCCTCCCGTGACAGCATCGCGGCGACCGCCGCACGCGAAACCTCGAAGAACCCACGAAGGTTCACTCCGGTGATGGCGTCGTAGTCCTCGCCGGTGTAGTCGGTGAACGGCTTCGGAATGAAGATCCCTGCGTTGTTGACCAGCGTGTCGACCCGGCCGAAATTTTCCATGGCAGCGTCGACGATGCGCTGACCGACGCCCGGCTGCGCGATGTCGCCTGGCACCGTCACTACCATCGGGTCGTCGCTCTCGGTGATGGTGCGGGAGTTGGCGACCACTGCATAACCGAGCTTGCGGTAGGCCGTCGCCAGGCTCTCGCCGATGCCCTGTGAGGCGCCAGTGAGGATGGCCACGCGTTGCGAGTTGCTCATTTTTCCGTTCCTATCCTCGTATGGACGTACGCTGCAACGCCGGCTCCGCGCCGGTCGTTGCTCCGCCGCTGCGATCGGCGGTCGTGTGCCTGATGCGCTACGACCCAGAACATGAGGCCATCCGGATCGCCAACGGCACGGACTTCGGACTGCACGCTAGAAAAGTGGCATGCCTGGCTCCATACCGAACCGGACCCGACCGGCCGCCTCGAGAACTGCGCTGAGTGGTTGGCGTGTTGCAGGGCCGCCATACCGTCCCGGAACACTCGCTCTATCGGGTTGGTTCGGTATAGGCGGTGGACCTTGCAAGTTCATACATCGCAACGAGCGCGTCTCGACTCACCTGCGCGGCATGGGTCATCGCCGCGCGCAGGTCGGCTCGCTGCCGGAGTGACACGGTCGTGTTCGACTCCGCCGAGCGCTGCAGCGAGTCGGCAGCGTTGATCAGCAGCAACTTCGCGGCGGCGACAGCCGCCTCGGATTTGGCGATGATGTATTGCACGCGTGGCGAATCGGCGAGGGTACCTCCAGACAACAACGTTTTGCTCGGGGCGAGCGTGACCGTCTCCTCGATGGCGCGCCGGGCGACACCGAGGACGACCGCGGTGGCGCCAGGGAAGACGAGGGTCGGGATGAAGCCCCGGTACAGTGGCCGATCGATCCGGACCGGAGGGTCGAGGGCTGCGACCAGATCGTCGGGGATGAATGCATCGGCCACGACGACGTCGTTACTGCCGGATGCGCGCATCCCGGTGACATTCCACGTGTGCTCGATCATCAGGCCCGCCGGCAGCGACGATGCAGGGTTTACCGTTCTCGGTCACAACGCCGACCGCGATAAACCAATCCGCGAAACCGATGCCGGTCACGATCGACATACGCCCGGAGAGGCGATAGCCGCCGACCGCGCGGGCGGCAACGCCAGGAACGCCGGAATTGGCCAGCGCGGGCTCGGCACCGCTGGACCAGATGCGCTGCGCCCCGGTCTCACTGAGCAGCGCAGCGATGAATCCGAAGTTTGCGTTCCACACCAACAACCCTGTGGAGGCATCGATGTGCCCAAACCGTTCGTAGACTTCGAGCAGCTCAGTCAGCGGGGTCTCCTACCCGCCGCATTCGCGCAGGGTAAGCAACCGGAAAGCGCCGGCGTCGCGCAGCTGGCTATGCAACTGGTGCGAAATCTCGGCTTGGCTGTCGGCTTCGTCGAGCACGGCTGCGATCGTCGGCGCCAGAATGGCGGGCAGATCGATGGGGGCGATGACATGAGTGGTCATTTCGCAATTACTCCTATGTGAGGGTGGGTAGCGGTAACCGAGGTTACGTCCATCACCGTAACCCATCTGAGAGCATTAACCATCAGATGGTGAGTGACCTCACATGGCGTACCGTCGATTGTGGGCGACCGAGCGGTCGCCCATTTCGCGGTGGGCTCATCGCGGCAACCACCGCCATCTCGCAGTATGTGGACGCCGTTGTGCGGCAGAGCTTTCCCGGCGCCGACGTGGAAGCTATGTCGATCGCTGGGGTCTCGTTCACGACTTGGCCTTCTTGCACCTCGACGGCAAGCTCGATGCGTCGACCCCTGCGGTTGTGTCGGCTCGGGTGCGCGCCGCGGTCTGACCCGGCCGCAAAAGGATCGTCTAGCCCTGGACTTCGGCGACGTGGCGGGCGGTTGCCGCCTTGTCGCGCGAAGCCGCGACGTGCTGACGCGAGACCACTTGATCGGCCCTGAGCCCGGTCGGATGTTGGGCAAAGGCAGCGCAGCGGCTCGTGTTGGTTCGCTGGTATGCCTAGATAGGTCAGTGCAACAACGGAATTCGCAAATCAAGCGGCTTGTGCGTTCTGAGCTTGGCCGATTCGGGAGCCGTGTAGCTCATCCGCGCAACGCAGACAGGGAGATTCGCGGCAGTGCGATGGGGTTGCGGTAGACGAGGAATCGTACGAGCCGTCTGACGGTGGTTTCCGCTGTCTTGTTGGTGATGAAGAAAACTGGCTTGGGCGAGAGGGTCAGTTCTCCGTTGAACAACGAGCGGGGCGCGGGACGGAACGGGATCTCGACGACGGCTTTCTGAGGTCTTGCGAGCATAAAGGTGTTGTGTACCATTCCAGTGCCGCTGCCGATGTCTTGTGCGGTATTACCGGGAAACGCCCCCCAGGTCGCCAACGCGAACGCCATCCCCGTCCATGTGTTGATGCCGACGGCGCCGTAGCGCAGGCGCCATCGCGTCATCGAAAGCCTGCGCGTTTTGCTTGCGGGTCTTTGGATCGATAGCGATAACTGCGCCGAGGTTGCCGGGTAGCACGTCGTTGGCGAACTCAACGGCGTTGTGCAGGAACTGCTCTACTGTCTTGCCGGGAAGTCGCACGACGCCGAGGACACCTGCGAAGACTTCGTCGGCCAGGATGCTGGCGCCGCTATGTGCGTCGACGTCGGTGATGAGGGCGCGGGTGTGGTCGCCGCCGAGGAACTCGGTTCCCGTCATGCCGCGACAGGCGCTGGTGATTTTGTCCTGCGAGCGCGGGTAGTAGGGCGGACGCGGTTCGGCGTTGCTGATGACAGCGCGGACTTCGGCGATAAGTTTGTCGGCCAGTGGCCAGTCCTGCGAGAGGACGAGAACCTGTGTGGCGTTGCAGTTGTGGCCGGAGTTGATGAGTTTGGTCGTGGCGATATGTTCGGCCTGAAACCGCAGGTCGCGCGGGCCCCAATCCCCGGGCACCACGATGAATGGACTGACCCCGCCGAGTTCGGCGGTGATCGACTTGTCCAGTAGCGGCGTGTTGTTGGCTTTTGCGGCTGGCGGCGTGATCGTCGGTTCCCCATACGATCGCGTCGTAGGTGGCTGCGGAGCCGGTCATGTGGATGGTGTCGACCTTGGGGTGGTGTGCCAGGTAGCCGCCGACATCGGCGCCACCATAAAGCAGGCGAAGCCAGCCACGCGAGATGAACTCACTGAAGATGTGTTCGTGGAACGGTCCGAGGTATTCGTTGACCGGGTTCATTTTTACTGCGCAGACATTGCCCCGGATGTACAGCTGGTCAATGATGTCCAGCGCTGTGATGGTGCCGAGGTTGCCCGCGCCTAGGACCAAGCACACCTCGGGGTCACTGGGATCGGTCCCGCGGTACAGCGCGGCCGCCTCCGCGCGCGTCTGTTCGGCGCTAACGCCGGGCTCAAGCCAAACTTGCGCCTTATAGCCGTTGAGCAGCAGGCGGTCGTATCCGGCGGCAGGGAAGACATCGACGACGACCTGGCCGTCGGGTCGCGTGTGAACAGCGTCGGCGTTAACCGGCTCACGTCCGGCGAGAACCCTTTTAAGAACCAGTATTTGGGTGTTGATGGCCTGAACGAATACCCAGATGTTTGTCGTCCATTCTTCGGCGACCCACGCCGAGGTCGATGCGATGCCTTTGGCCTCAGTAGCGGCAGCCGCCATGCGCGGTGCAACGTCTACGATCCTCGGCAGCAGCGCCTCCAGCATTGCTATCTTCGCGCGCAGCGGCAGGTCCGCCCATCCAGGCGCGCCTGACCGTAAGTCCTCGAGCGCCAGATCGAGCGCTGGCACGTCGAGCATGGTCCTTGCATTCATTTGGCTACCTTTGCTTGTCAAGTTTCGTCTGCTGTTGGAGTTGGACGCTAGCCGTCACCGGCGTTGCGTCACCGACGTCGCCGGATGCAGGCGGCAAACAACGCGGTTGTTCCATGAGCTGTCGTAGAAGGTGGCCCGGCACACGGGGTTTCGGCACTGCTTCATCCGCCGCCACGTTCCGGTCTCCTGGCTCAAGGCGATCTCGCCCATGATCGCCGACGCCAACCAACACCATCCGTGTCCAGTTGGTATCCACGACATCTCCCCGGCGACGCCCAGCGCGATTCCCGCTGTGCCGAGGACGTGTTGTGGTGGCGTGATGCGGCTGCCGGTCAGCACCATGTCGAGGAAGTCGCGCAGTTCTCGGAGACGGGCGGCGTCGTCGTCGGTCAGAACCAGCAACGGATATTGCGTGCCTCGTAACGCCGACCAGTTTCGTATCGCGTTCGCCGCCCATGCATTAGCGTGCTCCGCGTCGCCCAGCAGGTCGGGCCCTTTCTCCGCGTGCGCTCGGGTGTTTAGGAAATCCTGCACCAGCGCCAGGGCGCCCGGCGGCGCAGGGCGGAAGCCGTAGCGCCCAGTCCCAAGCCATGACGGTATTGAGTCCGCAGACTCTCGCCCCGGCGAGTTCATGTCAGCGGCGCCACGGTCGTCTGCGCCTTGATGAGGTCGGCGGCTTTCTCGGCGAGCATGACGGTGGCGCCGTTGGTGTTACCGCGGACGACGGTCGGCATCACGCAGGCGTCGACGACACGCAGCCCATCGACGCCGCGCACCTTCAATTGCGGGTCAACGACGGCGTTTTCGTCGATGCCCATCGCGCACGTTCCGACAGCGTGGTACTCGGTCTGCGACCAACGTTTCGCATGTTCGGTGAGCTCTGCGTCGCTCGGGTCAGCATCCGTCGGAAGGTTCAAGCCGCGAAGGTATTTGGAGATCGGGCTCTGGTTGGCGATCTCCAGTGAAACGCGCAGTCCAGCCGTGACATCTGCGAGGTCGTCGCGGTGAGCGAATTGCGCCGGGTCGATGTGCGGATGGGCCAGCGGGTCAGGCGACCTCAACCATAGCCGGCCGCGGCCGCGCGGGTGCGTCGTTGCGGTCAGCATGGTGAAGTTCGGCAGCGGCGGGCTGGTGCGGCCGTGATCGACGAATGCGGTCGGCCCGCCGATCAATTGCACATTCGGCACGTCGAGGCCAGCTGTGGACACGAAGCCCCCGACTTCAGCGCCGTTGGAGGCGAAGGGGCCTCCGTGGCCGTCCTGCCAGAGCGCCATGTTCTCGGGGCTGGCCATGTCCAGCAGGTCGTTGGAGTGCTGACTCGCCCACACGAGCGGGACCATGGTGTGGTCGTGCAGGTTCTCCGCAACCCCCGGCACGTCGGCGATGACGTCGATGTCCTGCGCGCGCAGTTGATCGGCTGGACCGATCCCCGAGAGCAGCAACAGTTGCGGGGAGTTGATGGCGCCACCGCTGAGCAGGACCTCGGATGCTGCCTGGGCGATCGTCTCGGTTCCGTGCTGGAGGTAGGAGACACCCGTCGCCCGGTTGCCGTCGATGAGAACACGTGTCACGTGGGCGCCTACGCGCACGACGAGGTTGGGCCGCTGCATCGCCGGCCGCAGATACGCATCGGCACCAGACCAGCGTCGGCCGTTGTGGCAGTTGACCTGATACACGCCCGCCCCGATTTGGCGCGCTCCATTGAAGTCGTCGTTGTGGGTCAAGCCCCACTCCGCGGCGGCGCCCACCCAAGCATACGACAGCCCGTGGGTGAACAACCGATCCTCGACATGCAGTGGGCCGTCGGTGCCATGGAACGGCGCCCCGAGGCGGCTGTTGTGCTCGGCCTTGACGAAGTACGGCAGCACGCTGTCGTAGTCCCATCCGACATTGCCGCGCTCGCTCCACCCGTCGAAGTCGGCGCGATGTCCCCGGATGTAGACCATGAGATTGATCGATGACGAGCCACCCAGCGTCTTTCCCCGCGGGAACGTGGTCGAACCCTGATAGTGGGCCTGCTGTTCGATCTGGTACTTCCAGTCGACCTCTGTGCCGAACAGGGCGCTGAACAGGGCCGGCACCTGGATCATCTCCAAGGTGCCTGCGGTCCGGCCTCCAGTAGGAGCACCCGGATCGAGGGATCTTCGGTGAGCCAGTTCGCCAGCACACAACCTGCGCTGCCCGCACCCACGATGACGAAATCAAAGGTCTCGGTCGAACGAATCAATGGTGTTGAAGTCATGCGACGAACCGTAACCTATCTGAGTGCAGTCACCATCAGATGGTGAGCGACCTCACATAGTGGTACCGTCGATGGAGGCGTCCGAGAAGTCGCCCATGTCGTGGTGGGTTCAAGGAGGTGACTGATGCGGGATTACGACGGTAAGACGGCCGTCGAGCGCGTCGCCGAGCGGCGAGAACGACTCATCGACGCGGGCGTCGAACTCTTCGGTGAACGGGGATACGCAGCCACGTCGATCCGGTCCGTTCTCCAGCAATCAGGACTACGGGACCGCTACTTCGGAGAAAGCTTCGCCGATCTCGACTCGCTGCTCGCCGCCGTCTACGCGCGGCTGATCGACGAAGAGATTGCCGCCTGCGCCGCCGCGATCGACAAAACGAGCGGCGGAACGGAGGGTGCCCGCGCGATGATCGACACCCTCACGCGTTCATTCGAGAAGAATCCCGGTCAGGCCCGCATCAAGTCGCGGGAGGTCCTCAGCGGAGGACCGGTTGCCCACGAACAACGGCGAGCTGGGCTTCGCAGGCTCGCCCAGTTGGTCGCCGCCCTCCTGCCACCGAGTTCGGCTCTGAACTCAAGCGATGTACACATGCTTGCGTTCGGTGTCGTTGCCGCCGCCGATGAGTTTCTGATGACGTGGATGGACGGCGCAGAAGGACTGACCCGCGACGATGTGATTGACCTGGTGATGCTGATGTTCGATGCGATCGCTCACCGGATCGGCTCTACTTGACAGCCGCTCTGCTCCAGGTTCAAGGATCGCGCGACGCAAGCTCAAGCTGGCCACCGCCGACGAGTACGCCCGCCGGCTGTGCCCCCAGTCGGACTCGAACAGACACTTGGCGGATTTTAAGTAGGTACGGCCCGCTACCCGTTTCCGCTGGTCGCGGTTAGCCGAATCGGCGCAAATCGCCTGCAAAACAACGCTTTTGGGCGTTTCTGGTACGCCTCCGGTACGCGGTAAGTACGGGCCGTTATCGCCCCCGGTCGCCGGTAAACCGCCGGTAAAAGTGTGTTAGCTACGCGCCAGGGCGGTGCTGGGCGGGGTTGGGGGTCGGACTCTGCGCAGCCCCCATGAACGATCCCATGCGTGGATGCCGCTTCTAGACCACGCCCAGTTACTGCATCTGGTCAAGCATGTCGGAGAACGCATCCTTCAGCCGCAGCGCCTTCTTGATCTCGACTGAAGTGACGTAAGGGTACTCGCCGTACTCCAGGAAGCTCGGTACGTGATGCTCACGAACGAACGTCACGAACCCCTCGGGACGCTCTCGCCAGTCCTTGGGGAATCCTTCAAGGTTCTCAAAGGTGGTTGCGATGCCCGACTGGCTGAATAACTGCACCGCATCCTCGGTGTACTTGTCGAAGTCGGTGTCGAAGATGCCCTGGTACTGGAAATACAGGTCCTCGCCGATGTTGAACAGCTGCCACCGCAGATAATGCAGCTTCAGCGGGTCCAAAACATCGGGATCCTTCTCGACGGCAGCCTGAATAGTTCTCCCGTGCTCGCGGATCGCCTCTTCGCGGCCCGGTATGACCTTCGCGATGATCGTGAAGCCATAGCAGGCGGGCGTCCGAGGAAAGACGGGTCCGTACCGCCCCCGCTCTTCTTGGAAATATCCCTCTTTGGGGATTGCCATGGCGGCGGGCTTGGTCCAGTCCTGATCGGTCACAGACATCTGTCACTCCTCTTGAGGCTCTTTATGGAGCGGACAGTACGCCTTATTCATGTCCGTTTGGTTCGATGGACGACGACTACAGCTACATGCAGGCTTCGCCCGTTGCCCAAACAAGTTGACGACGTTGCTCGGTAGGTCGGCCTGCTTCGCCGGGGCGGGCGGTTCCGGCAGCGTGTTGGCCGCGCCTCCGTCCTGCTCGGGTATGTAGTCGCCATAAACGTCGAGCGTGAGCGTGAAGGTGCTATGCCCGAGCCACTTCGACACCTGCATGAAGTGGACCCCCGCCGACAGCTGTAGGACCGCGAAGGTATGGCGCAAGTCGTGCTTATGCCGATGTCGGCATAAGCACGATTATGCCGACCTCTGTGTTATGCCGACCTTCGGTGGAAGATGTTGTCGGGCAGGGTGATTGCCGTCTCGGGGTCGGCATAACGATATGGCTGTGATCATCGTCTTCTTCCGGTTGGCGAGAGAAGGAGACGAGGATGGGCGTGCCGGCAAGCAGGGTGAGCAGGGTTGTGATGACGGGGCCGCTGGCTCCGTTCGCTGGCGTCTACGAGCAGGAGCTGAAGCGGCGGGGATATACACCGCTAACGGCGGTCAACCAGTTGCGTCAGGTGGCGCGGCTGAGCCAGTGGCTGCAGACGAACGGGCTGGCGGTCGGTGAGCTGACCGGCGAGCGGGTCGAGGAGTTCCTGGCCTTCCAGCGGGCGAGCGGGCGACACCGCGCGCAGTGGTCGCGTCCGGGCCTGTTGTGTCTACTGGATGTGCTGCGGGGGCTGGGGGTGGTAGCGGTCGAGCAGCCGGCGCGGGCGGATTCACCCGAGCAGCTGGTGCTGGCGTCGTTCGAGCGCTACCTGCTGGCCGAGCGCGCCTTGGCGACCGGCACGGTCCGCGGCTATGTGAGCCATGCACGCCGGTTTCTGCGCGGATTGCCTTCTGGCCGTGAGCTTGCTGACGTGACTGCCGCCGACGTGACAGCGGCGGTGCTGCGGGAGTCCGCGGCGGTATCGGTGAGCGCGGCGCAGTTCTTCGTGGCGGGCCTGCGGTCGTTTCTGCGGTTCTGTTTCCTCGTCGGGCTGGTGCCGGTCGATCTGTCCCAGGCGGCGCTGCCGGCGACCGGACGACGGCGCTCCATGCTGCCCCGGGGGATCGGCACGGCCGATGCCAGGGCGCTGCTGGTGAGCTGTGATCGTCGCACGGCGGTGGGCCGCCGTGACTACGCGGTGATCATCACGCTGTTGCGGCTGGGCCTGCGCGCCGGCGAGGTCGCGGGCCTACGACTCGATGACATCGACTGGCGGGCAGGCGAACTCGTGGTGCGCGGCAAGGGCACCCGGGTCGACCGACTGCCGCTGCCCACCGACGTGGGCGGGGCGATCGCCGACTACCTCATGCGGGGACGGCCGGCCAACCACCGACGGGAGCTGTTCGGGCGGGCCAGGGCGCCGTTCGGGCCGATCGCGGCCGGCACGATCTCCTCGACGGTGCGCCGGGCCTGCCGGCGAGCGGGCATCGCCGAGGTGGGAGCGCACCGGCTGCGCCACACTGTGGCCTGCGAGATGGTCGGCGCGCAGGTCCCGCTGGTGGCGATCGCGCAGGTGCTGCGGCATCACAGCCTGCAGAGCACCGCGATCTACGCCCGCGTGGACATCGACCAGCTACGCGCGCTGGCGGCGCCGTGGCCAGGAGGTGCACGGTGACCAGCGCGCTGAGTAGCCACGCGCAGGATTATCTGCGGTTGCGCCGGGCGCTCGGGTTCAAGCTGGACCGCGCAGGGCAACTGCTCCCACAGCTGCTGACCTACCTCGAGGCGGCAGGGGCAGCCACGATCACCAGCGACACGGCGATCGCGTGGGCGCGGCTGCCCGAGCGTGCGCACCCCAACCATTGGGCCGCGCGCCTGGCCATCGCCCGCGGCTTTGCCCGCTACCTGCAGACGATCGATCCGGCCACTGAGGTACCGCCGCCGGGTGTGTTCCCCACCCGCCGGCACCGACCCACGCCCTACCTGTGGTCGCAGGGCGAGATCTACCGGCTGCTCGAGGGCACGCGAGCGCTGCGTTCGCCGTTGCGGGCCGCGACCCACGAGGCGCTGTTCGGGCTGCTCGCCACCGCCGGCATGCGCATCGGTGAGGCGATCGGGCTGCAGCGCGGCGACGTCGACCTGGATGCCGGTCTCGTCACGATCCACCAGGCCAAGTTCGACCGCGCCCGGCTCGTGCCGCTGCACCCCAGCACCACCGAGGCGTTGCGCCGCTATACCGCCGAGCGTGACCGGCTGTGCCCCAGACCGCGCTCGCAGGCCTTCTTCCTCTCCGGTGCGGGCACCACGCTCACCCGCAGCGGCGTAGAAAAGACGTTTCGAACAATCACCACCGCCATCGGCGTTCGCACCGCCACCGTGCACCCGCGGGTCCACGACCTTAGACACAGTTTTGCTGTCGACACCCTGATCCGCTGGCACCAAGGCGGGGTGAACGTCGACGAGCACATCGGCGCCCTGTCCATCTATCTCGGCCATGTCAGCCCGGCAGATACCTACTGGTACCTGTCGGCCTGCCCGCAGCTGATGACGCTGGCCGCCGAGCGGCTGCAGGTTCGGTACGGAGCAGGACAATGAGCGCGCTGGCCCCGGCGTTGCAGGCCTACTTCACCCAGCGGCTGATCAGCCAACGCGCGGCCAGCCCGAACACCATCGCCGCCTACAAGCACACCTTCCGTTTACTGCTGGCCTTCGCCTCGCGACGCACCGGCACACCGCCGAGCCGGTTGGACATCGCCGAGCTCGACGCCGCGCTGATCACCGCGTTCCTGGACCACCTCGAGCGTGACCGGCACAACCGGCCCACCACCCGCAACCACCGGCTCGCCGCGATCCACTCGCTGTTCGGTTACCTCGCCCTGCACCATCCCGAGCATGCCGCGTCGATCCAGCGGGTGCTCGCGATCTCACCCAAGCGAACCGAGCGCAACCTGCTCACCTACCTCACCGATCCCGAGGTCGATGCCCTGCTCGCGGCCTGTGACCAGACCACCTGGACCGGTCGGCGCGACCACGCCATGTTCGCCCTGGCCATCCAGACCGGGCTGCGGATCTCCGAACTCGCCGGACTCACCCGCACCGACATCACGCTCACCGCCGGCGCGAACGTGCACACCGTCGGCAAAGGCAGGAAACACCGGCGCACACCGCTGGTGCCGGCGACCACCGCGGTGCTCAAGGCCTGGCTACGGCAGTGCCCGGGAGCCCCCACCGATCCGCTGTTCCCGGCCATCACCGGCGGGCCGCTCAGCCGCGACGCGATCGAACACCGCCTCGCCCGCGACGTCGCCCACGCAGCCACGAATTGCCCGTCGATCCAGGCCAAGCGGGTCACCATGCACACCCTGCGCCACACCGCCGCCATGCGACTCCTGCTGGCCGGCAACGACATCACCGTCATCGCCTTGTGGCTCGGCCACGAACAGATCGCATCGACCAACATCTACCTGCACGCCGACATGACCCACAAGCAACAGGCCATCGACCGCACCAAGCCGCTCACGACCACACCCGGTCGCTACCACCCATCCGACGCCCTGCTCGCCTTTCTCGACGCCCTCTGATTATGCCGACCCCGAGACGGCAATCACCCTGCCCGACAACATCTTCCACCGAAGGTCGGCATAACACAGAGGTCGGCATAATCGTGCAGGCGTACGCCGTGGATAGCCGCTACCGGCTTGCCGTCGGTGTCCGACGTTGCGGGTCGGCTCGCGGACAGCCCTACGGCCTCCAGGGCGGGGCGGAAAATCGTGTCGTAGAACGTCCCCATCGCCAGCGGCTGTGACCAGTCGAGGGATACCGCGTAGCGCTCCCCCGTTGGCCGGTAGCCGCCGCCGTTCTTGCGGCTCGGCCAGAGCGGTGCGGTCGGCTGGTAGTCGGCGGTCGCCGTGTTGCCGTGCGGGTGGGTATTCGCAAGGTAGTCGGCTAGCTTCGCGGCTAGCCAGGGCGGTAACGGCACGGTGCGCCGGGACTTCTTGCTCTTGGGCGTGCCCGTAACCCACTGCCCGCTCTTGCGGCCCTTTGTCCGCCGTACGTTGATCGAGCAGCGCGGCCCTGGCGCGAACACCAGGTCTGCAACCTCTAGGCCTGCTACCTCGCTCGCCCGCAGACCCGTGTACGCCATGAACTCGACCATCAGCCCGTACACCGGGTACGCCGGCAATCCGGGTATGTCGCCCGCGATTGCGGTGCTCAGCCGGCCAACCTGCTCTGCGGTTAGCGCGTTGTGGGTAAAGCCCGCGTGGTCACCCATGCCGCGGCTGGCCGAGAAGTCCACGGCGTCGCAGGGATTCGCGGCGATGGCCTTGTGCTGGACCGCGTAACGCAGTACCCGCCGCGTTACGTCCCAGACGTGCTTCACCGTGCCCGGCGTCAGCGGCTTACGGTCTCCCTGTCGACTCGGCTGCCGCACCAAAGCGGCTAGCAGCTGCTCGCAGTGAGCCGAGGTAATACTGGCGACGGCTCGCGCGCCCATGGTGGGGAGCACGTAGCACCGCAGCAGGCGGTCGTACTCGCTTACGGTGCGCTCCTTGAGCTTGCCCTGACTGACCTTTACCGCCTGTTGGTCTAGCCAGCCCCGCGCGTAATGCCCAAAGGGCTGCTCACCGGCGACTTTTGCCTTCGCCAAGGCGGAGGTGCCGGTTGTGTGTTTCGCTGCGTTGAGCTCATCCCGCCTAGCTTCTGCTTGCTCGCGCGTGGGGTAGTTCTCCTGCCGGGCAACGAGCTTGCCGGTAGGCACGCCAAACTGATCGCGCTCGGCCTCGCGCCAGATAACCCGGTGTACGCGAACGGTTTTGCCCTTGCGCTTGCGCTGCGTGTCATAACTACGAATGTGAGCCATTTATGCTCCCGTTAGTTAGTTGTACTAAATGTTGTCTAGAAACTGTTGGCGTTAAGCGGAGAGGGCACCACCCACAAAAACAACCCCTACCCCCAGGGGGCGGCATGTTCATGCGATCCCCTCCCGCGCGAACACGTCGCACACCGTCGTCGGGTACCACTTCGCACCGCCTCGTGGCGTGGGTACGCCTTCGTCGGTCAACTGCGCGGCAATCGCGTTGGCGCTCAGGCCTTCTCGCATGCGTAGGTCCACGATCCGCTTCGCCACGGCAGGTTCCATCTGGGTTGGCCGGCCCAGTCGCTTCCCCTGCTTCCGCGCCCTCTTCAGCCCCTCCTTGGTGCGCTCGCTGATCTTGCGGCGCTCCTCGGCGGCTACCGCAATACGTATGTCTGCCAACAGCCTTTGGCTGGGGTCGCCGCTGTCTGCCTTGTCGCAGTCCATGAGCCGCCAGGCGTTGCGCTCGGCGCGCTTGAACAGCTTGGCCGCATCCTCCTGGTCGCGGGTCGCGCGGTCGAGTGCTCGCACAAGCAATGCGTCGGCCACCCCTGACTCAATCGCTGATATCGCAACTTCCCTGCCGTACATACGATCTGACGCAGCGCCACTTACGACATCGCTCGTGACCGTGAGTAGTTCGTGACCGTGCTGCGCGCAAAAGTGTTCCAGCGCTGTGTGTTGCGCGCCTAGCCCATGGCCGTTGCTCTGCTTGTCGGTGCTCACCCGGCAGTACCCGATTACGCGCAGCTGTTGGTCGCTCATTCCGTTCCTCCTGTATCGCCTAAACCGCCGAATCGGTCGGTTAGGCGTTAAGGCTATGCCAGTCAGCAACGCCACAACTACACGCTCACCTGCATTTATGTTCTTTTTGGCTACCGTCTCTGTATCCGCCTGCGCGGCTCGGCAAACGCCTCCTCCATGGTCATAAGCCTGGGAACTTGCGGCCCGCTAGAAGATGCGTTTTCTTCGGGGGTCTCGTCGTCCCGGCGCGGGGGCGTTCGCTCGGGGGAACGCGATTCCGGGGCCTTGACGGGGCCTTTCGGGGCGGGCGGTTCGCTCGGCGGGTCGGCGTCGATAACCAGGGCGGGGGTGCTTCGGCGCGGCCCTGTGGCTATGCCGGCAAGTGGTGGCAGCGATGGTTTTGGCGGGGGTTCAGGTGCGGCCTTGCGGTGCCCGCGACCACCACCCGCGACGAGGCGGTGTAGCTCTGGCGGCAGTAGGACGTTAAACGCGGCCTCTCCCTGGGCCGCTTGGTAAAGCTCAACCATCTTGCGTAGCAGCGCTTTTCGCCGCACCTGTGGAGCCGCGCCACCGTGTGTAGTGCAGACGGTGCCACCGACGATTGCGAAGCGCCCGCACGGCTCGCCGTCGTGGCGGCGTGCCGTACAACGCCTAGGGTGGTCCTGTCTTTCCTCATATGTCATTGCGCGAACCATGTTGTGTACCAACGCCTTTCATTGGTTGAGAGAACGTGAAAGCCGCTGTATACCAAGGGTTTTCGCGTAGACTCGTTCAGTTTCGGTGTGGATGGCTGTCTCTGCACAGTGCATAGGTTTTGCAGAATGCATAGGTTTATCGGCAGGTTGGATTGCTGTTCGTATCGGTCGCCGAGGCTTCGGGGGGTACGGGGGTACGCGTACCCCCCGCTGGGCGCGAATCGTCGCGCCGGGGGCCTAACCCGCGATTGAATTTCTACACACGACCAGGTATTTTTAGGGTATCCTAATTTCGTCTTTTCCGACCCAGGGGGGTACCTCGTACCCCTCGTACCCCCCTTAAGGCCGTTACTCATCGGCCCTCCTTTAACCGCACGATGTGCCCCGGCGTTCCTTGCCCCGTAATGGGTGCGTCGCATGTGCGTCCAATGCCTGGTTTTCTGGTATCTCGCCGCGTAGCTTGGCCCGTTGCTCCTGTTGGATCACCTCAACCACACTCGGCGGTAACTCATGGGTTGACCCCTGATGGTGGACACCTGACTGGTGGGACCGCTGGTCCTGCGGGAAGGTTGTCCGTATGTCGGGCAAGCGAAGGAAGTACACCCCGGAGTTCCGGGAGCAGGCTGCCCGCCTGGTGATTGAGACCGGTCGACCGGTGGCGCACGTGGCGGCGGAGATCGGTATCGGTGAACAAGTGCTGGGTCGTTGGGTGCGCCTCCAACGGCAGTGGGCCGCGGTGGCAACTGCCGCGGTGCTTGATGCCGATTAACGCGCGGAGCTGGAGCGTCTGCGCCGAGAAAACGCCGAATTACCTTTGGACTGTCAGTTCTCAAAAAGCCGTGGCCTTCTTCGTCTTCGAGCAGAACCGGTAGCGGCCTACCGGGTGATCGAGGCGGAGAAGGCCAGCTACCCGATCACGCGCATGTGCGAGCTGCTGGAGGTATCCCGGTCGGGGTTCTACCAGTGGCGGGCGAGTCGCGACCGCGGCCCCACCCCCTCGCAGCGGCGGCGCGCCGCGCTGGACGCCAAGGTCGCGGCATCGCACGCCGGCTCTGACGGGGTGTACGGGGCACCACGGGTGCTGGCTGATCTGCGCGCCGCCGGTGAGCGGGTGTCGCGTAAGACGGTGGCGGCGTCGCTGCGCCGCAGCGTCTGGCCGATCAGCCCGCGCACGTTCGCGCCGGTCCACGGTGGTCGACCTCGATGCCGGTGCCCAATGACCTGGTGCGGCGCCGGTTCGACACCGGCGCGCTGAATCGGGTGTGGACCTCCGACATCACCTCTTGCGAACCGATTGGACACTCATGCGCGTCGCAGTCGACACCGCCATCACGACGCCGGCCAAATCCCAATCCTCTTCCGACACCTTGTCTGTACGCCCATTCATCCACATCAGTCCGACCGCAACCTTCAGTCGCGCGAGCGTCGCATGTGCATCCAATGCCTGGTTTTCTGGTATCTCGCCGCGTAGCTTGGCCCGTTGCTCCTGTTGGATCACCTCAACCACACTCGGCGGTAACTCAAGTACGTGGAAGGCTGATTTGACGGGCGGGACTTCAAGTCTGTACTCATCCACTGGCGACGCGAATTTCACCGTCAACTCCGGGCCGTCCTCGGCTTGGTCGCGCGGTTTCAGCCACGCTGGCAGGTGCAGAGGTTCGGGTTGTTCGGGCGGCTGGTCTGGTGCGTCGGGGTCGGTCGTCGGTAACCAAATGAACCGTTGTGGGGTACCACCGTCGCCGTCCTTCAACAGCGCGTCGCCACGGCCAGGCTGCACCCCCACGACCATCGTCATCCGGTAGCGATGTGGCATGACGACAACTGCTTTCTCCGCAGTCGCCCACCCAAATCCAAGACGTTCGCCCATCCATGCCTTGCGAAGCTCGGGCATCAGAGTCGATCCACTACGCCCTGCGAGGGCCGCGAACGTATCCACCTCCCCCACCGTGAACATCACGGCGTTGCGCAGGTTCACCTGCTCGTCTTTCTTCTTGTATGCGTACTGCTTGGGGATGCCTTCGCCGCTGCCGGGAGTTGCGACAAACACAAAGGTGTCGCTCGCAACAAAATCCTCCGCCGCTGCTTCAGACGTGTTCTTACCAAAGCCGGAACGGGCCACCAACGCCACAAAAAAGTTCAAACTCGCCTCAGACCCAATGGTCGGCGGGAGCACCACATCCGGCGGGATCGTCGCAATTACTCGCGCGAAGACCGCCCCCAGCGTCGACCACTGCCCCACACACCGCGCCCGCGCGAATATCCGCAGCCGCTCCAACTCAGGCCTAGCAGTCCAGAACGCATCCACTTCGGCGTCGGTCAGTACGCCGTCATTGCGATGCGCGCGCTCAGGGTCAGCCTGCGCCGCAGCCCAACACATCACACGCAGGAACTCCCCCGGCACATTCCCTAATCGCAACGGGCCATCCGCTGGGGAGAAGCTCGCCGAGTACGCGGAAAGCAACGACTCCAGCAGTTCTCGCGCCGGGTAACACCCCGCCATGGCCTCAGACATCGCCCACGGGCCGACTTGCACCAACGTTTGGTATCGACTCGCGCCGTCGTCAACCTTGGTGTTGAAGTTAGATATTGGTCCGTCGATCTTGTGCCGGCAGTTCTCCCGCCCACACCCACCACCTGTGTGGGCATCTAGGAATGCATCCAGTTCGGCATTGGTCAGCGGGCCGGCACTTTCGGTCGCTTCAGATAAACACTTTCGCAGCACTTCAGGCATCGGCCCTACTAGGCCGGTCTTGCGCTGGTTGTAGTCGCCATCCTTAGGACACGCGAGGAAATAACACGCGCATATTTGGCCGATAGCGGTGCTCACGGGCCAGATGGCGCGCGGGTGACGGTGTAGTTCCATTCGCCGTGCCAGTCGTGGCGGGTGATGGCACGCGCCTCTAGTTCACGAATCTGCCTGTCGCTGATCTTAATTCCCTTCGGGTACTCGGCGTGATCGAGTTCGGCGCGCACGGTCAGGCCGGTGCGGGTGGTGGTCGCGGCGATCAGGTTGACCACGACCTCATGACTGGTCAGGGTCTCGCCGCGCCAGTTGGAGGAGATACGGGAGAACAGCCGGTGCTCGATCTTGTTCCACTTGGAGGTACCCGGCGGGAAATGGCAGACCGTGACCTGTAGCCCGGTCTCGGCGGCGAGGGCGGCGAGCTCGGTCTTCCACAGCCGGGTGCGGTAGCCGTTGGAGCCACCCGCGTCGGCGGTGATCAGCAGCCGCGACGCATCCGGGTAGCGGTCCGTGCCGACCGCCTGCCACCAGCGGCGGATGGTGGCCACGGCGAACGCGGCGGTGTCGTGGTCGGCGCCGACGCTGACCCAGCCGGCGTCGGCGGCCAGATCGTAGACGCCGTACGGGACCACCTTGCCCAGCTCCTTGTCCGGGAAGTCGTGGGTGTGCACCGGCTCGGGTTGCCCGACCGGTTGCCAGCGCCGCCCGGCGTTTTTGTACCGCCCGACCAGCTCCTTCTTCTTGGTGTCCACGCTGATCACCGGCTGCTCCGCCGACTGATGTTGTCGCACTTGGTCGTTGAGATACCGGAACTGCGCGTCACGATCGGGATGCTGGGTGCCCTCGATCTGTTTCACCGCCGCCTGCAGGCTGTAGCCGGCCTCGTGCAGCAGCCGCCGCACCAGCCACTCACTGGCCCGATGGCCCTGCCCACTCAGCGCCGCCGACAACTGCCGCGTTGACTTGATCGTCCACCGCAACGGCGACTCCGGATCCCCCCGGGCATCCGGATCGACCAGCCGCTCCAGCGCCGCGGTCAGCGCCGGATCCACCGCCTCCGCCCGCTTGCGCCCAGCGCCCGCGCGTCGCACCCTCCCGGAACTGGTTGCGCCGCTATCGAGTTCGTCCACACCCCGAGTGATCGTCGAACGCGCCGCGCCGGTCGCCCGAGCCACCACCGTGATCCCACCGCGCCCGGCCTCCCGCGCCTCCACCGCCATCCACAGCCTGCGCTGACGCTCGTCCAGCACCGGCGCCAACAGCGCGAACTTGCGGGATAGCTCGTCCTCGCGATCGGCGGCCGTCACCACATCACATAGCGTAAGGCCAAAACCATCAACGTAGCGTTAATTTAATCGCGTGTCCTTAGTCTCAGCGTCAGGGTGCGGAGTCGGCGCGGCGATGATGACGCCGTTCTTGCCTCGGAACTCCCCAAAGGCAGTGAACGCGCCAGCACTGTTGCCGTACTCCTTACCGTCGTCGGGTAGCAAGAAGATGTAGTGCCCGCGATCACCCTCGCGACGGGTGCCTTGTACCGCCTGGGCGGAACGGAGTGCGTCCGCGAGGTCTGCGCGCCCACAGGCGGTCAATATGTCCAGGCTGTCCTGGTCAAGGTCGAACCCGCCAGCACCAGACCAACCGAGGTGGAGCGCGATCCCATAATGCGGGTTCGGTGTAAACCATTTGCGTACCTGGGCGGGGTTGCGGCTGGACTTCTCTTGCCACTTGCCGCCGACCACACTGCCGGGGCTCTTGATGTCAATGGCGGGATTCGTTGGCAGCACGTACCATCCGGCGTCCACATAGGCCAAGGCGGCGTCCAACAGAGACAGTCCAGTCACATCGGGAAAACAGAGAGCAGCCCGATGCCCGTTCGTGCTCGATCCGCCAATACCGTTGTCTAGCGGGGCGTTACGCGGTTCGAGAGGTTCAGGTATACTCATATTACGTCCACATCGCGGTCGTAGCGCCCCGCCGGTCCTCTCAAAATCCCCGGCGGGGTGCACTAATTTCTGTTGGAATGCTTGGGGTTTGCAGCACTCACTCGCTCACTGCCTCAGCGCTTATCGGCGGGGTGCACTTCGGCTGTTTGCGAGATGCGATCCAGTCGAGGCCGTCGCGCTTGCTGTAGAAGTTCTTCCGCCCCAGCTTTGTTGGGATGATTTCGCCCCGCAGCACAGCCCATTTCACCGTGCGACGAGCCACCGGCAGGTCCTCATCGTAATAGAGGTATTCCCACAGTTGTTCCTCGGTCAGATTCGGTCTGTCGAGGTCGCTTAAATCGGCCATGGTGCTCCCTTTAATTGGCTTGTATAGCAATAGTTCTCGCGGCTTTACTTAACTATCCGGTACCTACTAGCGTACCGTAGCGCCGCCGCGCCCGCCGACGTAGTTTCGCCGAACGACGCAGCGGCGCTTGGTATTTACTCGCTATCGGTCAATGGGTCGACGTTGTGCTCTCCGAGGTATGCCTTCCACGCCGCCTCCATTTTCGTAGGGCCGAAACCCCACGTCCGGTAGTTGCCCGGCAAGCCACCGTGTCTCAGGTATTCATCGATGTCCGTGTGAATATCTGGGTCGATGTTCTCGATGCCTTTGCGTATCTCGGCGTCGATGATCTCCGCCCACTTCGGGTCGGCCCGCCAAGCGGCATCGCGATCAATGATCATGCCGCGCAGAACCCTTAGCTCATTGTCGGGGATTTTCCAGGTGTAATCGTCCGTCGCGCTCATGCCGCGACCTCCTGGCTGGGCTCGACCCGCTCAAGGGCGTTGCGCAACAGTTCGGCGAGTTTTTTGTACTGTTCCTCAGTTTCGGCGTCATCAATGATCCGGTTGAGGCGCTTGGAGATTCGCTCATCCCAGGCGGGCTTGGGCTTCGCAGCGGTTTCGGGCTTCGACAATTCCTCGCGAATGATCCGCCGCCAGGAGCCGCCGCAACGTGCGCACGCGTCCACAACTTCATCGCGGGTCGCAAATGTGTCCGCGAGCTGCATTCGCCGCGTTATCTCAGATGGTTCCAGACCAAACTTCTCGGTGATCTCAGCCCGTACACCCTTCGGCAACTGTTTTCCCCTGCGGCGCTGGCCTAGTGCGCGTCCGAACTCCCAGCGGTGCTCGACGCTAGCGCGTTCACCCGCCTTGATGCGGGCTTCAATTTCGTGCAGCTCACACACGATGTCGGTAGTACTCATGGCTCCCCTCCCAAGGGATTGCGTTGTGTCAGTTAGCAATCCAGGGAGCCCACAAATAGAAAAAGCGCAGCGTCCGAAGATTGACCCCTTTGGTGAAGGACTCTTCTAGGGCTAACCTTCGACGCTGCGCTCTCAAGGAACTATCGACGCTCTGTATATCGAGCCATCGAGTGTTTGGTGAACCACATGGCGGTCGGGGGCCGTGTGACTCAAGCACCGTAGCAAGCCGCAGCCGCAATCTGTCAAGCCCCTAGGCAAGATGTCGTTAGGCCTAGCCCGATCTCCCGCGATCCGCTCCGCATCGCGTCTCAGGGACGGTGAGCCGGTACTACGGGGCGGTCGGGGGCCTAGTCGGGCTACGGCGCGAGCGGACTACCGGGGTCGATACGCGCACCGGGCGGTAGCTCTGCTTGGCCCGCCATGACGTTGGTCCTGAAGATCGTCTCGACGGTCTCACACGCCTTGGCTTCGCAGGCCCGGCACACCCGCCACAACAGGACGAATTGGCCGCGCTGCAAAGGCATCAGCCTTGTCGTGCCGCCGCTAAAGGCCCGGGCCTGGGCGGTGCAGTGCTCGGCGATGTTGATCGTGCAGCGCAGCTCACAATCGGCCCCGGCGCTGTAGCGGTGGTAGTCGTCAATCTCAGCGAAGAACCGCAGCATGTCACTGAAATAGTCAGGGCCACGCAATCGGCGGTCGGTCTCCGTCGCCCCGCCCCGGCAACACACGAGCACCGTCCCGCTCCCAACGAACCAGATAAACACGGCATCATCGGGCGGATTGTCGGCGTCGAATTGGTCGTAGTCGTGGCTGTCGTACTGAACCCGCCCCCTAGCCATGGCGGCGCGCAGTTCGGCGACAGCTTCGTTGGCACGCTTCCGCATGCGGGGCGACCAGATGGGGTCGAATAACAAGATGTTGTCGCGGCTGTGGGTTCTCGCCATGATGCGCTCGCCGTCAAGTGTGGCGTTCGCCGTGGAGTTGTCGGCCTGCGGCGGTTGGTCGATACCGTACTTGGCAATCAGGCGGTCTCGGTCAGTCTCGTTGATGTTCATGCTGTTTTACTGCCTTTCTGTCGCTCTCCGCCGACCTTGCTCTGCGCCATCACGAAGTTGTATAGCTCCAAGCTGCTGTACCGGCGCTTACCCAAAGCCCTTACGTACCTTATGTGCCCGGCGATGGTGTGGTCGTGTATCCACCGACCAGTCGCGGGCAAGCGCAGGTTCTCGCATACCCAATCAGCCGCCCCGTCAATGCCTTCCAGCTCAAACAGCGGCGACAGTTCCAGGCCTGGGGGCGGGTCTGGTCGGTAGGGTATGTGTGGCATCCGTGCCATAGTTGTCTCCTTTCAGTTCTCACGACAGCGAATTACATTTACACATAGGGTAATTCGCGCTTCCGACTTCTATCGTACCTTTCCCCACCGGGCCGCGACTAGCGGCGGGCTGTTGTCGTTACGGCGCTAATTCGCCTCCGGTCTTTAGTATTTCGCGCGTAGGCTAGTACTCGGACGCATTATGTTTAGGGAGGCCAATTGTGGCTGACGGAATTAATGTCGAGGGCGATGTTCTTGTCAATCAGACCGCCGATGGCGTTGACCTCAACGTACTTTGGTCAGAAATAGCTGACGCGCTGGCGCTCTACAACTCGCAGCGATCAACGGTTGTCAGGTTGCTTTCATATCCCACGATCGCCGTCGCGGACGTCATCCCGCAGAGCATGAAAGGTGAATCCTTCGAGGAAGCAACCGAATTCGGTGTGCCAACCGCACTCCGTGAGCCTGCCGACTACCTAAGCCTCGGTTACAACTTCCGCGACTACGACAAAAGCCTGAGGGCCACATGGAAGTTCTTGCGCGGAGCCACGGCGGATCAGGTCACTGCTCAAGTAACCCGCATCTTTGAAGCTGACAACCGTTTAGTCACCGGCACGATCATGAACCGGCTGCTCAATCCCGCGCCCCGGTCCAACGAGTGGCAGCACACGTGTTACGGCTTGTGGTCGGGCGATGGCATGGTGCCGCCCGACTACCTCGGCCAGACGTTCGACGGCACGCACACCCATTACCTCACCAGCGGTAGCGCGGCCATTGACTCCGGTGACATTGAGGACATGATCCGCCACGTAACCGAGCACGGATACGGCCGCCTTGGCAACCAAGGCGGCCAGATGGTCATCCTCGCCCACCCCAATGAGGCGCAAGAAATGACGTCCTGGCGGGCGGGCGTGGACTATGGCGGGGCCACGACGCCGAAGTGGGACTTCATCCCGAGCACTCTCATGCCCGCGTTCTTCACCACCGAGCATCTTGTTGGCGCGCTCCCGCCCGCCGACTTCAACGGCCTCCAAGTGATGGGTAGTTATGGTGATGCCTGGCTCATCGAATCCCAATACATGCCAGCCGGTTACGTAATTGTGGCCGCGACGGGCGGGCTCGATTCCGACCTGAACCCGGTCGGCGTGCGTCATCACGTGAATCCGGCGTACCAAGGGCTCAGGCATATTCCGGGCAATGGCCCCTACCCAATTCAAGAGAGCGTTCTTCGCTCGCGGGTTCGGTACCGGCGTCGGCCACAGAGGCGCAGCCGTCGCCATGCAGGTCACCGTCAGCCCCACGTATACCCCGCCGATTGTCGCGACGTAACAACCAAAGGACGCCAACATGACTGCACCACAACCCTACCGAGACCCGACTGGGCTTGACCCTGTTTGGCGGACACAGGGTCAGGCGGCTTGTGCCGTCTGAGTGGATCGATTCTCGTATTCGACCGGGCTGATCATACCGAGGGCCGAATGGCGTCGGCGCCGGTTGTAAACCCGCTCGATCCAGTCGCCGACGGCGAGCTTAGCGGCCGCGCGAGAGGGCCACAAGTACCGGTCGTAGAACTCGACTTTCAGTGTCGCCCAGAATGATTCGGCCGCAGCATTATCCCAGCACACGCCGGTGCGCCCGACCGAGCGGGCCAGGTTGTGCTCGCGGGCGAACCGGGCCAGCTGTCCACTGGTGTACTGACAGCCCCGATCGGCATGCAGAGTGACCGTGTCGACCAGCCCCCCGCGCATGGCGACCGCCATCGCCACCGCGGAGGTGACCAGATCGGCGCGCAAGTGCTCATCAATGGCCCAGCCGATCACCCGCCGCGAACAGCCGTCCCGGACCGCGCACAAATACAACCAGCCCTCACCCGTTCGCAAGTAGGTGATGTCGGAGGTCCACACCCGATTCAGCGCGCCGGTGTCGAACCGGCGCCGCACCAGGTCTTTGGGCACCGGTGCATCCAGGTCGACCACCGTTGTGACCGGCGCGAACGTGCGCGGGCTGATCCCGGCCAGCCGCTGCCGGCGCAGCGACGCCGCCACCGTCTTACGCGACACCCGCTCACCGGCGGCGCGCAGATCAGCCAGCACCCGTGGTGCCCCGTACACCCCGTCAGAGCCGGCGTGCGATGCCGCGACCTTGGCGTCCAGCGCGGCGCGCCGCCGCTGCGAGGGGGTGGGGCCGCGGTCGCGACTCGCCCGCCACTGGTAGAACCCCGACCGGGATACCTCCAGCAGCTCGCACATCCGCGTGATCGGGTAGCTGGCCTTCTCCGCCTCGATCACCCGGTAGGCCTCTACCGGTTCTGCTCGGAGACGAAGAAGGCCGCGGCTGAAGTGTGAATCCCTTGGTGCCCCTGACCCCTCATAGGTCGGGGACCTCAGAGCGGGATGTGGCGGGGTCAGGCGGCGGGCATGGTGATCTCCACGGCGGCGCCGAGCTTCTCGATCTGTTTGGCCAGTCGCGCGATTTGATGTTCACGGCTGTGCCGTCGTGCGACCCAGTCGACGCCGAGATCCTGATAGCCAACGTCAGCAGTGACAATGTGCCAGTAGGCGATCAGGATGTCGTGGCGGATCGCGCCGACGGCTTTGAAGGTGCCGCGCCGTCCCCGGATGGCGTGATACCGCGCGCCCAGATAGGTGTTCTTGGTGCGTGCGGCGGCTTGTGCGGCCTCGGTGAGCACCGTCTTGAGCGCGACCGGTCCGTGGCGGGTGCGTCCTGATCGGGCTTTGCCTCCGGAGGCGTTGTTGCCCGGGCAGATTCCGGCCCACGACGCCAGGTGCGCGGGGGTGGCGAACACGCTCATATCGACGCCGATCTCGGCGATCATGCCGATCGCGCATTTCCGGGCCACCCCCGGGATCGTCTGCACGCGTTCAATGATCGGCTCGAAGGTCGCCACCCGGGTGGTGATCTGTTCATCGATCTCGGCGAGCTGGGCGTCCAGGAAATCCACGTGCGCCAGGATCTGACGAACCAGCACCCCGTGATGGCAGACCCGGAAACTACCGCGCAGCGCATCGGTGAGCGCAGGGATCTTCGAGCGCATCCTGCCCTTGGCCAACTCCGCCAACACCACGGGGTCGGATTCGCCGGCCAGCATCGCCTCGAGCATCGCCCGCGCCGACTTCGACAACACCGTGGAGGCCACCGACGTCAACTTGATCCCCGCATCCTGCAGCACCTTCTCCAGCCGCTGCACCATCCGGGTGCGTTCCTCGCTGAGCGCCCGGCGGTGCCGGGTGAAATCACGCAGCTCTCTAATCGGTGGCGACGGCACGAACGAGGGCCGTACCAGCCCGTGCTCGACCAGCTGCGCGATCCAGGCTGAATCGACCACATCAGTTTTGCGGCCCGGGACGTTCTTCAGATGCTGGGCGTTGAGCAGCCACAGCTGTTCGATCCGGTCCTCCAGCAGATAGAACACCGGTTTCCAGTACACCCCTGTTGATTCCAACCCCACCCGAGTGACCCGATGCGAGATCAGCCAATCACCCAACGCGACGAGTTCGGCGGTGTCGGTGCCGAACGTCTTTGTCTCACTGCCGCGTTGGCGACCCTGCGGGAACCGCACCGTCGCCACCACCGTGTCGCGGTGCACATCCAGACCCGCGCAGAACTCAACTACCTCATCCATCAGCAACCTCCCTACTCGCGCCCACAACAACAGCGGCGACTGCCGGAGGAAGGTCGTCGATCAAAGGAGTCTGAAGTTCGCGCTCACCGGCAGCACAACCGGGTGCCCACAACCCTCCGCGCCATACTTTTTTCCGGGCTCACGGGCACCAAGCGGCGTCGGCGTCAGCCCAGCAGCCGCCGTGATCAGCATCAGCCGCCCGGGGCAGCACCGCAACACCGACGAACGCCACCAGCGCCGGATTCTCATCTCATCGGGTGCGCCCGCCCAGCCGGGCCCATCGATACTTTTTTCAAAAACTCACGGTCCAAACGTAATTCGGCGTTCTCTCGGCGCAGACGCTCCAGCTCTGCGCGTTCATCGGCATCAAGCACCGCGCCAGTATCGCCAGCCGCGGCCGCTTGGCGTTGGAGGCGCACCCAACGACCCAGCACTTGTTCACCGACACCGATCTCGGCCGCCACATGCGCCACCGGTCGACCGGTCTCAATCACCAGGCGGGCAGCCTGCTCCCGGAACTCCGGGGTGTACTTCCGACGCTTGCCCGACATACGGACAACCTTCCCGCAGGACCAGCAGTCCCACCAGTCAGGTGTCCACCATCAGGGGTCAACCCCACGACTTACCCGCCGCGGCAACGCCGCCCTGTTGACCCACTTCTACTGGCCCGCGACAAGCACAACCAAAACAGCGAGTTCGGTTTCGGCGCTGGGCTGGTGCCGCAGCACAACAACGGTCGGCCACCGAGCGAGGGCGGGGTATATCTGCCCAAGTGCCCACCCGTCGATGTAGGGCCAATCCTGTCGCCAGGCACAAACCAGGTCATTCCGTACCAGCCCCGCCGCCCGAGGCGGGAAGCGCGCGGCTACCCCGGCGAGCGCATCGGCTGAGCTGGGCAACGCTACCCAATCGGCGTTATCCCCGGCACGCCTTCGCGACCATGAACCTGGGCGCGGGCGAGCACTACATGCAGGCAGCAAGTGGCTGGGCACTCCACCCTCGTCCTGACCCAAACCACGTACGCGAATTACATCAACGAGGACGAGCAGGCGGCACCGAAGGTCGGCCGCGGTGTGGTCGGCCGTCTGCCAGCCGTCGCGGACCGGGGCGCACGGTGACACACAGGTCCCGTCGCCTTCGAGCAGGTGCCCACCGCGGTAAGGCCGAATAACCCCAACCGCGCAAGGGAGGCCACACGAGCGCACCTCAAACACACGCAACCGGCAACTGGTGCTGGAACCAGGACGGCGCACAGTCGAGTAGTCGACTACTCGCGGACTGCTCCCCAATTTGTCCTAGCATCGACCGTGCGGTGCTCCTACCCAGGCATCGCCAACGCGAGCGCCTCTGGCCGGAGCCGTCGCGACAACGACAAGAAGGGAGCATCCGATGCCTTTGCCGTATGAGCTCGGCGCCCACGGTCCGGAGATCGAATATTGGCAGGCGTGGTTCCTACGCATGTACCGCGCTTACGCGCCCGCGAAGGATGGCTTCTACGGCGACGGCGATGTCGCCGCGGTCAACGAAATGCAACGGCGTCTGGGGTTGCTCCAGACGGGCGTCTTCGACGACACGACAGCGCGGGCGGCCGGCTACACGTCGCCGCCACCGAACCTGCTGCCGATCATGTTCACCGTCGAGGGCCACACGTCGAACATGTTCAGCGGTCCGGTCGCCGACACCGCGACTAGCCTTGAGTCCGAAGGCATCTGCCACCACCAGCCAATCGGCTACAACGACAGCGCGCTCCCCTTTGACAACGACAGCGGTATCAACGAACTTGCCCGGCTCGTTGGCGCCACCCATATGGACAACGGCGTGCCTTTCCCGCAGGGAACCCCCTGGTCGATCGGCGTCTACTCCCAAGGCGCGATCGTGGGGTCATACTTCTATTTCCGTTACCTGCAACCCGGTCAGCCGTTGGCCTGGCGTACGCCAGACCTCCAGGGCGTCCTGGCATATGCCAACCCGTGCCGACAGACCGATTCCATCGCCTCCTGGGCGACGTCGTGGGTGAGCGCGACCGGCACCCACGGCCTGGACCCCAACCAGCGGTTCGGGCTGCCCGGCTTTCCCGCCAAGCCCGACGACTGGGTGGACGTCTACCGGGCCGGCGACATCTTCGCCGAGAACGGTGACGACCAGGCGAGCGCGGTCAAGGCCGCGGTCTATGAGGCGGTGATGAACGATTGGACCAGCGAACCCTTCTCGCTCGCCGGGCAGATCGCGGCGACGTTCCACGCGCCCTTCAACGAGGTGCTCGCGGTTATTGAGGCGATCGTCAGCGGCGCGGTGTTCCTCGCCGATAATCCGAATCCGCACTACGCGGCGTTCGACCTCGACGGCGGCAAGGATTGGATGCGTGGACGACTCACCCCCGGATCGATCCAGGCAAAAGAGTTCGAGCCGGGAATCTTCTGAACAGCGCCACGACGTTCGCATCGAGCGTCCGCGGCTGCCGTCGCAGCATCGAATGTAGCCTGGGCCTCGTCACTGGCGACAGAAACCAACGAATGGTAGTCCTCGGCGACCGTCCAGACCGAACCAGCGGTATGAAGCACCCGTCTGAGCGCCCGTCCGTTGTGCTGGTTGCCGCACTTCTGAAGTAAGCCGTCCACCAGATCCAGAAAGAGCTCTTCATCCCGCTGCGCCGTCCCGAGCAACGCCCTCGCCAGCGCGGCGACATTCCACGCCGGGTCGACATCCACGCGCATGAATGACGCTAGTTCCCGGATCAGCCGCTCGTTACCGAAATAGCCGCCTGCGCCAGATTCGATGATCTCGTTCAACCAGTGGGCGAGGGCGTGGTGCATATGGCCGGGGACAACCCTCGTACGGGCCGTCCGGTCCGACCCCACCCCTGCGCTGTGCCAACCGTTGCCCCGCCATGCGAACCAGCCTATGGGGACGCTACGACAGTTCTTGACGTGTCGGTCGGCGTGTCCAGAGGTCGCGCCCACCGCAAGTTAGGGACGCGAGGAAATAACACGCGCATATTTGGCCGATAGCGGTGCTCACGGGCCAGATGGCGCGCGGGTGACGGTGTAGTTCCATTCGCCGTGCCAGTCGTGGCGGGTGATGGCACGCGCCTCTAGTTCACGAATCTGCCTGTCGCTGATCTTAATTCCCTTCGGGTACTCGGCGTGATCGAGTTCGGCGCGCACGGTCAGGCCGGTGCGGGTGGTGGTCGCGGCGATCAGGTTGACCACGACCTCATGACTGGTCAGGGTCTCGCCGCGCCAGTTGGAGGAGATACGGGAGAACAGCCGGTGCTCGATCTTGTTCCACTTGGAGGTACCCGGCGGGAAATGGCAGACCGTGACCTGTAGCCCGGTCTCGGCGGCGAGGGCGGCGAGCTCGGTCTTCCACAGCCGGGTGCGGTAGCCGTTGGAGCCACCCGCGTCGGCGGTGATCAGCAGCCGCGACGCATCCGGGTAGCGGTCCGTGCCGACCGCCTGCCACCAGCGGCGGATGGTGGCCACGGCGAACGCGGCGGTGTCGTGGTCGGCGCCGACGCTGACCCAGCCGGCGTCGGCGGCCAGATCGTAGACGCCGTACGGGACCGCCTTGCCCAGCTCCTTGTCCGGGAAGTCGTGGGTGTGCACCGGCTCGGGTTGCCCGACCGGTTGCCAGCGCCGCCCGGCGTTTTTGTACCGCCCGACCAGCTCCTTCTTCTTGGTGTCCACGCTGATCACCGGCTGCTCCGCCGACTGATGTTGTCGCACTTGGTCGTTGAGATACCGGAACTGCGCGTCACGATCGGGATGCTGGGTGCCCTCGATCTGTTTCACCGCCGCCTGCAGGCTGTAGCCGGCCTCGTGCAGCAGCCGCCGCACCAGCCACTCACTGGCCCGATGGCCCTGCCCACTCAGCGCCGCCGACAACTGCCGCGTTGACTTGATCGTCCACCGCAACGGCGACTCCGGATCCCCCCGGGCATCCGGATCGACCAGCCGCTCCAGCGCCGCGGTCAGCGCCGGATCCACCGCCTCCACCCGCTTGCGCCCAGCGCCCGCGCGTCGCACCCTCCCGGAACTGGTTGCGCCGCTATCGAGTTCGTCCACACCCCGAGTGATCGTCGAACGCGCCGCGCCGGTCGCCCGAGCCACCACCGTGATCCCACCGCGCCCGGCCTCCCGCGCCTCCACCGCCATCCACAGCCTGCGCTGACGCTCGTCCAGCACCGGCGCCAACAGCGCGAACTTGCGGGATAGCTCGTCCTCGCGATCGGCGGCCGTCACCACATCACATAGCGTAAGGCCAAAACCATCAACGTAGCGTTAATTTAATCGCGTGTCCTTAGCTCGCGGAGGTACATACCCCGCCGCACGCCGGTAAAACGCCGGTAAATCGGCCCAAGCGGGCCCCGACCGGCGCTCCTAAAACGCGTCTACCTGCACTTTCTCGGTGCCCCCAGTCGGACTCGAACCGACACTGGGCGGATTTTAAGAACGGTCAGGCCGCCTATCCGGGCAGGACGGAGCGGTCAGCCCAATAGGGCCGCAGTACCCCGTCCGTACCCCGAACGCCACCAAGCCGACGCCGTACCAGCGCCGTACGGTATCCGTGTGCCAGACGTACCAAACCGCACGTCTAGCCGGAATTCGCGCTAGCCGGTACGGCCTCTGACCAGGCGCAATAGAAAGCCCGTTCGACCATGGAAATAGCTTCCCAAGCTGAATACGCGGGTTCGATTCCCGTCATCGGCTCCACAAAACTGCAGTGGCTGTGGCCCTCTCGCATATCGGCGTGTGGAGGCTCATCGCCAGCGGGGATGTCCCGAGCGCCCTAGCCTAGATTTTTCGCGAAACTCGGCGTGACACGGGCTTGAGTTGGTGAAAGTGCCTGTCCTGCAGGGAATGATGAGGCTTATCGAGAGTCCATGATTCCGAGCGGGAAGGCACTTTCTAGGTGAAGGGTAGCGCAGCGGTTTGTCGGGTGAAAGTGTCGGCGGACGGCCATGGCGTGGTGTCGCACACCGGGGTGGGCATGTTGCGCGAGGTAGCCGATCTGAGCGGGTTGTCTGGGCAGGTCACCGCCGCGTTGGCGGACACGTACCGGGGGCCGTGGACGCATGCGCCCGGGGATGTGTTCGCCGATCTGGCCGCCGCGGTGGCCGACGGCGCGGACTGCGTCGATGGGGTCGGTCAGTTGTGGGGGGATCGCCAGCACGCGTTCGGGCCGGTGGCCTCGACGACCACACTGTGGCGGTGCGTCGATGAGCGCATCGGCGCCGCCCGGCTGCCGCGGATCCGGGCGGCGCGAGCGCACGCTCGGGAGCGGGCCTGGGCCGCAGGGGCTGCCCCGGCCCGCGATGGCTGGCTGCACATCGATGTCGATGCCACCATCACCGTCGATCATTCCGACAACACGGAGAACGCGGCCGCGACCTGGAAGCACACCTTCGGCTTTCACTCGCTGCTGATGTTTTTGGATCGCCCCGACATCGCCGCCGGGGAGGCCCTGGCCGGGCTGCTGCGGGCGGGCAACGCCGGCAGTAACACCACCGCCGATCACATCGCCGTGCTGGGCCAGGCACTCGATTCGCTGCCACCGCACTACCGCCCGGGCCCGGATAACCCGCACGCGCCGCAGATCCTGATCCGCTCCGACTGCGCCGGCGCCACCCATGGGTTCGCCGCCGCGTGCCGCCACGCCAGGGTGGGGTTCTCGCTGGGCTGCGCGATCGACGCGCCCATCCGCGACGCGGTCGACACCCTCAACACCGCCGATGGGTGGTATCCGGCGATGCAGGCCGACGGCGGCATCCGCGACGGCGCCTGGGTGGCCGAGGCCACCGATCTGGTGGACCTGTCGAAATGGCCTGCCGGCACCCGGCTGATCCTGCGCAAGGAGCGCCCGCATCCCGGCGCGCAGCTGCGGTTCACCGATGCCGACGGGCACCGGGTCACCGGGTTTCTCACCGACACCGCCAACGGTGTGATCGCGGGCCAGCTTGCCGGCCTGGAGTTGCGCCATCGCCAACACGCCCGGGTGGAGGACCGGATCCGCCAAGCCAAGGCCACCGGGCTAGCCAACCTGCCGTTCAACTCTTTTGACGCCAACGCGGCCTGGCTCGAAATCATCATGGCCGCAACCGATCTGATCGCCTGGACCAAACTCATCGGATTCACCGACAACCCCGACCTGGCGCGCTGCGAGATCGAAACGTTCCGCTACCGGGTCCTGCACATTGCCGCCCGCATCACCCGCAGCGCCCGACAACTTCGGCTGCGCATCGACTCCACCTGGCGCTGGGCGCCGGCGATCGCCACCGCCTGGACCCGGATCCGCACCGCCTTCACCTAACACCTGGACTCCTGGCCCTGACCCGACAAGACGAAAGACCCCACCGGCCCTAGGAAAGCCCGCCCCACCGCAGCGACACCGGGCGACCTGTCATACCCGCCCACCACAATCAACCCCACAAGCCAGCCCGCACCGCCTCCGCCCGACCCAGCCAGGCTGCACGAAAAATCGAGGCTAGCTTG
>CAVYPI010000039.1:0-63939 GCA_963770125.1 uncultured Actinomycetota bacterium | reverse complement strand
CTCTCGCTTGGTCCCAAATACGCGCTTATCGGTCTGCCGGCGGTCGGGCGTGCGGTATCGGACGCGGTAAAGTTTTGCGCCGCTTGAGGTTTGGCACTTCTCGATCGTTGCCGTTGACGGGTGCCATGGGTGATCATCGGCGGCGGGATGGACTGTGTGGCTAGCGATGCCCTCATGGGTGTTCTCCTGGTTCGTGATGCGTGGATGCGCCGGTTGGCGTGCTCGGTAACCGACTGGCGGGGTGGCGGGGTTAAGCCCTTGGAGCCGCCGCGCTGGAGGCGAATTTCGCCCGCGAGCGGCAGCGAGCACGGCACTGGCGAAATGTCGCCCCCGCCCGGGCGCAGCGCAAGTGAGCGTCGGCGAGTTGGAGCGCAGAACGGGCGAGCGCGACAGCGGCGTGGGCAGCCGCAGCGAGAAGTCACTCTTTATCGCGGTCAAATGCATCCAGTCCGGCACATTGGGTCCTCAGTCGGCAGCATCATCAAAACGCACGTATCGAAAGGGAACGCATCGGCGATAGGGGCGAGATGGCCGAGGACGAAGCCGAGGACGAAAAGGGGACGCAGAGCTGGTATCTCAGCCTGCCCAAACTACTCGCTGCGGTCGGCGGCGTCATCATCGCAATAACCGGCCTTGTCGGCCGGCTGAATGCGGCCGGCTTGTTGGGCGGAAACGACTCGGTCACGACTGCGACGCCGAGCCCGAGCAGCACTACGACTATCCCACCGAGGTTGCCCGACACCGACTCAGGGGGCTTTCTGGCGTATCCCTTCGCGCGCTGCCCCTCTGAAAGTCCCCCGCGGCCATGGCTCTCACCACCCAGTCGGCGCTGGTAATCTGTCAGACCGGCCCGGAGACTTCTATTACCGCGGAATTCGTACCCAGGGCGGCAAAGGAATTGAGCTGCCCAATGCGGTGCGCTCATCGGACGGGTTCGACGTCAAAACCCGATCGATGGAACCCAATACCAAGTGCGGCCTACCGGCCTGTCGATCCTGGTACCGGACGGCAGGGTGTTCTCGGAGCCGATGCTCAAGTGGTGGTCGAGCTAACCGCGCCGCGTTCCCGGTCACAACACTGACGCGGGCTCAGTCTTGGTCAGTCGGCAGACTCAACTCTGTTCTGTGGCAACGCTTCTCGGCGTGACAGGGCCAGGCGAGCGCCCGGGTGGCCATCGTCGCGGCAGACGACGCCCGGCGGCCCGATCGCCGAAACGAATCTCATTGCCGCACAAGCGACGAGCGGAAGCCGTTGACACAGGGCGCTGTTCGTCGTTGGTCGGTCCGCGATACCGGCGTTAGGTCGTCGCCACCAACAGCTCTTCGGTGGTGAACGGCCGCAGGCCATCGGTGCGATCGGCGAAGTAGCGCTGCGTGTAGTCGCCAGCCGTCACATGACGTGCAGTCGCGAAGCCGGCATCGCGAGCCATCGCCAGGATTTCGTCCGGCGCGTAGTAGCTGATGAACGGCGTGCCCGATGCGCGAGCGGCGGCATCCGTCGCTTGATGCATGGCCTGCTCTTCGGGTTCGACGAGCTCCAGCGGCTGCATGAACGTCATCGCCAGCGTGGAACCCGGTGCCAGCGCGGCGCTTTGGCGCAGCGTCGCCGCCGTCGCCTCCCTGGTGAGGTACATGGACACGCCGAGCGACGCGACGACGGCCGGCTTGTTCGCGTCAAAGCCGTTGGCCAGCAACCCGTCCCACCAGGACGTGGTTTCAAAGTCGACCGGCACCAACCGTAGCCACTCCGGAACGCCGAAGCCGAGTTCGACCAGGCGCTGCCGCTTCCACGCCTGCGGCCCTGGCTGGTCGACCTCGAATACCGTGATCCGCGACGCGATTTCCGGCCTGCGCTGGGCGAAGGTGTCCAGGCCCGCACCGAGCAGAACATACTGCCCGACGCCATGGTCGGCCTGTTCGACGACCAAGTCCTCGATGAACCGGGCCCGTGCCACGATCGACGCGCGGACACCCGGCGTGGCGTATTCGTTCATGTCGGGCCGCTGGCGCCAATCGGGATCGGGCGCGGCGAGTTGCAGACCGATCCGGTCGTCGAGGACGTGCGGTGGCGCGTCGACTTCCAGATGCAGCGCACGCCACAGGGCGGTGCGGACCGCGGTGCTGTCGGGTGTTGCGGTTGCGTGGCTCATTTCTTCGGCGCCTGCAGCTTCCACTCGCGGCCATCGGGGTCGCGAACCGTCATCAGCCTTGTGCCCCAATGGGTGTCCTCCCACCCGCTGACGACGTCGACAGAGGCGTCGAGCTCGAAGGCGTCGGCGTCGGCCACCGCCAGCACGACGTGTCGTGCGGGTGGGCTCGGTCTCTGGAACCTCAGCGATGAACAGGTAGGGGCTGTCACCGCTGCGAAGTTGGCCGGAGTTGTGGTCCGTCGCGAACTCGATTTCGTAGCCGAGTCCCTGAAAGAACTTGGCCGACTTGCCCCAGTTGTGGGTCTCCAGGAACACGGCCTCGATGCCCTCGGTCGTCATTCAGCTCTCCTTCGTCGATTGCTTGCCGTGGGTGTCGAGGTAGGCCCGCAGCGCATCGGCCACCAGCGCCGAAAGGGATGACTCCGTCTCGATCGCATGGTGTTTGACCCGCCTGATCAAGCCGACCGGCAGGTACACGTTGAACTGCTTGACGTCCTCGTCACCCACATGACGAGGCTAGCATACTAGTAATCTAGCGTTATGGAGTCTCATGGCGAGAAGACGCAAAAGCCCTGACGCCGGGCGTTCGCGGGCTTTTTCGTCTGCTGGCGCGAGTTAGGCAGGTGCCTCGGCCCGCTCGTGCGAGTCCTCCATGACCGTGCGGCCGATCTCCGCGTAGGCCTCCGGCTTGGCGAACCGCAGCCAGAGCGCGTAAACCAGGCCGATCACGAAGACAGCCAGGATGAGGTATGGGCCGGCCTTGAACACCAGCGAACTCGCCGCATAGCCCGCCGCGAACGCCCGGTTATCCCAGAGCGTCCACACGACGTACAGCATCGCCACTCCTCCGATCAGTGGGCAGATCAATGTCGTGATCACGTTGCCGCGGTGCGTCTTTTTCACCCAGAAGTACCAGATCACCGCCGCCGAACAGATGGCTTGCACGAGCAGGATCGCCGCAGTGCCGATCAGCGCGAGCAGGCCGTAGACATTGGTGTACGGCACCAGAGACGGCGTGTCGACGGGCGCGCCGTTGGCGTCGGGCACCTGGACCGCCGTGAATCCGGCGAACAACAGCACCAGCACAAGAGTGATGACGCTCTGGATGGCCGAGGCGATGTAGGGCGAGCCGTGGGTCGGGTGTGCCGCGCCCACCGTCTTGCGCACGGCGGCAGAAGGGATTTCGCGACCGAGCGCGAAGAGGTAGCGCGACGCCGCGTTGTGGAACGCCAGTGCGCAGGCGAACGAGCCAACGACGAGCAGGACCTTGTAAACGTCGAGTAGGACCCCGCCGAGGTTGGCGTGCACAAGGTTGAAGAACAGGTCGAGCGGCGACGCGCTGATCGACGCCTCGACCGAGGTCTTCGCGCCATTGCCCGCCAACACCAACGCCGAGATGAACGTGTAGAACAGCCCGAGGCCGATCACCGCGATCAGCGTCGCCCGAGGGATGATCTTCTTAGGGTTGCGTGACTCCTCGCCGTAGACGGCCGTGGTCTCGAAGCCGACCCACGACCAGAACGCGAAGAACAGCCCGATCGCCATCGACCCGGCCGCCGCCGCGGTGCCGAAAGCGCCTGCGGGCAGTGACTCGAACGCGTTGTTGAGCAACACGGTCTGGTTGAACATGAATCCGTCGGGGCCGCCGCCGGAGAAGATCACCGAGAACGCCAGCGTGAGCAGAACCAGTACCTCGCACGTGAGGGTGACAGACAGGATCGCTGCGGTCAGGCTGATGTGGAAGTGGCACAGCACCCCGATGACCACTGTGGCGCCGATCGCGAACCACAACCACGGGATGTTCACTCCCGCAATGGTGTTCACCGCGTCGTTCGCGAAGTAAGCACAGCCGCCTATCAGCGATCCCTCGAACACCACATAGGCGAACGTGGCCAGCAGGCCGCTGGCCATGCCCCAGATCTGTCCCAAACCGTGTGAGATGAAGCCGTAGAAGGCACCGGTCGTGGTGATGTGCTTGGCCATTGCGACGTAGCCGAGGGCGAACAGCGTCAGGATGATGGTGGCGAACAGGAAGCCGGCGGGCGCACCGAGCCCGTTGCCGTAACCGACGGCGATCGGCACGTTGCCGGTCATCGCCGTGATCGGCGCGGCGTTGGCGACGGCCATGAAGAGGACGGCGATGATGCCGACGGCGCCCTTCTTCAGGCCGGCCGGTGGTGCGGCGGTGGTCTCATCGGCTGCGGATTCAGTGGTCACCGCTGGCCTCCTGGTTCGGATCAGAGTGTATGAGCGGCCTGCGATGCTGCAGTCCGCAGTGAGCGTCGCACTCCTATCTCAATTCGACAACCGGAGGACACATGGCTGTAACACAAGCCGAATTCAGCGACCTCTCGTCGGCTGCGCCGCGTCCGACGCCGACGAGGACGGCGACGTCGACGGCCGCTCGATGATCGTGGAGGCGTGGCCGCCCACCCGGTAGGAGGCACCGCGGTGCTCGTCGGGCAGCCGGTCGCCGCGGCCGAGCAACTTGTTGCGCAGGCTGCCCGGTGCGTAGGCAGATTGGTAGGCGCCGCGTGCGGTGAGCACCGGAACCACGTAATCGATGAAATCGGCGAACGAGCCCGGCGTGATGGCGTAGGCCAGGTTGAAGCCGTCGACGTCGGTTTCGTCGACCCACTCCTGCAGTGTGTCGGCGACATGCACACCGGATCCGACGATCCGCGGTCCCATGCCGCCGATCTCGCCCCACTCGGCGATGTCGCGGACCGCCCACTCGCGCCCATCCGGATCGGCGGACTGAAAGGCCTTGACCGCGGACAGGATCGCGTTGGAATCGACGTTACCGATCGGCTCGTCCAGACCGTAGCGGGCCAGGTCGACACCCATCCATCCCGACATGAACACCAGCGCGCCCTCGGGGTCGCCGTACGAAAGGTATTCGGCGTGCTTGGCGTGGGCAGCCTCGTCGGACTCGTCGGTGATGATCGTGGTCAGATTGAAGATCTTGGCCGAGTAGGGATCGCGGCCAGCCAGCTCGAACTCCTGGCGGATTCGTGAAACAGTCTCGCGCAGAATGGCTTTGGTCGGGGCAGCGGTGAAGATCGCCTCGGCGTTCTCGGCGGCGAACCGAACCCCGCGCGCCGACGAGCCGGCCTGGTAGATGACCGGTGTGCGCTGCGATCGACGGCTCGGCGAGGTGCACGCCAGGAACCGTGAAGTGCTCGCCGTCATGGCCGATGTGGTGGACCTTGTCGGGGTCGGTAAAGATGCCGCGCTGGCGGTCGCGCAGCACCGCGTCGTCCTCCCACGAGCCCTCCCACAGCTTGTACAGCACCTCGAGGTACTCGTCGGCATGGTCGTAGCGCGCGTCGTGGGCGGGCTGATCGGTCTGGCCCATATTGCGCGCGGCCGCAGGCAGATACCCGGTGACGACGTTCCAGCCGATGCGGCCGTTGGTGAGGTGATCCAGCGTGGAGAGCCGTCGCGCGAACGGATAGGGATGTTCGAAACCCGTTCCCGTCGTGATGCCGAACCCGAGATTCTCCGTCACCAGCAGCCATCGCCGACACCAACAGAAGCGGGTCGCCGACCGGGATCTGCGCGGCCTGGCGGATCGCGGCTTCGTCGCTGCCGCCGTAGACGTCGTAGGTGCCGAGCACGTCAGCGATGAACAGGCCGTCAAATCGCCCGCGCTCCAACAGCTTTGCCAGTTCGGTCCAGTACGCCAGGTCTTTATAGCGCCATGACTGGTCCTGCGGGTGCCGCCACAAACCGGGGGACTGGTGGGCGACGCAGTTCATGTCGAACGCATTCAAGCGGATCACGCGGGTCATCCGAGCCACGCTGCCCGTCCGCGGCGGCGGCGTCACTGCTTGCGTTCACAAGGATTTGAACGCCATGAACGCACGATGAATGAGCGACGAAGTGTGCAAACTGACAGTGGTGCGTCCAAGGCGAAGCAACGACACTTGTAGCGTGACCACCACCGTCGCTTCTGCACTCGATCCTGGACTGGCTGCGAGCCGGCTACCCCGAAGGTGTTCCCGGCCCCGACCGGGTTCCGCTGCTGGCGCTGCTGCGCGCCACCCCGCTGAGCGAAGACCAGATCAAAGAGGTCGTGCGCAACATCACCGCCGACGGCTCGACCGCCCTCGCCGATGGTGAGATCGGCGAGGACGAGATCGCCGCGTTCATCAAGGACGTCTCACATCACGACGCCGACCCGGAGAACGTCCAGCGGGTCGCCGCCAAGCTGGCCGCGGCCGGGTGGCCGCTGGCCGGCGTCGGCGACGGTTCCGTCTAGTTCCGCATCGACCAGCGCGCCGATCAGGCGCGCAACGCTGAGGTGTCGATCACGAACCGGTACCGTACGTCGCTGGCGAGCACGCGCTCGTAGGCCTCGTTGATGTAATCGGGCTGGATGACCTCGATCTCAGGGCGCACGTCGTGCTCAGCGCAGAAGTCGAGCATCTCCTGGGTCTCCGGGATGCCCCCGATCATGGACCCGGACAGGCTGCGCCGCATCGAGACCAGCGGGACCACCGGAACCGTCATCGGGTGTTCGGGCATGCCCAGTTCCACCAGGGTGCCGTCGACGTCGAGCAAGCTCATGTAGGCGTTCAGGTCCAGGTTGGCCGACACGGTGTTCAAAATCAGGTCGAACGAGCCGGCCAGCTTGGTGAACGTCTCAGGGTCGGAGGTGGCGTAGTACTCGGTTGCGCCCAACCGAAGGCCGTCTTCCATCTTCTTGAGCGACTGGCTCAAGACAGTTACCTTGGCGCCCATCGCGGCAGCGAGCTTGACGCCCATGTGCCCCAATCCGCCCAGGCCGATCACGGCGACCCGCGTGTCGGGTCCGGCATTCCAGTGGCGCAGCGGCGAATACAGCGTGATACCCGCACAAAGCAGCGGCGCAGCGGCATCCAGCGGTATCGAGTCGGGGATACGCAGCACGTAGTTCTCGTCGACGACGATTGCGCCGCTGTACCCGCCCTGGGTGATCTCGCCGTCGCGGCCAATTGCGTTGTAGGTGCCGGTCATGCCGCGCTTGCAGTAGTTCTCCTCGCCGGCCAGGCAGCTGCTGCACTCCCGGCAGGAGTCGACAAAACAGCCGACGCCGACGCGATCGCCGACCTTGAACGCGGTCACCTCCGAACCGACCGCCGTGACGATGCCCGCGATCTCGTGGCCCGGTGCCAACGGGTAGTTCGCCTGGCCCCACTCACCCTTGACGGTGTGGATGTCGGAGTGACAGATGCCCGCGAAGTGAATGTCGAACGCGACGTCGTGCGGTCCGACGTCGCGGCGGGTGATCGTGGTCTTGGTCAGCGGCTCGGTGGCCGAATTGGCGGCGTAGGCGGAAACGGTCGTCGTCATTTAGATCCTCTTTATCAACTTTGTTGCAAGCGCCAAGAAGCTTAGCGAAGCTAACTGGATTTGCCGCTACAGTGCGGTCCGCTCGAAATCAACGGCCGACGTGCTGGCCGTCATTCCCGGTTCGAGCTGTGAGTTGCAGCCTAAAGCGCTGGGGCGCGGTATGCGCCGTTGAACGAGCGGCGCTCGTAGCTGGCCACTCCGGCCCGCACGTAGGGGTCGCGATCGAGGACTTCCTGCGCTTCTTCGGCGGTCATGTCCGACGTGATGAGAACGCCACCTGACCCGTCCTCCTGACGGCCGGCGAGCACGAGGCGGCCCGCCTCGATCTCGGCCTCGAGGAATTTCAGATGAGCGGGCCGAGTCTGGTCGAGAACGTCGGGCGGCTGCAGATAAGTCGAGATGAGCACGTGGAACACGTGTCCAACTCTAGGGGCGGCCAGGCGATGGGGTTCTCCGGTGAGGACCACCTGTGCCGCGGGCGTCATCAATTGAGGACGCTCTCTGAAAGGACGTGCCGACCGGTTGAGGCGCGCGGCGCTAGTTGATCGGGGCGTTGACCCACTTGAGATCGGCCAGCATGCCGCGCGCGGCGACGATGCCCTGGCCGGTCTGCCACACCTCGTTGTTGACAGCGAACACCCGATTGTCGCGGTTGGCCGACAATTTCTTCCACGCGTCGCTGCCCAGCACCGTCGGTGCGCGATCCTTGACCGCGGGTGATGCGAACGAGACGTACACGATGTCGCCGTCGGCGATGGAGAAGTCGGGGGAGTTCTCCAGGTCGGTGTCGGTAATTCCGAACTCGACATATGGCTTGTCGGTAAACCGTTGCGCCGCAGGGCGATCCACGCCGACGGCGGCCAACACGCTGCCAGGGAAGTTGTCCACTCCGTACACCCTCATGGTGGTATCGGTGAATTGCACGACCGACGCCTGGAAGTGGGTGGCGTCGTTGTCGGCGCCCGTCTTGTCGGCGGCCTGCTCGAAGCCGTTGATCATGTCGTTGGCGGCGTCGAGCCGTCCGGTCGCCGCGCCGACAGTGCGCAGGTTGTCCTCCCACTCCGCACCGGGCATGCCCGTGAACACCGTCGGGGCGATCGCGGTCAGCTGCGGGTAGGCGTCCGGCGTCAGCGCCTGAGAGCCCAGGATCAGGTCGGGCGCTGCGGCCTTGATCGCCGCCAGATCGGGTTCACTTCGCGTGCCGACGCCGGGAACGTCATGCACGACGGTGCCGAGGTATGACGGCTGGCTGGTGGAGCCGTCGGGCAATGCGGCCGCGACGATGCGCGACTGCAGCCCCAGCGCGCACAGGTCGTCGAGCTGGTCACCCGACAGCGCGACGATGCGCTGCGGGTCGGCGCGCACGGTGGTGGTGCCCGCCGCGTGGCGGACCTCGCGATCCGGCGGGCCCGGATCGAGCGCCGCGGGATCAGGTGCGCACGATTCGTCGGGCCTGCGCTGATTGCCGAGCACGCCCGCGCCGGCGATCTTGGTGGTGCTGGTGATGACCGACTGCTGGCCGGCCGTCGACGGTGGGTTTCCCTCCGGCGATCCGCAGCCGCTCGCGAGCGTCACAACGACGGCGGTGAGAACGGAGATCGAGGCGGCAACAACGCCTACCCGCCGAGCCGGCAGGCCGGCGACATCCGGCTCCAGCCCGCTGATCAGCACGTCGCCGACGGTAACATCCGGGCTGCTCGGGGCTGGTCAGGCCGCAAACCTCCGATGTCGCTGTGTATTTACGACAGTTTGTAGGACCCATGCCGACACCTGGCCCTCCGAGAGATAAGATTCGGAACAAGACTGCGGGGATGTCCCGACTGGATGTTTGGAGGACCTGTTGGTAGCCGAAGCGCCCCCAATCGGAGATCTCGAGGCTCGCCGTCCGTTCCCGGCCCGTCTCGGTCCCAAGGGCAACCTGGTCTACAAGCTGGTGACGACCACCGATCACAAGCTGATCGGCATCATGTACTGCGTCGCCTGCTTCATCTTCTTCTTCATCGGCGGGCTGATGGCGCTGCTCATGCGCACCGAGCTCGCGCTGCCGGGGCTGCAGTTCCTGTCCAACGAGCAGTTCAACCAGCTGTTCACCATGCACGGCACGGTGATGCTGCTGTTCTACGCCACCCCGATCGTGTTCGGGTTCGCCAACCTGGTGCTGCCGCTGCAGATCGGCGCGCCCGACGTCGCGTTCCCGCGGCTGAACGCGTTGAGCTTCTGGCTGTTCCTGTTCGGCGCGACGATCGCGATCGCCGGCTTCATCACCCCGGGCGGTGCCGCCGACTTCGGCTGGACCGCCTACTCGCCGCTGACCGACGCGATCCACTCGCCGGGCGCCGGCGGTGATCTGTGGATCCTGGGCCTGGCCGTCGGTGGTCTTGGCACGATCCTGGGCGGCGTCAACATGATCACCACCGTGGTGTGCATGCGCGCGCCGGGTATGACGATGTTCCGGATGCCGATCTTCACCTGGAACATCCTGGTGACGTCGATCCTGGTGCTGATGGCCTTCCCGCTGCTGACCGCGGCGCTGTTCGGGCTGGCCGCCGACCGCCATCTCGGTGCGCACATCTACGATCCGGCCAACGGCGGTGTGCTGTTGTGGCAGCACCTGTTCTGGTTCTTCGGCCACCCCGAGGTGTACATCATCGCGTTGCCGTTCTTCGGCATCGTCAGCGAGATTTTCCCGGTGTTCTCGCGTAAGCCGATCTTCGGCTACACCACGCTGATCTACGCCACGCTGTCGATCGCCGCGTTGTCGGTCGCAGTGTGGGCGCACCACATGTACGCGACGGGTGCCGTGCTGCTGCCGTTCTTCTCGTTCATGACGTTCCTGATCGCCGTGCCCACGGGCATCAAGTTCTTCAACTGGATCGGCACGATGTGGAAGGGCCAGTTGACATTCGAAACACCGATGCTGTTCTCGGTGGGCTTCCTGGTGACGTTCTTGCTGGGTGGCCTGTCGGGTGTGCTGCTGGCCAGCCCACCGATCGACTTCCACGTCACCGACTCGTATTTCGTTGTGGCGCACTTCCACTACGTGTTGTTCGGCACCATCGTGTTCGCCACCTACGCGGGCATCTACTTCTGGTTCCCGAAGATGACGGGCCGGTTGCTCGACGAGCGGCTGGGCAAGCTGCACTTCTGGCTGACGTTCATCGGCTTCCACACGACGTTCCTGGTGCAGCACTGGCTGGGCGACGAGGGCATGCCGCGCCGCTACGCCGATTACCTGCCCACCGACGGGTTCACCACGCTGAACATCGTCTCGACGATCGGGGCGTTCATCCTCGGCGTGTCGACCATTCCGTTCACCTGGAATGTGTTCAAGAGCTGGCGCTACGGCGAGCCGGTGACCGTCGACGATCCGTGGGGATACGGCAACTCGCTGGAGTGGGCGACCAGCTGCCCGCCGCCGCGGCACAACTTCACCGAGCTGCCGCGAATCCGTTCGGAGCGGCCGGCATTCGAGCTGCACTACCCGCACATGGTGGATCGGATGCGCGCCGAAGCCCACGTCGGCCGAGAACACGGGCCGGACGACGGCGACGTCACCCGGCTGGACGACGAGCACGTCCGTACCTGACAGATCGCGCGGGCGGCAGTCGGGGTGAGCATGCCCAAGGTGTCGGTGTTGATCACCGTCACCGGACACGATCAACCGGGTGTGACGTCAGCGCTGTTCGAGGTGCTGTCGCGGCATAAGGTCGAGCTCCTCAACGTCGAACAGGTCGTCATCCGCGGTCAGTTGACGCTGGGCGTCCTGGTGGCCGGTCCGCCGGAAGTGGCCGGTGGGGCCGAAGCTCCGCCACGACGTGGAGACCGCAGTCCACGGTGTCGGTCTCGACGTGACCATCGAGCGCAGCTACGACCTGCCGATCATGCGGGAACCGTCCACCCACACCATCGTCGTGCTGGGCCGCCCGATCACCGCCGAGTCGTTCGGCGTGGTGGCCCGGGAGGTAGCCGCGCTCGGCGTCAACATCGACTTCATCCGCGGCGTCTCCGACTATCCCGTAACGGGTTTGGAGTTGCGGGTGTCTGTACCGCCGAACGGGGTCTACGAGCGGCTACAGGCCGCGATGGCGCGGGTGGCGGTCGACGAGGGTGTGGACATCGCCCTCGAGGACTACAGCCTGTCGCGACGGGCCAAGCGGCTCATCGTTTTTGACGTCGATTCGACACTGATCCAGGGTGAGGTCATCGAGATGCTGGCCGCCCGGGCGGGGGCGCAGGCCGCCGTCGCCGAGGTCACCGAGGCGGCGATGCGCGGCGAACTGGACTTCGCCGAGTCGTTGCACCGCAGGGTCGCGACGTTGGCCGGCCTGCCTGCAGAGGTGCTCGACGACGTTGGCGAACAAGATCGAGCTGACGGCGGGGGCACGCACCACGCTGCGCACGTTGCGCCGCCTCGGCTATCACTGCGGCATCGTGTCCGGCGGCTTCCGCCAGGTCATCGACCCGCTGGCGCACGAGCTGGAGATGGACTTCGTCGCCGCCAACGAACTCGAGATCGTCGACGGGAAGCTGACCGGTCGTGTGATCGGCCCCGTGATTGACCGGCCCGGAAAAGCCAAGGCGCTGCGGGATTTTGCACAACAGGCCGGTGTTCCGATGGAACAGACCGTGGCCGTCGGCGACGGCGCCAACGACATCGACATGCTCGCTGCCGCGGGGCTGGGGGTGGCGTTCAACGCCAAGCCAGCGCTTCGGGAGGTCGCCGACGCATCGCTGAGCTACCCGTATCTGGACACGGTGCTGTTCATCCTCGGCATCACTCGCGGTGAGATCGAGGCCGCCGACTCGCGCGACGGGGTGGTTCGCCGGGTCGAGATACCCGACGACTAATACCGCCCCTCGCGAATCCCGCATGCGCTAGGCTTGCATACAGTATCCGAAGAGAGACTTTCCATGGCAACCCTGCTTCTGCACCATTCGAGCTTCGCCAATCACGAAACTGCCCCCGGCCATCCGGAGCGGCCCGACCGCTACCGCGTGGTGCAGACGGTGCTTGGCCAGCCTCAGTTCGACCCGCTGGTGCGCGAAGAGGCCGATGTCGCCGACCTCGATGCGACGCGCTACGTGCACTCCAACCGCTATGTCGACGGGCTGGAAGCCGCGCGTCCGGACGCCGGCTATGTCTATCTCGACGGCGGCGACACCATGATGGAGCCCTCGACGTGGGAGGTAGTACTGCGCGGCGTCGGTGGCACGCTACAAGCGGTCGACAAGGTTCTCAACGGCGAAGTTCAGAACGCTTTCGTCGCGTGCCGTCCGCCGGGCCACCACGCCGAAACCGAACGGGCGATGGGGTTTTGCCTGTTCAACAACATCAGCATCGGCGCGCGTCATGCGCAACGGAAGCACGGGCTGCTGCGCGTCGCGATCGTCGACTTCGACGTCCATCACGGCAATGGCACGCAGGAGATCTTTTACTCCGATCCCAGCGTGCTCTACGCCTCGACGCATCAGATGCCGTTGTTCCCCGGTACCGGCGCAGTCCGCGAAACCGGTGTGGGCAATATCTTCAACTCGCCTCTCGCACCGGGCGACGGTGGGGCCGAACTCCGCGAAGCATTCGAGGACAGGATCCTGCCCGCACTCGACACCTTCAGACCGGAGCTCATCATCGTCTCTGCCGGATTCGATGCCCATGAACGCGATCCGCTCGGTTCATTGCGCATGACGGCGGACGATTTCGCGTGGGTGACACGCGAACTGATGAAATCAGCGGAGACGCACTGCGAAGGCCGTCTCGTGGCGGTGCTTGAAGGCGGTTACGACCTTCAGGGCTTAGCGGATTCGGTCAGCGCCCACGTCGGCGAACTGATGAAGGGCTAGACGACCACCGCGCCCGGTTCCGGCGCCGTCGCCCCGGTGACCGTTCGCCACGCTCGCGCCAGCAATTCGACCGCCTCGGCCAACTGGTCGTCGGGCAGCGTGTAGGGAATGCGCACGAATCGCTCCAGCGTGCCGTCGACGCCGAAGCGGGGACCGGGCGGCAGGTCCAGGCCGAGGCGAGATGCCGCCGCTGAGAGCGCAGAACTCATGGGCGAGGGCAGCTGCACCCACAGCGCCATCCCGCCACATCCTGTGCCGGGCTGAAAGTCCGGAAGGTGCTGACTGAGCAACGACGTCAGCAGGGCGCGACGGGCGCGCAAAATATCGCGCCGCTCGGGTAGGACGTCGTCGGCATGGTCCAAAAGTATTGCAGCGACGAGCTGTTCGAGGATCGGCGTGCCCATGTCGACCGACAGGCGCACCGCCGCGATTGTCGCCAGCGTGCCGCGTTCCGCGCGAATCCAGCCGATGCGCAGCCCGCCCCAGAACGACTTCGACATCGAGCCGATTGTCAACACGAGGTCGCGCCGCGTGGTCATGGCGGCCGCCGTCGGCGCCGGTACCGGCTCGTCCAACCAGACATCAGTCATGGTTTCATCGATGATGGTGCGGGTCCGGTTGTCAGAAATGATCTGCGCCAGGCGTTTTCGATCCGAGGTCGGCATTGTCAGCCCGGTCGGGTTTTGGTTGTCTGGGATAAGGTAGGCCAGGCTCGGTGCCAGTTGCCTGATTGCGGCGTGCACTGCGTCGAGTTCCCACCCGTCGTGCGTCATGGCAACCGGAACCGCTCGCGCCCCAGTGGCGGTGATCGCCGACAGCACGGCGTGGTAGGTGGGTTGCTCGACCAGCACTCGGTCACCGGGTTGTACGTATGCGGCCAGCGCCAAGCCGATTGCGTGCAGCGCACCGGTCGTGACCATGATCTCGTCCGGAACAGTGGGAAGACCTCTCGCACAATACCTTTCGGCGATCACTTCGCGCAGTGGCGCGACGCCGGTGAGGTCGATGCCAATGTCGTGGAGATAGGGGGTGATCTGGTGGGTCGCCTCGATGTACGCATCACGCACGGCGGCCGGCGCCGACAGCGCGGCGTGGGCCAGGTTGACCCTTGCGGGGACGGCGGCGGGAGACGCGCCCGGCGCGACGGGCAGTGCGGTGGTGCTGCGCGCGCCGCGACGGGCATTGAGATAGCCGTCCTCGCGGAGCTGCGTGTAGGCGGCGGTGACCGTGGTGCGGGAGACCCGCAGCGTGTCGGCGAGTGCCCGCTCGCTGGGCAGCCGCGCGCCGACGGGCAAGCGTCCATCGATGATCAGCATCCGGATGCCGTCGGCCAGCCCCTGATAGGCGGGGCCACTGTGACTGGATGTGCGCCAGTTGCCGAGCTCGCGGGCCAACAGGTTCACATCGAGCGCTCTAGCCGCCATTTCATCGTCATTTGCAGGCCAGTATTGCCCAACTGGATATTGAAAGGCAAGCCAGTTGGGCCGGACTATCGAGTCATGAGCATGAATTGGACATCCCGACTGACCCGGCTGTTGGCCCGGGTCAGTCGCCCGGCGGAGATGATAGCCGCCGAATTCGTCGACCGTGACGCCGAACGCATGCGCCGCGAACTCGACCTGATTCGGATTCGCTTCCCTCACCGTGCGTAGTGCCGCAGCACGCGCGGCGGCCTTGCTCGTCGGTCTGAGTGGCTACGGCTTCTCGATGGCCGTGATGGTCCGTGCCGGGCTGGGCCTGGACCCGTGGGACGTCTTCCACCAAGGACTGGCCCGTCACACCGGCATGACCATCGGCATCGCGTCCGCGGCGGTCGGTGTCGCGGTGCTGCTGGCCTGGGTTCCGCTGCGGAACCGGCCGGGCATCGGCACGATCGCCAACGTCATCGTCATCGCGGTCACCGTCGATGCCGGGCTGTGGTTGATGCCGACTCCGACCTCACTTCCCGTGCGCATCGCGATGATGGTGGGCGCGGTGGTCCTCAACGCGTTCAGCACGGTCCTCTACATCGGCGCCGCACTGGGCCCCGGCCCGCGCGACGGGCTGATGACCGGGCTGGTTGTGCGCACCGGCCTGTCGGTGCGGCTGGTCCGCACGTCGATCGAAGCCAGTGTGCTGGCCGCCGGCTGGCTTCTCGGCGGGACGGTCGGCGTCGGCACCGTGCTGTACGCGCTGGCCATCGGCCTGCTCGTGCAACTGTTCCTGCGCATCACCCCGAAGCGGGTGCTCGCCGTCAGTGGCTGGGCGTCCGTCGCCGAAGTGAGCGATTTGGGCGTGAAAACTAGCGGTAGGCGCAGGTTTTCACGCCGAGATCGCTAGTCAGGCGAACTGCGCGTCGATGTCGGCTACCGCGCGCCGGTACACCTTCGAGTCGTTCTCGTCGGCGGTCGTCGCGCCCGGCCTGTCCAACGACTTGGCCATTTGGCGAAATCTGTGGGACGACGGCGCCGACCTCGACAGCCACGCTCGCGGTTTCATCGACGACGGCCTGCGCGCCGCCCGGCAACGCCAAGCGTCGTGACAGAAACTCAACACATGGAAATGGCGGATCTGCTGGCCCGCGATGCGATCGCGCTGGCCGGTGATTCGTCGCGGGCGATCCTGGGCATCGTGGGCAGTCCGGGTGCCGGGAAATCGACTCTCGTCGACGCGCTGGTCGCCCGCATTCGCGCGGTCAAGGGCGCCGACTGGGTCGCGCATGTTCCGATGGACGGCTTCCACCTCGCCGACGCCCAGCTCGACCGGATCGGTGCGCGCGGCCGCAAGGGCGCCCCGGACACGTTCGACGCGGCTGGTTACGCGCATCTACTCGAGCGGGTGAGGCGGGAGACCGACGACCCGGTCTACGTGCCGGGCTTCGACCGCACGCTGGAACAACCGCTCGCCGCGGCGCTCGTCGTACTGCCGTCGGCGCGCCTCGTCGTCACCGAGGGCAATTATCTGCTGCTGGATGATCCGCACTGGGAGCGGGCACGCCGCGCAATAGACGCTGTGTGGTTCGTGGCGAGCGAGGAGACCATGCGGGTCGAGCGTCTCGTCGCGCGTCATATCCAGTTCGGCAAGACGCCACATGAGGCACGCGCCTGGGTCGCGACCACGGACCAGCTCAACTCAGAACTGGTCGCAGGCACGGTCGGCAAGGCCGACCGCGTCATCGTGAACGGCACCGCAGGATGGGGCCTCGGTTAGCGATTCGGGTCTGACCCGCAGAACGCGACACATGCCGAGTGCGGCACGATGGTCGGGTGGCAGACGCCGATGTAGATGCAGCCGACCCCGATCTGCTGGTCGATTTCGCGAAAGTCACACTGCGACGCGGTGGCCAGACTCTGGTCGGGCCCGTCACCTGGTCTGTCGAACTCGACGAACGCTGGGTGGTCATCGGGCCGAACGGCGCGGGCAAGACATCGCTGTTGCGCATCGCGGCCGCCTTGGAACACCCCTCGTCAGGCACGGCGTTCGTGCTCGGCGAGCGGCTCGGCCGCGTCGACATGTCCGAACTGCGCTCGCGTGTCGGGCTGAGCAGCTCGGCGCTTTCCCAGCGCCTACCCGACGGCGAAGTGGTGCGGGATCTGGTCGTCTCCGCCGGCTACGCGGTGATGGGCCGCTGGCGGGAGAGATACGAGGACGTCGATTACGACCAGGCCATCGACATGCTCGAAACCGTCGGCGCCGAGCACCTCGCCGACCGCACCTACGGCACGCTGTCCGAAGGGGAGCGCAAGCGGGTGTTGATCGCCCGGTCGATGATGACCGACCCGGAGCTGCTGCTGCTCGACGAACCCGCCGCCGGGCTGGACCTCGGCGGGCGGGAGGAACTGCTGGCCCGGCTCGAGGATCTGGCCAACGATCCCGACTCTCCGGCGCTCGTGCTGGTCACACATCACGTTGAGGAGATTCCCCGCGGCTTTTCCCACTGCCTGATCCTGTCGGAGGGCAAGGTCGTCGATTCGGGGCTGCTGCAGGACACTTTGACGACCGAGAACCTGTCCACGGCGTTCGGGCAATCCATCGCCCTCGACGTCGTCGACGGGCGCTACTTCGCCCGTCGCACCCGCAGCAGGGCGGCGCACAGGAGGCGAGAATGACCTCTCCGGAGGGTAGGAGCGCTGGGGGCACCACCCGCCCGCAGGGCAGGGGGACGACTGGGGGAGAGAACGCAGAACCATTGACCCCGAGACCGGCCGCGACCGTGATGCTGATCCGCGACACCGCCGACGGGATCAAGGTGTTCCTGATGCGGCGGCACTCCGCGATGGATTTCGTGGCAGGCGTGATGGTGTTCCCCGGCGGTGGCGTCGACGACCGCGACCGCAACGCCGACGTCGCGTGGTTCGGCCCAGAGTCCGGCTGGTGGGCTGATCGGTTCGGCGTCGAACCGGATCTGGCCGAGGCGTTGGTGTGCGCCGCGGCCCGCGAGACCTTCGAAGAGTCCGGCGTGCTGTTCGCCGGGCCTGCCGACGACCCGGACGGCATCGTCGGCGACGCGTCGATCTACCGCGAATCGCGGGTGGCGCTCGCCGACGGGTCGCTGTCCTTCGGTGATTTCCTGCGCAGGGAGAACCTCGTGCTGCGCGCTGATCTGCTTCGGCCGTGGGCGAACTGGGTGACGCCGAAAGAGGAGCGCACCCGTCGCTACGACACCTACTTCTTCGTCGCAGCATTGCCGGAAGGCCAGCGCGCCGACGGCGACAACACCGAAACCGACCGCGCGGACTGGATCACGCCCTCCGAAGCGCTCGAGGATTTCGCGGAGTCACGGACCTTCCTGCTACCGCCGACGTGGACGCAACTGGACTCACTGGCCGGGCGCACTGTCGCCGAAGTGCTTGCCGTCGAACGTCAGATCGTCGCCATCGAACCGCATCTTGCCGAGAAGAACGGCAACTGGGAGATCGAGTTCTTCAACAGCGACCGCTACAACAACGCCCGCAACCACCGTGCGCCTGACGGCTACGGCCCTGACACGCCGCTTGCATGAACGAGTTCGTCTCCGTCCACACCAGCGATGAGCAGCCCGGCATCGCCACGCTGCTGCTGTCGCGACCGCCGACCAATGCGCTGACGCGCCAGGTGTATCGCGAGATCGTTTCCGCGGCAGCCGATCTCGGTCGCCGCGACGACATCTCCGCCGTCATCCTTTTCGGTGGACACGAGATCTTCTCCGCCGGTGACGACATGCCCGAGCTCCGCACGTTGAGCGCCGACGAAGCCGAGGTCGCCGCACGGGTATGCCGGGAGGCCGTCGACGCGCTGGCCGTCATCCCGAAGCCGACGGTCGCAGCCATCACCGGCTACGCGCTGGGCGGCGGGTTGACACTGGCGCTGGCCGCGGACTGGCGGGTCAGCGGCGACAACGTGAGGTTCGGCGCGACGGAGATCCTCGCGGGTCGGGTGCCACAGGGCGGCACGGCCCGCCTCGCGCGTGCGGCCGGCGAGAGCAAGGCCAAGGACCTGGTGTTCAGCGGGCGCTTCATCGATGCCAAGGAGGCGCTGGCGTTGGGCCTTATCGACGAGATGGTCGCACCCGACGGCGTGTACGACGCCGCGCTGGCCTGGGTGCGGAGGTTCCGAGACTATCCACCGCAGGTACTGGCTGCCGCCAAGGCCTCCTTCGACGTTTACGCTGCCCTGTTATGAGCTTTGAGGAATCCCGCACTGACTCTGATGTCGCCGGTGACCCAGCCCCGAATCCGCACGCGACCGCGGAACAGGTTGAAGCGGCCCGCCACGACTCCAAGCTTGCGCAGGTGCTGTACCACGACTGGGAGGCCGAAAGCTACGACGACAAGTGGTCGATCAGCTACGACAAGCGCTGCGTCGACTACGCCCGCGACCTGTTCGACGCGACCGTGCCCGCCGAGGAACTGCGCGACCTGCCGTACGACCGGGCGCTGGAACTGGGCTGTGGAAGCGGATTTTTCCTGCTCAACCTGATTCAGGCCGGCGTCGCGCGGCGCGGCTCGGTGACCGATCTGTCGCCGGGCATGGTCAAGGTGGCCACCCGCAACGGCGAGAACCTCGGCCTGGAGATCGACGGGCGCGTCGCCGACGCGGAGGGCATTCCGTACGACGACGACATCTTCGACCTCGTGGTCGGGCATGCGGTGCTACACCACATCCCCGACGTCGAGCAGTCGCTGCGTGAGGTCGTGCGGGTGCTCAAGCCGGGCGGCCGCTTCGTGTTCGCCGGCGAGCCGACGACGGTCGGCAACGGCTACGCGCGGTCGCTGTCGACCCTGACGTGGCGGGTCGCCACCAATGTCACCAAACTGCCAGGGCTGCAGGACTGGCGGAGGCCGCAGGCCGAGCTCGACGAGTCGTCACGCGCCGCCGCGCTGGAGGCGATCGTCGACCTGCACACGTTCGATCCGGCCGATCTGGAGCAGATGGCGACCAACGCCGGAGCCGTCGAGGTATCGACCGCTACGACCGAGTTCACTGCCGCCATGCTGGGATGGCCGCTGCGGACGTTCGAGGCCGCGGCCCCGCCGGGCCGGCTCGGCTGGGGCTGGGCGAAGTTCGCGTTCGGCAGCTGGATCACTCTGAGCTGGGTCGACGACAACCTGTGGCGCCGCATGGTGCCCAAGGGCTGGTTCTACAACGTCATGGTGACCGGGGTCAAGCCGTCGTAGCGTTTCGTCTCGACGACGTCGCCTACCTGCGGTCCGACGCGGGCGCGCGGGACTTAGGCGAGGTCAACGGCTTCCGACTCACCGACTCCTCGCTGGTTGCCGACATCGCCTCTGCGCGTGAGCGTTTCGGTCATCGTTCCGCCGTGCTGGTGGAGACGACGCTGTTGCGGCGGAAGGCCGCAGTCAAATTCGCCGACCCTTCGGATTGGCTCTTCACCGACGAGGCGCTGCAACAGGCGACTGCCGAACCGGTAGCCGCCCACCGGGCACGTCGGCTGGCTGGCGTCGCCGTGCACGACGCGACGTGTTCGATCGGCACTGAGCTTGCGGCACTGAGGAATTCCGCCGCCTACGTCATCGGCAGCGATATCGATCCGGTCCGGCTGGCGATGGCCGGCCACAATGTCGCCGACGTCGACCTCTGTCGTGCCGACGCGCTGCGGCCTGTCACCTGTGACACCGTCGTCCTCGTCGATCCCGCCCGGCGCAGCGGCGGACGGCGCCGGTTCGACCCCCGCGACTACACGCCTGCACTCGATGAATTGCTGGACGTGTACCGGGGGCGCGGCGTTGTCGTAAAGTGCGCTCCGGGAATCGATTTCGATGAGTTGTCGCGGCTGGGATTCCGCGGGGAGATCGAGGTCACCTCGCTGGCGGGCAGCGTGCGGGAGGCCTGCCTGTGGTCGGCGGGGCTTGCGGGGGAGGGAGTGACCCGCCGGGCGACGATGCTGGACAACGGCGAAGACGTCACCGACGCCGACCCCGACGACTGCACGGTGGCATCGGCCGGCCGGTGGATCATCGACCCCGACGGCGCGGTGGTGCGCGCAGGTCTGGTGCGGCACTACGCCGCCCGACACGGGCTGTGGCAGCTTGACCCCGATATCGCCTACTTGTCCGGCGATCGGCTGCCCGAGAATGTGCGCGGGTTCGAAGTTCTCGAGGAGCTGACCTACAGCGAACGGCGACTGCGCCAGGCGCTCTCGGCGCGTGACGTCGGCGCCGTCGAGATCCTGGTTCGCGGTGTCGATGTCGACCCCGACGTGTTGCGGGCACGACTGCGGCTGCGCGGATCGCAACGCCTCTCCGTCGTCATCGCCCGTATTGGATCCGGGGCGGCAAGCCGGGCAACGGCATTCATTTGTCGTGCGTCGCGTTGAGGGCCACGTACCCTGTCAGTGATGCGCCGGTGCCGAAGCCGGTGCCGGCTCTCGAGGACGTCCGACGATGCGCATTCTCAGGGTGGCTGCGATTCTCGTGGCCGGGGTACTGGCCTGCTCAACTGGCACATCGACGGCTGCGGCGCAGTCGGCCTGCGCCGACTTGGGCGGCGCGGTTGGACCCGACGGCATCTGTACGGTCCATACCGCCAACCCCACCTACACGCTCGACATGAGCTTCCCCAACGACTATCCCGACCAGCAGGCGCTGACGGCCTACCTCACCCAGACCCGCGACGGCTTCGTGAACGTTTCTCAGATGCCGGGCTCGTGGAACCTGCCGTATCAGCTGGACGCGAAGGGAACCGGTTACCGCTCGGGCTCACCGAACGGCGGCACGCAGAGCGTGGTGTTCGAGGTCTATCAGAACGTCGGTGGCGCGCACCCGCAGACGTTCTACCAAGCGTTCAACTGGGACGTGGTCAGGCGCGCACCGATCACGTTCGACAGCTTGTTCAAGCCGGGCACCAAACCGCTCGACGTGATCTATCCCGAGGTCAATCGGTACCTGCAGAAACAGCAGGGGATGAACGACCCGGTCCCGCCGAGCGAAGGTCTGGACCCGGCCAACTACCAGAACTTCGCCCTGACCGACGACGCGGTGATCTTCTTCTTCAGCCAGGGCGAGATCTTCCCGGAGTCCGCCGGCGCCGTGCAGGCGTCGGTGCCGCGCGCGACGCTGGCCCCGCTGTTGGCGTAGCGCTTACGCCGGCGCGAAGCCGTAGACCTGGCCGTCGCTGGTGGCCGTGACGACACGGCGGTCATGGCCGACCGACACCCCGACCGGCCAGCCCGTCGCCTGCGGCAGCGGATAGCTGTTGACGGTGTGGCCGTCGGCCGGAGTCGAACACCAGAAGCGCTTGACCGTTCTCGCCGTCCTTGGCGACGGTGTAGCCGACGCCGCTGCCTGCCCGACTCGACGTGGACAGCGGCTCGACGTCGTCGCGGGTCCACAGCACATCGCCGTGGTCGCCGCCGTCGCGGACCGCGACCAGTTTGGCCCCCGGACCGCCGCCCGCGACGATCAGGCCGTCCGGCGACACCGACGGGGGCGTCTGTGCCAGATAGTCCAGCGGCACCGACCATTTCGGCTTGCCGTCCGCCGTCTTCAGCGCCCACAGGTGTTGGTCGCGGCCGTTGACGTACAGCGTCGACCCGTCGGCGGACAGCACCGGGCTGGAGATCGGCCCCTGGGCCACCGCGTCGCTGGTCCACTCGCGGGTGAGCGACGGCGACTGGCCGGCACGGTAGCGAAGACCGACCAGGATCGGCGCCGCGGCGTTCGGTTCCCACAGGCTGACCACCACGATGCCGGTGGCCGACGCGAACGCCGGCGCCGCGGCCACCGGGCAAGGTGGCCGCGCCGGTTGGCAATCGGCCAGTCCCCGAGTGGCGTCGGTCGGATTGACGCCGCCCACCAGATCCAGCGTGCCGACGACGATGCCCTTGTGGGCGTCGAATACCAGCACCTGCCCGAGATGAGTGACGACCAGCAGCTGGCCCGGCGCGAGAATCCTTGGCGTGGTGGGCATTCCGATCACCGGCTGACGCCACCGAATCCACTGCGTCGGCGGGAAGGACAGCATCGCGCCGGGCTGGCCGACGTACACATTGTCGAACCCGTCGAAGAGCGGGCTGGACAGCCCGCCGCCCTGCACCAGACGGGTGCACCAGCGTTGGCGGGCCTTGTTGTCGGTCTCCCACACCATCAGCGAGCATCCGCCGGCCGACTGCGCGTTGACGGCCAGGTAGCTGCCCGACCCGAGCGCCACCTGGGAGGCCAGATCACCCTTCACCGAGCGCCTCCACTCGAGCCGCAACGCATCCGCGCCGTCGACCGGCGAGTAGCTGCTGTTGGAGGCGTCGCCGTACTGCGCGGCCCAGCCGTCCGCGGCGTGCGCCTCGACCCAGGAATCGGTGGTCCCACAACCGGCCAGCACACCCGTGATCAGCGCCGTCGACGCCAGCACGATGAATCGCCGGAACACTGGGTCCTTTCTGTTCCTGTTGTCCAAGCCCATGTGAGGGTAACCGGAGGCTCGGCATGCGCTCGCGTAGGCTTTCCGGCCATGACGACGATGTGGGGCGCACCGTTGCACAAGCGCTGGCGAGGTTCGCGGCTTCGCGATCCGCGTCAGGCCAGGTTCCTGACGGTGGCTTCGCTGAAGTGGGTGCTGGCCAACCGCGCCTACACCCCGTGGTACTTGGTCAGGTACTGGAGGCTGCTGAAGTTCAAGCTGGCCAATCCGCACATCATCACCCGCGGCATGGTCTTCCTCGGCAAGGGCGTGGAGATCCAGGCGACGCCCGAACTGTCCACGATGGAGATCGGCCGGTGGGTGCACATCGGCGACAAGAACACGATCCGCTGCCACGAGGGCTCGCTGCGCTTCGGCGACAAGGTCGTGCTCGGCCGTGACAACGTCATCAACACCTACCTCGACATCGAACTCGGCGACTCGGTGCTGATGGCGGACTGGGTCTACGTGTGCGACTTCGACCACAAGATGGACGACATCAACCTGCCGATCAAGGACCAGGGCATCGCCAAGGGCCCAGTGCGGATCGGGCCCGACACCTGGATTGCCACTAAGGTCACCATCCTGCGCAACACCACGATCGGCCGCGGGTGCGTGCTGGGCTCGCATGCGGTGGTCAAGGGCGACATCCCCGACTATTCGATCGCCGTCGGCGCGCCGGCGAAGATCGTCAAGAACCGGCAACTGGCGTGGGAGACCTCGGCGGCCCAGCGTGCGGAACTGGCTGCGGCGCTGGCCGACATCGAACGCAAGAAGGCGGCCCGCTAGGCGCTCCAGTCGATGCCGAACGCGTCGGCCAGTGCGCTGCGGCCGTCGTCGGTAACGGTGAGCGCCCGCCCGCGTGGCACCCGTTTCACCCAGCCCGCCGACAGGAAACGACCCAACACGGCGCGCCCGAGCCCGCCGGACAGATGGTGCCGTTGCTCGGTCCAGTCCACACAGTAGCGCACGAGTGGCCTTTTGCCCGTTGGCATTTCGACGCCTATTCCGGTCAGAAAGTCTCGTCCGGTGTCGGTCAGCTCGTAATGCAGGTCGTGGCCGGCGCTGCTCAGCGCGTCGTGGCTGTCGCGGTTCGGGTCGTAGCGTCCGTCGCCGCCGACGAGCGCCTCGCGATCCAGCAGGTTGCCCATGACAGCGACCCCGAGACGGCCCGCGACATGGTCATAGCACGTGCGGGCCGAGCGCAGCCGCGCCGCGCGGGTGCCCTCCCGAAGCGATCTGACGGGCCGAGGCGGCGCGAGGCGCACAAGATGTTCGAGCAACTCGCCGACCTCCGGACCGGCCAGCCGGTAGTAGCGGTGCCTGCCATGGGTCTCGACCGTCAGCAGGCCCGCGCTGGTCAGCTTGCCGAGGTGGCTGCTGGCTGTCGGCCTGCTGATGCCCGCTTCGTCGGCGAGGACGCTGGCGGGCAGCGCACGCCCGTCGTCGAGGGCGAGCAGCACCTTGCACCGCGCCGGGTCGGCCAACAGCGAGGCCAACGCGGCGATGTCGGCGTCGCCGCCCGACGGAAGAGCGGCGGCGTCACGCATGACAGACCTCCTTCTGCGGCGGTGCGGGCTCTTCGGACCACGCCCATCGCAGCGCGAGCGCTGCGCCGATCAACTGGACCAGCCCGCCCAGCATGGTCGCGATCCGCGCACCGTCGGCGCCTCCAATGGCAGCCATGGCACTACCCAACACCGCGACACCGACAGTGATACCCACGAGCCGGGCCAGATTCACCACGCCGGACGCCAGACCGGCGCGTTGCAACGGCACCGCCGACATCGCGAGCCCGACGGCAGGGCCGGTGTTGAGCGCCAGGCCCACACCGGCCAGTACGAACGAAAGTTCGATCAGCCAGACGTCGGCCTGCGGTCCCGCCGCGGCATAGAGAGCCATGCCCGCGGCCATCAGGGTCAATCCGGCCGTTATCGGCAGTTGGGGACCGGTTCGATGGGCCAGCGCGTTGACCGCCGGGATGAAGACCAGATACGTCAACGGCATCGGCAGGAACCACAGCGCAGTGGCCAGTGCGCTCGCGCCCCGTTGTTGTTGGAACGCAAAGCTGTTCACCAGCAGCAGCCCGTAGATGCCGAAGGTCATCGTGAACGTCGCCACAAGAGCGGCTATCAGCCGACGGCTGCGGAACAGGTCCAGCGGCAGCATTGGGTGCCTTACCTGTTGCTGGCTCCGGACGAACGCGGCGATGCCCGCGACGGCAGCGACGGCCAACGCGACGGTCCACGCGGGCGACAGGGTCCGTCCCTCGACCAGGACGATGGTCAGTGCGCCGAGGCCGAGCATCGCCAGCGTCTGGCCTGGTACGTCGAAGCTCGCGGCGTCGGGGTCGCGGGATTCGGGCAGGTAGCGGTATGTCATGAGCAGCGCAACCACGCCGATGGGCGCGTTCAGCCAGAAGATGTAGCGCCAGCCGAGGGTGTCGGTCAGCACGCCGCCGAGGATGGGGCCGATCGCGGTGCTCATGGCGGCCGCGATCGCCCACGCCGCGGTCGCCCTGCCCCGTTCGATGGGATTGGGAAATGCGGCGGCGGCGATGGCCAGGCCTTGGGGGAGCATGATGGCCGCACCCACGCCTTGGACGGCGCGGGCGGTGAGCAGCAATGGCAACGAGGGTGCTACCGCACAGACCAGCGACGCGGCGATGAACGTCACCAGGCCGATTCGCAGCAGCGTGCGTCTGCCGAATCGGTCACCCAGCGACCCGGCCGTGAGTAGTACGGCGGCGAAAGTGATGTTGTAGGCGTCGATCGTCCACTGCGCGCCGGAAATTCCACCGCCGAGGTCGTTGCGGACGGCGGGCAACGCGAGGTTGATCGCGTTGGCGTCGACCAGGCCGACGAAAAGTCCCAGGTAGGCGGCGATCAGGGTCAACGTGGTGTCGAGGCTGAACCTTTTCGTGTCCATATCCGCACGGTAGGCGCGGAATGATTCGACGCCGGTCGAACTGTTTAGCGGTCTGGCAGTGCGTGTTCGACGATGACGCGCCGCCGGTGCGGTTCGCGTTCGCGGCGCTTGGCGGCGAGGTAGACCTGCGCGGTTTCGCCTGCGACGGTGTGCCAGTCGAAGTCGGAAGTGAGCCGTTCCCTGGCGGCGATGGCACGACGCTGCGCAGTTTCGGGATCGTCAAGCACGGCACGCACGGCTGCGGCCAGGCCGGCGACATCGCGGGGTGCATACGAGATGCCGGTCTGCCCGTTGATCACCGCCTCGCCGAGGCCACCGACGTTTGAGGTGACCAGCGGGATGCCGGTTGCGGCTGCCTCGAGCGCAACGATGCCGAACGGCTCGTAGTGGCTGGGCAGCACGGCGGCGTCGGCGGTATGGAGCAGCCGAACGAGTTCCTCGTGGTCCAAATGACCCACGAACGTTGTCGCCTTGAGCACCTTGTGCTTTCGTGCCTGCTCGACGAGCCAGCCGAGCTGTGTGCCATCGCCCGCGATGGTCAACGTCGTGCCGGGGTGGGTGCGCCTGATGCGGGGCAGCGCGGCGATCGCGTCGTGAATGCCCTTCTCGTATTCGAGCCGTCCCAAGTACATCAGCTGCGCGGGGCCGTTTCGGGGTTGGCGACGCGCGAACGGCCATAGCGCCGCGTCGATTCCGTTGCGGATGACCCGGGTCTCGGCCAGGCCGGGGCCGAACAGCTCGGTGATCTCGTCGCTCATCGACGCCGAACAGGTGATGAGCGAATCGGATTCGCGAACGAGCCACGATTCGACGGCATGCACCTGGCGGCTGATCCGACCGGACACCCACCCCGAATGCCGGCCGGCCTCGGTGGCGTGGATGGTGGAAACCAGTGGGACGTCGAAGTATTCGGCGAGCGCGATCGCCGGGTGCGCGACCAGCCAGTCGTGGGCGTGCACGACGTCCGGTCGCCACGGCCGATTGCGGGGTCCCTTGATCCCCAAACCCGCGCGGACCATCGAATGTCCCATGGCCAGTGTCCACGCCATCATGTCGGCACCGAAGTCGAATTCGTGCGGGTCATGCGCGGCGGCGACAACCCGTACGTCTTCGGCGATTTCGTCGGTCGACGGATGAGTGCTCGGGTCGGTGCCGCTCGGCCGACGGCTGAGCACGACGATCTCGTGTCCGGCCGCCGCCAGCGCCGTCGCCAGTTGGTACACGTGCCTGCCGAGCCCGCCGACCACGACCGGCGGGTACTCCCACGACACCATCAGGACTCTCACCTGCCGCTCACTCCTGGGCGAGCGACCGGAAAATGCCAACAATTCGCGGCGTGTCGTGTGCAAACACGGTCGCTCGCGGGAGCCGGGGTCACCTTGGCAACCTTCGGGCATCAAGCGCGCCGAACAGGCCGTCGGCGCGGTTCCAGTTGTCGGCCAGGCGCTGTGCATGCTCGCCACGGCCGGACGCCAGCGCGCCGGCGATCTCGCGGGTGGCGTGCGCGTGCAGGTGTGCGCGATAGCGCGCGTAGTCGGCGGCGGAATCCTTGCTCACCATGAACGGCCAGTCGCTGGACACCGTGAGCAGCGTTTCGCGCAGGATCTGGTCGGCGACGAAGTTGCGGGCCGGCGGTGTGTCGGCCTCGCCGAGCGCCTTGTCCACGGTGGTCAGCGCGGTGTCGACGACCTCGGCGTCCAGCTGGACCAGATCGGCGACCTTCTTGCCCGCCCAGACCTGCCAGTCCTTGCCCGAACCCCAAGAGCTGGGCGGCAATTCGACGGGCGTGCCGACGAATCCGTCGGCGACCGCATCGGACAGCGTGCCTACCCGCACGCCGGCGGCGGGCAGCGCACGCAGGACCCGCTCGAGCCACACCGGGCCCTCGTACCACCAATGCCCGAACAGCTCGGTGTCGAACGCCGCCACCACATGGGCTGGCCTGCCGATCCGTTCGGATTCGCTGATGAGCCGGTCGCGCACCACCTCGACGAAGTCGGCGACGTGCACGTCGACGGCTCGATCTGCGCGCTGGGGGTCGTAGGGCGCCTTGGCATCCGACGCCACGTTGCGGCCCGTGACGCGCGCCGGCTTGAGGCCGGTGACGTGATCGTAGGTGTGGAAGTCGCGGTAGGCGGCGTGGCCGGGGTAACCGGACTTCGGCGACCACACCCGGTAGCTGACCTGCAGGTCGCGGCCGAACGCGACGACGTCGGACGAACCGACCGGACGCCCCAAGGCGGTGTCTCCGTGCAATGACGGGCCGTCGACCATGAAGTGGCCGACACCTGCTGCGGCGTAATCGATTTCCATGCCGGGCGCGTATGCGCACTCCGGCGCCCAGATGCCTGTCGGCGTGTGCGCGAATCGCTGACCGGCGTCGGCGAGGCCCTCGCGCAACGCGAACTCGCGCAGCCGCGGATTGAGCAGCGGCTGGAACGGGTGCGACAGCGGGCCGCCGAGCAATTCGATGGTGCCTGCGTCGATCAGGCCGCGCAGTAGTGGGCTTCCACCGTGCCGCCACAGCGTCGCGAACTCGTCGAGTGCACGGCCCGCCTCCGCGTACTCGCGAATCCCGAACGCGCGCAACCCTTCCGGCTCGCGCAACGTCGTGGCCTCCAGCGCGCGCAGCTGCCAGTTGGCCAGCCAGTGATGCATGCCCGACAGGCAGTACGGGTCGTCAAGCTGCGCGGTGACCACCGGCGTCATTCCCAGCGTCACGACGTGCCTGCGCTCTTCGTCGGCCAGCGTGCGCAGCACCCGCATCAGCGGCAGATAGGCCGCCGACCACGACTGGTAGAGCCATTCCTCCCCGACCGGCCAGCGGCCGTGATGGGCCAGCCATGGTAGATGCGTGTGCAGGACGAGCGTGAACAGCCCGGGGACGGGCTCGGAATTCGTCACGGCCGCACCGCGATTGCGACCAGGTCGAGACTGTCATTGATGTCGCGGTCGGCCGCGTCGATGAGGTCGAAGTCGTCTGTTGCCACAGAGGCGACGTCGGCGAGCAGGTCGTCGGGCCAGGGCGCGTCGGCCAGCGCGCGCGCGATCTGGGCGTCGATGATCGAGCCACCGTGCCGAGCATCGAGCTCTGCGAGATGCTCGCCGTGGAAGACGCCGAGCATCGACTCGACCGAAAAGCCCGCGGCGGTCAGCAGTTCGGTTAGCTCCGCAGCGTCGAGTTCGCGGGTGTGGAACGGGTTGATCGGGGTGTCCCGTCCGGGGGAGAAGGTGATCCGGTTCGGCGTGGACATCAGCAGCACACCGGCGGGTCGCAAGACGCGAAAGCACTCGACCACGAAGTGCCCTTGATCCCACAGATGTTCGATCACCTGGAAGTTGACGACGACGTCGACATTCCCGTCATCGAGCGGGAGCGTGGCGAGATTGCCGTGCCGCATCTCCACCCGCGGATACCGGGCCCGGACATGCGCGACGGCCGACTCGTCGTAGTCCAGCCCGATCACCCGGCGCGCCTGATCGGCGATCAGGTCGGCGCCGTAGCCCTCGCCGCAGCCTGCCTCGAGGACGTCGCGCCCGGCGCAGCGGCCGGCCAGCCGTTGGTAGACGATCTCATGGCGACGGAACCAGTAGTTCTCTTCCGCCAGGCCTGGCACCGTGCGCTCGCCGGTTAGCTCTAGGTGCGGCTCGCCAAGCGGACCGTTGGTAACGAATGCACTCATTGCAAGGCAGGCTAACGCGGATCGGCCCAATGGCGAACGGTTCGCCGACTACGGGCTGCTAGAACGCAAACTCCGACCAGCTATGGTGTTCGTGCGAACCACCAAAAGTTACCCGCGAGTAACATGGTGGCAGTTGCTTCAACGTGGTAACGAAGGCCGGTCGCCCGGCCTCTTCGAGGAGGACGAACCAGAGTCATGACGAACATCGTGGTCCTGATCAAACAGGTTCCAGACACGTGGTCGGAGCGAAAGCTGACCGACGGCGATTTCACCCTCGACCGTGAGGCCGCTGACGCCGTGCTCGACGAGATCAACGAACGCGCCGTCGAAGAGGCGCTGCTGATCAAGGAGAAGGAAGCCGCCAACGGCACCGAGAGCACTGTGACAGTGCTCACCGCCGGTCCCGAGCGGGCGACCGAGGCCATCCGCAAAGCCCTGTCGATGGGCGCCGACAAGGCGGTGCACCTGCTCGACGACGGACTGCACGGCTCCGATCTGATCCAGACCGGCTGGGCGCTGGCCCGTGCGCTGGGCACCATCGAGGGCACCGAACTGGTCATCGCCGGCAACGAGGCCACCGACGGTGTCGGCGGCGCGGTTCCCGCGGTGATCGCCGAATACCTGGGCCTGCCCCAGCTGACGCACCTGCGCAAGGTGTCCGTCGAGGGCGGCAAGGTCACCGGCGAGCGGGAGACCGATGACGGCGTGTTCACCGTCGAGGCGCCGCTGCCCGCGGTGGTCAGCGTCAACGAGAAGATCAACGAGCCGCGTTTCCCGTCCTTCAAGGGCATCATGGCCGCCAAGAAGAAGGAAGTGACGACGCTGACGCTGGCTGAGATCGGTGTCGAGGCCGACGAGGTCGGCGTCGCCAACGCCGGTTCCAAGGTGACCTCGTCGACCCCGAAGCCGCCGAAGACCGCGGGCGAGAAGGTCACCGACGAGGGCGACGGCGGCACCAAGATCGCCGAGTACCTGGTTGCTCAAAAAATCATCTAGCCGTATCGGCCAAAGGCCGAAAAAAACCAGAAAGACATAGAAGACAAATGGCTGAAGTACTTGTGCTCGTCGAGCACGCCGATGGCGCGCTGAAGAAGATCACCGCCGAACTGATCACCGCCGCCCGCAAGCTGGGCGAGCCCGCCGCTGTCGTCGTCGGCAAGCCGGGCACCGCCGAGCCGCTGATCGACGGGCTGAAGTCGGCGGGCGCCGCCAAGATCTACGTCGCCGAGTCCGACGACGCGGAGAACTACCTGATCACCCCGTATGTGGACGTGCTGGCCTCGCTCGCCGAGTCGGCCACGCCTGCGGGTGTGCTGCTCGCCGCGAGCGCCGACGGCAAGGAGATCGGGGGCCGGCTGGCCGCCCGGATCGGCTCCGGCCTGCTGGTCGACGTCGTCGAGGTCAAGGAGGGCGGCAAGGGCGTCCACAGCATCTTCGGTGGCGCGTTCACCGTCGAGGCCGAGGTCACCGGTGACACCCCGGTGATCACCGTGCGGCCCGGTGCCGTCGAGGCCGAGCCCGCCGCAGGTGCGGGTGAGGTCGTCAACGTCGAGGTGCCTGCGCAAGCCGAGAATGCGACGAAGATCACCAAGCGGGAGCCCGCTGCCGCCGGCGATCGTCCGGAACTCACCGAGGCCACCGTCGTCGTGTCCGGCGGCCGCGGCGTCGGCAGCGCCGAAAACTTCAGCGTGGTCGAGGAATTGGCCGACTCGCTCGGTGCCGCCGTCGGCGCATCGCGTGCTGCGGTCGACTCGGGCTACTACCCGGGCCAGTTCCAGGTGGGCCAGACCGGTAAGACCGTGTCGCCGCAGCTGTACATCGCGCTGGGCATCTCCGGGGCGATCCAGCACCGCGCCGGCATGCAGACGTCGAAGACGATCATTGCGGTGAACAAGGACGAAGAGGCGCCGATCTTCGAGATCGCCGACCTGGGCATCGTCGGTGACCTGTTCAAGGTCGCGCCGCAGCTGACCGAGGCGGTCAAGGCCCGCAAGGGTTGATTTCTCGCGCGATTGGGCGCACTCGGTGTGGTTTCGCCACTCTCAGCAAGCGGGTGGGCGTAGCCCCAGCGTGCGACGGGGTACCCCCAGAGCGCGCCCAATTCGTCATTTAGCGTGCACGGACACGTCACGCGCTCGATGCCGTCCCGAGATGCGGCTGGGCGACCGTGCAGCCATGAGCACTGCTTCTGTACTCATCGCCGCAGATCCGACGACCCCGTCAGCAGATACACCCCGCTACACCCTGCTGTTGTCCACCGACCCTGCGCTCATCGAGGCCGCGCAGCGTCTTCGTCACGACGTGTTCACTTCCGAGCCGGGATTCGCGTTGGCGGGCACCACCGACGGTCGGGACGCCGATCGGTTCGACGAGTACTGCGATCACCTGCTGGTACGTGAAGACAACTCCGGCGAACTCGTCGGTTGCTACCGGATGCTGCCGCCGTCGGGTGCCATCGCTGCCGGAGGTCTTTACACCGCAACGGAATTCGACATAGAAGGCCTTGACCCGCTGCGGCCGTCGCTGGTCGAAATGGGCCGCGCCGTGGTGCGCGTGGATCACCGCAACGGCGGTGTGGTGCTGCTGATGTGGGCCGGCATCCTGGCCTACCTCGACCGCTGCGGCTACGACTACGTCACCGGCTGCGTGTCCGTGCCTGTACAGGGTTGCCAGGACGAGGCGCCCGGCAGCCAGATCCGCGGCGTGCGCGACTTCGTGCGGCGCAGGCACGCCGCACCGGCGCAGTACACCGTGCATCCGTATCGGCCGGTGACGGTCGACGGCAGAGGCCTCGACGACATCGATCCGCCCGCCCGCGTGAGCATGCCGCCGCTGATGCGTGGCTACCTGCGGCTGGGGGCGCAGGTCTGCGGAGAACCCGCCCACGACCCAGACTTCGGGGTCGGCGATTTTCCAGCCCTGCTGGACAAGCGCCAGGCCGACATCCGCTACCTGCGCAGGCTGCGCTCGGTCGGGGCCGCGGCCACGATGGCCGAGGGGATGGCGTCGTGACCGTCGACAACCCCTGGGTGCCGCGCGCGACCTGCGACGCCAGCTGCGTGCACGCCGATGCCGCCGCGGCGGTCGGCCAGCCGGTGGTCGTCGCGTGGCGCATCGCGGTGCGGGCCACCTTCGCGGTGCTCCTGTTGGCAGCACTGCCACTGCTGGCCATCCCGATGCCGGGCCGATCGCACATCCAACGCGGCTACTGCCGGATGATGCTGCGCTGCCTCGGCGTGCGAATCACGGTGTCCGGTGGGCCGATTCGCAACCTGCGCGGTGTACTGGTGGTCAGCGGACACGTGTCATGGGTGGACATCTTCTCCATCGGAGCCGTCATGCCGGGCTCGTTCGTCGCGAAGGCCGAACTGATCAGCTGGCCCGCTTTGGGCGTGGCCGCGCGCCTGATGAAGGTGATCCCGATCGAGCGGGCCAACCTGCGGCGCCTTCCCGACGTCGTGGGCACCGTCGCGGGCCGGCTGCGTGCGGGCCAAACAGTCGTCGCGTTCCCCGAGGGCACCACATGGTGCGGCCTCGCGTACGGCCCGTTCCGGCCTGCGATGTTCCAGGCCGCCGTCGACGCGGGCAGGCCGGTGCAGCCGCTACGGCTGAGCTATCACCATCGCGACGGCAGGCCGTCGACGGTGGCCGCCTTTGTCGGCGACGACACCTTGATGACCTCGATCCGCCGGTTGGTCACGACTCGGCGCACCGTCGTGCATGTGCAGGTCGAGTCGCTGCAGCTGCCCGGAACCTCCCGGCGAGATCTGGCGGCCCGTTGCGAGGCCGCGGTCCGCGGCGACGTGTCACGGCGCGGTCACGGTCACGCCCTCGTGGCCTGACCTCGGAATCGGGACGGCCGTTACATGGCGGCTACCATGGAACGGTTATGACCTCGCACACTGCGCCCGACGCTCTTCGCGCGAGCGGCTCATCGCAGGTCTACCTCGATCACGCCGCCACCACCCCGATGCACCCCGCTGCCATCGAGGCGATGACGGCTGTGCTGGCGACGGTCGGCAATGCGTCGTCACTGCACGGCACGGGCCGCGTGGCGCGCCGCCGGATGGAGGAGTCGCGCGAGTCGCTGGCCCAGCTGCTTGGCGCGCGCCCTTCGGAGGTGATCTTTACCGCGGGCGGCACCGATAGCGACAACCTCGCCGTCAAGGGCATTTACTGGGCGCGACGTGATTCGTCGCCGCAGCGGTGCAGGATAGTTACCACCCCCATTGAGCACCATGCCGTCCTTGACGCGGTGCAGTGGCTCGCCGAACACGAAGGCGCCGAGATCACCTGGCTGCCGGTTGGTGACGACGGTTCCGTCGCTCCCACCGCGCTCCGCGAAGCGTTGCAGGCCCATGACGACGTCGCGTTGGTGTCGATCATGTGGGCCAACAACGAGGTCGGCACCATCATGCCGATCACCGAATTAGCAGCCATTGCCGCGGAATTCGACGTGCCGATGCACAGCGACGCGATCCAGGCGGTCGGCCAGATTACGGTCGACTTCGCGGCGAGCGGCCTGTCGGCGATGAGTGTCGCAGCCCACAAGTTCGGCGGCCCGACGGGTGTCGGCGCGCTGCTGCTGCGCCGCGACACCAACTGTGTGCCGCTGCTGCACGGTGGCGGCCAGGAGCGCGACGTCCGTTCCGGCACACCGGATGTCGCCGGGGCTGTCGCAATGGCTGCTGCCGCACAGGTGGCGATCGGGAGCCTGGCGGTCAACAGCGCCCGCGTGCAGACGTTGCGCGACCGCCTGATAGACGGCGTGCTGTCCACGATCGATGACGCTTACCTCAACGGCGCCACCGGTGAGGCGCGCCTGCCCGGCAACACACACTTCACCTTCCGCGGCTGCGAAGGCGATTCGCTGCTGATGCTGTTGGACGCCAAGGGCGTCGAGTGCTCGACGGGTTCGGCGTGCACCGCCGGTGTCGCCCAGCCGTCGCATGTGTTGCTGGCGATGGGTGCCGACCCGGTCAGCGCACGCGGTTCGCTTCGGTTGTCGTTGGGCCACACCAGCACCGAGGCAGACGTCGACGCCGCGTTGGCGGTACTGCCCGCGGCGGTCGAGCGGGCACGCCAGGCCGCGCTGGCTAGCGCGGGAGCAGCCGAACAATGAGGGTGCTCGTCGCAATGAGCGGCGGCGTCGACTCGTCGGTCGCCGCGGCGAGGATGGTCGACGCGGGTCACGACGTCGTCGGCGTACATCTGGCGTTGTCGGCCGCGCCGGGCACGCTGCGCACCGGATCCCGGGGCTGCTGCTCGAAGGAGGACGCCGGTGACGCTCGCCGCGTCGCCGATGTACTCGACATCCCGTTCTACGTATGGGATTTCGCCGACCGCTTCTCCGAAGACGTGATCGACGACTTCGTGTCGTCATACGCCCGCGGCGAGACACCCAATCCGTGCGTGCGGTGCAACGAGCGAATCAAGTTCTCCGCGTTGGCTGCTCGCGCGTTGGCGCTCGGCTTCGATGCCGTCGCCACCGGCCATTACGCGCGGCTTTCCGACGGCCGATTGCGCCGTGCCGTCGACCATGACAAGGACCAGTCGTATGTGCTGGGCGTGCTGACCCCCGAGCAGTTGCGCCATGCGGTGTTCCCGATCGGCGACACACCCAAGCCGCAGATTCGCGAGGAAGCCGCCCGTCGGGGACTGGCCGTGGCCGAGAAGCCCGACAGCCACGACATCTGCTTCATCCCGTCGGGAGACACGCGCGCATTCCTGGGCGCCCGCATCGGCGTGCGCCGCGGCGCGGTCGTCGACAGGGGTGGCACGGTTCTCGCCGAACACGATGGCGTGCACGGCTTCACCATCGGACAGCGTAGGGGTCTTGGCATCGCGGGCCCAGGACCCGATGGGCAGCCGCGCTACGTCACGGGCATCGACGCCGACACCGGAACCGTGCATGTCGGCGACGCCGCCGAGTTGGACGTCTGGACTCTCACCGGTGACAGGCCGGTGTTCACCTCCGGCGCTGCACCGGACGACCCGGTGGAGTGCGCGGTGCAGGTGCGAGCGCACGGAGGCGTCGCCGACGGCGTGGCCGAACTGCGGGACGGGCAGTTGGTGGTCGACCTGCGCGCCCCGCTGCGCGGGGTGGCGCCGGGCCAGACGATGGTGCTCTACCGCCCCGACCCCGATGGTGACGAGGTCATCGGCAGCGCGACGATCACGCGTCAGTTCGACCGCCGAAATGGAATTCCCGGCCGCTAAACGCGCCGGCTGGCGACCAGGAATTCCATTTCGTCGATCAGTTCGGCACCCTCGCCAGGATGTTTGTCATCACGATGTCGGGCACCGAACCGGGAAATGCGCACGCAGTGACCTCCACCAGGACGACGTTCTTCACGCGGTAGTCGCGGCCGCAGCCGTTGCCGAGACGCGTCTGCACCGAGTCCGGTGTCGCGTTCCAGTCACCAACGAACATCGGTCCGAACACCGTGGAACCGCAGCCGTCGACGAGGGCGACCAAGCCGTCGAACGCGCGTCGCGCAGTGGCGAGGTCGCGATAGGCCGCCGCGCCCTCGGAGATCAGACCGCCGCGGGGCGGATTCTGAAACGTCGTCTTGTGGAACTCCTCGACATCGGGGCCGAAGGTCTGGGTCTCTTCGAAGATCCATTGGCATTGCGGCGGAGTGGTTTTCGCGAGCTGATCGATGTCGACGGGGACCTTTCCGTCCATGCTCGGGATGATCGTCAGGTCGTCGCCCGCCCCGGTGATCGCCCGCATCTGCGACTGGTCGAGCATCAGCGTCTCGACATCGACCGGCGACAGGGATTCGTCGTCGAGGCCAGGAGCCGCCCGAAGCGCGCGGCCGCTCACTGTGTGTGAACAACCGGCCGCGACCATGACCGCAGCGCACCAGATCGCCACAGGTCTGGCCGATACGGGCATGGCGTCATCCCCTTCCCGGATCGAGATTAACCGGATCGAATATCGTTAAACGAGTGAGCGTTTTCGCCGCAGCGACCGGCATCGGGTCGTGGCCGGGGTCGTCGCCGCGCGAAGCCGCCGAGATCGTGATCGGCGAACTGCACGCACTTCCTCATCTGGTCGAATTACCGGCCCGTGGCATCGGGGCCGACATGATCGGCCGTGCGGGAGCGCTGCTGGTCGACATCGGTATCGACACGGTGCCCCGTGGATACCGCATCGCTAACGGCCGCAGCGCCGTCCTGCGCCGGGCCGCCAGCCTGCTCGACGAGGACATCGACGCGCTCGAAGAGGCGTGGGAGAAAGCAGGCCTGCGCGGCGGGACACGCACGGTGAAGGTGCAGGCGCCGGGTCCCATCACGCTGGCCGCTCAGCTCGAGCTGCCCGGCGGCCACCGCGCGATCACCGACTCAGGCGCGGTGCGGGACCTGGCCGGGTCGCTGGCCGAGGGCGTGGCCGCCCACCGCGCGCAGCTGGAGCGGCGCCTCGACAGTCCGGTGGTGGTGCAGTTCGACGAGCCGTCGCTGCCTGCCGCGCTGCAGGGCAGGCTGACCGGGGTGACCAGCGTGACGCCGGTGCACCCGGTCGACGAGTCGGTGGCGATCGGAATGCTTGACGACTGTGTTGCCCTTGTGGGCGCCGAGGTGGCGCTGCACAGCTGCGCACCCGAGCTGCCGTGGAAGGCATTGCAGCGCAGCGGCATTCATGTGGTTTCAGTCGACGTGTCGACGCTGACGGCCGCCGACCTCGACGGGGTGGGGGACTTCGTGGACTCTGGCCGCACGGTGCTGCTGGGTATCATCCCGACAACCGCGCCGGCGGTGCGGCCGTCGGCGGAAGAGGTCGCCAAGGCCGCGGTCGCTGTGACCGACCGGCTCGGATTCGCGCGCTGCGTGCTGCGCGAGCGGATCGGCATCACGCCGGCGTGCGGTTTGGCGGGAGCCACACCACAGTGGGCGCGCACCGCCATCGAGTTGGCGCAGAAGGCCGCCGACGCGTTCGCCGAGGACCCGGACGCGATCTAGGCTCTGCCGTTACGCAACCAAAGGGTTGCGCTTTGAGTCGGACCGGCGATACGGTGATACGCAACCAGGAGGTTGCACATGAGTGATGATCGGATCGAAAAAGAAGTTGTCCTGCGCGCGCCGCTGGACCGGGTGTGGAGGGCGATCAGCGATGCCGACGAGTTCGGCCGGTGATTCGGCGTCCGCTTCGACGGCCCGTTCGTCGCCGGCGCTTCGGTGACCAGCGTGATCACCCCGACAACGGTCGATGAGGACGTCGCCCGCGCCCAGGAACCGTACGCGGGTAAGTCGGACACGTGGCAGATCGTCGCGATCGAGCCGCAACGGCTGCTGGCTTTCCGTTGGCATCCGTACGCAGTCGAGTCCGGTGCCGACTACTCGCAGGAGCCGACCACGTTGGTGGAGTTCACCCTGACCGGGACCGACGACGGCGTGCTGTTGCGCATCGTCGAATCCGGGTTCGACAAGATTCCGGCCGAGCGTCGGGTGTCGGCGCTCGAGCACAACAGCGAGGGCTGGGCCAAGCAGACCGAACTGGTGCGCAAGTATCTGGCACTCAGCGAGAAGGTGTGAGCACGCCCACGACCGTCGACGCCAAGGCGCCGCTGTTCGACGCGCTCGGCGATCCCAATCGTCTGCGCATTGTCACGCGGCTGTGCGACGGCGGGCCCTGCTCGACGTCGCAACTCACGCGGGTGATTCCGGTGAGCCGCCAAGCGGCGACCAAACATCTGCTGTTGTTGGAGGCAGTGGGCGTGGTGAGCAGTGAACGCCAGGGCAGGGAACGCATCTGGCGGATCGAACCCGAACCGCTCACCGATGCGAGTGACTATCTCACGGCGCTGTCGAAGCGATGGGACATCGCTATCGACCGGTTGCGCGCGTACGTCGAGGACGAATAGCACGGCTAACGTAAATTTGCACGCATTGTTCGATAGCTGTTCCTTCACGCTGCGTCGGCATGGAAGAATCTAGTCCGCACGCGTCCGTATGTCTTTGCCGCTCGCAGGAGAGGAACCGTGGCCCACGCGAACCACCGCTTCACGGTTGGTGTTGCTGTCGTGGCCGCATGTCTTCTGCTAGGTGGGCCCAGCGCGGCCGTCGCGATCGCCGATTCGGGCGGTAGGCACTCTGGCCACTCCGGCAGCGGCAACACCATCAACAGCATCAACAGCGGCAGCCGCGGCAGCACGAATTCCAACAGCGACGGCCGTCCGTCGAGCCGAGTCGGATCGGGTCGCGATGCGGGCACTTCCAAAGAGCGGCCCAGCTCGGATTACAGCCCCGACCCTCCGGGGCAGGGCAAGGCGCCGAAAGTGACATTCGGCGACGGGCGGACGCCCGGAATACAGGACCATGATCCCGAACCGCGGCGGCGTTGGAGTGCACCCGAACCGGCCCCACCGCCACCGCCCCCAGAGGTGATCACCGTTCCGCTGAATCCGCCGACCGTCAACCCCGTCCGTGAACAAACCAGAGTCGTCCAGCAGTTGGTCGTCGCGCCAACAGCGGGGTTGGGGGATCCCCTGTGGGGCGTCGCCGGGCTCCTGTTGATACCCGCCGCCGGTGCCATCCTCGGATACCGGCAGGAACGGGCCGCGAAGGCGGCTGCGCAACTAGGTAGTCACCCGTAGGTCCTTACGCAGGATCTTGCCCGACGCGGACTTCGGGATCGCGTCGATGAACTCGACTTTACGCACCTTCTTGTACGGTGCGACCTGGCCAGCGACGAACTCGATCACCTCGTCCGCTGTCAGCTCGGCACCAGATTGCCTGACCACGAAGGCCTTTGGTACCTCTTCGCCTTCGTCGTCTTTGACACCGATGACGGCGGCGTCCGCGATCGACGGGTGGCTCAGCAGCACGGCCTCGAGTTCGGCGGGCGGCACCTGGTAGCCCTTGTATTTGATCAGCTCCTTGAGCCGGTCGACGATGTACACGCAGCCACAGGCGTCGACCTGCGCCAAATCCCCTGTGTGAAGCCAGCCTTCGTCATCGATGGTTTCCCGCGTGGCCTGCTCGTTGCCGAGGTACCCGGCCATCACGTTGGGGCCTTTGAACCACAGTTCTCCGGTTTCGCTGAGACCCTCTGCGGGAAGGTCGATTTCGTCGCCGGTGTCGGGATGAATGAGTTTGGAGGCCGCGTTGGACACCGTCCACCCGACCGAGCTCAGCGGAGCGATCATCCCCATGTTCCGCACCCCCCCGTCGAACGGGGTGATGTGGCTGACCGGGCTCAGCTCGCTCATCCCGTAGCCCTGCACAACCCGGCAACCCAGCCGATGAGCGACAGCGTGGCCGAGGTCGGCATCCAGCGGGGCGGCGCCCGACATGACGGTGTTCAAAGAGGACAGGTCGTAGGAGTCGATCAGCGGATGCTTGGCCAGCGCGACGGCGACCGGCGGCGCGATGAACGCGATCGTGCACTTGTGGTTCTGGATGTTGCCCAGGAACTCGCCGAGGTCGAAGCTTCCCATCACCACCAGCTGTGCGCGCGCATGCAGGGCGGCGTTGAGCAGCACCGTCATTCCGTATATGTGGAAGAACGGCAACACCGCAAGGACCACGTCCTCGGCGACGATCCCGTGTAGCGGCCGGATCTGCGCGACGTTGGCCACCAAGTTGCGGTGCGTCAGCATGACGCCCTTGGGATTGCCGGTGGTTCCGGAGCTGTACGGCAGTGCTGCGAGATGTGAGGACGGAGCGAAGCTCACCCGCGGTGCGGGCAGTGCCTTGGCCATCAGATCGGCGGCGTTTGGGTGTCCGGTTGCGGCCTGCCCCTCGCCGTCGAGCACCACCAGGTCGGCGTCCGACATGCCGGCGGCCGCTGCGCCTTCTTGGGCCTGGGCCAGCAGCGGTGTGACCGTCACCAGCATCTTGGCCTTCGAGTCGGTCAACTGCTTGGCGATGTCTTTGGCGGTGAACAGCGCGTTGATCGTCGTGGCCGTCGCACCCGACCGCAGGATGCCGTGGAAAGCGACCGCGAAGCCCGAACTGTTCGGCGACAACAGGCCGACGACATCGCCGACACCGATGCCACGGCCGGCCAGCGCACCGGCGAATGCGTCGATGCGCCCGATCATCTCGCGGTAGCTGGTCTGCCTGCCCGACTTCGAGTCGACCAGGGCGACCCGGTCGAGGTGGGCGTCGTCGATGTCGGCGAACAGGAAGTCGTAGACGTTCGTCGACGGGATTTCGACTTCGGAAAAAGGACTCGCGAAACTCATAGCGCCTCCGATCGAATCATTGCGTGGCCGCTTGCCGGGTCAAACTATCGTCAAGCTGCTTGATGAGTTTCTTCGGCGCAATCAACCGGAACGACGCGTCGACGAGTTCGCGCACCTCGTCCCAATCGACCTTCTTCTTTGCGGTGAAGTCCAGGCCCAGCCAGCCGAACGGGCCCATGTAGGCCGGGTAGAAGAAGCGACTGTCTTGTTCGAGAGCCTTGCGGTCGCTCTCATCGACCTTGACCAGGATCGAGTAGGGGTACTGGAGGTACTCGCCGCGCCGGTCGGTCGACCGGCGGGCAGGAGCGGAGCGACCGGGGAATGATTTGGCGCTGCCGCCAAACATGACGAACATGTATTTCCGGCCCTGGCCCGGGGGCTGAAAACCCGCCTGCCTGCGTAAACACATCACGCTAGATCATTTTAGATATATGTAACTGTGGGCAGATTGTGGGCACGGCGTGGGCATCGCACGGCTTCTGCCTGTCCGCGACGAGGTGTGATATTGACATTTGGCGACAATTCACTACACCTGTGCGCATCACTCGTCGGAGTCGAGGGGAGGAGGAGCCTCGTCCCCGAGAACGATCCGACGGACTAGTTCCTGGACAAGGGCTATCCAGTCATCCTCGGTGAACTCGTCGCCATGGAACTCCGCCGCTTGTTGCATTGACTGCAGCGTGCCGACCATGTCCATGAACCCCTGACCGTCGTCCCCGCCCGTGGAGAAGTCCTCGACGAGTTGGTCGGCTATACCCCTGACGTCTGGCACCCACTTCCTGGGTTCCATGGGCATGTTGTTCCTTCCCCGTGGGCGTCGGTGTCGCCTCCGCGTGTAACGGCAATTATCGCAGCGGCTGCACACGGCGCTGCGCCGCCCAGTGCGCCGCGATCACAGGTCTTCCTTCCACACCACGTCAATGCAGTCGGGGTCAAACAGCCGACCGCGTGCTGATCTGCGGGGGTCGAGACGCCAGCGCTGTTCGGCTCCGCTGGTGACCATGACGCCCACGCGGCTTCCCTGGCGGCGAAATTCCCGATCGGTGAACCGATCGTCGCCTTTGCGGTTCATCCTTGCCCGCTGGCCTCGTCGGTCCAGGGCATTATCGTCAGGGCTGTGAATCCTGATCACGTCGAGGGACTGCAGTATCACGTCCTGCCTGACGATCCTCTGCGTGCGCTGAACATTTTGCGTGAAGCCGCTGGGCTACCACCACTTTCTGATGAGCACGATGACGAGGGCGGCTGAACCCGTGAGGGTCGACTTTGAGCGCCGGGAACCACGCTGCCGGGTCTGTCGCGATCCTGATATCCGGAGTCTGGTCGACGACCTCCTGGTCTGGCGCGGTATCCCGATCATTGTGGGCCGTGGCAAGATTCACCGGATCACTCTCACCGAGATCCTGCGTGACCTGGAACCCCTCAACGAGAGCCGTGACACACGGCGCCCGATCACCTACGACAGCCTCTGGGTCCACGCCAAACGCCACTACGACCTGGCCGGGACAGCGGCCTACCGGAGAACCCGGATGTCCAAGGAGTTCAAGGAGTTCCTGCGGGGATGACTGGCGTACGACGCCTATCGATAAGCCCCCAAGACGCTCGCATTAAGTACGAAGAAATTGATCCCTTGGATGCTACTTGACTACACCTGTGCCACAGGGCATTTGGGGTGAAGGTGCAGGTCACCGATGCCTGCGCACCCAGCGTCACGGCTAGTCCGTTTTATACTTGCCGTCGGCACAAACGATTTTCGACCACCTCGGCTATAGGCCTACAGCCCACCCGGTGCGCGTGATCGAGGCCGTCGAGCTGGTTGCCTGCCACGTCGTCAACCTCGCCGAGCAGACCCGCCAGCGCCCACCTTCGGCGACGTCGAGCGTTACCTGGCCCAGCTGGCCGCCCATCCCGGCGACTACGGGTGTAGCCGCTGCGTGCTGGCGCCCAGAGGGACTCCGCACCGGGTCTATGCGATCGCGAGCGGCTGTCAACGTCAGATCAGGGCGGCCAGGACACGGGCGGGGCACGCTGATGCACAAGGGCCTCTGATCGCCCTACGCCGGGTGGCGCCCTGCAATGGGCCTTGTGGCGCCGGGTCGTCGGTGCGGTCGTCGTCAAGGATCAGCCCGAGATCTTCGATGTGTCGGTGTGACCCGTGACAATGAGGCACACGCCCCTGCTGGCCCCGTTGAGCTGAGGAACCCAATGACCACTTACCGCATGTGCGGCAAGACCTACATCTGGGACGAGCTGCGGGAGGTGTCGAAGGCTGAGGCCGCTGATCTGCCGCCAGAGACCTGGCGAGACGGCAAGTTCGACTTCAACGACTATTTGATCGAGTCGATTCTGGTCGGCACCATCGAAGAGGTGGATGACGAGGACGACTGACATTGCCAGTACCGGGGGATGCCCTCCCAGAGGTGCGCGACGACGGCCAGGCTCTGCTCCACGCTCACCACGTTGTAGACCGAAGTCGGCTTGGTCGCACCCTCGGCCACCACGGCGGCGTTGTTCGTGCGCACCGACTGGCGTAGGTAGGCGTATTCGGCGGTGGTGTGCTGCTGGACTGGCAGCACGACCAGCAGGCCGGTGGCCGACCATGCCCAAGGCCACCGGGTCCTCGCGGAACTCCTGGCCCACCACGGCAGCACCTGAGGGCGCCAGTGCTTTCTGGCCGTCGGGTCCGAGGATCTTGGCGGCCACACCGTGGCCCATCGACTTGAACGACAGCCGCAGGCCCTTGCGGGACAGCGACCCAGTCAGGGTGCCGCCGAGGGGACCGATGACGTTGTCGGAGAGTTCTCGCAGTTCTGCGCATGCTGTCGACGGCACGGTGTTGCGTGCGCAGGCGACACTTCGGCTGTTCACAGCCGAGTGCGGCTGTTAACAGCCGCACCCGTGCGCACGGCCCAGATACGACGACGCAGCGGCGGTGAGGGCGCCGAGCTGGCCGCCCGGCGACGCTCGGGGATCTTTCCGCAGCTATTCCCACGCAAAACGGGGAGCCTCGCCATTGAGACTCCCCGCCTGCCGGGCCGGTCAGCAGTGTGTTTCGCCGCCTAACTGCCGTCCTGGCCCGCAATCAAGCCGACCGGGTCAGTGCTTCCCCGAAGCCGAACAAAGCGGCCAAGCCAAGAAGGCCCGCCGCCACTCGTGCTCTCATACTGCTGCTTCCTCTCTTGGCGACTCCTGCGTCACCAATTCAAGAACCGGGACGTCCGGGTCGTCAGCTCCTCGGGCGTCGGCGATCCATGCCCCACGAATGCAAGGCAGGGCCTTGCCGTGGTGGTAGCCGTGCCTGGCCTGGCAAGATTTGCTGACCTGTCATTGGCTAACTACCAAACTAGCGCATTCAGGTCAGAGTGGAGGGAAGATCGCATGATTTGAACCGGTGTCAGCTACAGCCATCGCCATAGCCACCAAGTCCAGCCCACCCGCAATGCCCATGCTGACCGCTCGGCTCGGGGAGATAATCGCAGTAGGCGCCGCCAGCGCCGAACACCATGGCCCCTGCCGCCGACAGCGGGATACGGGGCGCAGGGCCGCGTTGCAACTACACGGACCCGGCGGAACTGGCCTTGTTTCCTGGGCAACCTCGACCAGATCACTTACGGGATCAGGGCCGCCCCGCTCGGTGCTGACCCGAGTCGTCGTCGGCTTCCAGTGCATCATCACGCACGGGGCGGTCGGCGAGTTCTTCGTGCCTGCCGAATAGATACGGGTACGCGATTCCGGCGATCGCCGCGCCGATCAGCGGTGCCAGCCAGAACACCCAGAGCTGCGCGGCTGCGCCGTTACTGTTGAAGAACGCGACCCCCTAAGACGCCTGCCGCCGACACTGGCCACTCGCGCGGCGAGCGCGGCGTTCTTCTGCTCCTGCTCAGCCTGGATCTCGGCCACATGCGCCTCGAAGTCGCGCCGTTCGGCCTCGATGATCTTGCGGTGCCGGGGGTCGCGATAACGGCCACGCCTCAGGTGTGCCCACTTGAGCACGAAGTTTCGATCAACCATCTGTGCTATCCCGCTCGTGCTCGGCGACGATCCGCTTGGCGCGTCGGATTCGCTCCTGCCAGGCCGGATCATCCTCCGGCAGTGGGATACCCTTGCGCCGAGCCTCGGCCCGCAGCGTGTCATGCAGGTATTTGAAAGCGAAGCGGTGCATCTCTTTTGCCATGGATAGCGGCATGTAGGGATTACCGTGCTTACGCCGGTAGTGGGCCAGGATCTCGTCGTCGTCCATGGCCGCCAGCTCATCTCGGGTCATCACCTGCTCAGTCTCGCAGGCTCACCCCGATGCCCATTGCTGCCGAGACCAAGACACACCGCCGGACCAGAGTTCACTACGGCGTCAGGTCGCAGCTGACGACGCCCAACGGGCTGAGCACCGAGGTGCCGAACCGGCCCTCACACGTGGCTCGGATGAGGTTCTTGGAGAAGTCGGTCGGTCGTTGGACGTTCTCCGACCACTGCACCCCGACACCCAGCGTGTCGGTGTCGACGACCACCGCATCGACGGCCAGCACATGACCCACGCCTGCGGCCTCGCTCACGGTGGCCACGATCGGCACACCGAAGAGCCGACGGCTGGCCGGGTCGTCGGGCAGGCTCAGGTGTTCCACCGCGTTTGCTGCTGGCTAGCGCCAGCTCCACGTCTTCGGCCCCAGCAAGTGGGCCGGGCCCTGCGTTCTCTCCGATCGACGGCCCCGGCCTACCCTTAGGCGGGCAACGCGGCGACTATGTGGCCGACAACTTGCCGGTTCAGGAGCATCCCGTTGTGGCCGACGCCGCCGACCGTTATGGTCTCCACCTGGGGGTGGGGCGGCACCGACCGCAGGCCGGGCACAATGATGTCGAGTGTGGCCGTGAATGCCAGCCATCGCACGCCGTCCGGTATCGGGGCGGAGGCCAGTCGGCGCAGTAGTGGCGAACCTTCCCGCAGCTCCCGGATGATCGGCCCGAACGGCAGCAGGTGCGCCCACGGCGAGCCCCCGAAGGGTGACCCGAGGGTGACGACGGTGTCGACCTTCCCGGTGAGGCGACCGCTGGCGATGGCCTGCGCGATGACGACCCCGCCCAGGCTGTGTCCGATCAGATGCACCTTGTCCGCGCCGGTTTGAGACAACATCCTGCCAACCTCGACGACGAGCCGGTCGGCGAGCTGCTCCACCGAGGTCCCGAGCGGTGTGTAGGTGAGCGCGTCGACGGTCAGGCCTCGGGCACTCAACGCTTGCGCGAGCAAGGACCAGCTGGACTTGGTGCCCCCGAAGCCGTGCACGAGCAGCACCGGGCGCGCGGTGGGTGCGGGGTGGGCCAGGAGCATCGGTAGCGCACCAAAGGCCGGGTCGAGGCCGCCGCCGATCAGGTGCAACGGCGCCCTCGCGGCTATCGACGCCATCAGCCCCGCTTCGTATGCCTGCACCATCGCGGCACGCCCGATTCTCCCGACCAGCCTGCGGGCGCCACCGATGGGGCCGAACGGCGACATCACGTCACGTCGTCTCTGCGCACCGCAGACCGGTGGCGACACGCGACATGATCGCAGCCGCGACAGGTAGGGGTACGGATCACTGGCTCTCCCAGTTGTGATGAGCGTCACTGAACGCCTCAGACAGCAAAATACTAAGTCTTCGTCAGTGATGGGCGCAAGCCTTTTGATCAGCAGTGCAATAATCCTGAGCAAACCATAGCCAAAAGTTGAGCAAACTCTGACGGCATCGCATGATCGCTGTGCTTGCCGCAGTCGCTTCGGGATGGAGAACCTGGTCACCACCACCGGGCCATATCACCGAGGTGCTGTACGCCTGGGTCTGGATGCCGCTGGTGGCGTTGACGTCGGTCAGCCCGTTGGCCCCCTATAGCAAGCGGCAGACCGAAGGTCATTTCGTTGAGCGCCTCCGCACTGGACTTGTCATCCAGCACGGCCCCGAAAGAGCCTCGGCCTGGAGCATCGTCAGCACGATCCGCCTTGCCGCACCAGCGCGAACCTCGCCCGGCGGTCGGCGCCGCCTGGCGCCGAGCACGTCTTCAACGTCACGCTTGGGTTGTTAGGAGTCGGTCACTTGCTTCGCCAACTACCCTGAAGACGCTTCACGAGATGCCGTCGCCAAGCTCCGACTGGGCGGCACGCCAACCCCACGCTCGTGGGTGGCTCGGATGACGAAGCGGCCCGACACCACCGGTGCGGGCAAGAGCGCCTCCGAGGCCCGGAGGCCCTAGCGACGGGTCAGGCAATGAGCGACACCACCTCTTCCGGCGACGAGGACACCCGTTCTGCCGTGCAACGGGCAGTCGAGACCAACACCTGGATGGGTGGTTGGACGATGTCGATGTCAGCACCGGCCAGCGCGGCAAAGACGTGGGGTCCCTACTTCGACGCCGAGTTTGGACCTCCTCACCGGGTGCGGTCATGGATCGCCTGGAAGATCTCATCGACCGGTGTCAACATCGCTCGGCGTCGGTGGGATCAGCGCGAAGAACTGCGTCAGGCCTACGAAGCGGTGCACGGCACCGATCCGGACCGTTGGCCTGCGCGTCATCCGGGAGTCGTCCTAGACGCCGTGTTGTGGGTCGCACACGCGGCCTGTCTGGGCTGCCAGTGGATCGACAAGCGCGGGTACTCCATGCGTGAGCCGGACGAACTCGACGGTGCCCGCAGCCTGGCACACCGACACCAAGTCTCCAATGGTGTATTCCTCGATGGTCCACGTCGCTGGCGGGGAGGAAGGTTCGACCCGCCGTGACGACGAAATGCCAGGCCCAGGCTGCCGAGGAGGGGCAGCGCCTCGGGCGAAGCTGTTCGGGGCCAAGGAGTAGCTCACGACCGCACCGACCGAGGTCGCGACCTACGACGCCGACCGCGCCCTGCCTGGCCCGGCATGCTGGTCCAACTGTTAGTGGCTCCGATGGCGCTCCTGGCGGATCTCGAATCCACCGGCGAGGGCCGGGTCCGGCAGGCGTACTCGACGACCCGGCGGTAGAACCGGCGACAAGTCAGGCTGCCTTCGTGCAGCGCCCGGCGCATCTGTCGCGGGTTGATGTCGCGGATGTGTGCGGACTAACTGGCCAGCGATGGATGTTGTCTTTCAATCGCCACCACCATCTGTCACGTCGGCTCAAGACACCAGGTTGGGGAAACTCAACGCCTTTGCATGTCGAACGGCGCACAGTAAAGATCGCACTGGTGAGCGCCATGGGCAGCTAATCCCAGCAATCTTTGCGAGTTCGGAGCTGAAACGCACCCTCGGCTCCTTCCAGGTGTTCGCGATCAGCTTCGCGTTCATCTCGGTTGCGGTCGGCGTGTTTGGCACCTACGACGACGTGCTGCAGAACTCGGGGCCGGTCGGCATTTGGCTCTGGGTGCTGGCGGCGGCGGGCCAGATGCTGATCGCCCTGGTGGTGGCCCAGTTCGCCGCCCGCATCGCCCTATCCGGCTCGTCCTACCAGTGGGCGTCGCGGCTGGCCAATCCCAAGATCGGCTGGGGGTTCGGCTGGCTCTCCTTCTGCTATCTCGCCATCGGCGCGGTGGCTGCCGACAGCGCCCTGGCGAGCCAGGCCTTCATGCCGCTGTTCGGGATGGCGCCGAACGAGGACACCGCGCGGGTGATCACCCTGGTGGCATTGGCCCTGCAGGCCATCCTCGCCATCGCCTCCACCCGTGTCGTCGCCAAGATCAACTCGGTCGCCGTCGGCCTGGAGCTGTTGATCGTGGTGGTGTTGGCGGTCGCCCTGATCGTCGCGGTGCTCATCACCGGTACCGGCTCGACCGACAACCTCATCTCGCAGGGCATCGCCGCCCACGCGCCGCAGTACTTCGGCGTCGGCGGCGGGCTGATGCTGGCCATGATCATGGGGCTGGCCACGCTCGTCGGCTTCGACGCGGCGGCCAACCTGGCCGAGGAGGCCAAGGACCCCTTCCGCACCGTCCCGCGCGCCATCGTGTCCTCGGTGGCGGCGGCAGCCGTGCTGGGGCTGGCCTTCCTGGTCACGCTCACCATCGCGATCCGCGACGTCCCCACGGTCAGCCGCAGCGAATCGCCGGTCTCGATGATCATGCGCGACCAGCTCGGCGTGACGACCGAGCGCATCCTGCTGGTCGCCATCGTGTTCGCGTTCTTCGGGGCGGGGCTGGTGGTCATGACGACCTGCAGCCGCATCGTCTTCGCGATGAGCCGCGACCAGCGCTTCCCGGCGCATCAGTGGATGCGCAAGGTCGACCCCCGCACCAACACCCCGGTCCCGGCCACCATCCTGGTCTTCGTGGTGGGCGTGGTGCTGATGCTGGTGGTGCCCGGCGCCGCGCTGCTGGAACTGATCACCGCGTCCACGATTCTCCCGGCGCTCATCTACGGCGCGACGGTCATCCTCTACCTGGCGGTGCGCAAGCGCCTGGAGCACAAGGAGGGCGCGTTCAGCCTGGGCCGCTTCGAGCTGCCGGTGGCCGTCGGCGCCCTGGCCTGGTCGGCCTTCGTGCTGTTCGTCCTGGTGTCGCCGTCCGAGGCGCTGGCGCCGGTGGTGATCGTGGTCGGCCTGCTGATCCTGGGCGGGCTGTACTTCGGCTACCTGCTGCGCTTCCGCCGCGAGGTGCTTCAGACCGAGCCCGGAGACGTCAGCGTCTTCAAACACTGACCGAGAGGTGACCGGGCATGACGGCCACCATCGAGCTGACGGGTGAGGTGGCGCGTGCGGGCGATTCCGGCGACTTCGGCGAGCGGGAGGCTCGGCATCTGGTCGTGCTCTAATTGCGCCACCATCTTCACGCGCGCGACCTAGGGTGACGACGGATGAGAAGACGGATGAAAGGCGCTCGCGGGACGGCTGGCGATACCGGCGACAGCTCCGTGGCGGTGAATGTGCGGGTGCGTGTCTATCCGGGGACGGACGGCGAGGTCGGCGGCACTGTCGTCGAGGATTTCGGCGATCTGGCCGGGCATGTCGTGGATATCGGTGAGAACCATATAGTTGGCCCCGCGCGCAGATGGGCGGTCGCGCTCGACGCGGGCGGTCTGGTTTTCGTCGACAGCGACCAGTTGGTCGCCGAATAGCTTTAGCTGTCGCGGTTTACCCACCGTCCGGCACCATATTTCCAGTTGCGGCGGAGCCCTCCGAGAGGTGGGCGACGACGGTCAGCCACTGCTCGATGCGGGTGACGCTCAGGATGCTGGTCGGCTTGACCACATCCTTCGTAGCCCGTAGTTCGGCATCGACGGTTTCGCGGTCACACATCACCGCCGGACGCGGTTGTGGGCGGTTAGCAGTAGTTGGTCGAACACTGGGCGTGAGGGCAGGGTTTCGTCGTAGTTGAGTGCCCGAAAATCGGCCAGGAGCTGTTCGGCCAGGACCCGCAGCTTGATGTTGGCTGCCTGCGACCGCCATTTGAGGAGGTCGAACGCCGCGTCGGCGTCGATGCGATAGACAATCATCAAGATGCCCTTGACTTGTTCGATGACGGCCCGGTTGGCTGCGATGTCGGCGACGGCTTCGCTGATGAATGATTCGCGCTCCTCGGGTGGGAAGGTCACGTCGACATAGAAACCGTTCGTGCCGATTACTTCGCCGCCATCATCGCGTAAGAGTTCGGCGACCACGATGACGTCATGGATGCGGCCCTGGACGTCGATGATGCGGTGGCGGGTGCTGAACGGCTGATGCGTTCGACGGATGTCGTCCAGTGTGGCGGCTACCTGCTCGTAGTCCTCTGGATGTTTATGGGATAGCACCATGCTGGTTGTTGGTTTTGCGGTGCCGGGTTCATAGCCGTGTAGTCGTTCGACGTCGGGTGACCATTCCCACCGCTCGTCCTCGAAGTACAGCCGGAACCATCCGGTGGGATGAGGCTTGCCTCCGGCCAGTGCCCGCGCGAGTTGAGAGTCCTCGTCATGCCCGCTGACCATGATCAGGAACCTATCCGACCATTGCCACCGATGGCGGATAACCGACCGCCACCTTGTTCATCGCAAGCAGGGCGCATAGGCGGCGAACCCGAGCTGTGCTGTGTTCTCAACGTCAGGGCTGCCCCCGGGGTTCGCCTCGTAAGGGGAGCGGACGCAGCCAACCTCGATCCCCTACATGAGCGCTGAATAACCCATCCATGCGGCCTGAAAACGCCATCACGAGGGCGCGGCGCGAAGCGTGGGCGGAACAGGACTCGGCCCGCCACCCACGCGGGACAATTAGGACAATTAGCAGGTGGAGACCGCCAAATCTTCGGTGCTGCTAGCCCTCCTCGGGCCAGTCCTCTCGTGGGACGAGGCCGCCTCTGTCGCCTCGTGGGTCAGGGCCGCCCCAGTCGTCCCAGGTGTCTTGGCGTCTGTCTCGGGGGTTGATGATGCGGCGTCGTAGCTCCAGCAACAACTCCTCGGTGGACACCTGCGACAGGGTGTTGGCGTTGGTCGGGCGCAGGGCGTATCCCTGGGAAGGCGGGTTGGGGTTGCTCCGGCGCCGTGTGGACACCAGCTCTGTGGGTTCCCCGCCCGCCAGGATGGTGTCGATGCTGCCCGGTGCCCAGGCCAGCTTGTTTTCCAGCATGGCGTAGGTGCCGGGGCTGGCCTTGCGCACGCCGTGCTCGATGTCGGCCAGGGTGCGCACGGTGAACTGCAGGCTGTCGGCCAAATCGGTGCGGTTGCGGTAGCCGAGCGCCACGCGGCGGCTCACGATGTGGTGGCCGAGCCGTCCCAGGTCGCGTCGGTCCATGGATCGATGATGACGCACGCCGACGGCAATGTCGAGTCGCCATGCCGATTTGTTTCTATCTGCCGCGCGAATGAGCGGAAGTTATTTCCTCAGGACACCGGCCAGGTCGGCCCTGATCTGGGTGACCGTGTCCCAGAAGGTCTCTTCCACCTTGGCCTCGGGCAGGCCTACGGGTTTGCGCAGGATTACAACGGGATTACCCCTGTTGAGCCTGTTCAGGTGGAGGAGTGGTGGAGCGGCGACGCCCTGAGCTGTGTCGGTGTGGTATGACAGGAGGGCCGTGCTCTGCGGCAAGCCTCCGAAAGGACATGATGTACCTCGTGCTGTGGCTGTGGGCCAGGATCATGAGATGGACCCGGCTGCGGGAAACCGTGGTGCAGGAGGAACCCGCTGGGATCGAGTCGGGCGAGGTGGTCTCGATCCGGCGGCGGCAGCAGGCGGGGATGGTCGGGTATCGCAATCGGCCATATCGGCGGGACGGGCGGCGCTGAAACTGCGGGAAATACCGCAGTTGATCTCGGCGTTGGTCGGCCCTGATCGCGCTCGAGGTATGACCCGCTCGATGCGGTAGCTGTCGCCGCTGCCCGCCGTTACCACATACACCGTCGCCATCGCCGCCTCCCCATCTCCGCTGGTGGGCTTCAGTCTGACACCCCCGATGGCCACCGCGCGGACGCTCGGGGAGGCAACTGGCAGAGATCGATCGCCTGGCTTGCCTTCCGTCATCACTGTGAGAGAGATCACTATGGAAATTATTTCCTTATTATGGATATACTTGCCAGTAACTTCTAACCATTGCTTTCACATCGAACCACGCCAGGCGGGAGACCCTTGTGACCGAACCCCATGTTGGGTACAGCAAAGACCAGATCGCGCAAGCGGTGCTGGACACGACCCCCGCGAACGCCGTCGTCATCGACGCGGTCGCGAGGTTCTGCCCACAGTCCGACCAGCGCGGACAGGACGGTGAGATGCACGACGTTTTCATCGTCATCAGCGAAGGATCCGGTCGCGAACACATCGCGCGGACGGTCTACGCCGCCAGCGAAGACGACGCGCGCCAAACACACCAGGAAAACTACGCCGACGAGCCCATCGTGGCGGTTCACCAATGAGACCATCCCACCTCGTCACCTCCGGCGGCGTGCGACGTCACACTGTTCGCGGCATGAGCAAGACCACCAAGGCCGCCCTCGCGGGCGGAGTAACAGCAGCCGCGATCGCCGCGACCGTGGGCATAGCAGCCCCGGCCAGCGCCTCCTACGGGATGCACCGCATCACGTCCGTAGTGGAGTGGGGCGGAGCCGACTGCATCGCCATCGAAGGGCCATACGCGAGCAACCCGTATCTCACGGGGACCGCATCAACCTGCAACTACACCGGGGTGTCGTCGGCGAGTTACTCCGTGCCGTCCGGCGCGCTGGCCGGAGCCAACCCGATCATGGGCCACGCCAGCTGGATCTCCTGCGAGGTCTACATCGACGGAGGCCTGTACCAGACGGATTATGCATCTGCCGGTGACGGCCACGACGCGAACTGCCTGTGGAGGGTCGGCTGATGAAAATCACGCTCAAGAAAGCAGCCACCGTCATCGGTGGTGTGGCCGTGGCGGGGGGTATCGCCGCCACGCAGCAGTCGGAGCCTTCGTCGGTCAGTTCGACACCCGCCCCGATCCCGGTGATCAGGCTGGCGCCGGAGCGTGGCTTCAGGGTCGACGAGAAGACCATCATCCTCGTCGTCGCCCTGATCGCCCTGGTGATCGTCGTCGTCCTCTCGGTACTTGTGCCGTGACCGAGACCCTGTGCCACGGTGAGGACCCCGAGTTGTGGTTCCACGGCACCAAGCGCGCCACCGCGAAGGCCAAGGCCATCTGTGTGCGCTGCCCGGCGCAGCAGGCCTGCCGCCAGCACGCGCTGGACAACGAGATCGGCCACGGCGTCTGGGGCGGGCTGACCCCGACCGAACGGCATAAGATCCTGCACCCGCGCAAGCCCAGGCTGCGCACGCCCTCGACGCTGCCGGTACCGCCGCTCAGCGACATCCGTGGGGTGTCCTGGAACGCCCACAAGGGCCGCTGGGCGGTGGCGATCTGGCACGGTGGTCGGATGCACTGGGGCGGTTGTTTCACCGAGCAGGCCGAGGCCGAGGCGGTGGCCATCGCCAAGTGCGTCGAGTTCGGCACCACCACGGTGCCGGGCCGTTCGGGCAAGAAGAAAATCGCCTGATGGCCTACGCCGAGGCCGCCAAGCCCTGTGACGACTGCGGATGTCTCAAGTCCAACCATGGGTACTGGACGAAGAAGGGTTGGTCGTCGCGGCTATGCAAGCTCCATTCGTGTCCGGTCTATCGCCATGCGAAGGACGGGCTGTAATGGCCTACGCCATAGTGAATTGCGGCGCCGAGACACCCGAGACCATCGACCGGTTCGGCGCCGAGCAGGTCTATACCGGGCCGCGCGGTCAACGGCAGCGAGACCGATTCGTACTACGTAGTGCCCGAGCGCACTAATAGCGTCGTCACTCGGCTGGGCCTGAACGTGCTGCGCTGCGCGCACAGCCAGGTTCACGGCTTCCACACCTACCGCCTGGACCTGCATGGCCGACCCCTGCAGCTGATGCACTTAGAGGCTGTTAATAAATAACACGCTGGTTATGGCGGGCCGTGGGCGCGTTGTGGAACGAGCGTGTAGTTCCATTCGCCGTGGAAGTCGTGGCGACGCAACGCGCGTTGTTCGAGGCCGCCCATCTGCTGGTCGGCGATCTTGATGCCCTTGGGGTAGCTGCCGGTGTCCAGTTCGGCGTGCACGGTCAGCCCGGCGCGGGTGGTGGTCGCGGCGATGGTGTTGACGATGACCTCATGGCTCTCGAGTGGCCGGCCGCGCCAGTTCATCGAGATGTGCGAGAACAGCCGGTGCTCGATCTTGTTCCATTTGGATGTTCCGGGCGGCAGGTGGCAGACGGTGACGGCGAGCCCGGTCTCGTCGGCGAGGTGGCCGAGCTCGGTCTTCCATAATCGGGTGCGGTAGCCGTTGGAGCCGCCACCGTCGGCGCAGATCAGCAGCCGCCGCGCCTGCGGGTAGGTATCGGACCCGGTGGTGCGCCACCAGGTTCGGATGGTCGCCACGGCGAACTCGGCGGTGTCGTGGTCGGTGCCCACCGACACCCATCCGGAGTCGGCGGCGACGTCGTAGACGCCGTAGGGGATCGCCTTGCCCAGGTCCTTAGCCATGAAGTCGTGCACGTTGGTGTGCTCGGGCTCGCCCTTGGGCTGCCATTCCCGCCCACCGTTTTTGAACTTGCCGACCAGTTCCTTCTTCTTGGTGTCCACCGCTGATCACCGGGTCACCGCTGTCCTGGTGCTCGCGCACCCGGTCGTTGAGATAGCGGAACTGGGCGTCGCGGTCCGGGTGCTGGCCGCCCTCGATCGTCTTCGCGTTGGCCTGCAGGCTGAACCCCTCCGCCTTGAGCAGTTTCGCCACCGTGGGCGGCGAAACCGCATGTCCGGCAGCCGACATCGCCTCGGCGAGGTGGCGCACCGACTTCGTCGTCCACCGCAGCGGCGATTCCGGATCGCCCCGCGAGGTGGGGTCGACCAGTGACAACAGCGTGGTCCGCACTGCCGGATCGGTCTCGGTCACCGATTTGCGGCCGCCGCCTTTGCGGCGGGTGCGGCCCAACGGCCCCTCACCGGCCTCGAGCTCGGCCACCCCCTTGGACACCGTCACCGCGCTCACCCCGGCCGCGCGGGCGACCACCTTGATCCCGCCGTGACCCAGCGCGCGCGCCTCGGCGCCCATCAAAAGCCGCCGTTGCCGCTCGTCCAGATGCGGCAGCACCGCAGCCAATTTCGCGGCCAGCGACCCCTCCGAGCACACGGCTCCAGCCATACCACGAGCATGACAGCCCGCAGATCAAAAGTAAACATTATTCTTTAACGCGTCCTTAGCCGATGGCCGGGTGAAGATCACTCTCGATGGCCGGGTGGTCTACAAGGAGCGCAAAAAGACCATCCGCCGCGATGACGAGCGCATTGATGTGGTGGTGGAGGAGTACGACCCCGAGCTGCCGCCGCTCCCACTGGGTCCGCCTGTCTCGAAAACGACACCATGCGAGGGTCTCAAAACTTCGTGTCGGAGATGGCACGGCGATATGACGGGACATCACCGAGCAGCGGTGAAACGATACTGACGTGGACCTCAGCGGGGATGGTGGCGGTGGACTGACCGCGACGGCGTTCTCCTGTGGTTCCTGCGGCGCGCCGTCAAGCCCGACGGCCAAGTTTTGTAGTGACTGCGGCACGCCCGTCACCTCGGCCACCCGATCGGCGGAGTACAAGCAGGTCACGGTGCTGTTCGCCGACGTGGTTATTCCTTTAGGGGGTACCTAGCCGGACCACACTAGATGGGGAAATTCCCATTTAGCACCTCGTAGACTCCTTTGCTAGATCAGGCAACAGACCAGGTCAAGGTCAGCGCATGAGATCGCTGAGAACGAAGGAGCACGGATGAAACTCACGTCGGACAGCTTCGGGGTCGTGTGGTACACGGTGGGGACATATGGTCAGGGGGCGGGATAGACGTTGCGCCCTGGCACCTGACAGCCTGTGTTGTCCGTCCCGCGCATTCCCTTGTGCGCCCGCTGGGGTTACGTTGGTTGCACTCCTCTTGAGACCTCCAGGAGGCGTCATGCCCCAACGTGTCGCCCACATCCTCGCCGACTACGCGCTTGAAGTCCGCAAGCTCTCCTACATCCTGCCCAGCGGCGTCTGCCAGACCGAGGCCCTTCGCCTCTCCGAAGAAATGACGCACGATGCCGAACTGTGGCTCCGCAGAAGTCCTGCGGCCCGCAGCCACCTCCCGTCCGCCGAGCCGACCCCCTGACCATCCCTAACTTTTGCTTACAGGGCCTGCAGTCGGTCCTGCTCAACGCAGCGGTCCCGCAGCATGTCCTCGTGGACCTCGCGGGCGATCTGGGCCTCCGACATCCGCATGTTGGCCCAGGACTTTCGGCACTAGCAGAGCTGTCCGAACCTGGCTACTGACCTCTTGCCTCTTGATCGGCCCTGCGGGGCAGCCTCACGGAAAGTCGCCGAACCTGAGCGGCAAGTGGGTGGTGTAGGTCTTTCCGGGGAGGGATTGACGGGTGACACCACGTTTTCGCGCAGGAGGAACACTCCGGGCCGGTCGTGGACGGCGGGCAGCGGCGGGTGGAGGATTGAGGAATCGAGCGAGTGCCTACAGGTTAGGGAGGAGATGGGTAAGGATGACCACCTTCAAGCCGTGGGAGTACCGGGCCGAGGCCGGGTTCGTGAAGGGGACCGAGCTGACCGGCTACAAGGTTGTCGCAGTCGACGGCGATCTCGGTCACGTCGTCGAGGCAGAGTATGACGGCCCCCTCCCGGCGCACCTCTACGTAGACGTCGGGTGGCTTTTCGGCCACCACGTGATGTTGCCGGTAGGTCTCGTGGAGCGGATCGACGCAACGGAGAGGAAGGTGTACGTCGACCGTACGAAGGACCAGATCGAGCACGCGCCCAGGCCCGAACCGGTGGTTACCGACCACGTCGACTATTGGGAGCGCCTGGGTAGTTACTACTCCGACACGTAGCCCTAACTCCGACGACTGATCTGCTAAATGAAGGCATGGAGGAAGCACAAATACGTGTCTGTTTCGAGACGCACTGGCAGGGATTTGCATGCAATCCAGCCGATCGCCTTCAGCCCGCGATCGCCCACCTGCGCGAAGTACTTGGCGACCGGACCTACGAATCGCTCGCCCGCAAGGGCGCAGCGATGACCACCGCCGCCATGGTGACCTACGCATACGACCAAATCGACCAAGCCCGAACGGAACTGAACGCCGTCTCGAAATAGAGGGCGAGATGTTCTGGGTTCTGACTCGACGGCAAAAATCCTGCTGTCCGCCTGTCTCGAAAACGATGGGTTGTTGGGACTGGGACACCTCCGCTGTCAGCACGCCCGCTTCCAGGCTCAACCGCTCGATCAGTTGTCTTGAAAACCCGTCTCATAACCGTTAGTATCAAAACCGAGAGTTTGACGGGATTATGAGACAGGAGCAGCGGTTGGCCATCATCGGATACGCACGGGTCGGCACCACCGACCAGAACCCCCAGCTTCAGCTCGACGCGCTTCAGGAAGCCGGGGCGACGCGCATCTTCACCGACCATGGCGTGAGCGGCGCGACCGCGTCCCGACCCCATCTCGATGCCTGCCTCGACCATCTGCGCGAGGGCGACGTGCTCACCGTCTGGAAACTGGACCGCCTCGGTCGCAACACCCAAAACGTGCTCGCCGTGGTCGACCAGTTGACGTCCCGAGGGATCGGATTCCGCAGCCTCACCGAGGGTCTGCACACCGACGGGCCGATGGGCACCGCCATGCTCACCATCATGGCCGCCTTCGCCCAACTGGAACGCGACACCATGATCGAGCGCACCCGCGCCGGGCTGGCCGCTGCCGCAGCCAACGGGCGAAAGGGCGGGCGCCCACGCAAGGTCGACGACGCCGATGCCGCTAAAGCCCGCCAGCTTCGGGAGAAGGGCATCCCGGCCACCGACATCGCGAAAATGTTGGGTGTCTCCCGCGCGCGCGGGGAGTTCCGGTTCCGTCTGAAGGCCGGGAACGGCGAAATCATCACTACCAGCGAGGGATACAAGACGAAGGCCAGCGCAGAGAACGGCATCAAGTCGGTGCAGACCAATGCGCCCTGCGCAACGGTGGTTGACCAAACCGGCTCGCAACTAGGCCGCGCGCATGGGGCTTTTCGCCCCTAAGCCCGCTGGCCTAGGTCGATGACCTAGGCCTCCACGTCCAGCCGGGCAGCGCTTCGAGTCGATGTTGGCGGTCGGCGCTAAGTTCGCCGCTGTTGTGGTCGACGTGTTGCTGCATGACCCACGCACCAACCCCGTAGCCATCGACCGTGTGGTAGGACTGCGGAACGCGGGCGTCACCGTGGAGTTCGACGTAGTCCCGGAGTCGGCTAAAACCCTCGTCCCATAGCTTGTCGAGCAGCCTGTTTTCCTGATCTCTGAGTTGCCCTCTGGCTATTTTGCTTAACCCGTCCTCATACACGAACGAATTCTAGCCTCGGACGCGCCAGCCGGGGTGGACGCGGCGGAGGCGGCGCGGGGAGGGTGACGGGCCTGCCCGCGCTTCTCAAGATCGGCCAAGCCGCCCAGCGCCTCGGCGTCGGCGTGATCACCATTCGCGCCTGGGTGCGCCACGACCCGCTTAGCCCCGGCGGTGCGCGACGGCCGGGCTGTCTCCAGCTTGGTGATCGACTTGCGCAGCACGGTCAGGACAGTGGTCGCATACGCTTGGAGCTGGATTCCCGATGTCGCATTCACATCGGTCAGCACCTTCGACTCGACGGCAAGTCGCAGCCCGTATTCGAGTTCCGAGGAGACGAACGTATCCAGCGACACCTGGTCGATCAGCCAGAATCGAGGAATCGCCTCGCTCAAGTGCGCGACGACCGCGAGGCTGTTCGGGATCTTGTTGACGGAGTAGACCGACGTCGGCTTCACCGCGCCCTCGGCCACCACAGCGGCGTTGTTGGTCCGCACCGTCTGGCGCATGTAGGCGAACTCGGTGGTGGCGTGCGCTACCACGGGGATCACGTCGAGCAGGCTCAGCGCAGGTTGACCCAGACTCACCGGGTCCGGCTTCATCTCCTGATCGACCACGGCGCCGCCAGAGGGTGCCAATGCCTTCACGCCGTCGGGCAGCATCTGCCTGGCGACACCAGCGGCCATGCCCTTGAACGAAAGTCATCGCGTCTTGTCCCCGGTGAGCGAACCGGACAAGTCACCACCCATACCAGGCACGCCAACCTCGGCGCTGAAGTCACGGGCGAACTGCCACACCTCCTGGTCATGGCTATGCTGTTTCACCGCGTCGGCGACCGAGCGGCCCTCGCTCATGATCTCGTCGTAGCGTTCGGGACCGCGCACAAGCTGCCCAAGCGAGCGCTACCGGGCGATGTACTACGGCCCCGATGGACGCCGCTACACCGCCGCCACCACCTTCACGTCGAAGGCCGAGGCAAGGGCCTGGCTGGCGCTGCGACAGGCCGACATCATCCGCAAGGCGTGGGAGCCGCCGGAGGCCACTACCAGGCCCGGCAGGCTCACCTTCGGCGCCTACGCCGAGCAGTGGATGACCCACCGCCAGCTCAAGGACCGGACCCGCGCGCACTACCGCTGGCTGCTCGACGAGCACCTGATTCCCGCGTTCGGTTCCAGGCCACCGGCGTCGATCACCAGCGACGAGGTGCGGTCCTGGTTCACCGGGTTCGGCGCCGACAAGCCCACGGTCCGGTCGCACGCCTACGGGCTGTTGCGCAGCATCATGGGCACCGCCGCCAGCGACGGGAAGGTCGGCCTGAACCCGTGCGTGATCCGTGGCGCCGCGACCACGAAGCGCAAGCACCAGATCCGACCGGCCAGCCTGCCCGAGTTGGCGAAGCTGACCCAGGCGATGCCCGAGCGGTACGCGGCGATGATCCTGCTGGCGTCCTGGTGCGCGCTGCGGTTCGGCGAACTCACCGAGTTGCGGCGCCGCGACGTCGATCTGGACGCCGACAAGCGCATCGGCGTCATCCGCATCGAGCGCGCCGTGGTGCGTGTCGAGGACGGCTTCCGGATCACCACGCCCAAGAGCGACGCCGGAACCCGTGACGTCGCCGTCCCTCCGCACCTGGTGCTGATCATCCAGGCACACCTGGCCGCCCATGTCGGGCAACGAACCGGATGCGCTGCTGTTCCCTGCCCACCACGGTGGGCATCTGGCCCCGTCGCACGCTCTACCGCCGCTTCTACGCCGCGCGTGAGGCTGCTGGACGCCCCGACCTACGGTTCCACGATTATGCCGACCTCTGTGTTATGCCGACCTTCGGTGGAAGATGTTGTCGGGCAGGGTGATTGCCGTCTCGGGGTCGGCATAATCAGAGGGCGTCGAGAAAGGCGAGCAGGGCGTCGGATGGGTGGTAGCGACCGGGTGTGGTCGTGAGCGGCTTGGTGCGGTCGATGGCCTGTTGCTTGTGGGTCATGTCGGCGTGCAGGTAGATGTTGGTCGATGCGATCTGTTCGTGGCCGAGCCACAAGGCGATGACGGTGATGTCGTTGCCGGCCAGCAGGAGTCGCATGGCGGCGGTGTGGCGCAGGGTGTGCATGGTGACCCGCTTGGCCTGGATCGACGGGCAATTCGTGGCTGCGTGGGCGACGTCGCGGGCGAGGCGGTGTTCGATCGCGTCGCGGCTGAGCGGCCCGCCGGTGATGGCCGGGAACAGCGGATCGGTGGGGGCTCCCGGGCACTGCCGTAGCCAGGCCTTGAGCACCGCGGTGGTCGCCGGCACCAGCGGTGTGCGCCGGTGTTTCCTGCCTTTGCCGACGGTGTGCACGTTCGCGCCGGCGGTGAGCGTGATGTCGGTGCGGGTGAGTCCGGCGAGTTCGGAGATCCGCAGCCCGGTCTGGATGGCCAGGGCGAACATGGCGTGGTCGCGCCGACCGGTCCAGGTGGTCTGGTCACAGGCCGCGAGCAGGGCATCGACCTCGGGATCGGTGAGGTAGGTGAGCAGGTTGCGCTCGGTTCGCTTGGGTGAGATCGCGAGCACCCGCTGGATCGACGCGGCATGCTCGGGATGGTGCAGGGCGAGGTAACCGAACAGCGAGTGGATCGCGGCGAGCCGGTGGTTGCGGGTGGTGGGCCGGTTGTGCCGGTCACGCTCGAGGTGGTCCAGGAACGCGGTGATCAGCGCGGCGTCGAGCTCGGCGATGTCCAACCGGCTCGGCGGTGTGCCGGTGCGTCGCGAGGCGAAGGCCAGCAGTAAACGGAAGGTGTGCTTGTAGGCGGCGATGGTGTTCGGGCTGGCCGCGCGTTGGCTGATCAGCCGCTGGGTGAAGTAGGCCTGCAACGCCGGGGCCAGCGCGCTCATTGTCCTGCTCCGTACCGAACCTGCAGCCGCTCGGCGGCCAGCGTCATCAGCTGCGGGCAGGCCGACAGGTACCAGTAGGTATCTGCCGGGCTGACATGGCCGAGATAGATGGACAGGGCGCCGATGTGCTCGTCGACGTTCACCCCGCCTTGGTGCCAGCGGATCAGGGTGTCGACAGCAAAACTGTGTCTAAGGTCGTGGACCCGCGGGTGCACGGTGGCGGTGCGAACGCCGATGGCGGTGGTGATTGTTCGAAACGTCTTTTCTACGCCGCTGCGGGTGAGCGTGGTGCCCGCACCGGAGAGGAAGAAGGCCTGCGAGCGCGGTCTGGGGCACAGCCGGTCACGCTCGGCGGTATAGCGGCGCAACGCCTCGGTGGTGCTGGGGTGCAGCGGCACGAGCCGGGCGCGGTCGAACTTGGCCTGGTGGATCGTGACGAGACCGGCATCCAGGTCGACGTCGCCGCGCTGCAGCCCGATCGCCTCACCGATGCGCATGCCGGCGGTGGCGAGCAGCCCGAACAGCGCCTCGTGGGTCGCGGCCCGCAACGGCGAACGCAGCGCTCGCGTGCCCTCGAGCAGCCGGTAGATCTCGCCCTGCGACCACAGGTAGGGCGTGGGTCGGTGCCGGCGGGTGGGGAACACACCCGGCGGCGGTACCTCAGTGGCCGGATCGATCGTCTGCAGGTAGCGGGCAAAGCCGCGGGCGATGGCCAGGCGCGCGGCCCAATGGTTGGGGTGCGCACGCTCGGGCAGCCGCGCCCACGCGATCGCCGTGTCGCTGGTGATCGTGGCTGCCCCTGCCGCCTCGAGGTAGGTCAGCAGCTGTGGGAGCAGTTGCCCTGCGCGGTCCAGCTTGAACCCGAGCGCCCGGCGCAACCGCAGATAATCCTGCGCGTGGCTACTCAGCGCGCTGGTCACCGTGCACCTCCTGGCCACGGCGCCGCCAGCGCGCGTAGCTGGTCGATGTCCACGCGGGCGTAGATCGCGGTGCTCTGCAGGCTGTGATGCCGCAGCACCTGCGCGATCGCCACCAGCGGGACCTGCGCGCCGACCATCTCGCAGGCCACAGTGTGGCGCAGCCGGTGCGCTCCCACCTCGGCGATGCCCGCTCGCCGGCAGGCCCGGCGCACCGTCGAGGAGATCGTGCCGGCCGCGATCGGCCCGAACGGCGCCCTGGCCCGCCCGAACAGCTCCCGTCGGTGGTTGGCCGGCCGTCCCCGCATGAGGTAGTCGGCGATCGCCCCGCCCACGTCGGTGGGCAGCGGCAGTCGGTCGACCCGGGTGCCCTTGCCGCGCACCACGAGTTCGCCTGCCCGCCAGTCGATGTCATCGAGTCGTAGGCCCGCGACCTCGCCGGCGCGCAGGCCCAGCCGCAACAGCGTGATGATCACCGCGTAGTCACGGCGGCCCACCGCCGTGCGACGATCACAGCTCACCAGCAGCGCCCTGGCATCGGCCGTGCCGATCCCCCGGGGCAGCATGGAGCGCCGTCGTCCGGTCGCCGGCAGCGCCGCCTGGGACAGATCGACCGGCACCAGCCCGACGAGGAAACAGAACCGCAGAAACGACCGCAGGCCCGCCACGAAGAACTGCGCCGCGCTCACCGATACCGCCGCGGACTCCCGCAGCACCGCCGCTGTCACGTCGGCGGCAGTCACGTCAGCAAGCTCACGGCCAGAAGGCAATCCGCGCAGAAACCGGCGTGCATGGCTCACATAGCCGCGGACCGTGCCGGTCGCCAAGGCGCGCTCGGCCAGCAGGTAGCGCTCGAACGACGCCAGCACCAGCTGCTCGGGTGAATCCGCCCGCGCCGGCTGCTCGACCGCTACCACCCCCAGCCCCCGCAGCACATCCAGTAGACACAACAGGCCCGGACGCGACCACTGCGCGCGGTGTCGCCCGCTCGCCCGCTGGAAGGCCAGGAACTCCTCGACCCGCTCGCCGGTCAGCTCACCGACCGCCAGCCCGTTCGTCTGCAGCCACTGGCTCAGCCGCGCCACCTGACGCAACTGGTTGACCGCCGTTAGCGGTGTATATCCCCGCCGCTTCAGCTCCTGCTCGTAGACGCCAGCGAACGGAGCCAGCGGCCCCGTCATCACAACCCTGCTCACCCTGCTTGCCGGCACGCCCATCCTCGTCTCCTTCTCTCGCCAACCGGAAGAAGACGATGATCACAGCCATATCGTTATGCCGACCCCGAGACGGCAATCACCCTGCCCGACAACATCTTCCACCGAAGGTCGGCATAACACAGAGGTCGGCATAATCGTGCTTATGCCGACATCGGCATAA
>CAVYPI010000038.1:0-30587 GCA_963770125.1 uncultured Actinomycetota bacterium | reverse complement strand
CCCACCGGTGTTTTCACAGGTCAACGTCATACCGCGATCCAATCGGGCTTGACGGATGAACCCGCAGTGTGCCAAGAGTGTGCCCGCTGGGTTCGCACACCCGGTCGATTGCGTGCTAGGGCCCAATGAGACTGGCGTCCACGGACGGTGGGTCACGCGGACCGGTGTGAAGTGGAGGAGGGACCTGTTCGGCCCGCGGATCGAGGAGAGGCTTTGGCCGAGCGACCGGTACAGCCGGTTGTTACCGACACTCTGGATTTAGCCGCGCTGTCCGAAGATTGGGAGGCTTGAATCCGCCTGCGACGGCGCCTACCAACGCATCACCGCCACCACACAGCAGACTGCTGAGCGCCAACGCCGCCGCGACCAGGGATGTGGACTCGAACTCTAATTCAACGAAAACGCCTGCGGCACAGCAACGCTAGCGAAGATTACAAGATTACTTAGGCGAACCTGGCCGACGGTCCTCTCGCGCCGACAGTAGACGGTGAGAAATTTCACTACTGGTATCAACCAACGGTCGGCCATCCGACAAGCGATCGCGGCGCTGCGCCGACAACTCAAAAACCTACTGGCGCAGCTGAAAGCAGCTGGAAACGCGACATGCAATCAGGGTCGACCACGAAACCAGAAATCTTTGTCAGCAACGCCCCAGCCTAACGGCCAGCTGCCATCGACAGCCGAGCCCGCCGCGGGTGCCAAACCCGCATCAGAACCTGCTTCGGCAACACGATGTGCGGATTCCGACGGCTTAGTGACAATCAGCGACTGACACAGATCTGACGAAGCCCAGGTAAGCGTGGTCTTTGATGGTGTTATTAGGCAATGAGTCGGCGGATGGTGTCGACGATGACCTCCCGGGCCCGGCTCAGCACCCCTTCGTTGCCAAGCAGCGGCTGGGGATTGCGATGTTCCGGGGTGTGCTTGTCGGCGGCGGCGAGGAATGGGGGGGTCGTCGAGAGCCAACCCACACAGAGGGATTCAATGGCCATCAGGATCTGTTCGGGCGAGAGGCGGGTGCTCACTGTTCCCTCTCGCTGGGCGGCCTCGATCGCGGCGAGCCGGCGCCGATAGGACTGTGTGCGTTTGCCGAGGGCAATGGGACCCAGGCGCCGTTCGAGCCGCGCCCAGTCGAAGAGTCGCATCTCGTCGGGGTGCTCGCGGCTGTAGTCGAACCATCGGCCCGCGTAGCCGGGCAGGTCATTGGCGTCCATTGGGTTCGCCCCGATGACCTTGTCCATGTTCGCATCCATCACGGCGTCGAACAGTCCGTCCTTGTCGCCGAAATAGTCATAGATCAACCGCTTGTTGGCCTGCGCGGCCGACGCGATCCGGTCAACGCGGGCACCGGCGATTCCTCGGGCGGCGAACTCGTCGGCGGCCGCGGCCAGCAGTCGCCGCTTGCTGGCGGCGGAGTCGCGGCGTCGTCTTGATTCTGGGCGGTCGCCTGTGTCGGTCACCCACCCAGTTTAACGAACTATCCGGATGGTTTGACATGAAGAGCACGCACCAGTATCGTTACAAACTAAATAGTTCGTTCGTTGCTGGAGGCGACTACAACCTTGAAAGGAACGGTCATGAACTCGTTTGACTACATCGTGGTGGGCGGTGGCACGGCGGGCTGCGTGATCGCCGCACGGCTAACCGAAAACGATTCGACACGCGTGCTGTTGTTGGAGGCCGGCCCGGCAGAACCGCTCGACGCGATGGCCGTACCGCCGGCCTGGCCCACTCTGTTGGCTGGCCCAGCGAACTGGGGCGACATCACCGTCAAGCAGGCCGCGACCGGGACGTCGGCGCCGTTGGCCCGCGGCCGGGCGCTCGGTGGATCATCGGCAATCAACGCGATGGGCTTCGTCCGCGGACACCGGTCGAGCTATGACGCTTGGGTCTGCGCGGGCGCGAAGGGCTGGGGCTTTGAGGACCTGCTGCCGTATTTCCAGCGCAGCGAGAACGCCGCTGGCCGCGATCCGCGCGTACGGGGTATCGGTGGCCCACTCACGGTCGGACCGGCCGATCCGCCCAATCCGGTGATTGTGGCCTGCCTGGATGCCGCGGCCGAGCTAGGACACCGCCTGGCCGCCGATATCAGCGGCGGCCTGGACGTCGGCTTCGGGTTGCTCGATCTGAACATCGTGGGCGGCAGACGACAGAGCGCAGCCGACGCCTACCTGCGCCCGGTGCTGGCGCGTCCCAACCTGCAGATCGTGCCCGACGCCCTGGTACACCGCCTGCATATCGCCGGCGACCGTTGCACCGGTGTGGTGTACAGCAGGGGGCACGACCTGATCTCAGCCAGCTGTTCGGGCGAGGTCATCCTGACCGCGGGCAGTATCGGCTCGGCGCAACTGCTGATGCTCTCGGGCATCGGACCGGCCGAGCATCTCGAACAGGTCGGAGTCGACGTTGTTTTGGATCTGCCCGGGGTCGGATCCAACTTTCATGATCACCCGATCACCAATGTGGTGTACCGCTCCGCGCGACCGGTCCCAGCCGCACGCAATAACCACGGCGAGGCCTTCGGCCTGCTGCGCAGCGACCCGGCGCTCGAGACACCCGACTTCCAGATCCTGTTTCTCGATGCCCCAGGGCATCTGGCCACCGCGGTTGAGCACGGCTACTGCATCTCGGCGGCCCTGACCACACCTCGCAGCCGGGGTAGCGTACGGCTGGCCAGCAGCGAACCGGGCAGCGCTCCGGTGCTGGACCCGAACCATTACGGCGACGACCACGACTACGCCCTGATGGTCCACGCCGTGCGCGCCGCCCGCGAGATCGGGCAAGCCGAAGCGCTCGGCCCGTGGCGTGCCGGCGAGGTTGCACCCGGGCCAGCGATCGACGACGACGCCGGCTTGCGTAGCTACATCGCTGAGACCTTGGGCTCGATCAACCACCCGGTCGGGACCTGCCGGATCGGCACCGACGACCTGGCAGTCGTCGACACCGCGCTGCGCGTGCGCGGGATCAGCGGGATCCGAGTGGCCGACAGCTCCGTCATGCCCTCGATCGTGACCGGATACACCATCGCGACCGTCTACGCCATCGCCGAACGCGCCGCGGAGTTGATTTCTGAACCGGCCGCGACAAAACAGCAAGCGATGATGCCAGCCAACTCATGAGCGGCAAGGTCAATCTCGCCGAGAAGATCAACGCCGTTCGGTCCGGCCACGCCGGTGGATCGAAGCAGGCGACTTGATGGGAGAACGTAAGTATGACGCTGAAGGGGAAAACGGCGCTCGTCACCGGCTCGTCGAAGGGGCTGGGCCGGGCTATCCTGCTGCGGCTGGCCGCGCAGGGCGCCAATGTCGTCGTCAACTATTCCCGCGACGAGAACGCCGCGAACGAGGTGCGGGCGGCTGCCGAGGCCCTCAGTGTCGGAGTGATCACGGTCGCGGCCGACGTGTCTGGAGTGGACGGGATCGAGCGCCTGTACGACGCGACGATCGAGGCGTTCGGTCAGGTCGACATCGTGGTCGCCAACGCCGGGATGGAGAAGGTGAACGTCGCGGTGGCCGACGTCGCCGAGGAGGACTTCGACCTGCTCTTCCGGGTCAACACCAAGGGGCCGTACTTCGTCCTGCGCGAAGCGGCGCGGCGGATCACCGACAACGGTCGGATCATCACGATCTCGTCGAACACCACCACCGTCCCGCAGTTGGGTGTCGGCCTGTACGGCACCAGCAAGGTCGCGACCGGCTACCTGGCGCGGGTACTCGCGCTCGAACTGGGTCCGCGCGGCATCACCGTGAACAACGTCGTGCCGGGGCCGATCGACGGTGCGGGCATCTTCACCGACCCGGCGAACGACGAGTACAAGCAGAGCCTGGTCGCGATGGTGCCGATCGGCCGCTTGGGTACGACGGAGGACGTGGCGGGAGTGGTGGCCTTCCTGGCCGGCGACGACGCCGCACTGATCACCGGCCAGCAGTTGGTCGCCGACGGCGGAATGCACTGAGGGAGAGAGAACAACGATGACAGCGACAATGCGCGCGGCCCAGGTTCAGCAGGCCGGTGGACCCTTCGTGGTGGTCGACATGCCGCTACCGGAGCCCCGGCCGGGGCAGGTCCGGGTGAAGGTGCACGCCTGCGGTATCTGCGGCGGCGACGCGATTCCCCGCAACGCCCTGTTCGGCACGAAGCTGCCGCGGGTCCCGGGCCACGAGATCGCCGGGGTCGTCGACGCGGTCGGTGCAGGGGTCGAGGTCTGGCAGGTCGGCCAGTGGGTCGGCGTCGGCTGGGCCGGTGGCGTCGACTTCACCTGCGAGTACTGCCGGCGGGGTGACTTCACCAACTGTCTCAGCCGCACGATCGTCGGTATGTCGTACGACGGTGGGTACGCCGAATACATGGTGGCACCGCAGGACGCGGTGGCGCGGATTCCCGAGGGGCTGACCTTCGAGGAGGTGGCGCCGTTGATGTGTGCCGGGGTCACCGCGTTCAACGCGCTGCGGCACGCGCATGCCGGACTGGGTGACACGGTCGCGGTCCAGGGCGTCGGTGGGGTCGGGCACCTCGCGATCCAGTTCGCGGACAAGATGGGCTTCCGGACCGTCGCGATCAACCGAGGTCGGGACAAGGAGGAGTTGGCGCGGCGGCTCGGTGCGGACGAGTACATCGACAGCACCGAGGGCGACGTGGGCGAGGCGCTCAAGGCCCTCGGCGGCGCGTCGGCCGTGCTCGCGACAGTCTCCCGTGCGGAACTCCAGACCGACCTGGTCAAGGGGCTCCGCCCCAACGGTCAGCTGATCGTCTTGGAGGGCGGCGATCCGATGCAGGTCACCGGCCACGACCTCGCCGACGGCCGCCTCAGCGTGTCGGGTTGGTACAGCGGTGTCGCCCAGGACAGCGAGGACACGCTGAACTTCGCTGTCCTCAAAGGTGTCCGGCCGATCATCGAGACCTATCCGCTTGAGCAAGCCGAGGAAGCGTGGCAACACCAGGCCAAAGCCAACCTCCGTATCGTCCTCCAAACCCAACCCCGGTCCTAACCCCCACCCCCCGCGGACGCTTGCCGCGTGAGTTTCGCCAAAGTCGGCTGACGGTCAAGAAAATGGGTGCAAATCGCGGATACTGGCGCTGGACTGCGTTAGCTGAAGCATGCGCGCTCTATCCAAGAACCATGAGCGAGGGGGAACGATGAAACAAATCCTGATTGTCGCCAGGTTAATCAGCGCCGCCGGCCTGTTTGCAAACAGCGTTAACGACTTCGTGAAGCAGGGGCCGAAATCGTTTGTCGACAGCATCAAGCACCCGTCGAGCGCAGCTGAGTAGAAGCGCGGTATACGTCGAGACGCCCGTCGCCGCCTCTACTCCGGCGGAGCGAAAAACTCCAGCGCGATGCCGTCGGGATCGCGGAAGCTCAGGCCCGAACCGTACGGGGCGTCCACGATTCCGCCGTGCTCGATCCCCAGGCTTTCGAGCCGTTCGACCCAGGACTGCAGCTCGGCGCGGCTCGCGCACCCGAATCCGACGTGGTCGAGCCCGGTCTGGAACTCGGTGAAGTTCTTATCGCCGGCCGCCCGGTCGTGCTGATGGATGCCAAACAGCGTGCCGTTGTCGAATGCCCACACCAGATGTCGGAAACCTGCGTCGGTGTGCTCGTCGAGCACCGGTTCGGCACCGATCAATGCTTGGTACCAAGTTCCGCTGACGTCGAGGTCGCGCACGGTGAGCGCGACGTGGTTGAGCGCCGGGAAGGCCATTGTTGACTCCTCACTGTTCACATCACGTAGACGTGCTAGATACGTCACCGGGCGGCGCCCGGTTCACCTGTGATCATCGACCCTGCCGCGGACGAACGCGAAGATCCTTATCACGATCGGCATTGCAGTGAAGGCTCGGACATCACCGGCATGACGCCGACAGACACGAATCGGACCCTTGACGAAATGCAGACGAGGGGGCGTGCCACGGCAGGCGGGTCACATGATTCGCCAGCCGAGGCGCGCGCGGGTCCGCATGCTGCGCAGGTAGAGGCTGTACCACAACAGCCAGACGTCGCGGGGGATAACGCGGTCGGCGATCCGCAGGGCGGTCAGCATGAGTTCGAACGACCGCTGCTGCCCGCTCGTCCACGGCAGTCGCATATGCGTGCGGAATTCCGGGGGCAGAAAACCGGTCGTCGCAAAGAGGTTCAGCGGGCCGAGCAGCTGTCGAAGCGGCGTTGGCAGAAACACCGCCGTGGCAACTCCGTAGAGATGCTCCCGTACCGGCGGATCAATCCGCAGCCCCTCGAGCGAACGCGTCCAATATTCGTCGAAGGCGACCCGGTCGGATGGCCACATGTCCTGGCGAACTTGCAGTGTGGTGCCCAGTTTCTTGGCGTCCTGATACACCGCGTCGGCGGCGGCCTCGTCGAGTGGTCCGTAGAGGAACTCGTGCTGGTCGATGTAGTAGCGGTACAGGCAGGCGGCGACCCACAGTTGCAAGTGAGGATCGAATGCGTTGTAGGACAACGGACTCGACGCGGTTGAGCGGATCAGCGCGTGCACCTTGTCGATCTCTTTGCGGACGAGTGCACGGTCCGCGTCGGTCCCGACGGTGGCCGCCGCGAGGTAATAACCGGTGGTGCGAGACCGCTTCAACGGGTGCTTGTAGACGTTGCCGCTGTCCACGGGGCTCTCAAGCACGCCATATCCGACCGGAGGCGACGCCAGCTGCATGATCACGTTCGCCGCGGGCAGCAGGACCGCGGCGGGGTTCAGCAAATCGACGACCCGGGTCGGGTGCGCCGGTGGACCCAGCCTCACGAATCCGAGTAGACCACTTGTGAGACGCTCCCGGGGTGATTGCGCCAGCATGTCGGGGCCGGGTCGCGGGGATCGCGTCCGGCTACCTCGCCGACGTGCTGTTCGGCGATCCGCGTCGCGGGCACCCGGTGGCGCTGTTCGGCAGCGGCGCAGCGGCTTTGGAGCAGCTGACCTACGCCGATTCCCGCCGCGCCGGGGCGTTGCACGCCGGGGCACTGCTCGGGGCGCTCGGTGTGCTCGGTGTCGCCATCGAGCGGGCCGCCCGGCGGAGCGGTCCGGGGTGGACGGCCGTTGCCACGGCGGCGGCGACGTTCATCGCGCTGGGCGGAACGTCGTTGAGCCGCACCGGTCATCAGATGGCAGGCCTGTTGGAGGCCGGAGACGTGGCAGCCGCCCGGCGGCTGTTGCCGTCGCTGTGCGGACGCGACCCGACCGCGCTCGACTCGGCCGGGCTGGCACGGGCGGCACTTGAATCGGTCGCCGAGAACACCTCCGACGCACACGTCGCGCCCGTGTTCTGGGCCGCGGTGGGCGGGGTGCCCGCGGTGCTGGTGTACCGCGGCGCCAACACGCTGGACGCGATGATCGGCAACCGGTCGCCCCGTTACGTCCGATTCGGCTGGGCTGCAGCGTGTTTCGACGATGCAGCGAACTTCATCGCGGCTCGTGTGACAGCCCTGCTGGCCGCGATCTGCGCCCCTCTGGTGGGCGGATCACCCGCCGAAGCGCTCGGTGCGTGGCGCCGCGACGCGGCCCGTCACCCCAGCCCCAACGCGGGTGTCGTGGAGGCCGCCTTCGCCGGAGCGCTGGGCGTGCGGCTCGGCGGACCGACGCAGTACGCGCACGAACTGGAGATCAGGCCGACGCTCGGCGACGGGCGAGCTCCCGATGTCTCGGATCTCGCCCGGGCGGTGCGGCTGTCGCGAATCGTGCAGGCCGCGGCCGTCGCAGTCTGCCTCAGTGCCGTCGGCCGTATCGGTCGGCAAGCTTCTGCTCGGTTGTAAGTGGAGCGGCGGCCGCGTCCGACGCTGCTGCCCGCTCGCGTCGGCGCTGCTGGATCTCGGCGTACACGAAGTAGCCCAACAGAATCGGGGCCACGATGCCGAACGCGATCCACTGGATGCCGTACGACAGGAACGGACCGGCATCGAGCTGGGGCAAGCCGATGACGCCGAGGCCGCCGGGCTGATCCTCGACCAGCTGCAGATACGAGCCGGCCAGCGGGACCCTGGCGAGGGTCGAGATCTGCGCGCTGTTGATCGAATACACCTGCTGCGCCCCGTCCTGGCGGAACGGATCCTTTCCCTGCACCACCGGCTCGGAGTCGCGCAGCCGCGCGATGATCGTCACCGGTCCGGTCGGTGGAGGCGGAATCGTCGGCACCTTCGAGCCCTGCTCGGGCCGCACGTATCCGCGGTCGACCAACACCACGGGGCCGCCGTCGACGGCGAACGGCGTCAGCACCTCGAACGCAGGGTCACCGTCGACGACACGCAGCCGGGCCAGCACCTGCCCATCGGGCAGATAGTGTCCGGTCGCCCTCACCCGCCGCCACTGAACGTCCGGCGCCGACGAATCCTGATGCGGCAGCAGGGTTCTCAGCGGCACCGGATCGGCGGTCAGCGAGTTCGAGATCTGGGTGTTCTCCCGCGACGTCTTGGTGTTCTTGCCCAGCTGCCAAGGCGCCAGAACTGTGAAGCACAGGTAGGCGAACGCGATCACCACGACGAACAAGGCCAGCCACGCCGGCCGCAGCAGAAATGCCCAGCGCCGCATCAGCTCGCGATTCCCCGGCCGGCAAGCTGTTCGTCAACCCAGTGGTGCAGCCCGGGCAGCGCCGCCTCGATCACGGCGAACACGTCTTCGAAATCGTCCTGGGTGCCGTAGTACGGGTCTTCGACGTCGAGGGTGTGCGCCGCTGACCGCGGATCGAATGACCGCAGCATCCGGATCTTGTTGGCGGGCACACCCATTTCGCGCAGCATCCGCGCGTGGTTGCGGCCGAGCGCGACGACCAGATCGGCCGACAGGTGCTCGTTGTCGATCTGGGCGGCGCAGTGCGCGCTGGGATAGCCGTGTTCGCGCAGCACGTGCGAGGCCCTCTGGTCGGCGGCGTCGCCGGCGTGCCAGTCCCCGGTTCCGGCGCTGGTGACTCGCACCTCGTTGGACAGGCCGCGGTCCTTGATCTGGTGGGCGAACATCTTCTCCGCCATCGGCGACCGGCAGATGTTGCCCGAGCAGATGAAGGTGACGTGGAGCGGTTCAGACACCGAGCACCTCACGAAGGTCGTCGATGGAACAGACGTGTGCCCTCACGCTCACGGCGTGCGGCTCCGCGAAGTCCTTGCGTCCGTAGCCCCAACCGACCACCACGGTGTCGATGCCGTGTTCGGCCGCTCCTTCGACGTCGTGAGACCGGTCGCCGACCATCAACACGCGGTCGGGCAGCGGATGCAGTTGCGCGAGCGCGTGCGCGAGGACGTCGGACTTGGTCGCCCTGGCGCCGTCGACGCTGGCGCCTGCGATGACCTCGAAGTGCCCGTCGAGTCCGAAGTGCGCGAGGATCCGCCGCGCCGTCGGCTCCGCCTTAGAGGTGGCCACCGCCAACCGCACACCGGCGGCCTTCAGGTCGGCCAGCAGCGCGGCGATGCCGTCGAAGAGCCTGTTCATCGCCCAGCCGCGGGTGCTGTAGTCCGCTCGGTAGACGGCGATCGCGGCGTCCGTGTCCTCGCCGAGCCCCATCTCGCGCAGCGTGTGATGCATCGGAGGGCCGACGATGCGGCTGGCCAGATCGCCGTCGGGCACCACGGCGCCGACCTGGCCGAGTGCGTGCCGGAAGCTGGACACGATGCCCTGCGCCGAGTCGGTCAGGGTGCCGTCGAGGTCGAAGATCACCAACTGCGGGCGCGCCGCGACGGTACTGCGCAGGGTTTCTGTCACGCCTCCATTGTCGCCGACGTCGACGGTCGTCCCGCTGGCCGGGCTGGCGGGGAACTACTGTCGTGCTGTGGCAAGTCAATCCCGTGCCGCCGCACGCTCCCGCGGCGACCAGGCCGCAGCGCCCGGCATGCTCGACTTCGCCGTCAATGTCCGCGCCTCCGAGCGGCCGTCATGGCTGGTCAACCGGCTGGCGGCCCTCGTCGTGGTCGGCAACCCGACCAACCCGGCCTCGGTGGCGGGCGAGTCGCCTCCCGACGTGGTGGTGCTGCGCAGTCTGACCAAGACGTGGGTCGCTGGCCGGGCTCGCGCGTCGGCATGGGGGCCGGGCCGACTAGCATCGGCCTGGATGTCGTCGATGGCTGCGCACCCTTCGTCCTGTTCACCGTGCCGGACGCTGAGTTGATGCGAAAGCACTTGGACGGCAAGGGCATCGCCGTGCGGCATTGTGACACCTTCATCGGGCTCGACGGCGAATTCCTGCACGCCGCGGTGCGCACTGACTGGCCGGTTCTGTCGATGAGCGTGCAGGTGGCCGACATCATCGACGTGCTCGACGCGGCTTATCCGCCTCGGCTGGCGCAGGACTGGGATTCGGTGGGTCTGGTCTGCGGCGACCCGGCCGAACCTGTCGAGACGGTGACCGTCGCCGTCGACGCCACCGCTGCCGTCGTCGCCGAGGTACCCGAGGGCGGGCTGCTGCTCGCGCACCACCCCCTGCTGCTGCGTGGCGTCGACACCGTCGCCGCCAGCACGGCCAAGGGCGCCCTCGTGCACCAGTTGATTCGCACCGGACGTGCCTTGTTCACGGCCCATACGAACGCCGACGCGGCCTCGCCAGGGGTGTCCGACGCGCTCGCCGACGCGTTGGGGCTGAGCGTCGAAGAGGTGTTGGCGCCGATTTCGGTGGGAGCCGACCTGGACAAGTGGGTGGTCTTCGTGCCCGCCGAAAACGCCAACGCGGTGCGGGAAGCGATGTTCGCCGCGGGCGCTGGCCACATCGGTGACTATTCGCGCTGCAGCTGGAGCGTGTCCGGCATCGGACAGTTCCTGCCACACGACGGGGCGTCGCCGACGATCGGCAGTGTCGGCACCGTCGAGCGGGTAACCGAGGACAGGGTGGAGGTGATCGCGCCGACGCGGCTGCGCTCACATGTGCTGGCCGCGGTGCGGACCGCGCATCCCTACGAGGAGCCCGCCTTCGACATCTTCGCGTTGGCCGCCGTGCCGCGCGATGTAGGGCTGGGTCGGGTCGGCACCCTACCGAGGCCGGAGGCGTTGTCCGCCTTCGTTTCCCGCGTACACGATGTGCTGCCCGGCACCTCATGGGGCGTACGGGCGTCGGGCGATTCGGAGGCGAAGGTGTCGCGGGTCGCGGTGTGCGGGGGAGCGGGTGACTCGCTGCTCGACACGGTGGCGGACGCTGGTGTACAGGCCTACGTCACCGCCGATCTGCGGCACCATCCCGCCGACGAGCACAGGCGCGCTTCGGATGTCGCGCTGGTCGACGTCGCGCATTGGGCCAGTGAATTCCCGTGGTGCACCCAGGCGGCCGACCTGCTGCGACGCCATTTCAGCGACTCACTGCCGGTGCGGGTGTCGGCGGTACGCACCGATCCGTGGAATGTCGAGAGAAACGAGATATGAAAGCTGAAGTAGTTCAACAACGTTCGTTGCTCGAACTTGCCGAGCTCGACGCAGAGCTGAGCCGCATCGAACACCGGGCCAAGAATCTGCCTGCGCAGCAGCAACTCGAGGAGGCGCAGTCGGCGCACCGCGAGGCGAATGACCGTCTCGCCACCGTGCAGATCGCACTCGAGGACCTCGACGGACAGGTGGCCAAGTTCGAGTCCGAGATCGACGCGGTCCGGCAACGTGAGGACCGCGACCGGTCGCTGCTGGCGGCGGGCACCGTCGACGCCAAGCAGCTCACCGAGTTGCAACATGAGCTGGAGACGTTGGAGCGACGACAGTCCAGCCTGGAGGATTCGCTGCTGGAGGTCATGGAGCGCCGCGAGGAGCTGCAGACTCGGCAGGCAGGCGGGCTGGCCGAGATCGACGAGCTGCAGAACAAGCTGACCGAAGCCCAACGGGCGTGCGACGAGGCGCGTACCGAGATCAATCAGCTGCGACACCAATCCGTCTCTCGGCGAGACGAACTCATCGCCGAGCTGGACGCGGACCTCGCCGCGCTGTACGAACGTCAACGGACGCGCGGCGGGGCCGGCGCGGGACCGCTGCAGGGGCGTCGCTGCGGTGCCTGCCGGATCGAGATCGACAAGGGCGAGCTGGCACGCATCTCCGCGGCGGCCGACGATGAGGTGTTGCGCTGCCCGGAGTGTGGAGCGATCTTGTTGCGGGTCAAGGCGACCGGCGCGTGAAGGTCGTTGTCGAGGCGGACGGCGGGTCGCGTGGCAACCCGGGGCCTGCCGGATACGGATCGGTGGTGTGGTCGGCCGACCACGCTACGGTGCTGGCGGAGAGCAAGCAGGCCATCGGGCGTGCCACCAACAACGTCGCCGAATACCGCGGGCTGATCGCGGCACTCGAGGAGGCCGCCAAGCTCGGTGCCACCGACGTCGACGTGTTGATGGACTCCAAGCTGGTGGTGGAACAGATGTCGGGCCGCTGGAAGGTCAAACATCCCGATATTGCCGCGTTGCATCAACAGGCCACCGCGCTGTCCACCCGTTTCGACCACATCACCTACACCTGGATCCCGCGTTCAAAGAACAGCCACGCCGACCGGCTGGCCAACGAGGCAATGGACGCCGCCGCCGAAATCGACAGTCCCGCAGAGGCGCCCGTGGAATCGCAGACCTCCTCGTCGTCCCCTGGCTGGACCGGTGCCCGTGGTGCGCCGACCCGGTTCCTGTTGCTTCGCCACGGGCAGACCGAGTTGTCGACGCAGCGGCGGTATTCCGGCCGTGGCAACCCGGCGCTGACCGACGTCGGCAGGCGGCAAGCCGAGGCCGCCGCGCAGTTCCTCGCCCAGAAGGGTGGCATCGACGCTGTCATCACCTCACCGCTGCAACGTGCCTACGACACGGCGGCGACCGCGGCGAAGGCGCTCGGCCTCGACATCACCGTCGAGGGTGACCTGATCGAAACGGACTTCGGGGCATGGGAAGGGCTGACGTTCGGTGAGGCGGCCGAGCGCGACCCAGAGCTGCACCGGCGGTGGCTGCGCGATACCGGTGTCAGGCCCCCCGACGGGGAGAGCTTTGACAGCGTCGCCGAACGCGTCCGTCGGGCACAGACACGAATCATCAACGAACACAAGGGCCAGAACGTGCTGGTGGTGTCGCACGTGACACCGATCAAGACCCTGCTCCGGATGGCGTTGGACGCCGGTCCGGGCATCCTGTACCGGTTGCACCTCGACCTTGCTTCGCTTTCCATCGCGGAGTTCTATCCGGACGCCGTGGCGTCGGTGCGGCTGGTGAACCAGACGGCGTATCTGTAGTCAGTGGTGCAGGTGGAGCCGTTCACCGTGCGCTCCGAACAGTGTGATCGCCTCAACGGGCCCGTCGACAGCCCCGAACCAGTGCGGGGTCCACGTCGAGAACTCCACGGCTTCACCGGGTTTGATGATGAAGTCCTTGTCGCCCAGAATCAGCCTCAATCGGCCGGACAGCACATAAATCCAGTCCTGGCCCTCGTGCACCGGCAGTTCGGCGGGCGGGGTACGCCGACGGGCACTGACCCTGATCTTGTAAGCGTGTAATCCGCCTGCCGGGCCGTGGCGAGTCAGTGGCCAGTAGGTCACGTCGTGATGGGTGTGCGATCCGCCCCGGACCCGGGGATCCTCCGCCTCGGGCGCGCGCAGGAGTTCGTCGGTGCTCACGGACAGCGCGGTGGCGAGTCGGGGGAGGTGGTCGAGCGCAAGCCGACGTTTGCCCGATTCGAGCCTGCTCAGCGTGGACACGTCGATGCTCGACCGGCTGGCGACATCCTCCAGCGTGAGCCCGCGCTGCATGCGCAGTTCGCGGAGGCGGCGGCGGACCAGGAGGTCAACGTCTTCCTCGGTTTTTGCCTGCATGGCAAACCAGCTTGGCAGCCTCACGCGACGCCTGCAAGCTCGTGACATGAACACGACTGATGCCAAGGAGCACTGGGAGGAGCATTACGGCGAGCGCGACCGGGTCTGGAGCGGTCGTGTAAACGCCCGACTTGCTGAGGTGGCGTCGACGTTGACGCCTGGCGCGGCGCTGGATCTGGGGTGCGGGGAGGGTGCGGATGCGTGTTGGCTGGCCGAGCGTGGCTGGCGCGTCGTGGCCGTTGACATCTCTGATACCGCGCTGGAGCGTGCCGCTACGGATGCCGACGCCCGTGGGCTCAGTGATCGTATCGATTTCGCGCAGCACGACCTGTCCGACAGCTTTCCGGACGGCACTTTCGATCTGGTGTCGGCTCAGTTCCTCCATTCCACAATCCGGTTGGATCGGCCGCGGATCCTCAACCACGCCGCCGGCGCCGTCCGCCCCGGTGGGGTCTTGCTCATCGTCGACCATGCCGGTCCACCACCCTGGTCGTCGAAGCTGGCCCATCACCACGAATTCCCCAGTGCCGAGGAGGTCGTCGATTCGCTGAATCTCGATGCCGCCGAATGGGAACGGGTCGGGGTCGAGGCAATGGAGCGGCAGGCCACGGGACCCGACGGCGAGACCGGGACTCTCGTCGACAACGTGATCGCTCTGCGTCGACGCTAAGCGCGTTTCTTCCAGTCGCGGTACCGCTCGGGAAGGCAGCGGGCGCACGGCCGGTAGCCGGCGGCGACGGCGGTGGCCTCGTCGGCGAAGAACACGCGGTGCGCGGCGTAGCCGCCGCGCTCGATGGCGCGCAGGGCCGATGGACAGTCCAGCCGACCGTAGATCCGCGTCGCGCGATGACCGCCGAGCGTGCCGGGTGTGGCCGACTGGTATGGTGCGCCGTCCGAACCGATTAGCTTGTAGTGATTCATATTTCACGCGGCGTCGTGAAAAACCAGTCCGAGTGTGAAGCGCTCGCCCGAGCGTACGGCCGAGACACCGTGCCGGACCGGGGATGCCGACCAGCCCCTGGTCGATTTCACCGGCCGCTCGCGCGTCGTGAAGACGAAGCCGTGACCGAACGGCAGCAGCGTCGCTGTGCCGCGCGATTGTGCGCGCGGACGCTGCTCGACGAGCAAGAACTCCCCGCCAGTATGGTCGACGCCCGGTTCGCTGAGGTTTATCACGACCTGCAGCGGAAACACCAAGTCGCCGTACAGATCCCGATGCAGCGCGTTCCAGTCGCCCTTGCCGTACTTGAGCAGGATCGCGGTCGACTTCTTTTGGCCGGCGTCGTGACACATGTCCAGCCATTCGTCGAGATCGTCGGGCCACGGAGACCTCCAGCCCAGCTTGGTCGACCAGTCCCGGGCGATCGGCAACAGCCGCGGGTACAGCGCGTCCTTGAGCGCTTGGATCGGCTCGGGATACGGCTGCTGGAAGTACCGGTACTCACCCTCGCCGAACCGGTACCTGCGCATCTCGATCGTCGCGCGGAACAGGTGGTCGTCGGGATAGAGCCCGCGGATCGTCTCGGCCTCGGCCTTGGTGAGCAGTCGGGGCAGCAATGCACCGCCAAAGTTGTTGACTTCGGCGGTGATTGCGTCCCAGGCGCCAGAGTCGACGCGTTTCTGCCATTTCGTCGGAGCCATCAGAACAACCTCGCCGCCTTCACCTCTGCCGGCTCTTCCAGTTCGAGCAGGAACTGCTTGCGCTTGAGGCCGCCCGCATAGCCGGTCAACTGGCCGTTCCTGCCGACCACGCGATGGCAGGGGACGACGATGCTCAGCGGGTTGCGGCCGACGGCCTGCCCGACCTCCTGGGCCGTGGTGCCGTCGGCAAGGGCCGCGGCCAGATCTCCGTATGTCACGGTCTCGCCATAGGGGATGGTGATTAGCAGTTGCCATACGCGGTGCTGTGCGTCGTCGCCGCGCAACTTGATCGGGAGGTCGAAGTCGGCGCGGTTGCCGGCCAAGTACTCGGCGAGTTGAGTGCGCGCCTTCGCGAATAGGTGATCCGATTCCGTGTCGACCCTCTCGCCGAAAGTGTCGGTTGCCGGTCGATACCAGTGCTGCCGGAAGTACAGGCCGGTCAGCGCATCGTCGTCGGCGACCAGGGTGAGCTCGCCGAGCGGGCTGTCGATTACCGCATGTCGGGTGTTCATACCTTGTAGACGATGCGGCCGGTCGGTGCGTGAGATTTGTCGGACCCGCGTGACGTGATCGAATGTATGTTCGAAAACTTCACCGATGCGGCGCTCATCGACGCCATGGGTGAAGCAACGCGCGATGAGGCGGCCGCGATTGCGCGGCGGTTTGCGTTGATCGGGGAGTTGGATGCGCGCCGGGCCCGGGAGTGGCAAGAGTGCAACCTGTGGTGCACCGATCCGTATGAGGCGGTGGCCGCGGAGATCTCGGCGGCACAGAACATCAGCAGGGGCCGCGTCGGGCCAGGTTCACTATGCGCGCGTGCTGCGCGATCGGCTGCCGCAGGTGGCGGGTGTGTTCGCGACCGGGGTGATCGACGAGCGGATGGTCGCGACGATCATCGCGCGCACCGAGAACGTCGATGCGGAGGCCATGGAGCGGCTGGATGCGGCGCTGGCGCGGCATTGCGTGAAGTGGATGCGGCTGTCGGGCCCAAGCTGACCGACCGTGTCGACTTGTGGGTGGCCATGTTCGACCCGGCCGGGGTGCGCGTCCCGCCCAAGGTCAAGGACAACCGGTATGTGGAGGTCGGTGAGACCAGTCCCGGGATGGCGGGGATCTGGGCCAACATTCACGCACCGGATGCGGCGGCGTTCGACAAGAGGCTCGATTCATTGGCCGCCAGCGTGTGCGAAGCCGATCCTCGGACAAAGGACCAGCGCCGCGCAGATGCGTGCGGGGCATTGGGCCGGGGTGAGGAGCGGCTAGCGTGCCAGTGCGGGTCCGAGGATTGCCCGGTGGCGGCCGAGCGAAAAGCCCTCAGCGATGTGGTGATTCATGTGTTGGCCGATCAGGCTACCCTCGACGGCAGCAGCGACCATCCCGGTTATCTGCCCGGGTTCGGGATCCTGCCGGCCGGATCAGTGCGCGAGTTCGCCACGACCGCGACGCTCAAGCCGCTGGTCATTCCATCCGGTGCACCGGATCCGGTGTATCGGCCTTCGGCGGTGACCGCGGAGTTTGTGCGCTGGCGGGATTTGACGTGCCGGTGGCCTGGGTGTGATGCGCCCGTTGAGCGATGCGATGTGGACCATACGGTGCCGTATCCGTTCGGGCCTACCCATCCGTCGAACAACAAGTTGTATTGCCGCACACATCATCTCCTCAAGACGTTCTATACCGGGCCGGGCGGCTGGACTGACCATCAACTTCCCGATGGCACCATCGTGTTCACGGCTCCGACCGGGCACACCTACACCACCGAACCGCTTGGCGGCATGCTGTTTCCGACGCTCAAAGTGTCCACTGGCGAGTTGCCGGTGCCGACCCTCGATGAGCCCAGCCCCGATCGCGGCGTAATGATGCCCCGTCGCAAGCAGACATGCGAACAGGACCGGCACGACCGAATCAACCAAGAACGACGCCAACGAACCGAACTCATCGCCGAAGGAGAACGACAACGCCAAGCCTGGCTCGCCGCCAACTACGAACCACCGCCGTTCTGAGCGCGCGGCTTCCATGGCGTCAGGCGTGGCGTCCAGGCAGGCACGTTGCGGCGATACTCCTCGTACTGTTCGCCGTACGTGCGCACCAGGGTCGGTTCTTCATACCAATGGACGAATGACGCAGTGGCAATCCAGCCGATCACCGCATAGAGCACCAGCCAGGGACTGTCGAATAACAGTGCCTGGCCGAGGATCGCGGTGAGCAGGCCGACGTACATCGGGTTGCGCACGAATCGGTTGAAACCGGTGACCACGAGGCGCTCGGTCGGCGCGATGGGCATTGGCGTGCCGCCGGCCTTGGCGAATTGGATGAACGCGTGGACGGGCGGGACGAGGCCCAACACGATGAGCACGATGCCCAAGATCACGCGCAACGGTGGGCTGGACCCAGGGATCTGCCAATGGGTGATCAACCAGGGGCCCAGCCCGACGAAGGTGCCGGGGGCCACCACGAAGAAGGCCGCGGAGCCGACTGCTGCGGTGGAGGTTCGCACCTAACCAGTATTGGCCGGGATCTCCGCCAGTTGGGTGAGTCGCACGCTGTTGCCCGACGGGTCACGGAAGCCGCAGTCGATGCCGTATGGCATCTGGTGTGGCTCCTCGGTGAACTCGACCCCGCGGGCCTTGAGATCTTCGTAGGTGGCCTGGCAGTCGTCGGTGGTGAGGAAGACGGTCCCGGCGAAGCCCTTCGCGGTGAGGTCAAGCACCTGCGCCTTGGTGGCCTCGTCCATCACCGGCTCGCCGGGCACGGCCATCAGCACGATGGACACATCGTCTTGGCCAGGCGGACCAACAGTCAGCCACCGGAAGTTGCCGAGCTCCGGCAACGAAATGTCTTCGCGCACTTCCATACCCACCTTGCCGGTCCAGTACTTCAGTGCTTCTTCTTGGTCGTGTACCCACAGGTGGGCGCTTGCAATTTTCATCATGCGCACGACGCTACGGTCGCGCGCCGCGGGCCGTCTTCTCCCCGTGTGCTGTCTTGACCCGGCTGTCGGCGTGGGGTCGCGTGTCACGCCGCAGGATGCAACTCGGTACCCGCGCGTAGATGGACGCGGGCGGAAGGCTGGCCCGGTACGCGGCCGGCGGCAACCCGTAGACCCTGGCGAAGCTCGTGGTGAACGAGCCGACACTCTGCAGGCCGACCATCACGCAGATATCCGCCACCGACCGGTCGGTGTGGCGCAGTAGCGCCGCGGCGCGCTCGAGACGTCGCGTTTGCAGATACGAGCGCGGGGATTCGCCGAACGTCCGGGTGAACATCCGGCTGAAATGGGCCCGCGACAGCCCGGCGGCCGCGGCCAGATCGTCGACGGTGATGGCCTCGGCGTAGCGGGCATCGACCAGATCCTTGGCCCGCTGCAGATAACGGGCCTGCGGCACGCGGGGCATGCCGTCAAGTATGGCGTGTTCGCGGAATTGCCACCCGAAGCAGTACGTTTATACGGCGGATGAGTTGGCTGGGCGGCCGCGGACCATTCACCAAACCATGGGGGGACAGGTGCGGCAAATGGTTCGAGGAAAGTCCGGACTTCACAGAGCAGGGTGATTGCTAACGGCAATCCGAGGTGACTCGCGGGAAAAGTGCAACAGAAAACAGACCGCCACCTTAGCGGTGGTAAGGGTGAAACGGTGCGGTAAGAGCGCACCAGCATTCCGGGTGACCGGAGTGGCTAGGCAAACCCCACCCGAAGCAAGGCCAAGAATGTCGCAAGGGGGGTGCGGCAGCGCAGGCGTTCGAGGGCTGCTCGCCCGAGCCTGCGGGTAGGCCGCTCGAGGCACCCGGCAACGGTGTGTCCAGATGGATGGTCGCCGCCTCGTCGCCGTGATAGTACGCGGCGGCGAGGGACAGAATCCGGCTTACAGGCCAACTCGTTCGCGCAAACCATCTGACCTGCACCTTTACCTGTTCGGCATCGCCTCGGTCCGCAGTGGGTCCGCAGTAGATCCGAGCACGGAGTCGATCGCGTCCCGCGTCCGGTCGTCAGAATCAGGCCACAGATGGCTGTAGGTGTCCAGCGTCTCGACCGCGCTGGCGTGACTGAGACGCGCCTGGGGCAAGACCGGAGCCAGTTCGCGCCGTCACTGCGGGGCCATTCCAGTTGACATAGCGAGTGCTACGGCGTGCCGCAAAAACTTTGGCCCTCGGCAATGTGTTTTTGCCCCTCCGCTCCCGGAAAGGGTGAGGGGTCAGACTCTCTGCCCCCGGTTGGAGGTGAGTTGTGCTGTACGACAGCGGCGACGACAGGATCGACGCCGTCGAGCTGACCCGGCGTCTGGGATTCACGGCGGGCGAATACATCTCGCTGAGCTGGAAGCGCCCCGGCGACTCACCCTGGCGGTATCGGGTCGTCGGGTATGACCCGCACCGGCTGGCCAACCACGTCGCGACGGCCGGCGCTGGCTTCAATCACTACTTCCTGATCAACCCGGTGCGCAGCGACACCGCCAAGCGCGGCCGGGCCGATGAGATCACCCGGCTGGCCGACCTGCCGGTCGAAATCGACGGCTACAAGAACGGCCACGCGACCGTCGAGACGGTCTGCGGCTTCGCCATCGAGCTGTCGCAGAAGATCGGCGAGGCCCCGGTGGGGATAGTCGAGTCCGGCGGCGGCTGGCACGTCCACTGGGCGGTGGCCGGCGGCGAGATCGGCGGGGACTTCCCCACGCTGGCGGCCAAAGAGCTGCTGCTGTGCTGGCGGGCACTGGCCGGCCTGGTGGGCGCGACACCACGGCATCACGCTGGACCCGATCTTCGACCTGGCCCGGGTGCTGCGCCTGCCGGGGACGGTCAACGCCAAGTACCGCCCGCCGCGCCCGGTCATCGCCCACGACCTGCCGGGAGGACCGATTGCGCTGCCCGAGCTGCGCCGGACCCTGCACGAGTACGTACCCCCGCCAACCGCCACCGAGGCCGCGGCGTGCGGTGACGGCCGTGACGGGCTACGCCGGCGTGCCGGGTGATCGCGGGCACCCCTACTACCGGCGCGCGGAGGCCGGGCTGCTGGCCGAGTTCGGCAGCACCGGGCCGGGCGGGCGCAACGCCGCCCTGAACGCCACGACCTACAAGCTGGCCCGCATCGCGCTGGCCTGCGGGGTGCCGCCGGCGCGGGCCGAGGCGGTGATGGCCCGGGCCGCGCGTGGCTGCGGGACTCGACACCGACCACAACTGCGGGGCCGGCGGCATCGGCGACACGGTGTCCTCGGCGCTGTGCGCGGCGGTGCGCGACGGGGCCTGGCCGATCGGCTGCGGGAGGAGGACCAGGACATGACCGCGGGCCTCGGCGCAGAAGACCGACGAGTCGAAGGCGTCCACCGACGGCCAGGCTGGGGGTGGTGCGGGGCGCGACACCCCGTCGTGGCAGCGCATCGACCTGCGCGGGGTGATCGCGGGCGAGTGCCCGCCGGCGGTGCCGACCCTGCTGGAGCGCACCGACGGGCAGTGCCTGCTCTACCCCGGCCTGACCCACAGCCTGCACGGTGAGCCGGAATCGGCGAAGTCGCTGCTCATGCAGGCCGAGGCGGCGGTGCGGATCAACCGCGGCGAGGCGGTGCTCTACCTCGACTTCGAGTCGGACAAGGAGTCGGTGGTGGCCCGCCTGCTGGAGCTCGGCGCGCACCGACAGGCGATCCTCGACCACTTCCACTATGTGCGCCCGGAGGTCGCGCCGGACTCGTCACCGCAGGAGCAGGCCGCGTGGGAGGCGGTGCTGTCCGTGCGCTACACGCTGGCCGTCATCGACTCGGTGACCGAAGCCCTGGCCGTTCTCGCGTGGTCATCGATCAACAACGACGACCTGGCCGCGTGGAGCCGGATGGTGCCGCGCAGGATCGCCGATGCGACCGGGGCCGCCGTGGTGCTCATCGACCACGTCGTCAAGGACATCAGGACCCGCAACCGGTGGGCCATCGGCGGGCAGACCAAGATGGCCGGGCTGACCGGTGCCTCCTACTCCCTGGAGGTCCACCAGGCGCTGGGCCGGGGCATGCGCGGGGAGCTGCGGCTGCGGGTCGGCAAGGACCGCCCGGGCAGCGTGCGCCCGCACTGCGGCCCCTACCGCAAGAGCGACCGCACCCAGGAGGCGGCCCGGATCGTGGTCGACTCCACCGACGGTCCCACGGTCGTCACCGTCTGCCCGCCGGGAAACGAGGGCGACGCCGGCCAGGACGACGACTTCCGCCCCACCACGCTGATGGAGCGGGTGAGCCGCCACGTCGAAGCGCACCCGGGCGAGTGCACGAAGGACGGGCTGACCAAGGAGGTCACCGGCAAGAACACCTACCTCCGGCTGGCCGTCGATATCCTGACGGACGAGGGGTTCCTGAAAACCGAACCGGGCAAGCGGTCGGGGTCGCGGGTCTACACCTCGGTGCGGCCGTACCGCGAAGCCGACGACCGGCTCTCCGACAGCTACTCGGACTTCGCAGACCGACCGCCCCGGACCATGACGAGCGAGCCAGCGGGCGGTGGTGTGGGGTGACTGACTTCTCACCACCAAAGCCGTTCCCCGGCCGACCCCGATCAGTCGGTCCGGAAAAAGCGGTCCCCGTTCCCGTTCCCCTATGTAGGGGTGGGGAACGGGGAACGACTCTCAGAACCCGGTCCCGGGGAACGACTGGGAACGACTTCGGGAACGGGGAACGTTTTCACGCCCCGGCCCAATACATACACGCCACCGCCGCACCGCCTGGCCCGCCCGGTTCCGCCCCGCACGCGGCAGGCCGTGAGGGCGAACGGCGAACCTATAGAACAGTCAACACATTTCGCAACGCTCCCTACAGAAGCGAGATCGCTCCAACAACACAGCCCACTCGCTCGCGCTGCGTCAAGTCCCGTCAAGTCCCGCGAAAGTACACGGGCTGATACATGCACAACCCCCTCCGCGCTGAGACACTGATAGGCGACAACCCCGCACCGGGATGGAGAAGGGCCGTGTCGCAGCTGCAAGCACTCCGTGAGGATCGACACCGAGACAGCGCCATTCAACGAGTTGGCCCCGCGCATCAACGGGCTCCCGGTGGAACCCCGCTGCCGCGTGTGCCGCAACGACGAAATGCGGCGAAAGGTCAACGATCTCCTGAGCGGCGGCGCTAGCTATGCGATGGTCTTGCGCGCGCTCGAACAGGACAACGCAAAGCTGGACCAGCGCGATCGGGTCACGATCGATTCGATCCGCCACCACACCAAGCGGCACTTCCCGGTGCAGAACGTCGCGAAGGCCACCTACCGGCGCATCCTCGAGCGGCGGGCGCAGGAGAACGGCGTCGACTTCGTCAAGGGCGTGGCCACCGCGATCACCCCGATGGCCTTCCTCGAGACCGTCATGGTCAAAGGCTATGAGACCCTTGTCGATTCGGGCACCAGGGTCGACGTGAACACCGGCATGGTCGCCGCCGCTCGGCTGCAAGCGCTCATCGAATCCCGGGCCGGCGGAACCAGCATCGCCGACCTCAGGGTGCAGATGGGTCGCATCATCGACGCCATCCACTCCACGGTGCCGGAAGAGCTGTGGCCGGAGATCCTGCGCAAGATCGATGGACCGGTCGCGGCTGATACACCGGCGGACGAGTTCGAAGACTGTGACGACGCGGAGGACGAGTACGACCTCGTGGAATCCGCGAGGACAGACGAGGACTGCTGGACTGCGACCGTGCGAAGAGACCCACCAGTGGAAGGCCTCCGCGCCCCCACTCGGGCCATCGAGGCCCCGCCCCCCGTGATAAGGAAATTCACACCTAAGACGGTGAAGGACGAAGACGACTTTTAGCGACGGGCTCCCGCAGGATGTCTGATCCCAGGAGCGGCTCGCCGCTGTCTGCCGACGCACAATTGCGAATCGATGACTCGGCGCGGCTCACTTGCCTGCAAACCACGCGGACCTTCCAGGAAGGCGATCAGGGTGTCGTCGGGCTGGTGCCGGCGTCGACACCACCGTCATCGCGCTGTGGCTCGGCCACGAAACCGTCGCCACCACACAGATCTACATCCACGCCGACCTGGCGCTGAAGTGTGGTACCCGGACGACAGCGCTATCAGCTAATCTGCCCGGCCTGGGATACCGCGCTATCAACTAAGCAGCGTGGGAAGTTGGTGCGCGAGATCGCCGGCCGAACCCATACCGACCCATTTGGCAACCAGGTGCGTATCTCGCGGGAGACGCTGGATCGCTGGATTCGCCGCTACCGCGCTGGCGGGTTCGAGGCGCTGGTGCCCGCACCGCGGCGGCTGGCCGCGCGTACCGACGCGCAGGTGCTGGAGCTGGCTGAAGCGGGAAAACCCGACCCGCACGGTGGCGCAGGTGGCCCGGGTCCTGCGCACCGCGACCGGGTGGGCGCCTTCGGAGTCGACCCTGCTGCGCCATTTTCACCGGCTGGAAAGCACACCGGTCACACGGAATAAGGTGTGCATGAAACCGGGGATGCTCCACGACGTCGAGCATTAGCCACTCGGTGGAGGGTGTTTGCCAGCCAACGCTGTGTCTCGGGGACGGGGAGGACCATCGGCATGATGGATGTAGCGATCGTGGGAATCGGATGCCGGCTGCCAGGCAAGGTGCACGGGCCCGACCAGCTGTGGGACTTCTTGCTCGCTCATGGCGACGGGATCATCGAGGTGCCCGCGGACCGGTGGAGCCTGGACCGCTACTACGACCCCGACCCGGACATGCCTGGCCGGATGTACACCCGCAGCGGCGGGTTCCTGCAGGGCTCGCTGTGGGACTTCGACCCGGAGTTCTTCGGGATCTCGCCGCGCGAAGCCTCGACCATGGACCCGCAGCAACGGTTGCTGCTGGAGGTCACCCAGGAAGCGATGGACGATGCCGGGGTGCCCGGCCGGGTCGCCGGTCGGCCGGTCGGCGTCTACGTCGGTGCCTTCACGGTGGACAACATGGTGCTCCGTAACGGGCTCATGAGCCGGTGGACGGTGGATTCCCAAACCGCCACGGCGGGCACGTTCACCATGCTGTCCAACCGGATCTCTTTCGTGTACGACCTGCGCGGGCCAAGCATGACCATCGACACCGCCTGCTCGTCCTCGTTGGTCGCACTGCACGAAGCTACCCAGGCGATCGCCCGCGGCGAGATCGAGCTGGCCCTGGTCGGCGGGGTGAACGCGATGCTCATTCCAGAGACGTCCGTCACGATGAGCAAGGGCCGGTTCCTCGCCGAGGACGGCCACTGCAAGACCTTCGACGCAGCCGCGGACGGCTACGCCCGCGGTGAAGGAGCCGGCATCCTCGTGCTCAAGCCGCTCGCGGACGCTACCCGTGACCAGGACCAGATTTACGCCGTCATCCGGGCCACCGGCGTGAACCAGGACGGACGCACGTCGGGCATAACCGTCCCGAACCCGCAGGCGCAGGCAGACCTCATCCGCCGCGTGCTCAGCGAATCCGGTCTGCGTCCGGAACAGATCGGGTACGTCGAAGCGCACGGCACCGGAACCGCGGTTGGCGACCCATTGGAGATGGCCGCTCTCGGCGAGACCCTCGGCCGAGTCGAGGGTCGCACCGCGGACCTGGTCGTCGGTTCGATCAAGAACTCCATCGGCCACCTGGAGGCGGCCGCTGGCGTGGCCAGCGTGATCAAGGCGGCCCTCACCCTGCATCACCGCCAGCTGGCCCCGCAGGCGACACTGAACCGACTGAACCCGGCGATCCCTTTCGCCGAGCACCGGATTCGGGTGATCACCGAGGCCGAACCCTTCCCGGCCGACTACACAACAGCAGCGGTGGCGGTCAACGGCTTCGGCTACGGCGGCACAAACGCGCACGCGGTGCTGGTCGAGGCGCCGAAGCCCACCCGCCCGGTCGTCCGGCAGGCGCCGGCCCAGGTGCTGCCGGTGTCCGGACGCAACGAGGTGGGCGCCCGTCAGCTGGCGCGGGAGTTGCTCCCGCTCGTCGCCGACCCGGCGGTGGACCCGGTTGCGTTGGCGGACGCCATGTGGTCGCGACGGTCGCACCACAACCACCGGTTGGCCGTACCGTTCGGCGACCGCGACGACCTGCTCGCCCGGCTCGCTGCGGTGGTCGACGGCTCCGTGACGGGCGGCCGGACGGTCGGCGACGGCACCGCGCCGGTTTTCGTGTTCAGCGGGATGGGCCCGCAGTGGTGGCGGATGGGCCGAGACCTGCTCGACGCGGGCGGCTCGTTTGCGCGGGCCGCGGCCGAGGTTGACGAGCTCTTCGCCGACCTCTCCGGCTGGTCGGTGATCGACGAACTACGCCGAGACGAGGCCGACTCCCGGGTGACCAGCACCGCGGTCGCTCAACCTGCGAACTTTCTCGTACAGGTGGGGCTGACCGCGGAACTGGCGCGCTACGGCGTACACCCGAAGGTGATCGTCGGGCACAGCGTCGGCGAGGTGAGCGCTGCCTACGTCAGCGGCATGCTCAGCTTGGAGGACGCGGTCAAAGTCAGCTACCACCGCGCATGGTTGCAGGCCGGCACGGCCGGCTCGGGCGGGATGCTCGCTGTGGCTCTGAGTGAAGCCGAGGTGCTGGAGTGGATCACCGAACGTGCAGATCTGTGCATAGCAGCAGTGAACAGCCCGTCCGGCGTGACGCTGGCCGGCACCCACTCCGCGATCGCCGAATTGAGCGATGAACTGACCAGCCTGGGTGTCTTCACGCGGCAACTTCGGGTGGAGGTGCCTTACCACTCACACCTGATGGACCCGATCCTGTCGAAGCTGACCCGGGCGCTGGCTGACCTGGCCCCGCGGACGCCTGTCGTGCCGCTGTACTCGACGGTGACTTCCGCCCAGGTCACCGGACCGGACTGGGACGCAGAGTACTGGTGCGCGAACGTCCGCCAGCCGGTGCGGTTCGCCGACGCGATGACTGCGGTGATCGACTCCGGCGAGCGGGTGTTCCTTGAGGTCGGCCCGCACCCGGTGCTGTCGGGCAATATCAAGGAGATCCTGCTCCGCACGGGTGCGACGGGAACCTCGATCGGCACCCTCAAGCGGGACGCCGATGATCGCACCAGCGTCCGGACGGCGCTAGCCGACCTCTACGTCGCCGGTGCCCTGGACACCGACCACGCTCCCGGCGCCTCCGACGGCCTCCCGCCGCAGCGCCCGCTGCCGTCGCACCAGTTTCAGCGGGTGCGGCTGTGGTCGATGGAACAGGCGGTCGCTGACGAGCACTTTGGCACCAGTGACGCCCGCGCCCTGCCCGGCGACCCGATCGACGTCGGGCAGCCGGAGTGGCGGACCGAGCTGGCAGTCGCTCGACTGCCCTGGCTGCGCGACCACATCGTGGCCGACATGGTGCTGCTGCCCGGCGCGGCCTACCTCGATGCCGGGCTCGCCGTGGCAGCCCAGACCACGGGTCGGCCCGCCCCGGCGCTGGACGAGGTCCGGTTCATCACCCCGCTCGTGGTGGAGCACAACGACGTCCCAACCCTGCGCCTGACCATGGAATCCTCCAGCGGACGGTTCACGGTCAGCTCGCGGGGCAGTTCGGCCACCAGCTGGACTCGGCACGCGAGCGGACGCATCGTGGACGGCTTGGTCCGGCCAACGCTCGCGCTGCCGGTGCTCACCGATGCCGCCGCCACGGCCGACGAGGTATACCCCCGGCTGGCCGAGCGCGGCCTGGTGTACGGGCCGGCCTTCCGGCGGATCGTCGAAGCCCAGGTGAGCGACGGCCGGGTGCTGGCTCGCGTCGATGCCACCACCGGCATCGCCGGGTCCAACCACCAGGCCCACCCGGCCGTGTTGGACGCCGCGCTGCAGTGCGTCGCCCTGCTGGCCGGGGCCGATGACGCCTCCGCCGGCGGGGCCGTCGTGCCCGCCGCGGTACGGCACGTCCGGCAGTTCGCCGCCTTATCCGATCAGGTCCTGGTCGGCGTCACCCGCGTTGCCTCAGAGTCGGGCGAGGCGAAGCTGGTCGCCGATGTCGTGCTCACCGACCCAGCTGGCCAGGTGCTGGTAGAGCTGCACAGGGTGCAGTTCCTGCCGGTCAGCCCGCGACGGCCATTTCTCAGTGAACTCGACCCGCTATGGCTCGAGCCGTTGTTCGAGCCGCGCGAGCCTCGCGACTCGGCCGGCCGGGCCAACGCCCTGGCCCTCGAGCGGGTGTTCCTGGTTGCGGCTGGCGAGGAATCGGCCCGGTGCGCCCGCGACTACGCCACCCAGCGCGGGACCGAGCAGCTCCTCGTCGTCCGCGGTGGAGAGCCGGAACAGATTTGTGCCGAAGCGGAGGCCGAACTGCGTCGCGTGCTGGCGGCCGACCGAGACGACACCCGCCCGATGGTGGTCACCCTGATCGCGGCCACGGCAGCCAAGGACCAGGCGCCGCCTCCCCGCCGGATGGCACGGGTCGGTGAGCTGCCGGCGATGCTGGTCGGGGTGGCCCGCGCGGTGCAGAACGTGCAGGACAAGGCGCTGCTCGAGGGCCGCGACCTGCCAATGCACGGCCTCCTGATCACCCGAGGGGCGTTGCCGGTGCCCGGTGACCGCGAGGCGCCCGACCTGGCCGCGTCCGCCCTGGTCGGCGCCCGTCGGGTCTTACGCAACGAGCAGACGCTCTTGAACTGGCGGCTGATCGATATCGATCACGGCAGCCAGCTGAATACAGTCGTCCTGGAGTCCCTCGTCAGCGGGGCCTACGCGAGTGACGACGCAGACGAGGTCGCGCTGCGGGATGACCTACGGATGGTGATCGTCAACCAATCCAGCCTGTCCAGCCGACTGGAATCTCTCGAAAAAGCACAACCGCTCCGCGATCCGGACGCGAACTTCGAGATAGAAGTGCCCCAGTCCGGTCGACTGGCCGACCTTGCCCTGCGGGAGATCGCGCGACGTGCCCCCGGGCCTGGCGAGATTGAACTGCGCATGGAGGGCATCGGCCTCAACTTCAAGGATCCGATGAAGGTCCTCGGCGTACTCGGTGAGGCCGAGCTAGCCGGTACCCACTTCGGCTTGAGCGTCGGAATGGAGGGCATGGGGATCGTCACCCGGATCGGCCCCGGGGTCAGCGGCTTCACCGTCGGCGAGTCACGCTTTGTAAGCGTCCCGGGGATGGCCCGCCGCTACGTCACCACCCCGGTGGACGCGGGTCCGATCGAACCCGGTCACGGCCTGACCCTAGGGGCCTACGGCTCGGTGGTGGTGTTGATGACTGCGCACTACGCGCTCATGCACGGGGGCCGGCTTCAGTCCGGCGAGTGGGTGCTCGTGGCCGGTGGCGCCGGCGGCGTCGGGATGGCCGCGGTGCAGATCGCTGCCAAGGCGGGTGCCCGGGTGATCGCCACCGCGTCCACCCTGGAGCGCGCCGACATGCTTCGAACCCTCGGAGCCGAATATGTCGTCGACTCCCGGTCGCTATCGGCAATCGATCAGGTACGCCAGCTCACCGGCGGGCACGGAGCCGACGTTGTCCTGAATTCGGCCCCTGGTGAGGCGGTGCTGGCCGATCTGGAGCTGGCCGCGGAGTTCGGCCGGGTGGTTGAGGTCGGCAAGACCGAGATCTTTGGTGGTCGGCTCATCGACCTGGCGGTCTTCAACAAGAACCTGTCGCTGATCTCGATCGATCTCGACCGGATGATGGCGCACCGGATCGACCTGCTGGAGCAGGTACATCGCGAAGTGCTCGCTTTGCTCCGTGCCGGAAAGTATGAGCTGCTGCCCACCCGGATCCTGCCGGTGTCGCAAGTGGCGGATGCCTTCGATCAGGTCGCCCGGTCCACCCACCTGGGCCGGATAGTGTTGGATTTCACCGAGTCGGCGCCACCGGTCAAACCGGCGCGGCCGGGCGCCGGCATCCGGTCGGACGCCGCTTACCTCGTCACCGGTGGTCTCGGGGCCTTCGGTCTGGCCACCGCCACGTGGCTAGCTGCCAAGAGCGCGGGCACAATCGTGCTAGCCGGTCGACGCGGTGCGGCCGACGCCCACCAGCAGGCTGCGGTGGAGGCCCTGCGCGCCAGCGGCGCCGATGTCCGAGTCGAGCAGGTTGACGTGGCCGACCGGGCGAGCGTCAACGCCCTGCTCGCCCGGTTGTCCGACGGCCCGCCACTGCGTGGTGTGTTCCACGCTGCCGGCGCCCTCGCCGATGAACCACTCGGCCGGCTAAGCCAGCGCGGCCTGAACTCGGTGCTGTCCCCCAAGGCCCGGGGCGCATTCATCCTGAGCGAGGCCTTGACCGAGACCGAACTTGACCATTTCGTGCTGTACAGCTCGGTGGCCAGCCAGGCCGGAATCGTTCCGCAGATCAGTTATGCGGCGGCGAACGCCATGCTGGACGCGCTGGCCCACTACCGGGCGAGCCTCGGACTACCGGCGCTGTCGGTGAACTGGGGATCGCTCGCCGGCGGCATGGCCACCTCCAGCGAGGAGATCTCGACCTACTTGGCCCTGAACGGCCTGCGTCCGCTGCCCTTGGATGCTGCCTGCGAGTGCCTGGACGTGGCGATCGGCCTGAAGCCGATCCAGGTGGCAATCGCCGACGTCGACTGGGTGCTGTGGGCGTCGATGCACCCGGCGTCGGCAGGCACCCCGAGATTCGCCGGCCATGTCAACGCGGCTAAGGGCACGAGGGCCGCCGGCGACTCCGTGCGCGCCCAACTGGCCGCGATGGCAGTCGAGCAGCGAGTCGGGGTGATAACCCACATGCTGGCCGAACAGGCGTCCCGGGTTCTAGGTATCCCCGCCGACGCGGTCGACTGGCACACCCCGCTGCCCGAACTGGGGTTGGACTCGCTGATGGCGGTCGAGTTGCGCGCCCAGGTCAATGTCGCCCTGGACGTGGACATCTCAGCGCTGGAACTGAGCCGCAGCGGCGGGCTGTCCTCGCTCGCCTCGCGGCTCGCCGACCTGCTGGCGGCCCCGCGATAAACCCCGCCGTCGTCCGTCGTCTACCACGTTTCGTCGAGAAGACTCGCCGATACGTCCAATCGCTTGAATTCATTGCGCCCGTAACGCTCGACACAGGCAGACCGTCGCACCTTGCCGCTCGTCGTGAACGGAATCGAACCGGCCGGCACCAGAACGAGATCAGAGACGCGCAGGCCGTGCGAGGTCGAAATGGCCGCCATGATCTCACGCTTGATCGAACGCAGCTTGTGCGTTTTCTCCTCGCCGGAGCCCGTTTGCTCGGTGGTGAATTCTACGATCGCGACAAGGCGCTCGGTGCGGTCATCCGGTACCGATATTGCCGCGACCCGGCCTCCGGTTATTTCTCTGATCGTGGCCTCGATGTCGTCCGGATAGTG
>CAVYPI010000037.1:0-225388 GCA_963770125.1 uncultured Actinomycetota bacterium | reverse complement strand
ATTGCAGGTCAGAGGCGGTTTCTGAGAATCTGATCGGGGCCGCGTGCCCAATTCCTGCCCAATCGGTCAGCAGCCCGGCCACTCAGCGGTTAGCCAACTCCAGCAGCACGTCGGCGTGGCACGGCTCATCCAGACGGCACCAGCACGCCAGGTCGCGCCCGCGCAGCGCCGCGACGATCTGCTCACGGGTGGGCCGGTGATACAGCTTGGTGCCGCACCGGACCGGCTGCGCGTCCGGTTCGTCCAGCCACTCGCGGTAGGCGGCGACGGCGGCTGTGTGGTCGCCGTCGAAGTCGGTCACCGGGGTAAGGGTTGGCTCCCGATCACCGCGCTCTGCCCGACGCCCCCTCGATGTAGTCCGCCCCGTCGGCGACCGCGCGGCTGCCAGCGGGCTCAGTCCTCGAGATCTTTGATCTCCTCTTCGAATTCTTGGAGCACTTCAAGGAGTGGTTTCCCGCCGATGAGGACCCGGACGACCCGGATGTTTTCGACGGCCAGCGCCGCACGCAGCATCAGCCGTCGGAACTCCTTGCTTTCGCGAACGGCGCGGAGTTGGTCCTCTGTGCCCCGCACCATCCAGAATCCGCTGATATCTGTTGGTGCTGCCGGTCCGGCGATGCCCGCCTCGAAGCTCTCGATGGCCTTTTGCTTCTCCAGGCCCTCGAAGTACTCCCGCCCGGCGGCGAACACCCTCAGGGCGCGCCGCTCACGCCCTTGCCGAACCCGATCCGCAACGATGAACACAGCAATATCAGCCACGAGTTTCTCCTCTTTGAATGTCTGGTTGGTGCCCCAAGTGGAGCAACCAAACTGACTATCCGCCCGGGCGGCCTCGGTCCGCAGGTATTTGGCGGAAGTTCCGCAGGATTTTGGCCGGGGATGTAAAATAACCGATTCCTCGAATCCTAACCGCCGCAACGGTTTTAACAACAGAGTTCTCAGCGCCGATTCGAAGGTCGTCTACGGGGACTACTCAGCCGCACACAGGACTCCCACCCGGTTGCGCTGTGGCGGCGGGGTGGGCGAAGTCCGACCGGCGGGCCACGCTGATCGCGGCCGCCGGTTTGCGCCAGCCTTTCCGGCGTTCCAGCTTGATGCGGTCAGGCACCTAGTCGTCCCCATCGTCGTCATCATCGTCGCGGTACTGCCCGGCGATCTGGCGCAGAAGCATCCGCTCATTGCGTTCAGCCGCCCGCAGGATCTCCAACCGGCCGTGATCGACGTACTCCTCGATGGCGTCCCTGACGATGTCGCGCAGCGTCGGCGACGGGATCGCATCCACCTCCACTGACTCCCCAGCGAAGCCGCCTGAGCGGCTGTCGGTCGTCTTCGTGGGCCGCGTCGGCAGCGACATCTCCTCGATCTGTTCCGGCGTGACGGCCAACCGCTCGCAGTACACGGGAACGTCGCCGTCCACGAAGTCCAGCAGTCGTTCCTGGGTGTGCCGCCAGGCGTCCACGCCGGGTGGGTCGTGATCGCCCAGCTGGTAGATGAGAGCGGGCTTTCCGTTGGCCTTGATCTGCTCAGCGGCCTGCCACAGGAATGACTCGCTGGCGTACCCGCGAGCCACCAGCAGCGGGACATCCCATTCCCTGGTGACAGGGGAGACGACGGATGTGATCGCGTCATTCTCCGACCAAATCTCCAGGTACACATCGGAGTCCCGCCACAGTGAGCGCCGGTACAGCCGTGCCGTGTCGTTGAGGGCATCAGACAGAGAGTCGTGGGTTTTCGGCGTGATCCTCCACCGGGTGCCGTCGCGGAACCAGTCGTACGGGATGGTGCCGTCGCGCCTCATCTTGAGTGCTTCACGCTGGACGGCTTTGTAGCCTGCCTCAGTCTTGGGCACCCCACCCCGCGACATGACACGGTAGAAGCAGCCGCGCACTGTGAGCGGATGCTCTTGGCGGGCAACATCGAGGATGAGGTCTTGCATTGCCGCAATCTCGACGCCAGTACGTCGGTTGCGAACCATCCCCTGATTTTACGGGACTAGTACGTTAAATATCGCGAATGATGTTGAGCAACAACGGAATTGTAGACCACCCTACAGCGATAGCCGCAGGTTGCGGCGTCATCCAAACCTGAAAGCGATTCTGGCGGCAAACCTCTCACAACCGACCGTGGGCAGCCTGGGACAAAAGTCGGAAACTTGTCGCCATCGGAACCCGCTGTCCGTGCCGACTGCCGCTGGGGGCACATCGTGGTCGGCCCGTTGGGGTGGGCCGAGCTACGGAAGTTGAAAGAATCCGCGACGGCCAACAACGTGTCGCTGCTGGGTGCGCGCGCCGTGGTATCCGCTGTCGGCAGCATCCAGGTCGCCACATCGACCGACGTGTACTTCACCGCCGACTCGATTGGGTATCGGGTGACGTGGAGAATCGGGCACACCGTGCCCAGGCCGAACCGGCTGGGCAAGTTCACCGTCGGCGCGTAACGGGCTTGTGGCGCAAGCCCGGTCGGCTTCACCGGGCACCGGCCTACCGGGTTTGGGATTGACCCGGCAGCCGTGCGCCGCGAGGGCGTTCCGGCAAGCCCCAACCCATGCGACACCGCATCGGCCACGGTGCGCCCACGCCCGTGTTCGCGGCGGTGCTCTTCGCAATAGGTTTGGCCGCGTACGAGGTTGGGGCGCGCATCGCCTTCGATTGTTCCGGCGACGGTGGAGCATTGGTTGATGAGCGCGTCGGGGACGACGTCGGTGGGGGCGAATGTGTATTGGTCTGGTCGCCATGCGCTCGCGCTGTTGGGTGTTGCGACGGTGAAAGCCATTGGAGTGTCCCTTCGGGTTGGCGCTGCGCCGATGCCTCGCCGGGGGTCCGATGGTTCCGCGTGGACTGATCTCCGGCGGCGCACATCGCGCACAGCAAGGTGGTTTGCGAATCCGAATCGGGCCTACGGCCTTTCTGGGCGGCGGCTTACAGCCCTCCGCTGCCGGTGATTCTAGCCGGTGTCGGGGGTGAAAGCGTCCTGCCATGTCGGGGCGGCTTGTGTTCCCGGCGGCTTGCCGTCGCCGGTGATGTTGGACGCGGGTGGTGTGACGGGTCCACGCCTGCCGAGATGTGGGTTGCGGGCCAGCAGATCGCCGACGGCCGCGTCCACCTTCGCGGCGTCCACCAGTTTGTCGTCGCCCAACACGTCGTCCAGATCAATGTTGTTGAGCCACAGGTCGCTGGCGTCGGCCATCCCGTGTTGCACCGCTTGGCGTTCGGCTTCCGCGCGGTTCATTTCGCTGACGCGGGCTTGGGCGAGGATGAGTTCGGTTTCGGCTGCGCGTGCCCGCTTTCGGTAGTTTTCCTCGCGGTTGTGTTGGGGTGGGGGGTCGTCGTCGGTGGTGCCGGAAGTGTCTGCCGCCGTGGTCATTTCGTTCTCAAGCGGAGTGTCGGGTTCGACCGGCCGGTCGTCGGATGTGGATTCGGTTGGCGTGTCACTTATTTGGGTTTTCCTTCTCTGTAGCGGCTGCCGCTTTGTGTAGTTCGATGTCGGTGCGCCAAGCGGCTTGGGCTTGCTCGTTGTCGCGCAGGTCGTATCCCCTGACGAGCATTTCGGCTAGAGCGCCGATGAACCGGGTGGGGTTCTTTTTGGCGGCGGCGTGGACGGTTTCGCGGATGATGTAGAACTGGCCGCGTGCCCAGCCTTGGACGAAGTCCTTCCGTTGTTGGTGTTGTACGGCAAGCTCTACATCCGTTGCCCGCCAACGGTTCCGGTGATGCGTTCCAATTCGACGCCCAGGGTGCGACGGGCGCGGGCCAAAGTGTGCCGTTCGATGCCAACTACAGCGGCGTCGGCCCGTAGTTGCGTAGATAGCACCGGGCCGTTGTCGGTCAGGTAGGCGGCGAGCCAGGTGGTGGCGTGGTCGGTTTTGGTGGGGCTTCGGTTCCGGTTCGCGTAGTGGCGGGGTTCGGGTGGTCGGACGAAGCGGCCTGCGACGACGCCGGTCGGTAGCCGGTGGGGCGGCACGCTTGCCAACCAGTCGGCGCAGCGTTGGCGAGCAACGCAGTTCGCGCAGACGGCTTGCGCCCGTGCGACGGCTTGCCGGTCGCGGCCGTCGCTGATGTCGAAAAGATCGGACTGGCCTCGGCAAGCCGCACCGGGCAGCGCCGGAAAGTCGCGGGCCAAGTCGGCGAGCAGTGCGGTGACGTTCATGTCGGTCATCGTGCTCGGCGGGCGGCTTTGTCGATGCGGGTCAGGTGGTAGCTCCAGCCGTGCCGGTAGATGCGCCGTCGGCACGGCACCCCGACGGCGGCTTTGCATGTCGGGCAGGTCACCGTCAGGACCAGGGTGGTGTTTCGGTCGTCGCCGGGTGTGGTGGTCATCGGTTTTGCCTCCATCGGGTTGGGTTGTTGGGCGGGCCATTAGGGGCGCGGCCGTTGGCGTAGCGCACGTTTCCCGTCCCTTAAAGGGACGGAGGAAAACGTGCTTGCTAGGCGCGTAATTGGCGTGATTGGTTGCGTGATCGCTTGACGTGCGGGTTCGTGGAAAACGTGATCGGCGTGATTGGTTGCGTGATCGGTTTTGGCCGGGACCGGTGCGTGATTGCCTGACCAGCACGTTTGCGAAAACCGTGCTTGGCGCGTGATCGCTTTTCCGGTCATCCGATCACCGTCCCGGTGGCCGGGAACCAGGCGCTGGGATGCTTCGCGTCACCGCCGCCCTTGGTGCCTTCGACACACACCAGCCACCCGTCGGCGGTGAGCTTGTCGAGGCTGCGGCGGGCCTTCTCGATTTGGGCGCGGCTGGGTTTGTCGGTGTCGAATTTGGCGGCGGCGGCGGCTTTCGCGGTTAGCCCGTCAACGCCGCACGCCCGCGCCAGCGCGACGAAATCGACGGCGTGATCGACGGTGATCGTTCCGGTGGTCTGGTCGTGCAGCAGCCGGTACGGGCCGATCTCGTTGGCCGGTGCGCGAACGTGCCGGAAGCCCACGATGGGATCGCCGGGTTCGCCGGTCAGCAACACGATGGAGCCGGTGCCGTTGGTGATCCACGCGGAGCCGTAGATGTCGGCGACGGTGGTGGGCGGGCCACCGCCTGCGCCGCGTTTGACGGTGTGGTGTTGTTCGGCGAGCTGACGTCGTTGGCGAGCAGCCGTTGCCGCGCCCGGTTGTAGCCCGCGCCGACTTCGTCATCGGATAGCCCGATGGCGGCGTCTTTGACGCTGTCGAGGTAGACGGTTTGCGCCCCGGCGGCTTCGGCGAGTGCCAATAGCAGGCCGGGGTTGCGGGCGATGTCGGCGGGTGGTGGGCCTTTCCAGAACCGGACCCGTTCGGCGAGCAGGTCGCGTTCGTCTTCGGTGAAGATGCGGTGGGCGGCGCGGGCGATCTGGGCGGGCCGGTCCATCGCGAGATACAGGATGGTGCCCGGTCTTTCGGCGACACGGGCAGCCCGAGCACGGTGCGGTCGCCGAGTCCGAGTTGGGCGCGCAGCATGCTGATGGCGAGCGTGGTTTTGCCCAGACCCATCGGCCCGGCGACCATCAGCGATTCGCCTTCGGCCCACAGCACGTCGTCGTGTTCGCCCCACAGCGCGGGGATGGTGTCGGGTACGTCGAGGATGAAGGTTGCGCCGTCGATGAATGTCCATGTGCCAGTTGGGTCATCGTCGGCGGCGGTATCGCCGGGTTCGCCTGCGCCCGTGCCGAATTCGGCTGGGTCGATCTCGGTGAGCGGCCCGTCGCCGTCGCGTGGTTTCGGGATTGGGCGCGGCCCTTCGCGGTCGGCTTTGGCGAACCCCGATGTGATGGTGTTTTCCACGCTGGTCGGCCCGTCGTCGGCGACGAGGCCGTTGTCGGTTGCGGCGTCGATGAGTTGTTGGCGTAGTTGGTCGCGGTCGAGGTCTGCGAAGCGGGCCAGGTTCAACGCCGACACGTTCAGTTGGTTGTTGCGCCCGCCGTAGACGCCGCCGCCTTTGGGGGTGTTGCGTAGGGTGTCGAGTTCGTCGCGAACGGCTTTGTCGACATAGGCCGGGTTGTTGCCGGTTTCGGTTGTCGCGCAACCGTTGTGGCTTGCCGGTGGTGGTGGTGGGGCGGGGCGGCGCATGAGTGCGACCAGCCAGTCGGGGGCCGGGGCGGGGTCGAGTCCTTCGCGCTTGTCCCATTCCGGTCGGAACGGTTTCACCACGGTGCCTCCGTCGGGTTGATCCACCGGTAGGCTCGCCCGCTTCCGTGGATGGACGGCGGCATACATACATAGCCGTTGTCCCAGTGTTTGATTTCGACGCCGGGGAACGGTTTCGGGCGGATGTCGGCGGGGTTGGCGAGCAGCCAGTAGTGCCATCCGCCGCCGCCGGTCGCGGCGACCCAGGTGGGGGCTAGTGGCCCGTGTTGGGTGATGAGTTTGTGCATGGCGTCGTCGCCGCCGTGGCGGGGGTCGATGTCGAGGACGATGACACCGGGCGGTGGGCGGCAGCCGATGTTGCGGTGGGGGTGTTCGTTCCACCATGCGGCGATCTGGTCGGGTCCGGTGGTGGCGTCGTGGAAACCGTGGGGGGTGGCCGGTGTCTTGCCGTCGCCGATCACCCCGGTTATGGGGTGGGGTTCCCCGGCGGCGAGCAGCGGGACAGGTTTCGGCTGCGTAGCCGAATGCCGCTGATCGCAGGGTGATGCGGCCGGGGCCGTCGCCGTTAGACTCGGGGGTGCCGGTTCCTTGCTGGTGGTTGGTGTCGGTTCGCCCGAGGGTGGTGTCTCGGGGGCCGACTTCTTTATCGGGCGGCATGATCGTCGGTAAGTGGTTTCGTCACAGCGGTTTCCGCGCCAGCTTCAGCAGTGATTCGCGGTCTACACGGACCATGCGGTCTCCCCACCGATACGCCTTGACGCGGCCGTCGCCAATCCACCGCCGGATTGTTTTTGTGCTGACCTGCATGGCGTCGGCTGCTTGCTGGACGGTGGGGCGGGCCGGGAGGGCGTCCAGGTCTAGGTGAGTCGTCATGTGGGCACCGTAAGCCCTTCGCGACAGATTTGTCGGAAGCGTGGAGCGTGGGAGTCGTTGGCGCTCAGTACCTTTCAGCGAACTAATGCGAACGGTTGCGAACACGAGTCCTAGCCGACCTGCACTGCTATCCGGCCAGCGGGTCTTCACACAAGGGGCGCGGCGGCAGCCGCCGGGAACCGGATCGTCACCGAATTGTTATCAACCGGGGGTCGGGCGGCACAAGGCGGTGGAGTGGTGGATGGACCCGGCGGCGGAGACAATCGGTGACCGCCCAGACCGCAATAGTGCGATCCGGCGGGGTCAGTCGGTGACCGCCGCCAACTTCGACAGCAGCGCCGCGATCTCACGGGACCGGCCACGCGCCACATGCTGGTAGCGCATCGCCGCCTGCGGCGACGAATGCCCCAGCCGCTCCATCAGTTCCGCGAGTGACGCCCCGGTCGCCGCCGCCAACACCGCACCGCTGTGGCGTAGGTCGTGCCAGCGCAGATCGGGGCGACCGGCCTTGTCCCGTGCCCGATACCAGTGCCGGTACAGCGTGGACGGCTGGAGGTGTCCCCCGCCGTCGGCGGCGAAGATCAACGAATCACAGCCTGCATCAACGTATTTCGCGAGATGATCTTCGATGAGCGGGATGATGTGGGGTGGGATCGCCACGTCGCGTAACCCGGCGTCGGATTTGGGTGTGGTGATCGCGAAGGTGCCGCCCACGCGGGTCGCTGCGCGGCGCACGCGGATCACCTCGTCGGACAGGTCGATGTCAACCCGCCGCAGTTCGACGGTTTCACCGAAACGCAGCGCGCACCACGACGTCAGCGTGACCATGAGCCGCATCTTCTCGGGCATGGCGGCGGTCAGCACCGCCAACTCCTCCACCGACGCGGGCCTGATCCGGTGGACCCGCTTGGCCCGCCCCGCCCCGACGATCCGCGCCGGGTTGGCGTCGATGATCTCGTCGTTGATGGCGCTGCCCATGATCGTGCGTAGCAGCGAGTAGGCGTGCGACCGCATGGTGGGCCGGTCGGTGAGGGTGGCCTCGTACCAGCGGCGCACGTCGGCGGGTTTGATCGCGGCGACCTGCCGGTTGCCGAAGGTGGGCAACAGGTGGGCGTCGAGGATCGTCTGGTAGTGCTCGCGGGTGCGGGCCTTGATCGGCCTACCGGCGACGTGGCGGTTGGCGATCCACCCGGCGGCGTAGACACCGAAAGTCACCGGCTCCGGTTGGTCGTCGTCGGCGGCGTCCCACACCGCCCGGTCGATGTCGCGGCGCTTCGTGACGACGTAAGCCTCGGCGGCCTCGCGACCGGCGAACGTGCGCGGTGCCGTGTGGCGTACGCCGTCGGGTCCGGTGTATCGGACCTGATAGCGGCCGGATGGTAGCCGCCGGATGGTGGCGAATGTTCGCTTGCTGCTTGGCATTTGCTGTTCCCTGGTTGTTCGTGCCCAATATGTGCCCAATCAATGTACTCCCGTGGGTATCGGTGTCCACCTATGCCCCGCGATACTAAGCCGGGAAACACCAGACCAGGAGCTGTTTCCGCACGTCAGGCACCGGATCGAAAACGCGGCGACTACCTACTTCAATCCCAGTATCGCGCACCATGTTTCACCTGCATAAAGAGGGCCCCGTTGTCGTCTGGTCGGCGTGGGTGGCCTGCTGCCCCGTTGTCGTCTGGTCGGTGTGGGTCGCCTGCTGCCGCCGTCGACACCGGCATGATCGTGGACATCACCACCAGGACTGCGACGCCGATCGACACCGCCATCCGCGTAGCCACACTGCCAAGGCGCCGACCCGTCCGACACACCCGCCGTACCCCATCGTCGTTTCCTTCCCAGCCGCGCCCCGGTTGACGCCTGGGACATCGCTCACAGCGAGGGTTCAGCAAGCTCCTAGCCGAAGCATAGGCATGTGCAAAGCCCCAAAATTTCGTAATCCGGATCGTGTTTAGCAAAGTATTTTCGTCGGCAACGCAGACAAATCGCAAATTTGCGTTTCTGTCAGTAACTGGGCAGGTGCAGACAGTTCCGAGGACGTCATCAGCGCATGAGACGAGCCGCTGATGCCAGTTAGCGATGCCGCCGGAGCGCCGCATATCGCGTCTCGTTTGACGGATTGTCGGCTACATTTCGACAATGTCGGAGGCTCAAGACGAAAGCGTGGAATCGCCCGTCGAACAAGCCCTGGCCGGCGGGATTCCGCAACGAGTTGGCTGGTATAAGTTCGCGTGTGACTGACGCGCGTCTCCTCATCCGCAGACCGAAGGCGCGGCGCATTCGTGACCGATGCTCTGACGGTGCTTGCCGACGTCTGACTCCAGTCGCTGAGGTGACCTAAGCAAAAAATTTTGGGCGACCGATTCGTGCGCGCTGCGCTGCGGCGACGCCGTCGGCGCGGTGGCCAGTGCCGCACGGCCGGTGTTTAGACCTCCCTGGCATCGGGTTAGGCCTCGGGACGCGAGTAATCGCATACCGAAGGAGGGCTCGATGAACCCGACAAAAACGAGTGTGTCCGCAACGACCGTGCGACGCGGCCTGTACGGAATGTTCGCCGGAGGGCTGCTGGCCTTTGGATCGGCGGCCATCGTATTGCCGGTTGCCAACGCCGTCCCCGACTCCTGCAGCCAAAGCGGGATCGCCACCACTGCGAGTTCGGTGTCGGCGACCACTGCGGCCTACCTGGCGTCGCATCCGCAGACCAACCAGGAACTGACCGACATCGCGCAGAACCAGCCGGCCGATCAGGCCAAGCAGGCCTACCGGGCGTACTTCGCGAACAACCCGCAGATCGAGAATGAGCTGAAGGCGATCAACCAGCCGGTCACTGATCTGACGAGCCAGTGCGGCATCAAGGTGACGCCGACTCCGATCTCGGAGGCTCTGCAGACGCTCTAATCGCCTAAGGCGGCAAGATGGGGCGGTGACCGCCGCCCCCACCGAACGCCGACGGCGTATCGGATCCATGGAGGTCTTGCTCGCCTCGCTCATCGCGCTGGCGTTAGCGGCCGGCGCGATGAGTGCTTTCATCGCCGGTAACGCCAACGTGAGCGTGGCCGCAACGGTGTTCTGTGGGGTGTTCGTCCAGGCCCTGCCCTTTCTTGTGCTCGGTGTTGTGATCAGCGGTCTGATCGCGGCCTTCGTCTCGGCCGACCGGCTCACGCGTTGGCTGCCTCGTCGCCCCGTGGTGGCCGTCGCGGTCGCCGGAGTGGGCGGTGCTGCGCTGCCGGGCTGCGAGTGCGGGTCGGTGCCGGTGGCGCGGCGACTGTTCGGTGAGGGTGTCTCGGGCGCGGCCGCGCTGACGTTCATGCTGTCCGCGCCCGCCATCAATCCTGTGGTGCTGGTGGCCACCGCGGTGGCCTTCCCCGGCCAGCCGGCGATGGTGCTGGCCCGCTGCGTGGCCTCGCTGCTCACTGCGGTCACGATGGGACTGCTCTGGCTGCGTTGGGGCCGCGCCGAATGGGTGACTCGCCGGCTACCGACGCCCCACTACACCGACGCGTCCCGCTGGACGGTCTTCACCGAGGCGGCGCGCCACGACTTCCTGCAGGCCGCCTCCTACCTGGTGCTCGGTGCCGCGGCCGCCGCCGTGCTGCGCGTCGCCGTGCCCGCCTGGGTGTTTCAACACCTCGCCGGACACCTCGTGGTCGGCGTGCTGACCATGGCCCTGTTCGCCGTCGTGCTGGCGCTCTGCTCGGAGGCCGACGCGTTTGTCGCCGCCAGCCTGACGATGCTGCCGCTGCTGCCGCGGCTGGTGTTCCTCGTCGTGGGCCCGGCCGTCGACGTCAAGCTCTCGGCGATGCAGGCGGGGCTGTTCGGCCGGCCGTTCGCGGTCCGCTTCGGGCCTGCGACGTTCATCGTCGCCACTATCGTCGCGACCATCGTCGGTCTGGTGTTCTTTGGCGGTGCGCGGTGAGCCGCGGCACGCAGAACACGCTGCTTCTGCTCGTCGGGCTGAGCGCAGTGGTGATGGTGATCAAGGGCACCTACCTGCACTTCGTGAAGCCTTCGCTGCTGCCGTGGTTGATCGCCGCGGCCGTCGTGTTGATCGCACTCGCGGTGGCGTCCATCGTGCGCGACCTGCGCCACGCCCCTGCCGAAGACGGGGATTCCGGGGTAGGCCATCGACATCGGCCCTGGTTGGTGTGGCTGCTGTTGATGCCGATCGCGCTCACGACGTTCGTCGTGCCGCCGCCATTGGGTGCGCACGGCGCAGCTCCCGACGGCAGTGGCGGCGGCTGAACCCCAACGACGTCCGTTCCCGCCGCTGCCCGCCGGCCGCGCGCCGGTGGTGTCGATTCCCGACGTGGTCATGCGGGCGGCCGCCGATTCGGCCGACAGCCTCGACCGCCGGCCGATCACGATCACCGGGTTCACGCTGCGCTACCCCGAGGGCACCGATCTGGGTCGCGTGGTCATCGTCTGCTGCGCGGCTGATGCGCAACTGGCCCGCATCCATCTGTCCGGTCCCGCGGTGGCGCAGGCGGCCGGCTACCCGGAAGACACCTGGCTACAGGTGGAAGGCACTGTCGTCCCGGGAACGTCTGTGGCGTCGACGAACTTCATCCCGACGATGGCGGTCTCAAGGGTGACGCGCATCGACAAACCGGCCAACACGTACGCCTATTAGCGTCCCGGTTTCACGCCGCCCAGCTGTTTGGTGACAGCGTCGGCCGTCGCCACGAGCGCACGTGCCCGTTCGGCGATCTCGTTGTCCGTCAACGACTTTCCGATGTGGATCGACGCGACCATGACCTGGCGCTGGTAGTGGTCGTAGACCGGTGCCGAGATCACGCTGATGTCATGGCGGGCGCGACCGCGCGAGTTCTCGCCGCGCAGATATACCCGCTCACCGATATCCGACACCAACTCGCCCAGCAGTGCCCGCAGCTCGTCGGGCAGGTTGCTCGACATGCCCGCCATCAACGAATACAGCCGCCGCCCGCCGGGTGTCAGGCGTTCGACGAGATAACCGTCGGCGCGGCACGCCGCGATCACGCGGTTGAGCCGGTCGGTGTTCGTCCGCAGTGGGATCGTCGGCTCCTTCGCGAGCCAGTTGCGCTCGGCCTCGTCGTCCCACAGCACGAACATCAATCCGACCGGCGGGGCGAACGGGTAACTCTGCCCGACCTCAACACCGGGCCGCGCACCGGCGGGCGCGACCAGGTCCAGCAGCGTGATCCGGTCGTCGATCACCCCTGACAGGGCAGCCGTGACCCCGTAGCGCGCCGACAGCTGGCGCAGCTCCTCACGGGCCGAGGGACTGACTCGCATCGATTCCTGCGCCTTGTGCCCAAGCGTGATCAGCGACGGACCCAGCCGGTAGGTCTTGTCGTCGGCGTCGCGCACCAGGTAGCCGGCGTCGGTGAGTGACGTGACGATGCCAAGGCAGGTCGGCTTGCTCAGCCGCAGCCTGCGGGCCAGGTCGGAAAGCCCGAAGCGCTCCTCTGGACGGCTCGCGAGAAAATCCAGGATGCGGACCACCCGCTCGGTGGGCGGCGACGCGCGACCGGCGGACACTTGGGCGGACACTTGAGCAGAGTACCTCGTCATTCCATATATGTACCGGCTCGGTCGATATATTGACTATCGTTAGAACACGTTCTAGCTTCGAGGGCGTGTACTCGCAGCCATTGATCGAGGCGATCGCCGAGGCCGAGAAACTGGTCGCCGAAGCCCCCCACATCGAATCCGAAGCCGATCTGCTGGAAGGCTTGCAGTACCTCGCAGGCTGCATCGCGGGGTGTACGCACGTGGCATTCGATTACGAGCGAGACCACCCGTTCCTGCACAGCGGCACGGGTCCATTCACCAAGATGGGTCTGGACAACCCGGACACGCTCTACTTCGGAACCCGGGTGCTGCCCGAGCACGACTACGTCGTGACCGGGAAGCGCGGCACCACCACCGACGTGAGCTTCCAGCTGCTCGGCGGTGAGTACACCGACACCGTGGTGCCCGACAGCGAGACCGCGTTCGACGATCGAAAACTCGATATCGCGGCCGATGGCAGCTTCGAATGGCGGTTCCGGCCGGAAACACCCTCCCAGCTCGTGATCCGAGAGGTCTACAACGACTGGTCGGCACAGCGTGGCTCGTTTGCCATCAAGCGACTCGACACCGCGGGCACCGCGCCGCCGCCGCTGACCCGGCAGCTCATCGAAAAGCGTTATGCCACCGCGGGAAAGCAGCTGGTGCAGCGGGTCAAGACGTGGCTGCAGTTTCCGCAGTGGTTCTATTTGAACATCCCGGTCAACACGTTGGTGGCGCCCCGGCTCACTCCGGGTGGGCTGGCCACGCAGTACTCGTCCGTCGGGCACTTCGACCTGACACCGGAGGCGGCGCTGGTCATCACACTGCCCGTGACCGACGCTCCCTACCTCGGCTTCCAGCTGGGCAGCCTCTGGTACATCTCGCTCGACTACATCAACCACCAGACATCGCTGAACGGCACTCAGGCGCAGGCGGATCCGGACGGCAAGATCCGCATCGTGGTCGCCGACCGCAACCCCGGCGTCACCAACTGGGTGGAGACCCTCGGACACGCCAAGGGTTACCTGCAGTTCCGTTGGCAGCGGGTGTCGCGTGAGCTCACCGAGGCCGACAGCCCGACCGCGGAACTCGTCGACTTCGACAAGATCGCGGCGTCGCTGCCGTACTACGAGCAGAACAAGATTTCCGAAGAAGACTGGCGTGCGCGAATTACCGAGCGCCAGACGCAAATTGGACACAGGATGGTGGGGTAGCGCATGGCCGGATTGCTCGAGAACAAGGTCGTGGTGATCAGCGGTGTGGGTCCTGCCCTGGGCACTACGCTCGCTCGGCGATGTGCCGAAGCGGGCGCGGACCTGGTGCTGGCCGCCAGGACCGTCGAGCGGCTCGACGATGTGGCCAAGCAGATCACCGATCTGGGTAGGCGCGCGGTGTCAGTCGGCACCGACATCACCGACGACGAGCAGGTGAACAACCTCATCTCCGAATCGCTTAAGGCCTACGGGAAGATCGACGTGTTGATCAACAACGCGTTCCGGGTGCCGTCAATGAAGCCGTTTGCCAACACAACGTTCGAACACATCCGCGAGACCATCGAACTCACCGTGCTCGGAGCGCTACGGCTAATTCAGGGCTTCACCCCGGCGCTGGCCGAAGCGAACGGTTCGGTGGTCAACGTCAACTCGATGGTGGTCCGGCACTCGCGACCCGAAGCAGGGCGCGTACAAGATGGCCAAGTCGGCATTGCTGGCCATGTCGCAGTCACTGGCCAGCGAGCTCGGCCCGCAAGGTATCCGCGTGAACTCTGTTCTGCCCGGCTATATCTGGGGCGGCACGCTCAAGGGCTACTTCCAACACCAGGCCGGCAAGTACGGCACGACGGTCGACGAGATCTATAAGGCGGCCGCGGTCAACAGCGACCTGAAGCGGCTGCCGACCGAGGACGAGGTGGCGTCGGCCATCCTGTTCATGGCGAGCGACCTATCCAGCGGCATCACCGGCCAGGCGCTCGATGTCAACTGCGGGGAGTACAAGGCCTGATGAGCATCCGCACCGATGTCGGCACCGTCGACGAACTGCATGCCTCCGCGACGAAGGCGGTGGGGCTCGACGACTTCGGCACCGACGACGACAACTACCGCGAAGCGCTCGGCGTGCTGCTCGAGTCGTATGCGCGTGAGTCGGGTTTCACCGAACTGGGCAGCAAGATGTCGCGGTTCTTCGTGCGCAACGCGCTGGTGGCCCGGCTGCTGTCGGAGGCCGCGTGGAAGCAGTATCCGCAGCACGCCGACGTGGCGATCGAGCGGCCCATCTTCGTCACGGGCCTGCCACGCACCGGCACCACTGCGCTGCACCGGCTGCTGAGCGCCGATCCGCGGCATCAGGGCCTGGAGCTGTGGCTGGCCGAATTCCCGCAGCCGCGCCCGCCGCGCGAAACCTGGTCGGAGAACCCGGTTTTCCAGCAACTCGACGCGCAGTTCACCAAGGCGCACAACGAGAATCCCGATTACACGGGCCTGCACTACATGACCGCCGACGATGTCGAGGAGTGCTGGCAGCTGCTGCGCCAGTCGTTGCACTCGGTGTCCTACGAGACGCTGGCGCATATCCCGACCTACGCGCAATGGCTGGCCAAGCAGGACTGGACGAGGTCGTATCAGCGGCACCGCAGGAACCTTCAGCTGATCGGCCTGAACGACGCCGAGAAGCGTTGGGTGCTGAAGAACCCGAGCCACCTGTTCGCCCTCGACGCGTTGTTCAAGACGTACCCCGACGCGCTGGTGATTCAGTGCCACCGGCCGGCCGAGACGATCATGGCGTCGATGTGCTCGCTGGCGCAGCAGACCACCGAGGGCTGGTCGACCACGTTCGTCGGCGCGACGATCGGACAGGACTCACTGGAGACCTGGTCCCGCGGGCTGGAGCTGTTCAATGCCGAACGGGCCAAACACGATTCGGCCCAGTTCTATGACATGGACTACTTCGAGTTCATCGCCAATCCAGTCCGCGAGGTCGAGGCGATCTACCGCCACTTCGGCATCGACTTCACCGACGCGCCCCGCGCGGCCATGGAGGAAACCCACGCCGAGAGCAAGAAGGGCCCGCGCGCGCCCAAGCATACATACTCGCTTGCCGACTACGGCCTGACCGACGAGCAGGTCAAGGACCGCTTCAAGGGGCTCTGATTTTCGTAGCGCGAGACGACGCAATAACACCTGAAATACGGCGTGTCGCGACTTTTACGTCTGCTCGCGTGGAAAAGTCAGCCGTCGCCGGGGGAGGGGCCGGAGGAGACCTCTTCCAAACACCCTTCGGCGACAGCGTGTTTGATGCTGTCGGCAAGTTTCGGGCACGACCGGGTACGGGCAGACTCTCCGCCGGACTGCCGGATTTCGGTGAAGTACGCACAGCGCTGCGAGGCTTCGGTGTTCCACTGCACGGAGGTGTGCTCGGGGCCGAGCTTCTTGACCTGAACCGCGACGTGACAGAACCGGCAGTCGACGGGCACCAGCCCGGACGTCAGGTACCGATCGCGATCACCCTGCGTGGCTTCCCGTACCGCAGCGGCACGGTCAGGATCCGCCGCGAAATTCGGTGGCCTAGACCATGATCCGCCGCCGCCGTTGTGCTCGTGCTCATCCTCATCGTCGTGTGCGCCGTAGAGCCTCAGCATCGACCGGGCCAGCGCATCGACGTCTGGGGCTTCCTCGCGGGCGGTCATCACGAAACCTGGGTCGGCTGTCCTTCTGATTTCTCCTCGGCCTGCCGCTTGAGGTTCTCCTCGACCTCGACGTGCCACTTCTCGTTGGCCGCAGTGGTGTCGATCTCGATCTCGAAGCGGTCGGTCATGTCGGGCGTCACGTCGGCAACGTCGACGTAGAACTGCTGATACCAACGGCGCATCTGATAGACCGCGCCGTCCTCCTCGACCAGCAGCGGATTGTCGATGCGGGTCTTGTGCTTCCAGATCTCGACGTCCTGCAGGAAGCCCTTGCTGACCCCTTCGGTGAACGTCTTCGCCAGCTTCTCCGTCATAGCCTCGTCCAGACCCTTCGGCTTCTCGACGATGACGCCCCACTGCAGCACAAAGGAATCCTGAGTGACTGGGTAGTGGCAGTTGATCAGGATCGACTCCGCCTTGTAGCCGCCGTAGTTGTTGTGCAGCCAGTTGATCATGAACGACGGGCCGAAGTACGACGCCTCGGAATCCAGATGTGCCTCGCCGTAGGTCGTGCCCATGTCGTTGATATCCGGGCGGCCGACGTTGTGTAGGTACTGCGAGGCGATGTGGCCCTCGAACACGTTCTTGAAGTACGTCGGCAGACCGAAATGGATGTAGAAGAAGTGCGCCATGTCGGTGACGTTGTCGATGATGTCGCGGCAGTTGGATCCCTCGATCAGGATCGAGTTCCACCGCCAGTCGGTCCAGTCGTCGTTGGCGATCTCCGGAATGTCGGGAATCCGCACCTCGGGTTGCGGTGGATTGCCCTCGTGGTCGTGCCAGACGAACAGCAGACCGCTGCGAACATCGGTCGTCCACGAACGAGTGCGAGCCAACCGCGGTGTGCGCTTGGCGTAGGGCACCAGCTTGCACTTGCCGTCGCCGCCCCAGCGCCAGTCGTGGAACGGGCACGCGACTTCGTCGCCCTTGACGGTGCCCTGAGCCAGGTTGCCGCCCATGTGCCGGCAGTAGCCGTCCAAGACCTTGATGTCGCCTTGGGAGTCGGCGAAGACCACCAACATGGTGCCGAAAATCTCGACGCCGTGCGGCTTGCCGTCCAGGTAGTCCTTCACCGGGCCAAGGCAGTGCCAGCCACGCGCGTACCTGTCCGGCAGCGCGCCGGTATCGATCTCGCGAATGCCTGCGGTTTCGGTGGTCACCTCGGGCCCCCAATCTGTGCTCTCTAATTAGAACACGTTACAGTTTTTGCCGCCCGGCGCGCAATCTAAACGCGTTTTACCTGCGGTATATCTAGACGATGCCGTTGTACTCATTTGAGGGCCGATCACCGACGATCGATCCAGGCGCGTTCATTGCACCCACCGCGACGCTGATCGGCGACGTCCACGTCGAGGTGGGCGCATCGGTGTGGTTCAACGCGGTCCTCCGCGCCGACTTCGCCCCGATCATCGTCCGCGAGGGCGCCAACGTGCAGGACTGCTGCGTGCTGCACGCCCCGCCGGGCATTCCCGTCGATGTCGGCCCTGGTGCGACGGTCGCGCACGGCTGCGTGGTGCACGGCGTGCACATCGGGGCCCAGGCCGTGCTCGCCAACCACTGCACGGTGCTCGACGGCGCGGTCATCGGCGCACGCAGCCTGATCGCCGCGCACTCGCTGGTGGTCGGCGGCACGAAGATCCCCGACGAGGTGGTGGTGACCGGTTCGCCGGCGAAGGTGCGTGGCCCGATCGCAGGCACGGGCGCGGAGATGTGGGTGAACACCAACCCTGGCGCGTATCAGGACCTGGCCCGCCGCTACATGACGGGAATGCAGCCCGTTCTCCTAGCGGTGCACACCCGGGTTCGAGGTCAATCGCTGTCCCGCTGACCGCGCGTTAGGCGTCAGGCGATCCCGAACTCCTTGATCTTGCGATAAATCGTCGCGCGCGACATGCCGAGCGCTTCTGCCGCGTCGGCCTTGCTGCCGCCGTTCTCTTGAAGACTGCGGACGATGGCGTCCCGCTCCAGCGCTTCTAACTGCGTGAGCTTGCGCCTGGCCAGCGACCGGCATTCGGCAGGCAGCTTGTCGGTGCCGATGACCCCCGAGCGCTGCCGGGCAACCGCCTGCGACAACACCTTGCGGAGTTGCGTCAGGTTGCCAGGCCAAGGCAGCTTGGTCAATTGGCGCATGGCCTCGGGTGCGAGGCGCACGTCGCCGCCCCGAGTCAGGTCGCGCAGTAGCGCGGGCACCAGTTCGTCGAGGTCCTCGATGCGGTGCCGCAGCGCGGGGACGGTGACGGTATGGGTGAAAAACGGCAGCACCAGGAGGTCGACGAGGGCTGAGCGGGTCGTGCCGCCCATCGTCGCCGCGATCCAGCCCCGGCCGGCTCGGGCCTGCAGGACCGCGGCCAACGGTTCGAGGGCCTCGTCGGGCAACGCGTCGACGTTGGCGATCACGATGGCGAAGTCGTCACCGTCCGTTTCAGCTTCGACCTCGGCGACGAAATTCGTCCGTGGTGTCGAAACCCTCGACCCGAAACACCCGAACCGTGCGCTCCGGTGTCACGTGCTGGGCCACCGCCTGACCCAGTTTCGTGCGGCCGGTCCCGCTCTCTCCTTCGATGACAACCCAGTCGCGGTCGCGGTAACACCTCTCCACCTGTTGGCAACTGCGTCGCCACGAACTGCTGCGTCCCGCCAGTCGTGGTATCGCCGCGGGTGCGACGTGCGGGACCGCGAGGCTATGAGCCGAAAGTTGTACGTGCACATGGAAGACCACGCCGCCGCTGCGGCCACGCGTCGAAACATGCTCTGCAGCAGTGATTCTCGCGGTGGCCCCGCTAGGCAGGCTGGCGACGACGGTACTCACCGGTTCGGATCGACCCGTCCCCGTGGCGTGATCCATCAGAGCCTGCTGATCGGTGGCGTCCAGCGTCCGACGCAGGTAGGGGTTCATCAGCACGACGTCGCCCCCGACGGCGAGCACCCCGCCGGGGTACCGGCGACACTGCTTGAGATAGGCGGCCAGCAACGCCGTCTCGCTCTCGTTCTTCAGCGCGGACAGCCGGTCCTCGATCTGGCTCCCGGCGCTCTTGGCCAGCACGAACAGCAGCGGATCGGATTGGCTCGCCCAGCAGGTCAGGTCCACCACACCGAGCAGACGACGGGTTATCGGGTCGCGGATCGGCGAGCCGGCACAGGCGAGTTGTCCGAGGGTGCCGACATAGTGCTCGCTGCCGCGGATGAAGGTCGGCTTACCCGTCTCCAGAGTGGTGCCGATGCCGTTGGTGCCCGCGAACTCCTCGGCGTAGCTGTACCCCCGCGCCAACCGCACATCGTCGAGGGCGCGCTGAATCGTCGAATCAGGGGCGATCCGCTCGAGTACCAGGCCGTCGGCCGAGGTCAGGATGACACTTACCGCCTGCGACGCGAGATCGCTGGCGATGCGGTGCAGCACCGGGCCCGCCGCCTGGGTGAGCGGTGTGTCCGTGTCCGGGTCACGCACGTAGGACAGTTCGACGCGGTCCGCGTGTACGTGTAATGCCTGCGAGCGGCGCCAGGAGTCGAGAACTCCGGCCGCGACGACGTCGGTGTTCAGCGCCCCCGCGGCCAGGAACTGCTCGCGTGCGCGCCGCAAACACACGGCGTCGTCGGCGTCATTGGCCATGGTGGCTGTCACCTCGGTCCTGAATCGCTGACCCGCACGCTAGGCCCGGTCGCTGTGACGCGCGTCTCAATTTGAGACTAGTCGGCGCCCGCGGCCCGGGGGAAAGCAGATTGTGATGTGCGTCTCATAGTGAGACGCACATGTGTCAGCTCACAGGGTTGCATTCGAAGTGCATCGTCCGCCCGCCGGCACCGTGTCGGCTTGCAGCCAGGAGGCGCACTTTGAGTAGGCAAAGCCTGACCAAGGCTCACGCGAAGATCACCGAGCTGTCGTGGGAACCGACGTTCGCGACGCCGGCCACGCGGTTCGGCACCGACTACACCTTTGAGAAGGCTCCGAAGAAGGATCCGCTCAAACAGATCATGCGGTCCTACTTCCCGATGGAGGAAGAGAAGGACAACCGCGTGTTCGGCGCCATGGATGGCGCCATCCGCGGCAATATGTTCCGCCAGGTGCAGCAGCGGTGGCTGGAATGGCAGAAGCTGTTCCTGTCGATCATCCCCTTCCCCGAGATCTCGGCCGCGCGTGCCATGCCGATGGCCATCGACGCGGTGCCCAACCCCGAGATCCACAACGGGCTGGCCGTCCAGATGATCGACGAGGTTCGTCATTCGACGATCCAGATGAACCTCAAGAAGCTCTACATGAACAACTACATCGACCCCGCCGGTTTCGACATCACCGAGAAGGCGTTCGCCAACAACTACGCCGGCACCATCGGCCGCCAGTTCGGCGAGGGGTTCATCACCGGTGACGCGATCACCGCGGCCAATATCTACTTGACTGTCGTCGCCGAAACCGCGTTCACCAACACCCTTTTCGTGGCGATGCCCGACGAGGCCGCAGCCAACGGCGACTATCTGCTGCCCACGGTGTTCCACTCGGTGCAGTCCGACGAGTCGCGGCACATCTCCAACGGCTATTCGATCCTGTTGATGGCCCTGGCCGACGAGCGCAACCGGCCGCTGCTGGAACGCGACCTGCGCTACGCGTGGTGGAACAACCACTGTGTGGTCGATGCGGCCATCGGCACGTTCATCGAGTACGGCACCAAGGACCGCCGCAAGGACCGCGAGAGCTACGCCGAGATGTGGCGGCGGTGGATCTACGACGACTACTACCGCAGCTACCTGCTGCCGCTGGAGAAGTACGGTCTGACCATCCCGCACGATCTCGTCGAGGAAGCGTGGAAGCGCATCGTCGACAAGTTCTACGTGCACCGGGTTGCGCAGTTCTTCGCCACCGGCTGGCCGGTCAACTACTGGCGCATCGATGCCATGACCGACAAGGACTTCGAGTGGTTCGAGGAGAAGTATCCGGGCTGGTACAACGAGTTCGGCAAGTGGTGGGAGGACTACAACCGGCTGGCATACCCCGGCCGCAACAAGCCCATCGCCTTCGAGTCCGTTGGCTACACCTACCCGCAGCGCTGCTGGACCTGCATGGTGCCGTGTCTGATCCGCGAGGACACCGTCCTTGACAAGGTCGACGGCCAGTGGCGCACCTACTGCTCGGAGACCTGCCACTGGACCGACGCGGTTGCGTTCCGCAGCGAGTACGACGGCAGGCCGACACCGAACATGGGCAGGCTCACCGGATTCCGCGAGTGGGAGACCCTGCACCACGGCAAGGACCTGGCCGACATCATCTCCGATCTGGGCTACGTCCGCGACGACGGCAAGACGCTGATCCCGCAGCCGCATCTGGACCTCGATCCGAAGAAGATGTGGACGCTCGACGACGTCCGCGGCAACGTGTTCAACAGCCCGAACGTGCTGCTCAACGAGATGAGTGACGAGGAGCGCGAGGCCTACATCGCGGCGTATCGCGCCGACACGTTGTCCGTCTGACTCTGGACCCGCCGATCGCCCCGCCCCCGGTGGGTGGTGTCGTGACCTCTCCGGCGCCACCCACCGGGATCCAACTCGCCCAGCGAAAAGCCTAAGGAGACATCCGTGGCCGACATGCACCGCATCAGCTTCGAGCCGGTCAACATCGAGATGGAGGTCGGCGAGGACGAGAAGATCCTGGATGCGGCGTTCCGGCAGGGCATCCACTTGATGCACGGGTGTCGTGAGGGTCGCTGCTCGGCGTGCAAGTCGTATCTTCTCGACGGCGACATCCAGATGGAGAACTACTCGACGTTCGCGTGCAACGACGCGGAGGTCGAGGAGGGTTATGTGCTGCTGTGCCGGTCACATGCGTTCAGCGACTGCACGATCGAGCTGCTGAACTTCGACGAGGACGAATTGCTCGGCGGCGTGCCCATCCAGGATGTCCGCGCAACGGTGACGGCGGTCCAGCCGGTGACCCGTGACATCGTGTCGCTGCGGCTCGAGGCGGTGGAGCCGGCCACCTTCGAGTTCAAGCCCGGCCAGTACGCCGACATCGGAATCCCCGGCAGCGACGAGCACCGGTCGTTCTCGATGGCGACCACCCAGTCCACCCCGGGCCAGATCGAGTTCCTGATCAAGAAGTACCCGGGCGGGAAGTTCTCCGGCCTGCTCGACGGCGGTATCGGGGTGGGCGACGAGCTGTCGCTCACCGGCCCGTACGGTACCTCCACACTCAAGGACGGGCACGTCCTGCCGGTGGTCTGCGTCGCCGGCGGGGCCGGTATGGCGCCCGTCTTGTCAATCCTGCGGCATCTGAGCGAGACGGCCAGCTCGCGCCCGGTCCGGTTCTATTACGGTGCCCGCACCGCGGCCGACCTGTTCTACCTCGACGAGATCGCCGAAATTGGAAGGGGTCTCAAGGATTTCGCATTTGTGGCGTGCCTTTCGGAGTCGATGGATAAAGAGCTGCCCGACACGGTGACGGTCGAAGAGGGCAACGTGACCGATGTCGTCGCCCGCCACGAGGGCGACATCGGCAGAACCGAGATCTACATGTGCGGCCCGCCGCCGATGGTGGACGCCGCCCTGGACCTGCTCGAAACCCGTGCGGTGCCCAAGGATCAGATCTTCTACGACAAGTTCACCAGCCCCATCTTCGACTGATCCCGTCTGGCCCTAAATATGTTGCAGCCCAAAGAGAAACAGGAAGGATAGCAATGTCTTCACCCGCAAAGCAGCGCAGCTTCCCCAAGATCGAGTTCACCGACTCGGAGGCGGGCGCGCTGGAGTTCCCCAGTTCCAAGAGCCGCAAGTTCACCTACTACAAGCCGGCCAAGCTTCGCTCGACGATGTATGAGGACGTCACCATCGACGTTCAGCCCGACCCGGAACGGCATCTCTCGCAGGGCTGGATCTACGGCTTCGGCGATGGACCAGGCGGCTACCCGCAGGACTGGACCGTGGCGAAATCTTCGAACTGGCATGCCTTCCTCGACCCCAATGAGGAGTGGGAGCAGACCATCTACCGCAACAACGCCGCGGTGGTGCGTCAGGTGGATCTCTGTCTGCGCAACGCCAAGCGCGCGCGTGCCTACGAGGGCTGGAACACGTCGTGGTTGAAGTTCCTCGAGCGCCACCTCGGGGCGTGGATGCACGCCGAGAACGGCATGGCGTTGCACGTGTTCACCTCGATCCAGCGGTCGGCCCCGACGAACATGATCAACAACGCGGTCGCCGTCAACGCCGCCCACAAGTTGCGGTTCGCGCAGGACCTGGCCCTGTTCAACCTCGATCTATCCGAGGAGACCGAGGGATTCGACGGCCAAGCGCACAGGGAGACCTGGCGGTCAGCGCCGGAGTGGCAGCCGACGCGCGAGGTCGTCGAGCGCCTCACGGCGGTCGGCGATTGGTGCGAGCTGCTGTTCGCCACCAATGTCGTGTTCGAACAGCTTGTGGGCCAGCTGTTCCGCAGCGAGCTGGTGATGCAGATCGCCGCGCGCAACGGTGACTACATCACCCCCACCATCGTCGGTACCGGTGAGAACGATTACGACCGTGATCTGGCGTACACGCGGAACCTGTTCCGGATCCTGGCCCGCGACGAGCAGTTCGGCGAATCGAACAAGGAACTGTTCTCGACGTGGCTGTCCACCTGGATACCGCGGTGCCTGGACGCCGCCCATGCCCTGCAGCCGCTGTGGTCGCAGCCGGCCGAAAAGGTCGTCACATTCGCCACCAGCCTCGGCCACACCGAGGGCAAGTTCACCGAGCTGCTTGAGTCGATCGAGCTCAGTGCCCCCCAGGAGATCAAGAAGGAGTCGGACAAGTGACCATGCAGTTCGGATCAGCCACCGCAGTCTCCAACATGTGCGGCGTCACGTTGATGAACACTCCGGTGGGCCGCGTCGTCGCCGACGTGATGGGCGCCAAGGAGGGCGTCGAGCTCACCGAGTACCCGTCGATGATTCGTGTCGACGGTCAGCGGGTGCTCGACTTCGACTACGCCGAAATCACCGATGCCCTCGGTGAGGAATTCGACGGCTCCCTCTTCGAGGAGATCAGCTCCACCCACTACGGGCGCATGGTCCACCTCGACGACCGGACCCTGCTGTTCGCCAACCCGGAGGACGCCGCCGAGTACATCGGTTTCGACCTCACCGTGAAGTAATCCAGACACCGCACAGCCCAACGGAAAAGGATTCTCATGTACCAAAAGGACGGTAACTCCTACTTCATCGTGGACGGTCACGTGCACATCTGGGATGCTCGCGCGTCGAACCTGAAGAACATCCACGGCAAGCAGTTCATCGACTGCTTCTATGACTATCACCGCAACCTGTCCCCGGAGGAGGTGGTGTGGGATTACGACACCTACACCTATTACGGGGGCGATCGCCTTATGCGGGATCTGTTCGCCGAGGGCTACGTCGACCATGCGATCTTCCAGGCGACACTGCTCAGTGATTTCTACGTCAACGGGTTCGGGCAGACCGAGGAAGCCTTCGGTCTGGCGCAAAAGCATCCGGACAAGCTGACCTACAACCACGCCTATGATCCGCGCAACGGCGAGGGCGGGCCTGGCCCAGCTGCGCCGCGACGCCGACCGGATGAAGTTGCAGGGTGTCAAGCTCTACACCGCCGAGTGGCACGGCGACTCGCGTGGCTACAAGCTCGACGATCCGTGGTCGCGGCGATACCTCGAAGAGTGCATCAACCTGGGCATCAAGAACATCCACGTGCACAAGGGACCGACCATCCGGCCGCTGGACCGTGACGCATTCGATGTGGCCGATGTCGACAAGGTGGCCACCGACTACCTCGAGCTCAACTTCATCGTCGAGCATTGCGGTCTGCCCCGGTTGGAGGACTTCTGCTGGATCGCGACCCAGGAGTCCAACGTGTACGGCGGTCTGGCGGTGGCGATTCCGTTCATACACACCCGGCCGCGGTACTTCGCGCAGGTCATCGGTGAGCTGCTGTACTGGATCGGCGAGGACAAGATCCTGTTCGCCAGTGACTATGCGCTGTGGACGCCCAAGTGGCTCATCGAGCGGTTCGTCGATTTCCAGATCCCCGAGGACATGACGGAGTACGCGCCGATCACCGTCGATCAGAAGCGAAAGATCCTCGGTCTCAACGCCGCTGCGCTCTACGACATCGACGTTCCCGCCGAGCTGCAGTTGGCCACGCCAGGTCAGGACACGGTGGAGGTTGCCGCCGGCGCCAAGGAAGCGGTACCGCTATGACGGTCGCTGCCGTCAGCCTCGAGTCCGAGATCCTGGCGGCGCTACACACCGTCACCGACCCCGAGCTCGATCAGCCGATCACCGAGCTGGGATTCGTGCGATCGGTTTCGGTTGACGACAGCGGTGTCACCGTTCATCTCCGGCTGCCGACGGCGTTCTGCTCACCGAACTTCGCCTATCTGATGGCCTCGGACACCCAGGACGCACTGCGGGCGGTGCAGGACCTCGGCGAGGTCCGGGTGCTGCTGGATGACCATCACGACAGCGAGAAGATCAATGCCGGCCTGGCGGCCGACGCCGGCTACCGCGGCACCTTCGGATCCGAAGCACAGGAGAGTCTCGATGACCTGCGCAGGACATTCTTGCGTAAAGCGCACGCTGCGGCCATGGAGCGGTGTGTGTCGGCGATGATTCGGCAAAATCGCGTGGACGCCAACAAGATTCACCTGCTGACCCTGCGCGATCTGCCCGAGGGGAGCGAGAAGGCGGCGCTGTTGCGCCGCCGTTTCGCGCTCGGCTTGAGCATGTGCCCGAACGGCCGGGTGATGGTCGACGAGGTCGGTCACCCGCTGGTGGCCGAGGAAGTGCCGATGCGGCTGCGGTTCGCCCGTTCCGTTCGGATCTCGATGGAAGGTAACGGCCACTTCTGCCGCGGACTGCTGGCGACGCGCTACGACGATGAGGGCGGCGCGTACACGACGTAATGCAATTCACCAACTCCAGAACGAGGAACCCGTGATGAAAGCCGTGCAGGTCGTCGGATACCACACCAAGCTGCAGCTCACCGACATACCGGGCAAGGTGAAGTTGCACACCAGCAAGTACCCGCTGGAGGAATTCCAAAGGGCGATTGACGATCTCGACGCGGGCCGGGTGCGCGGCCGCGCCATCCTGATTCCCTGAACGGCCGATAGGAAGGAACGAGACCATGGCCAAGGAGCTGCGGTACAACACCGAGGCGCGCGCACGGCTGGAGCACGGCGTCAACGCGCTCGCCGATGCTGTCAAGGTGACGCTCGGCCCGAAGGGGCGAAATGCCGTCCTGGAGAAGCTGACCGGGCCGCCGACCATCACCAATGACGGCGTGACGATCGCGCGTGAGATCCAGCTGGCCGATCCGTTTGCGAACATGGGCGCCCAGCTGGTCAAGGAAGTCGCCATGAAGACGAACGGTGTGGTGGGCGACGGCACCACCACCGCCACCGTGCTGGCCCAGGCGATGGTGCGCGAGGGGTTGCGCGCGGTCGACGCCGGTGCCAACCCGATGCGGTTGCGCCGCGGTATCGAACGGACCGTACCGGTGGTGCTGCGGGCGTTGACTGAGCACGCCGTCGCGGTCAATGGTCGCAGCGACCTGTTGCGCATCGCCTCGTTGGCGGCCGGCGACGACGAGGCGATCGGTGAGGTCATCACGCGCGCGGTCGAGCACGTCGGTGAGTCGGGTGTGGTCACCACCGAGGAAAGCAATGCGCTCGGGCTGAGCGTCGATGTCGTCGACGGCATCGAGTTCGACCACGGCTATATCTCCGCATACATGGTCACCAACCCCGAACGCATGGAGGCCGTGCTGGAGAACCCGGTGATCTTGTTGACCAACAAGAAGATCACCGCCGTACAGGAGATCATGCCGACGATCGAGGTGGCCAAGCGCGCCGACCGCCCACTGGTCGTGCTCGCCGAGGACGTCGACGGCCCAGCCCTGCAGCTGTTGGTGGGCGGCAACATGCACAAGACCATGCAGTCGGTGGTCGTGCGTGCCCCAGGCTTCGGCCACCGCCGGGTCGCCGAACTGGAAGACCTGGCCGTCGCGCTGGGCGGCCACGTGATAGCCAAGGACACCGGTATCGCGCTGTCCGAGATGTCGCTTGAGCACCTCGGCTCCTGCGACCGCGTCACTGTCACCGAGCACGAGACGACCATTGTCGGAGCGCACGGCGAGCAGCGACTCGTCGACGCTCGCGTGGGACAGCTCGAGGCGCAGCTCCAACGCGCCCGCATCGACGCTGACCGGGAGAGCCTCGAGTTGCGCATCGCCCGGCTCACCGGCCGGGTCGCGGTGATCCGCGTCGGGGGCGCCACCAGCGTGGAACTCAAGGAACGGATGCTGCGCGTCGAGGACGCGTTGTCCGCGACGCGCGCCGCTATGGAGGCCGGCATCGTCTCTGGTGGTGGCACCGCGCTGGCGCAGGCGCACCGCGCGCTGGCCGATCTGGACCTGCCCGGCGACGAGGGGATCGGCACCCAGGTGGTGCGCAGGGCGCTGGCCGAACCGCTGCGCTGGATCGCACTGAACGCCGGCTTTGAGGGCGACGACGTCGTGCGGATCGTCGAAGACCTCCCGCTTGGTCACGGATTCAACGCCCTCACCGGCGAATACGGCGACATGTTCGACGAGGGTGTGATCGACCCGCTCAAGGTCACCCGCGCGGCGCTGGAGAGCGCTGCGTCGATCGCCGCGCTGCTCATCACGACCGAGACGGCGATCGTCGAGCAGGTGGTGGTCAATCCGGGCGCCATCATCGCACCCGGTTTCGGCGACCTGGCCGAGGGCATGGTCCGGCCGTCCAACATCTACTGAGTGCTCGACGCGGCTAATTCACAGCCACTAGTCGGTCAGTTTCGTCAGCAGCAGGTACGCGCCGGCAAGTCCGAGGATCATCGCCCCACAGACGGTGGGCACCAGGAGGAACTTCGCCCAACTGATTCGGCAGAGAATCAGCACGCCCGCCAGTGCCGTGCCCCCCGCCGTCAGCGTCGACGGGTTGACCACCTTGAGGGTCTGGGCGAGCGATTTACGTGAATCACTCTGCCCTGCGCGGTGATCCAGGACGATCAGCAGGCCGGCCGCCAGTATGCCCAGCGCTGACAATTCCGCCCCGAGCAGCCACTCCGGCTGCAGTGGAATCGCCAGGAGGACCCCGATCAACAGCACCACGGCGAAAATCACCAATGTCTGGGCGGCCCTGTTGCGCAGGTCTGCCGACGCGGCGACGCGCCCTGCGTGAATCGACAGCGCCACGAACAACAGGCCGACGAGCGCCCCCGCGGAGCCTCCGATGACCACAGCAAAGGTGTCCCATTCGTGCATGGGGCAACGCTACTTCGGCTGAGACCAGGTCGTCACTCGGTCACATCGAGGGCCGCGCGCACGATGCTGTCGGTGTCGATCCCGTGCCCTCTGTAGACATCCTCCAAGCGAGCCCGCCTGGCCGAACTCGCTGACGCCGAGCGACCGGAACGGAACGCCGTTGATCGAGGGCAGGAAAGCCAGCGTATGCGGGTGCCCGTCAAGCACGGTCACCATCGGTGCGGCGCGGTCGGACGGGGAACACCTGATCCAGAATCCACGACGGCGCGTCACCGAAGCCCTGCCGTGCCCGAGCGGCGTCGAACAGCAATCCGGGGCTGGTCACGCACACCACCTCAGGGGCAATTCCGTTGTGTGCCAGACGCTCTGCTGCCTGAACCGCTTCGGTCACCATCGCCCCGACGGCGACGATCGTCACATCGGGATGCGGACAGGGGCGCAGTGCGTACGCGCCCGCGACCACGTGGCGCCGACGGCGTTCCCGCGCGGCCCGGATCGCCCGGAACGCCTGCCAGGTCCTGGTGCACGGGCCGGGTGGACAGCCGCAGATACGACGAGCGGCCGCCGGGCCGCCCCAGTTGCGAAAGACAGCGCAGCAGGATCCATTCGACCTCGACGGCGAAGGCAGGCTCGTAGGCGATACATCCGGGCTGCTCGAGGCCGATCGACGGAGTCTTGATCGACTGATGGGCCCCGCCCTCGGCGGACAGCGTCACCCCGGCCGGCGTGCCGACGAGAATTGATTGGCCACCCGCGTAGATGCCGAACGACCAAGGCTCCAGGGCGCGTTCGACGAACGGGTCATAGAGCACGCCGATCGGCAGCAGCGGTTGACCCCATCGGCTCCAGGTGGCACCGAACTCCCCGATGAGCCCGACCAGGTTGGTCTCGGCGATGCCCAGCTCGATGTGCTGGCCGGTGGGCCGCTCGCGCCAGTGCATGATGGTCTCGGCATCGTCGTCGAACCAGTTGCGGCGTTCCGTGGGCGACCACACGCCGACCTTGTTCAGCCAGCCGGCCAGATTGGTGGTCGAACTCACGTCGGGGCTGACGGTGACCACGCGCCTGGCCACGTCGGGCGCCTCCCGGGTCAGATCCAGCAGCGTCCTGCCCAGCGCCGCCTGCGTGGTCGTGACGGGCAACGGCGTGCGGCCGACCTCCACGGGCACCTCGGGCGCCGCCGTCATGGGGATCTCAGTGCGGCGCAGACGCTCTCGAGCGTCGAGGCAGATACGTCCGGCAGCGCTTTCGGCATCGAAGCGGCTCCACGGTCGCGTGGCATCCTTGCCGAGGGAGGCGGCGAGTTCGCTGAACTGCTCCTCGGTCAGCAGCGACGAATGATTCTGCGGATGACCCTGAATCGGAAGGCCATAGCCCTTGATCGTGTAAGCGATGATCACCGTGGGCCTGGTGTCGTCGATCTGCGCGTACGCCTCCCGTAACGCGTCCAGGTCGTGGCCGCCCAGGTTGCTGATCGCGGCGGACAGCCCGTTATCGTCGAGTTCGGCTATGAGACCGGCGATTTCATCCGCGCCGGGGCCGTCACCGGGCAGCCGTGTGCGCAGCTCGCCTGCGCTGCATCGCAGCAGTCGTTGGTATTCGGGATTGGGCATGTCCAGGATGCGACGGCGCAGTTGCGGGCCGCCCGCCCGTTCGAAGAGGGCCTCCAATCGCCGACCGAACTTGACGTCGATCACCTGCCAGCCCGCCGCCGAGAACATCGACGCCAACCGGCCAGCCGCGATGTTGGGCACTACCCGGTCCAACGACTGCCGGTTCATGTCGACGATCCAGACGATCTCACCCAGCTCGGCCACCGACGGTTCCAGGATCGCCTCCCACACCGCGCCCTCGTCCAGTTCGGCATCGCCGACGAGCGAGTACTGGCGGCCGGTGCCGGTGGCACCGAATGCGGCGTCGACGTACCGGCGCGCGATAGCACCCCAGATCGGTGCCGTGGCACCGATTCCCACCGACCCCGTGGAGTAGTCGACTGGATCGGGATCCTTTGTCCGGCTGGGATAGCTCTGCAGCCCGCCGAACTCACGCAGCCGCGTCAGGTAAGCCTCATCGAGCTCACCCAGCAGGTAGTTGATTGCGTGCAGTACCGGTGAGGCATGGGGCTTGACCGAAACCCGGTCGCCCGCTTGCAGTTGCCCGAAATACAGCGCGGTCATGATCGACACCATCGAGGCACACGAGGCTTGATGCCCGCCGACCTTCAATCCGCTTGGGTTGGGCCGAATCCGATTGGCGTGGTGGATGATCGCGGTCGACAACCACAGCACGTGATCGGCGATCTCCTTTAACGCGCCGATGTCTTCGACCGGCGGCGTCCGATGGGTAAGCATCCGTGACTCTCCGTGCAGAATTTCGTCCAATTTCAACACCGTTAGTCCGATCGCGCAATCAGCCATGATGAAATTGGGCAGAATGCACAAAGCGCCGCTATAGGGCGATGAGAAAGGTCACCGGAATGACAACGAGAGCCGTCGCCGACCCGATCGACGCCAGATTACTGAGGGCGCTGCGCAGGGACCCGCGCGCGACGACGATCGCGTTGGCCGAGCAGATCGGGGTGTCCCGTAACACCGTCCAAGCCCGGCTGGCGCGATTGGAAGCCCGCGGCGCACTTCTGCCCTTCGATCGGCGGATCGATCCGGCGTTCCTCGGCTACCCCATGCGGGCCTATGTGCTGACCCTGGTCAAGCAGCGACTGCTCGACGAGGTCGCGGCCGCCCTCACACAGGTTCCCGAGGTCGTGGAGGTGCAGGGACTCAGTGGAACCGTCGACCTGTTGGTCGAGGTGGTCGCGCGCGACGCCGACGACCTGTACCGCATCGCCGGACAGATCCTGGACATCAGGGGCGTGCGGCGCACCCGCACCTCGCTGGTTATGCGGGGGCTTGTCGACTACCGCCTCGAGCAGCTGATCGGCGGCTAGACCTTGCGGGCGCTGGCGGTGGCGCGGTCCAACTCCCAGTAGGCCCGCAGCGCGACGATCTTGCCCTCGTCGTTGACTCGGTAGGTGAACACACCTTCGGCGGTGACCTCATACCCGGCGGCTCTGATCACGATGTTGCCGACGTTGGCTTCCTCGTTGCCGCACTGGTAGGTCTTCTCGAAGTTGAACGTGAGTTCACTCGGTGCGATCGCCATGTCGTAGAACTTCGCGATCGCGTCCTTGCCGCGGTGGCCTTTGCCCTCCGGGTCGAAGTGCGACGGCCCGATCGGATCCTCGACGATGGCGTCGTCTGCGAACACGGCCAGCCACGCCTCCTTGTCGCGGGCCATGGCGGCTTCCCGGGAACGCTTGCCCGCCAGGTGAACCGGCGAGTCCGTCATCGCTGCCATTCCGAATGGATGTAGGTGTCGGCGAACCGCTTTAGGGAATCCCTCTTCTTGTCCAGCGGCGCGTCGAAGCCGAGGCCGTCGAATATCCATGGGATGACGATGTTGTCGGTCACGCCTGCCTCGGCAAGCTCACGGTGGCCGTCGACGCCGAACTTGTCGATGCACACCGCCTGGAACTCGAATGGCACGTCGCCGCGGCCGTATTCGGCCCGCAGCACGTTGAGCCTGCCGATGGTTTCGGTCAACTGCGCACCGGTCATCATCGCGCTTGTCCAGCCGTCGCCGACTCGGGCGGCACGCTTGAGTGCCACTTCGGTGTGGCCGCCGACGTAGAACGGTACCGGCTTGCTTGGCGCGGGGCTCATCTGCAGCTTGTCGAAGTCGTAGAACTCGCCGTGGAATTCGACCATGCCACCGCCGAGGAGGAGCTTGATGACCTCGATCATCTCGTCGACGCGGGCGCCACGCTTGGCGTACGGCTGGCCGCACCATTCGAATTCCTCGGGCGCCCAGCCGATCCCGACGCCGAACCCGAACCGGTTGTTGGTCAGGTTGGCCACCGAGCCAACCTGACGCGCCAGCAGCAACGGGTTGCGGGATCCGAGCTTCATCACGTTCGTATAGAAGTGCAGCCGCGTCGTCACCGCGCCCATCGCACCCGCGGCGATCAGCGGATCGACCCACGGGGTGTCGGCATTCCACATGCGCGAACCGTCGGGGGTGTACGGGTAATCCGCCGACTGCTCCTCCATGTAAAACAGCGAATCCGGCAGTGCTATCGAGTCGAATCCGACTTCCTCGGCGGTCCTGGCGATTTCGATCAGCTGGTCGATCGGACCCATCGCGACGCTGCAGGTGTACTTCATGAGGACTTGTCCACTGGCTTTTCTGAACTGACGACCCACATCGAGTAGTACTGCGAGCCGCCGCCGTAGGCGTGGCCGAGCGCCTTGCGCGCGCCCTCGACCTGGTGGTCACCGGCCTTGCCCATCACCTGGATCGCCGCCTCGGCGAATCGGATCATGCCCGACGCACCAATGGGATTGGAGGAGAGCACACCGCCAGACGCGTTGACCGGTATCCGTCCGCCGATCGCGGTCTCGCCGGCCTCGGTCAGCTTCCAGCCCTCGCCTTCGGGCGCAAACCCGAGGTTCTCCAGCCACATCGGCTCGAACCACGAGAACGGCACATAGATCTCGGCGACGTCGATTTCGTCGATCGGGCTGGTGATCCCTGCGGCCTTCCACAGCGCCTTAGCGGCGTCGCGGCCCGCCTGGGGGTTGACCTGGTCGCGGCCGGAGAACGCCAGCGGTTCGGTGCGCAGCGCGGTGGCGTGGATCCACGCGACGGGATGGCCCTCGGCGACCCGCTTGTCCGCGATCTCTTCGTTGCCGATAACCAGCGCGCAGGCGCCGTCGGACGACGGACACGTCTCGTCGAAACGGATGGGGTCCCACAGCATCTGCGATGACATCACCTTCTCCAACGTGATGTCTGGCTGGTGCAGGTGCGCCAGCGGATTCTTGGCCCCGTTGAGCCGGTCCTTGACCGCGACCATCGCGCCGATGTGCGTCGGCGCGCCGGAGCGACGGATGTAGGACCGCACGTGCGGTGCGAAGTAGCCACCCGCGCCCGCGCCGACCGGCTTGGTGAACGGCACCGGAATGCTCAACGCCCACATGGCATTCGACTCCGACTGCTTCTCCCACGCCATCGCCAGCACCCGGCGGTACTTACCCGACTGCACCAGGCTGGCGGCCACGACGCCCGTCGACCCACCGACCGAGCCCGCGGTGTGCACCCGGATCAACGGCTTACCCGTGGCGCCAACGGCGTCCGCCATGAACAGCTCGGGCATCATCACGCCCTCGAAGAAGTCCGGCGCCTTGCCCACCACGACCGCGTCGATGTCGTCAAACGTCGAGCCCGAGTCCGCCAGTGCCTTGTCGATGGCCTCGCGCACCAAGCCGTTCATCGACACGTCGTGCCGCTTGGCGACGTACTTCGTCTGCCCGGTGCCCAGCACCGCGGCCAGTTGCCCTGCCATCAGCGTCCCTCCAAGACCGCGACCAGATTCTGTTGCAGCGCAGGACCGCTCGTGGCGTGCGCCAGTACCCGCTGCGCCGAGCCGTTGAAAATGTGTCTCGCGGCAAAGCCGATGCGCTCCAACCCTGCGGAGAACATCGGGTTGGCCGCCAGCGTGCCTCCGGACGGGTTGACCTTCGTCGAGGACGGCAGGCCGATGGCCTCGGTCAGGATCAGGTGCTGATGGGTGAACGGCGCGTAGATCTCGGCCACCTCGATGGAGCCAGTGTCCCCGCCCGTCGCCGCATTGGCCGACGCGGCCGTCGACGGTGAGGACGTCAGGTCGCGCGCACCCAGCACCGGGGTTTCGATGCGGTGCTCGAAACCGGTTATCCAGGCCGGGTTCTCGCGCAGCTCGCGGGCCTTGTCGCCCGCGGCAAGCACAATCGCGGAGGCACCGTCGGTGATCGGGGCGATGTCGTGGCGGCGCAACGGATCGGCGAAGTACGGGCGGCCCAGCAGTTCGTCGATTGCTCCCCCATTAGATGAAGGGGGCTTCACCATATCAACCCGCTCGGCCGCGGCGAACGAATCCAGCGCCACCTGGGCCATCTGCTCGGCCGTCCATTTGCCGGCGTCGAGGCCGAACCGCGCCTGCAGGCCTGCGATCGACACGGAGTCGGGCCACAGGGGTGCGACGCTGTATGGGTCGGTCTGCAGGGCGAGCACACGGCGAAGCGTTCCCGCCGACGACTTGCCGAACCCGTAGACCAGCGCGGTGTCCACCTCGCCGGTGAGCAGCTTGATGTAGGCCTCGTAGAGCGCCCATGCCGCGTCCATCTCCACATGTGACTCGTTGATCGGCGGGACCGCACCAATCGAGTCGATCGCGGAGATGAACGAAAAGGCGCGGCCGGCAAGGTAATCCGATGACCCGGAGCACCAGAATCCGATGTCGCGCTGAGAGATCCGCAGCTCGTCGTAGATCGAGTGGAAGCAGGGCATCAGCATTTCGACGCCGTTGGTCGTGCCCTCGGTGCGGCGTACGTGGGGCGCGTGCGCAAAGCCCACCACTGCAATGTCAGTCATCGATGCGCCTTTACAGGTGGTGCTTGTAGGAGTCGTAGTCGGCGTCGGGTTCGCCCGTCGGCCGGAAGTACTCGATGTTGTCGATGCCCAGGCCCCATTCCTCGCGGGGTTTCCACACCGCCTCGACGCGCATGCCCATCCGGACGTCGGCGGCGTCGATTTCCTGGATCAGGTGCAGGAACGGAATGTCGGCGTCGTCGAGCAGCACGTACGCCGCGACGTAGGGCGGCTTGATGCGCTGCCCTGCGAACGGGATGTTGATGACCGCGAAGGTCGTCACGGTGCCCTTGTCCGGCAACTCGATGAAGTCATCGAGCTGCTGGCCGGTCGCGGGATCGGCTTCACGTGCCGGGAAGTAGACCTTCCCGCCTTTACCAGTGCGCCCACCGAGCAGCTTGCCCTGCTGCAGCGCCCGCAGGTACGCGCTCTCGGGAAGCGACGCGGTGTGCTGGATCTCGATGGCCGACGGAGTCACCTGGACGGTCACCGGGTCGCGCTCATCCGTCGAAGATTCTGCGGACTCCACCACAGCTTCTTCCTCCGCGCCGAGCGCGAAGTACGCGATATCCGTGATGGCGCCGACCGGCTCGTCGACCCAGTGCGCATGCACCCGGGCGCCGGTGCTGATGGCGTCGGCCGACGCTGCATCGACCGCGTGCAGCAGCGGGGTGTCGGCGCCGTCGAGTTTGATCAGCGCCCAGGCGAACGGGCGGTCCAGCGGCTGGCCCTCCAAGGGAGCCGGCTGCCAGGTCCACGACACCACCGTTCCGACGCTGGCCACCGGTACGATCTCGGTCAGTCGTTCATACGTGACGGGGTCGAATTCGGCCGGCGGCACATGCACACGCCGGTCCGAACCGCGCACGCCGACGATGCGTCGCTCGCGCAGGGCGGTGAAGAACTGGCTGAGGAGTGGTCCGACTGAACGGGTGTAGTCGAAGGACAGCTTCAGCGGCGCCGAGAGAGGCGGCTCATGCTGATCGATCTGCACCGGGCTGCTTTGGCTGGTGGTCACGGCATCGAGTAGAACAGGTTCTAAGAATGGTTTCAAGGACGGGTCGGGAGGCGATGAGATGAAGCTCGGACTCCAGCTGGGATATTGGGCCGCGCAGCCGCCGGAGAACGCGCCTGAACTGGTCGCCGCCGCCGAGGAGGCCGGGTTCGATGCGGTGTTCACCGCCGAGGCGTGGGGCTCGGACGCCTACACACCGCTGGCCTGGTGGGGTTCGGCGACGAGCCGGGTGCGGCTGGGCACCTCGGTGGTTCAGCTGTCGGCGCGGACCCCGACCGCGTGTGCGATGGCCGCGCTGACGCTGGATCACCTGTCCGGCGGCAGGCACATCCTGGGGTTGGGGGTGTCGGGGCCGCAGGTCGTCGAGGGCTGGTACGGACAGCGCTTCGGTAAGCCGTTGGCCCGCACTCGCGAGTACATCAACATCGTGCGCCAGGTGCTGGCCCGCGAGGCGCCGGTGGCCAGCGACGGGCCGCATTACCCGCTGCCGCTGACCGGTGAGGGCACGACCGGACTGGGCAAGAACCTCAAGTCGATCACACATCCGTTGCGTGCCGACATACCGATCATGCTGGGCGCCGAGGGCCCGAAGAACGTGGCCCTGGCGGCCGAGATCTGCGACGGCTGGCTGCCGATCTTCTACTCGCCGCGGCTGGGCGAGATGTACAACGAATGGCTCGACGAGGGTTTCGCCCGGCCGGGTGCGCGCCGCAGCCGTGAGGACTTCGAGGTCTGCGCGACGGCCAACATCGTCATCACCGAGGACCGGACGGCCGCGCTGGCCGCGATGAAGCCGCATCTGGCGCTCTACATGGGCGGCATGGGCTCCGACGACACCAACTTCCACGCCGACGTGTACCGCCGGATGGGCTACGCCGAGGTCGTCGACGATGTCACCAAGCTGTTCCGCAGCGACCGCAAGGACGAGGCGGCCAAGGCCATCCCCGACGAGCTGGTCGATGACGCCGCGATCATCGGCGACATCGACTACGTGCATAAGCAGGTCGTCGCCTGGGAGGCCGTCGGCGTGACGATGATGGTGGTCGCTGGCCGGTCCCCTGAGCAGATCAGGGAACTCGCCATGTTGGTCTGATCGGCTATTGCGGCGCGATTAGCGCGATTAGAACGCGTTCTAGATTGGCCGGATGACTGCATCGCAGCACACCATCGCCGGCACTGTGCTCACCATGCCGGTGAAGATCCGCAAGTTGACTCAACACACCGCGATGTTTTCGGTGGACGCCGACGCCGCCCAGGAGATGATCGACTACAGCGGCCTACAGGTCTGCCGGTACCTGCCCGGGCGTGCTGTGGTTGCCCTGATACTGGCGCACTTCATAGACGGCGACCTGGGCGAGTACCACGAATTGAGCACCGGTGTGATCGTCAACCAGCCCGGGGCGGAGCCGTCCAGAGTTCGGGCGCTGCAGTCGGCGTTCATCCACCACATGCTGGTCGACCAGGCCTTCACTCTCGAAGCGGGGCGGACGATTTGGGGATTCCCGAAAGTCATGGCCGACTTCACCATCCGCGATGGCAAGCAGTTCGGTTTCGACGCCAGCATCGACGGACAGCTGGTGGCAGGCATGGAATTCCGTCGCGGCCTACGCGTTCCGTCGGCTCTTACTTATCGCAAGCAGGTTTTGCGCTCGTACTCGCATCGGGACGGTCAGACACTCGAGACGCCCTTTGACATGTCGATGGTGGGTGCGCGCTATAGGCCGGGAGGTGTACGGGTGTGGCTAGGCGATCACCCATATGCGAAGGAGCTTGCGTCCCTGGGCTTGCCGAAGCGGGCCCTGATATCGGCTTCCGTTGCCAACGTCGAGATGTCGTTTGACGACGCTCAAGTCGTCCATTGAGAAAGGGCGGTCAATGACGACCACCAAGCCAGATGTCGATCTCACCAACGGCGCATTCTACGCCGGCGACTCGCGGTCCGTGCTACCGATGGATGCGCGAGCCAACGAGCCGATCTTCCGTGACCGCAACGGACTGGCCGCCGCGTCGACGTATCAAGCGGTGATCGACGTCGAGCGTCAGCCCGAACTGTTCTCCAATGCGGGCGGCATCCGGCCCGACCAGCCGGGTGCCGAGATGATGATTGAGATGGACGATCCGCAACATCTGTTGCGGCGCAAGCTGGTCAACTCGGGCTTCACGCGTAAACGGGTGAAGGATCTGGAGTCATCGATCCGGTCGCTGTGCGATGCGCTGATCGACGCGGTGTGCGAGCGCGGGGAGTGCGACTTCGTCCGCGACCTCGCCGCGCCCGCTGCCGATGGCCGTCATCGGCGACATGCTCGGCGTACTGCCCGAGGACCGCGAGATGTTCCTGAAGTGGTCGGACGACCTCATGATCGGCTGCTTAGCTCGCACATCGACGCAAGATCATCTGCAGGTCGGTGATGGACGCGTTTGCCGGCTACACCGCGTTCACCATGGACATGATCGCCAAGCCGCGATCCGAGCCCACCGACGACCTGTTCTCGATCCTGGTCAACGCCGAGGTCGAGGCGCTAACGGATCGTCGGACCACCAGATCGTCACCGAGACTCTGCTGATTCTGATCGGCGGCGACGAGACCACGCGCCACACGCTGTCCGGTGGCACGCGCAGCTGTTGTCGCCACCCGACCAACATCGGCGGTCGCCACGATCCGGATCTCCTGCCCGGGTGCGATCGAGGAGATGTTGCGCTGGACCGCGCCGGTGAAGAACATGTGCCAGAACGATCGACCGCCGACACCGAGTTTCACGGCGCGCGCCTGAGAGAGGGTGAGAAGATGTCCTGCTCATGTTCGAGTCGGCGAACTTCGACGAAAGGTGTTCGGTGACCCGGAGAACTTCCGGATCGACCGAAATCCCGAACAACCACATCGCCTTTGGATTCGGCACGCACTTCTGTCTCGGCAATCAGCTGGCCCGTCTCGAGCTGTCGACTCATGCTCGACGCGACTGCTGCAGCGGATACCGGACCTTCGGTTTGCCGCCGGCGCTGAACTGCCGCTGCGCCCCGCAAACTTCGTCAGCGGCCTGGAATCCATGCCGGTAGTCTTCACCCCGAGTAAGCGGGTGCTCGCCGACTAGCGCGAGGTCCGTCACAGCTAGCGGCCATGGATCGCGGCGATGCATAAACTGCGGTCGTGGACGGGCTTCTGCAGATCGAGGACTGCCTCGACGCCGACGGCCGCATCGTCTTGCCGCCTGGAACCACGCTGATCTCGCTCATCGACCGCAATATCGCAAACGTCGGCGACTTGGTGGCCTACCGCTACCTCGACTTCACCCAGTCGGACGCCGGGCAGCTCACCGAGATCACCTGGAATCGACTCGGGATTCGGCTGAGGGCAATCGGTGCGCGCATTCAGCAGGTCGCCGCTCGAGGTGATCGGGTGGCCGTCCTGGCACCACAGGGCCTCGACTACATCGCAGGGTTCTTCGCGGCAGTGAAGGCGGGAACCATTGCGGTGCCGTTGTTTGCGCCCGAATTGCCGGGCCATGTCGAGCGACTCGAAACGGCGCTGAACGACGCCCAGCCGACCATCGTGCTCACGACCAAGGCCGCCAGGGAGGCGGTGCACGCATTCCTGGCCACGATGCCAGCCGCACGAAGGCCACACGTCATCGTCATCGATGAAATACCCGACTCGGCGGCGGAGCCTTTCACTCCGGTTGCGCTCGACGTCGCAGACGTTTCTCACCTGCAGTACACCTCGGGTGCGACGCGGCCGCCGGTAGGCGTCGAGGTCACCCATCGGGCGGTCGGCACCAACCTCTTGCAAATGATCCTCTCGATCGACCTGTTGGACCGAAACACCCACGGCGTCAGCTGGTTACCGCTTTACCACGACATGGGCTTGTCGATGATCGGCTTTCCAGCGGTGTACGGCGGCCACTCGACACTGATGGCGCCCACGGCGTTCATCCGCCGACCGCAACGGTGGATTCAAGCGTTGTCAGCGGAATCGCGCGACGCCCGCGTCGTCACCGCCGCGCCGAACTTCGCCTACGAATGGACCGTTCAGCGCGGCCTACCGCATCCGGGTGACGACGTCGACCTGAGCAATGTCGTGTTGATCATCGGGTCCGAACCTGTGAGCATGGACGCGATCCGGGCCTTCGATAAGGCGTTCGCGTCCTTCGGTTTACCGCGCTCGGCGTTCAAGCCCTCCTATGGCATCGCCGAGGCGACACTGTTCGTCTCGACCATCGAACCCAGCGCAGAGCCGACCGTGGCCTACTTCGACCGCGAACAATTGGCTGGCGGTGCAGTGGTGCGAACCGCGACCGATGATCCCAACGCCGTGGCGCATGTGTCGTGCGGCCAGGTTGCGCGAAGCCAGTGGGCAGTGATCGTCGACGCAGACACCGGCGAGGAGTTGCCCGACGGCAGAGTCGGGGAGATCTGGGTGCACGGCGACAATGTGTGTCGGGGCTACTGGGGACGGCCCGAAGAAAGCCGCCGGGTGTTCGGCGCCACGCTGCAGTCCCGACTGCCCGCCGCCAGTCACGCGGACGGTGCGCCGGTCGCAGGGCGAGTGGCTGCGCACCGGGGACCTGGGCGTGTACCTGGACGGCGAACTCTACGTCACCGGCAGAATCGCGGACCTCGTGACCATTGACGGTGCGAACCACTATCCGCAGGGCATCGAGGCCACCACAGCGGAGGCGTCGCCCATGGTGCGACGGGGTTACGTGGCGGCGTTCTCGGTGTCGGCCAACGAGTTACCGGGCTCTGTCGCCGGCGATGACTGTCAACGCCTGGTGATCATCGCCGAACGCGCGGCGGGGACGGGCCGTGACGATCCGCAGCCCGCCATCGATGCGATTCGCATGATGGTGTCGCAGAAACATGGGCTCACGGTGTTCGATGTTCGCTTCCTGCCCGCGGGCGCCATCCCGCGTACCACCAGCGGCAAGCTTGCTCGGCGGGCGTGTCGCGCCCGCTACCTCAGCGGTGAATTCTGAGCAGGTAAAGGGGCCGCGCCGAATGTAACGCCATGGCGGGATTTCGGCGATTTTCTCGCCATGGCGTGACATCCGCCGCTATTTCATCTTGAAGTTGGGGGCGCGCTTCTCCTTGAACGCCAGCGGACCTTCCTTGGCGTCATCGGAAAGGAACACCTCGATGCCGATCTTGGTGTCGATCTTGAACGCGTCGTTCTCGTGCAGGCCCTCGGTCTCGTGGATCGTGCGCAGGATGGCCTGCACCGCGAGCGGTCCATTGTTGTTGATCACCTCGGCGATCTCCAGCGCCTTCGTCAGCGCCTGGCCATCCGGCACGACGTAGCCGATCAGGCCCATCTCCTTGGCCTCGGCGGCGGTGATGTGTCGGCCGGTCAGCAGCAGGTCGCACGCCACGGTGTAGGGGATCTGGCGCGCCAGCCGCACCGCCGACCCGCCCATCGGGTAGAGGCTCCACTTGGCCTCCGAGATGCCGAACTTGGCGCTCTCGCCCGCAATGCGGATATCGGTTCCCTGCAAGATCTCGGTGCCGCCGGCGATCGCGGGGCCCTCGACGGCCGCGATGAGCGGCTTGGTCAGCCTCCTGCCCTTGAGCAGGGCGTCGATTCGCGACGGGTCGTAGCTGCCGTCCTTGAACGAGTCGCCCGGCGGCTTGGTGGTGGCCGCCTTCAGGTCCATGCCCGAGCAGAAGTAGCCGCCTGCGCCGGTCAGGATGCAGGACCTGATCTCCGGATCGCTGTCGACGCGGTCCCATGCCGCCACCATGGTCGAGAGCATCTCGGTGGAAAGCGCGTTGCGGGCCTCCGGCCGGTTCAGCGTCAAGATCAAAGTGTGTCCGCGCTGCTCGATGATGGCGTCGGGACCTTTATCCGTGCTTTCTACGTCACTCACGGGTCGTCCGCCTTCCTGCATCAATGCCACAGACTTGTCACGAAATGTAACACGTTCTAGTTTGGTGCCGTGGCCCTGAACATTGCTGACCTCGCCGAGCACGCCATCGACGCCGTGCCTGACCGTGTTGCCCTGATATGCGGCGACGATCAGTTGACCTACGGACGGTTGGAGGAGAAGGCCAACCGTCTCGCGCACTACCTGATCGGCCAGGGCGTCAAGAAGGACGACAAGGTCGGGCTCTATTGCCGCAACCGCATCGAGATCGTCATCGCGATGCTCGGCATCGTCAAGGCAGGCGCGATCCTGGTGAACGTCAACTTCCGCTATGTCGAGGGCGAGCTGCGGTACCTGTTCGACAACTCCGACATGGTGGCGCTGGTGCACGAACGGCAGTACTCCGACCGGGTCGCCAACGTGCTGCCCGACACGCCCGACGTCAAAACCGTGCTGGTGGTCAACGATGGCAGCGCCGGCAGCGACGAAACATTTCAGCGCTACGGCGGCGTGGAGTTCTACTCCGCGATCGCGCAGGGCTCACCGGAGCGTGACTTCGGCGAGCGCAGCGCCGACGACATCTACCTGCTCTACACCGGCGGCACCACCGGCTTCCCGAAGGGCGTGATGTGGCGCCACGAAGACATCTACCGAGTGTTGTTCGGCGGCACCGACTTTGCGACGGGCGAGTTCGTCAAGGACGAGTACGACCTGGCCAAGGCCGCCGCGGAGAACCCGCCGATGATCCGCTACCCGATCCCGCCGATGATCCACGGCGCCACGCAATCGGCCATGTGGATGTCGATCTTCGCCGGCCAAACCACCGTGCTGACACCGGAATTCGACGCCGACGAGGTATGGCGCGCGATTCATGACCACAAGGTGAACCTGCTGTTCTTCACCGGCGATGCGATGGCGCGGCCGTTGCTCGATGCGCTGCAGGCTGCACACCAGAGGGGAGAGGACTACGACCTGTCGTCGCTGTTCCTGCTGGCCAGCACCGCCGCGTTGTTCTCGACGAGCATCAAGGAGAAGCTGCTCGAACTGCTGCCCAACCGGGTCATCACCGACTCGATCGGCTCCTCGGAAACCGGATTCGGCGGCACCAGCATCGTCGCCAGGGGCGAGCACCACATGGGTGGCCCGCGCGTGACGATCGACCACCGCACTGTTGTCCTCGACGAGGACGGCAACGAAGTCAAGCCCGGCTCCGGAGTGCGCGGGGTCATCGCGAAGAAGGGCAACATCCCGGTCGGCTACTACAAGGACGAGAAGAAGACGGCCGAGACGTTCAAGACCTACAACGGTGTGCGGTACGCGATCCCCGGCGACTACGCGGAGGTCGAAGCGGACGGCACCGTCACGATGCTCGGCCGCGGCTCGGTGTCGATCAACAGCGGCGGCGAGAAGATCTATCCCGAAGAGGTGGAGGCCGCGCTCAAGGGCCACCCCGACGTGTTCGACGCACTCGTGGTCGGTGTGCCGGACCCGCGCTTCGGCCAGCACGTCGCGGCTGTCGTGCAGCCGCGCGATGGGGCCCGTCCGACGCTGGCCGAACTCGACGCGTTCGTCCGTAGCGAGATCGCGGGATACAAAGTGCCCCGCAGTCTTTGGTACGTCGAGGAGGTGAAGCGCTCACCGGCCGGGAAGCCCGACTACCGCTGGGCCAAGGACCAGACCGAGGAGCGGCCGGCCGACGACGTGCACGCCAACCATGTGGGAACGCCTTCCTGATGCGCACCGAACTCTGTGACCGCTTCGGCATCGACTACCCGATCTTCGTTTTCACGCCTTCGGAGAAGGTGGCCGCTGCGGTCAGCAAGGCGGGCGGGCTTGGCGTGCTCGGCTGCGTGCGCTTCAACGACGCCGACGACCTCGAGAACGTTCTGTGCTGGATGGATGAGAACACCGACGGCAAGCCGTACGGCGTCGACATCGTCATGCCCGCCAAGGTGCCCACCGAGGGCACGGCCGTCGACATCAACAAGCTGATCCCGCAGTCGCACCGCGACTTCGTCGCCAAAACGCTTGCCGATCTTGGTGTTCCACCACTCCCCGACGACGAGGAGCGCAACGAAGGTGTCCTCGGCTGGCTGCATTCGGTGGCGCGCTCACACGTGGAGGTCGCGCTCAAACATCCGATCAAGCTGATCGCCAACGCTCTCGGCTCGCCGCCGAAGGACGTCATCGACCAAGCGCATGAAGCCGGCGTGCCGGTGGCCGCGCTCGCTGGCAGCGCCGAACACGCGCAGCGCCATGTCGACAACGGTGTCGACATCGTCGTCGCGCAGGGCCACGAGGCCGGCGGACACACCGGCGAGATCGGGTCGATGGTGCTGTGGCCGGAAGTCATCGACGGACTGCGCGCCCTTGGCCATCAAACCCCGGTGCTGGCGGCGGGCGGCATCGGCACTGGCAGGCAGGTGGCCGCGGCGTTGGCCCTTGGCGCCCAGGGCGTCTGGATGGGCTCGGCGTTCCTGACGTCGGCGGAATACGACCTCGGTCACCGCAAGCCGAGCGGCGTGTCGACTGTTCAGGAAGCGCTACTGCGCGCCAATTCCTGCGACACGGTGCGTCGCCGCATCTACACGGGCAAGCCCGCGCGGCTGCTCAAGACGCACTGGACCGACGCCTGGGACGGCCCGGATGCACCCGAGCCGCTGCCGATGCCGCTGCAGAATATCCTCGTCAGCGAGGCGCATCAGCGGATGAACGAGTCGGACAACCCCGACACTGTCGCGATGCCGGTCGGCCAGATCGTCGGCCGGATGAACGAGATCCGGCCCGTCGCAGACATCATCGCCGAGCTTGTGCAGGGGTTCGCGGATGCCACCTGGCGATTGGATGGCATCCGGGATAGCTAAACCTGGCGTCAGGGCGTGATCTTCGTCTGCTGGTCGATCACATCGGTTGCGGGACCGACGATCTCGGCCTGGTCCTCCAGCCCGTCGGCGTTGAGCTGCAGGACGAAGAGACCGTCACTAGCGGGGATCACGACCGTCTTCTGCGCGACGATCTTGGTCTGGCCGTCCTGCGTCCAGGTGCCACGGAGCTCGTAGGCGGGGTAGTCGCCGAGGGTGCTCGTTTCGCCCTCGCTCATCGCCTTCCAGCCCGGCAGGTTGTTGAGCTCACCGGGCGCCAGGGCGATGATCTTTTGCGGGTCGACGTTGCCGGTCAGCTTGGACACCAGGGCGACAATGCTCGGCGTGTACTCGGCCCCCTCCGGCCCGGTGTAAACGATTGCGCCATAGGCCCAATCCGGAGTGTCCGCACCGGCGGTCTCCCAGCCGTCGGGTACCGGTATATCGATGGTGGGTGAGCCCGGATCGCCTCGCTTGACCGGGGTTTCCTGGATGTTGTTCTCTTGAACGTAGCTGGCGATCGTCGGGTTCGGCCCGGCCGCGTCCTCGTCGCGCGGCGCCACCTTGGGCCTCGACGACGGGGCGGCCTTGGCGCTCGTCGACGTGCTGGAGGAAGCCTTCGAAGATGTCGATGTGCTGGGTTCGGTCTTGGTGTCTGAGACGCAGCCGGACAGCATGATCGCGACTGCCGCGGCTATCGCGGCCGTCCCAGTGATTGCTGTGCGCTTCACGAATTGACTCCTGTCAGTCTGGTGTTCGCCGGTTGCCCTGACCGGCAGACGGATTCGGCGAATATGCCCTAGCGAAGCGTAGTGCAGAAGTGCGCTTGCGCAGGAGAGTAGAGCTACTCATTCTGCTGGACCAGAAATCTCAGCAATGGTCGGTGAATTGGATACCGTGCGTGTCCGATTTGTTCACGACAGCGCCCGGCCCGGGGCCCTAGCGTGGCCGTCATGGATATCCGCCTGACCTCGACCGTCTTCCAGATCTTCGCCCACGACCTGCAACGATCCCTGGATTTCTACCGGCTGCTTGGGCTGCCCGTCCCACAGTCGGAGGAGTCGCACGTCGCGGTCGAGCTACCCGGCGGCAACACGCTCTCTTTCGACATTGAAGAGACGATCGCCGGCATGCATCCAGGCTGGGCGCCGCCGGCATCGCAGCCGAGCCGCCTGGCGTTGGCATTCGGGGTCGATGCACCGGCGAAGGTCGATGCGTTGTTCGAGAAGGTCACGGCCGCAGGCCATTCCGGGCCGCTGGCGCCGTACGACGCGCCGTGGGGCATGCGTTATGCGACGGTCGCCGACCCGGACGGCAATTGGGTGGATCTGTTCGCGCTGCTGGAATCTTGACGCAACGACGCCAGCGGCACACCGGCGAGTTGACGGGCCTCGCGGTGCAGGTGGGGTTGGTCGGCATAACCTGCGCGGGCGGCCACCTCTGTGTAGGGCAGCCCATCGCCCAGTAACCGCACCGCGCGCCGGAACCGCAGGATGCGCCGCAGCGTTGCGGGGCCGTAGCCGTAGACGGCCGCGCACTGGCGTTGCATGGTGCGGTTCGACCAGCCGATTTCGCGCGCCACATCGGCGACGGCTGAACCCGCCGCCAATCTGGCGGTCACATGGCACAGCAGCGGAAGGGACCATGGGGCGGTTTCGGGCGTAGGTTCGTCGGACGCAAGCGCAACGGCCAACTCCACGAGCGTGCTGTGGCACGGCGCTGTTCCCAGATCGCGCAGTAGCACGCGTTCGTTGCGCAGCTCCGACGCAGGCACTCCGAGCAGGCGTGGAAGCACGCCGGGACGAAATCGCAAGCCCACGAAGGGTTCTTCATCGCGCGGGCTGACCGACGCGGTGGTGTCGGGTCCGGCCACCATGACGCGGCCGTCCATGCGCATCAGATCCATACACCCGTCCGGAAGTACCCGCACCGGCTCGGGCGGGCCGTCCACCACCCATGCGCATTCGACCAGGTCGCGCAGCGCGGTGGGCGGCGAAAACTCGCGGTAGCCCACGGTCGCCAGGCTACCGCTGGCCCATGACAAGGCCGATATGACGATCTGTGTGCGGCTTCGGCGTTAACGCTCGATCGGCCACACGGGGTCAGCGCACTCGGTTCCCTCGGCGGAGAGCTGGCGCTTGATCACCTTGAACGTCTCGGTCCGCGGCAGCTCGGCGCCGACACGCACGAACGACGGCCACTGCTTGGGCCCGAGATCCGGCTGCTCGGCCAGGAACGCCCTGAACCTGTCGGCGTCGAATTCGGCGCCGCCCGTGAGCACCAACGCTGCCATCACCTGATCGCCGACATCGGGCGCCGGGATCCCGTAAACCGCCACCTCGACCACGTCGGGATGGCGCTGCAGCACCCGTTCGATCGGCGCCGATCCGAGGTTCTCGCCGTCCACGCGCATCCAGTCACCAAGCCTGCCCGCGAAGTAGGCGTAGCCGTTCTCATCGCGGTAGGCCAGGTCCCCGCTGTGGTACATGCCTCCGCGCATCCGCTCGGCCTCGGCATCGGGGTCGTTGTAGTAGCCCTCGAAACGCCCTGCGTCCGAGACGTTTACCAGCTCACCGGTCACTCCCGGCGGGCACGGCTCGCCGGTCTCCACGTCCACGATCTGGGTGCCCTCGGGCAGCGGGCCCAGCGCGCCGGACGGGGTGTCCGGTGTGCGGCCGATCGCTATACCGCCCTCCGTCGACCCGAACCCGTCCATCGCCACCGTGTCGAACCGGCGGGCGAAGCGCTCAACGTCGGCGGGTGCGCCCTCGTTGCCGTAAACGGCCCGCAGTGGGTTGTCCGCGTCGTCCGGACGCTCGGGTGTGGCGAGCACGTAGGACAGCGGCTTGCCGACATAGTTCGCATACGTCGCGCCGTAGCGGCGGACATCACGAAGGAACTGCGACGCAGAGAACCTGCGTCGCAACACAAGTGAGCCCCGGCACCCGAGCGCCACCGCCCAGCCGACAAGCACCGCATTCGAATGGAACAACGGCATCGACACGTAGCAGACGTCGTCGGGCCCCAGCGAGAAGCGCTGCGTCATCGTGACGCCCGCGATGGCGACCTTGCCCTGGCTGCACTTCACCGCCTTGGGTTCGCCGCTTGTGCCCGACGTGTAGATGAGCATGAATACGTCGCTCGGATCGGCGTCGTAGGCGATGACGGGGGCGTCCCGGAATGCGGCAACCTCGGCTGCCCACTTCGGCGAATCGGCGTCGATGTAGTCGACATCGAGAGCCGTCGCCGACACCGAATCAGCCAGCACCACTTGGCAATCCGCATGTGCGACATCGCGGGCGAGCGCCGCGCCTCGCCGAACCGGGTTCAGCCCCACCGGCACGATGCCGGTGAGCGCCGCGGCGACGAGCACCGCCGAGAAGAACGGGGTGTTCTGCAGCAAGACCCCGACGTGCGGCGGGCGTTCGGGATCAAGACGCACCTTCAACGCGGCAGCGATCGCGGCGCCGTGCCGGATGTGATCGCGCCAGCCGGTGAACGAGTCCTCGAAGTACACACCCCGATCGTCGACGTCGATCAGCGGCGCCAGCAGGCCGGTGACGGTTGGCAGCCCCGTGGTCACGGGGTTTCAGGCCGGGGTGTCGGCCAACTCGCGGCCGATGCGCAACAGCTGCCCGGTGGCCCCGCCGACGGCGAACTCCGTCTGCTTGGCGGCCAGGAAGTAGCGGTGGACCGGATGGTCCAGGTCGATGCCGACGCCGCCGTGCACGTGAACGGCGGTGTGCGCCACGCGATGTCCGGCGTCCGCCGCCCAGAAGGCGGCCGTGCCGACCTCGACGTCCGCCGGTAGATCTTCCGACAACCGCCACGCCGCCTGAGTGAGTGTCAGCCGCAGGCCCTTGATGTCGATGTAGCCGTCGGCCAATCGCGACGAGACCGCCTGGAAGCTGCCGATCGGCCGGTCGAACTGTTCGCGTTCCCGGGCGTAGGACGCTGTGAGCTCCAGTGCGCGTTCCAGCACGCCAAGCTGAAATGCGCTGCGGCCCAAGATGCCATGGGTGGTCAGCCATGCGACGACATCGTTGCCGCCGATGACCCGGTCGGCGCCGACCTCGACGCCTTGTAGCTCGAGATGCCCGATGCTGCCGTGGCCCGTGGTGTCGAGCGAGCTAACCGAGACGCCGCTGTCACCCGCGGTGACCACGAAAACCTTGGTGCCCGCATCGGTCTCGGCCGGCACCAGGAATGCGTCGGCGACCGGCCCGTAACCGATCTGCGTCCGAGTGCCGGTCAGCCGGTAACTGTCGCCACTGGCCGTGGCCTGCACCGGGCCTTCACCCATGTCTCCGTCGAGCGCGACGGCGACGACCTTCTTTCCGCTGATCGCCGGCACCGCCCACTCTTGCTGCAGCGCCTCCGATCCGAACTTGGCCAGGGCGCCTGCGGCGAGCACAGCGGATTCCAGGTAGGGCGCGGCGGCCAGTCGCCGACCCAGGGCGGTCAAGACCGCAACCTGCTCCAGCACCCCGAAACCTCCGCCGCCCAACGACTCCGGCGCGGCGGCCGACAGAATGTCGGCCTCGATGAGCTTGCCCCAGAGGTCGCGGTCGAAGCGCTCATCCAACCCGTCCAGGTCGCGCTGATGCTCCGGCGTGCACACCGACTCGGTGATGGTGCGGACCAGCCCGCCGAGGTCGTCGGCGGCTTCGGTTGTCGTGAAGTCCATGATGTTCCTTACCGATTGACCCTGGGCAGGCCGAGCGCGACCATGCCGATGATGTCGCGCTGAATCTCGTTGGTACCGCCGCCGAAGGTGAGGATGAGGCACGACCGGTGCATGCGCTCGATCCGGCCGCGCAGCAGGGCGCCGGGGGAGTTGGGGCGCAGCGTCGCGGCGGTGCCGAGCACCTCCATCAGAAGGCGGTAGGCCTCGGTGGCCAACTCGGTGCCGTACACCTTGGCCGCCGACGCATCGGCGGGTGACGGGGTCGCGTCCTCGGTGGAGGCCAGTTCCCAGTTGATCAGCTTGAGCACCTCGGCCTTGGCGTGCACGCGGGCGAGGTTGAGCTGAACCCACTCCGAGTCGATCAGGCGGTTGCCGTGGACATCCTTGGTGTTCTGCGCCCACTCGCGAACCCCGTTGAGCGCCAAGAAGATCGGCTGCGCCGAGACGAGCGCGACACGTTCGTGGTTGAGCTGGTTGGTGACCAGCTTCCACCCGCCGTTCTCCTGGCCGACCAGGCTGCTGGTCGGGACCCGGACGTCCTGGTAATAGGTGGCACTGGTGTCGACGCCCGCCATGGTGTGCACTGGCGTCCAGGAGAAGCCGTCGGCAGTTGTCGGCACGATGAGCATCGAGATGCCCCGGTGCTTCTTGGCCTCCGGGTTGGTGCGCACGGCGAGCCATACGTAGTCCGCGTATGCGATCAGGCTGGTCCACATCTTCTGACCGTTTATGACGTAGTCGTCGCCGTCGCGCACCGCCGTGGTGCGCAGGGCGGCAAGATCGGTGCCCGCGCCCGGCTCCGAGTAGCCAATGGAGAAGTGAAGGTCACCCGAGGCGATCTTGGGCAGGAAGAACTTCTTCTGCTCCTCGGTGCCGAACGCCATGATCGTCGGCGCCACGCTGTTGATCGTCAGGAACGGCACCGGGACGCTCGCGATGGCCGCCTCGTCGTTGAAGATGAGCCCATCCATCGGTGGGCGCGCCTGGCCGCCGAACTCCTTGGGCCAGGACAGCGTCAGCCAGCCGTCCTTGCCCATCTGCGCGACGGTCTCACGGTAGACGTTGCCCCGCCCCATCTCGCCGTCGCCTGCGGCCAGTGCCTCGGCACGCTCGGGGGTCATGAGCTTGGTGAAGTAGGACCGCAGCTCGCGGCGCAACTCCTCCTGCTCTGGGGTGTAGCCGATCCGCATCGCCTCGTCCTAACTTGGGTTTAACAGGGACCCGTGGTCTGACCCTTGTTCACACCCGGTTGTAACACGTTCTAGTCTTGGGGTCCAGGCCGGTGTCACACGGGTGCCCACCGTGCGGGTCGTATTCTCAAGGCTGAATACGGGCGAGGAGGTTTGTCATGCGAGTGGAAGTAGACCGTGATCGCTGCGAGGGTAACGCCGTGTGCGTGGGAATTGCCCCGGACCTGTTCGATCTCGACGACGAGGATTACGCCGTGGTCACGGCCGACCCGGTGCCGGCGGACCAGGAGGACCTGGCGGAGCAGTCGATCGCCGAGTGCCCGCGAGCTGCCCTGATCCGCAGAGACTAGAGGTATTCATAAATTGACGCCGAATAACGCCGCGCACGCGAGGAGCGGCGCCGATGGAGAGACTGATCTGTCCGGACTGGTCGCGGTGGTGACGGGCGCTGCCGCGGGCTTGGGCCGCGCCGAGGCGATCGGCCTCGCTCGAGCCGGAGCCACCATCGTGGTCAACGACATCGCGGGCGCGCTGGACAAATCCGATGTCATCGACGAGATCACCACCGCCGGGTCCAAGGCCGTCGCCGTCGCAGGCGACGTCAGCCAGCGGTCCACCGCCGACGAATTGGTGGATACGGCCGACGGCCTCGGGGGCCTGAGCATCGTCGTCAACAACGCGGGGATCACCCGCGACCGCATGTTGTTCAACATGACGGATGAAGACTGGGATGCGGTCATGTCGGTACACCTGCGCGGCCACTTCCTGTTGACCCGCAACGCCGCCACCTATTGGCGGGCGAAGGCCAAGGCCGGAGCCGGAAGGCCGGCGACATCGGGCACCGCCGACGGCACCGTTTACGGCCGCATCATCAACACCTCATCGGAGGCCGGCCTGGCCGGACCCGTCGGTCAGGCCAACTACGGCGCCGCCAAGGCGGGCATCACTGCGCTGACGCTCACGGCGGCGCGTGCGCTGGAACGCTACGGGGTGCGGGCCAACGCCATCGCCCCTCGTGCCCGCACCGCGATGACGGCCGGCGTCTTCGGGGAATCGCCCGAGCTGGCCAAGGGTCAGATCGACCCGCTGTCGCCCGAGCACGTCGTGAACCTGGTGCGGTTCCTTGCCTCTCCCGCGTCCCAAGATGTCAACGGACAGCTGTTCATCGTCTACGGTCCGACGGTGACGCTCGTTGCGGCGCCGACGGCCGAGCACCGGTTCAGTGCGGAATCCGATGCGTGGGACCCGGCCGACCTGTCGAAGACGCTTCAGAATTACTTTGCTGACCGTGATCCCGAACGGAATTTCTCGGCGACGGCCCTCATGGGTCAAGGAGAATGACATTCTCTGTTGTCGAAGTCCTGCGAGGACTAGAACACGTTACACAATGACTTGGGTCACAGTGGGCTTGACCTGCACAAATGCCACAATTTCGAGTAGATTTACCGCTCTTTGACACTGCGAACTTGTTCTAGTTAGTATGATCCGGCTCGCTAAGAGCAACGCTTAACCAATCGGTGCGAGAACCGCCGCGGGGCGTCGGGATCGCGGTCGGTCAGGCCGTGCGCTCCTCGCTGATCGTGGTTGTCACCATCCCCTGTTCATCTCACGCGCCGTCTACGGCGCGGTCTGTCGAACAACTTCAACCGCTCCGGGTCGGGGTCAGACGATCGTCGACATTGAACCCAAGCGCAGCCACATCACGGATCGCTGCGGCGATCCTGCTTCAATCTTGCTGGCCGCCACCGTTCTTCACCTACCTGGCCTACACCGCCGCGTTCACATCGACCGACACCGTGACGGTGACGTCTCCGCGGGTCGGCCTGGTGATGGAGCGCGACGCCAAGGTCAAGTACCGCGGCATCCAGGTCGGCGAGGTGAAATCGATTGATTACGCCGGCAATCAGGCCAAGCTGACGCTGTCGATCAACAGCAACGAGCTGCCCTACATTCCGGCCAACGCGGCGGTGCGCATTGCGGGCACAACGGTTTTCGGTGCCAAGTCGGTCGAGTTCGTGCCGCCGGAGCAACCGACCGGGCAACTACGACCGGGCGCCAATGTGGAGGCCAAGGACGTCCAGCTCGAAGTCAACACGCTGTTTCAGACGCTGACCGACGTGCTGCATAAGATCGACCCGATCAATCTGAACGCGACCCTCTCCGCCCTCGCCGAGGGACTCCGCGGCAACGGCGACGACCTCGGCGCCACCCTGTCAGGGCTGAATTACTATCTGCAGCAGTTGAATCCGAAGCTGTCGACGCTGCAGGAGGACTTTCAAAAGACCGCAGTGGTGGCAAATATCTACGGTGACGCGGGCCCCGATCTGGACCGCATCTTCGATAACGCACCGACCATCAGCAAAACGATCGTCGACCAGCAGGACAACCTGAACGCTACGCTGCTGGCCGCCACCGGGCTGGCCAACAACGGCACCGCGACGCTGGAGCCCGCCGAAAACGACTACATCGCAGCCATTAAGCGGCTGCGGGCCCCGCTGAAGGTGTTAGACGATTACTCACCCGAGTTCGGCTGCCTGTTCCAAGGCGTCGCGAAGGCGATCGATACCTTCGCCCCGGTCATCGGCGGCATCCGGCCGGGCCTGTTCGTCGCGTCGAACTTCCTGCCAGGCTCGCCGGCCTACACCTATCCGGAGAGCCTGCCGATTGTGAACGCGTCGGGCGGCCCGAACTGCCGCGGCCTGCCGAATGTGCCGACCAAGCAGTACGGCGGCTCCTGGTATCACACGCCGTTCCTGGTGACAGACAACGCCTACGTGCCGTACCAGTCGAACACCGAGTTGCAGTTCGATGCGCCCTCGACCGTCCAGTTCCTGTTCAATGGAGCGTTCGCCGAAAAGGACGACTACTGATGGCGCGCGACCGGACGCTCCTCAACGTCTCCATCTTCACGGTGGCGATGCTGTTGGTGGCCGCCATGCTGATTATCGTTTTCGGCGAGTTCCGGTTCGCATCGGACTCGACCTACCACGCCACCTTCACCGACGCCTCGCGGCTGAAGGCGGGTCAAGACGTCCGGATTGCGGGTGTCCCCGTCGGAACCGTCAACAAGCTCACGCTGAACACGGACAACACCGTCGACGTCACGTTCGACGTCAACAAGCGGTATCAGCTCTACACGTCCACGAGGGCGGTGGTCCGCTACGAAAACCTGGTCGGTAACCGCTATCTGGAGATCACGTCCGGGCCGGGTGAGCTTCGCAAGCTGCCCCCGGGATCGACCATCCCGAAGCAAAACACCCAGCCCGCACTGGATCTCGACGCGCTGCTCGGCGGACTGCGGCCGGTACTCAAGGGACTCGACGGCGCCAAGGTCAACGAGGTGAGCAACGCCGTGATCGAGCTCCTGCAGGGCCAGGGCGGTGCACTGTCGAACCTGCTGTCCACCACCAGCGCGTTCACCCAGAACCTCGCTGCCAGAGACCAACTCATCGGCGACGTCATCAACAACCTCAACACTGTGCTCGGTACGGTCGACGACAAGGGTGCGAAGTTCGATGCCAGCGTCGACCAGCTGCAGAAGCTGATCACCGGGCTCGCGGAGGGTCGTGACCCGATCGCAGGCGCGATCCCACCGCTGGCGTCGGCCGAGAACGACCTCGCCGACATGCTGCAGCAGTCGCGCCGGCCGCTGCAGGGCGTGATCGAGAACACCCGGCCGCTGGCGCAACGGCTCGATGAGCGCAAGGGCGACATCAACAAGGTCATCGAGCCCCTGGCCGAAAACTACCTGCGGCTCAACGCCCTCGGCGCATATGGATCGTTCTTCAACATCTACTACTGCTCGATCCGGATAAAGATCAACGGACCTGCCGCCAGTGACATCCTGATTCCGCTCGGTGGCCCGCCGGACCCCTCGAAGGGGAGGTGTTCGGAGAATGGCTAGGCCTGACGGCGGCAATCCGCTGCGCACCGGGATCGTCGGCATCGCTCTGGTGGCATGCCTGGTGCTGGTGTCGTTTGGATACACCCAACTGCCGTTCTGGCCACAGGGTAAGCCGTACGAGGCGTACTTCACCGACGCGGGCGGGATCTCGCCTGGTAACGACGTCAACGTGTCGGGCATCAAGGTCGGCAAGGTGACCGGTGTCGAATTGGCGGGCGACGCGGCCAAAGTCACGTTCACCGTTGACCGCGACATCAGGGTGGGCGACCAATCGCTGGTCGCGATCAAGACCGACACCGTGCTCGGCGAGAAGTCGTTGGCGGTGACCCCTGCGGGCACGCGTGAGGCTGCGGTTATTCCGTTGGGCCGCACCACGACTCCATACACGCTGAACACCGCGCTGCAGGACCTCGGCCAGAATGCGAGCGAGCTGGACAAACCGAACTTCGAGGAGGCATTGCTACAACCAGAACTCCATCGACGAGAGCGTGAACCGGTTCGTCAACGGCACCAGCGGGCCGCTGCGCGACATGATGAGCCAGGGCAACAACGTCGACAACCTGAAAGCGATATTCCGCGACACCAACGCAAGCTCGGAGGCCGTCATCAACGGCGCCGCTCTGGAGGGGACGATCGACGAGGTCGCGAAGAACGCGGCGGTGCTGGTATCGGTGCGAGTCACTGTGACCGACCTGGACGGGGTGAATTCCCCGTCACGGCCGTACCGGCTGCGGGTGATCGTGCATGAGGACGACGCCGGCCACCTGACGGCCTACGACCTCAAATACCCGGACGGCGGCAACTGATGTCGCGGCCGGACGTGAGGAGGACTAGAAGCAGCACCGTTGTCAAGTTGCTTGGCACGCTCACGATCCTGCTCGCCATGGGGTTCGTTGCGCTCGCGGGCGTCGGCGGGTTGCTGTACTGGAACCGCGTCGAGCTGCGTGGCGAGCAGGTGACGCGCGACGAGCTGGCTCCGTTGGCGGCCAAGCAGATTCCGCAGGTGTTCGGCTACGACTACCAGACCGTCGAGCGCAGCCTCAACGAGGTGTATCCACTGCTGACGCCCGACTACCGGCGGGAGTTCGAGGACCGCGCGAACAAGGACATCATCCCGCAGGCGCGCGAACGCGAGCTGGTCAGTCAGGCCAACGTGGTGGGCGTAGGAGTGCTTAGCGCGCAACGTGATTCGGCGTCGGTGATGGTGTACATGAACCGCACAGTGACCGACAAGTCCAAGACGCCGATCTATGACGGCAGCCGCCTGCGCGTCGACTATCAGAAGGTCGACGGCAAGTGGCTGATCAAGTACATCACCCCGATTTAGGGGTGTCGGTTCTCGTGGACGCCAGCGCGTCGAGGAATGATCGCGCCCAGCGGTCGACGTCGTGGGCGAGAACCTGCCTGCGCAGCGCACGCATCCGTCGCCGGCCTTCTTCCGGCGTCTGATTCAGGGCGGCCTCGATCGCGTCCTTGACGCCCTCGAGGTGATGCGGGTTGGTCAGATACGCCTGGCGCAGTTCGGCTGCGGCGCCGGTGAATTCGCTCAGCACCAGCGCACCGCCAAGATCGCTGCGGCAGGCCACGTATTCCTTGGCGACCAGGTTCATCCCGTCGCGCAGCGGGGTGACCAGCATGACGTCGGCCGCAACGAAGAAGGCGATCAACTCGTCGCGGGGGACCGGCCGGTGAATGTAGTGCACGATCGGATGACCGACCTCGCCGTACTCGCCGTTGATGTGGCCGACCTGGCGTTCGATGTCCTCGCGCATCTCGATGTAGCTCTCGACGCGCTCGCGGCTCGGCGTCGCAAGTTGCACGAGCACGGTGTCATCACGCTTGGCGCGGTCCTCGGCCAGCAGCTCCGAAAACGCCCGCAGCCGAACGTCGATGCCCTTGGTGTAGTCCAGCCGGTCGACGCCGAGCAGGACCTTGCGCGGATTGCCGAGTTCGCCGCGGATCTCGCGCGCCCGATGCCTTATCGCGCGAGTACGCGCCTGGTGGTCGAGAGCCGTGGAGTCGATGGAGATCGGGAAGGCGCCGACCTTGACGGTGCGGAAGCCGACGTTGACTTCGCCGAACCGGGAACGCACGCCGACCGTCGCACGTGAGGTGTTCGCACCCACAAGACGGCGGGCCAAGATCATGAAGTTCTGCGCGCCGCCGGGCAGGTGGAACCCGACCAGGTCGGCGCCGAGCAGCCCCTCGGTGATCTCGGTCCGCCACGGCATCTGCATGAACAGCTCCACGGGGGGGAACGGAATATGCAGAAAGAAACCGATGGTCAGGTCGGGCCGCAGCATCCGGAGCATCTTCGGGACCAGCTGAAGCTGATAGTCCTGCACCCAGACCGTCGCGCCTTCGGCCGCCACCTTCGCGGTGGCCTCGGCGAAGCGCCGATTGACCTCGACGTAGGCGTCCCACCACTCGCGGTGGTAGATCGGCTTGACGATGACATCGTGGTAAAGCGGCCACAGCGTCGCGTTCGAGAAGCCCTCGTAGTAATTGGCTATGTCGTCGGCGGACAACCTGACCGGCCAGAGGTACATGTCGTCCTGCTCGATCGGGTCGTCATCGGCGTCGGGTATACCCGGCCAGCCGATCCACGCGCCGCGGCGACGGCGCAGCAACGGCTCCAAGGCGGTGACGAGGCCGCCGGGGCTCCGTTTCCACGTCGTGCTGCCGTCGGGCAGCCGCTCCATGTCGATGGGCAGCCGGTTGGCCACCACGACGAAGTCCGCATTCCCGGGGCCGAGCCCTTGGGCGCCCCCCGGAGTCACTTACGCCTCGAGCTTTGCCGGTCCAATGCCGAGCATCGACAGGAAGATCCGGCACTCGTCGGCGTCGTTCGCATAAGCAGCGACGACGCGCCTGGCCTGGCGTGCAGTGCTGTCGGCTAGCGGCTCGACGTCGCCGATCTCGGCGGGGTCTGGTTTCGCGGGCATATGACGACTCTAGGCGACGCGTCGATCACCGGGGTCGGCGCGGTCCCCTACGGGCTCGAACTGACGGTCGAACGCGGCACCGGCTGGGGTCCCATAGCCTGCTCTTCCTCCGACAGGCCGATGCACTGGCCCGAGTTTGCTCCGGTGCAGGGAATGCCGTCGACCGCGGGCAGGCTGGGGTTTCCGGGGATGCTGCTCAGCGGTGAATTCGGCACGGTGTGCGGGAGGCAGACCCCGGTGTACAGATCTTCTTCTTCGCCGGCGGGGCACTGGGCCAGCGGCACCGAGGCGCCGGGAACTGCGAAGACGGCGATCGCGGGGGCTGCGGCAACTGCGACCGCAAATCCGCCGGCAATGATCAGTCGTCGCACTGAAAGCTCAAGGGTCGCCATCGTCACGCTTTCTGTAGTTTTGACCATCTCGTCGAAATTCTATGAAAGCTGAAAGAAATCTGCATACATTCCACGAGTTCCCTGAGAATGCGCCCCTTGCGGTTGCGGATCAGCCCCCGTTATGGGCTGGAGCTGATGGTCGACTGCGGTACCGGCTGCGGGCCGGCGGCCGCTTCATCTTCCGAAAGACCGATGCAGGCGCCCGAACTGCGTCCGATGCAGGGGACGCCGTTGATTTCCGAAATGTCCGGGTTGGCCCCGGTCGACGTGAATCCTTGCGGCGAGTTCGGCACCAAGAACGGCGTACAGGAAGTCGTGAAGACGTCCTCTTCCTCACCGGAATCGCACGCGGCGAGTGGGACGGAATGCGTTGGATGCGCGGCGATTCCGATGGCCGGCGTGATGGCGATCGCGAGGGCGAATCCGCCCGCAAGGATCAAGCGCCGGGTTGTGATCGGGTAGGTCGTCATTGAGCTGCCTTCTGTTGTCGTTGACTGAACTCGTCGGCAGGATTCTACGAACGCTGAAACCAATCTGCAGACATTCGCCGGGTTCGCTGGGAATATGTATGCGGCGCATACGAAAAAGCTGGGGCACATCGCCGCGGCCCCAGCTTTGTGTCGACTGTTTGACTACGGGCTCGAGCTGAACGTCGAGTGCGGGACCGGCATCGGCCCTTGGGCCTGTTGCTCCTCGGACAGGCCGATGCACTGGCCGGAATTGCCTCCGGTGCATGGAATGTTGTCAACCTCCGGCAGTCCACCCGGTGAGGTTTCGCCAGCCTCAGGCGAATTCGGCACCAGATCGGGCACGCACTCACCGGTGAAGGTGTCCTCGGATTCGCCGCCGGGGCACGCCGCGATCGTTGGCGCCGAGTTGGTCGGTACGGCGACGACGGCGACCGCAGGCGCGGCCGCGATAGCGACCGCAAATCCGCCGGCAAGGATCAGTCGTCGTGCTGGAAGCTTCAGGGTCGCCATCGTCATGCTTTCTGTAGTTGTTGTTGTCAGGTTGCGGCAATCGAATTGTCGCTGCCCGCCAAGCCATCTGCTACCGCAAAGATTACGCCGACTAACCAGGTAGCGCTGCGTCATCGTCAATAGAAGTGGTGCGTAAGTCTCATTCCTGAGAGCTCGCTGTCAAGTGGCTGTGGCACCGCCTCACGGTCGCACGCCATGGCACCGTAATGTGCATTACAGCCTTAACAACGCAAGCGAACGAGGTGGTCCGCTGTGGCAAGCCCTGATCTGACCAGTGCCGAACGAGTTGGAGGCGATGCGCCCCAGCAGGTGATGTACGAGACGCTCGACGAGGGGCGTATCGCACGGATATGGCTCAACCGGCCAGACGCTCAGAACGCCCAGTCGCGAACGCTGTTGGTGCAGCTTGACGAGGCCTTTGGCCGCGCCGAGGCCGACGATGAGGTGCGCGTGGTGATTCTGGCCGCTCGCGGCAAGAACTTCTCGGCCGGACACGATCTTGGCTCGGAGGAAGCGCTGCTCGAACGCAAACCCGGTCCTGCGCAGCATCCGACGTTCCGCTCGCACGGGGCTACCGTGCCGGCGATCGCGGAAAGAACCTACCTTCAAGAGTGGCACTTCTTCTTCGAGAACACCTGCCGCTGGCGGGATTTGCGCAAGATCACGATCGCACAGGTGCAGGGCAACGCGATTTCGGCAGGACTGATGCTGATCTGGGCCTGCGACCTGATCGTGGCCGCCGATGACGCGAAGTTCAGCGACGTCGTCGGTGTGCGGATGGGCATGCCGGGTGTCGAATACTATGCCCATCCATGGGAATTCGGCCCTCGCAAGGCGAAAGAGCTTCTGCTGACTGGTGATTCGATCGATGCTGAGGAGGCCTACCGCTTCGGCATGGTGTCGAAGATCTTCCCTCGCGCTGAACTCGAGGACAAGACTCTTGAATTCGCGCGGCGCATCGCCGAGCGGCCGACCATGGCGGCGCTGCTGATCAAGGATTCGGTGAATGCGGCCAGCGACGCGATGGGGTTCACCGAGGCGTTGCGGCACGGCTTTCACATCCACGAGCTCGGCCACGCGCACTGGGCGGCGCACAACGAGAACCGCTACCCGGTCGGGCTGCCGCCAAATGTGCCGGACTGGCGCACGCTGGGAGCGCCGAAGCTTGCGCGCCGCGACGAGCCGTGACGTATAACTAGAACCTGTTCTAGTTGTCGGACGAAGGGGTCGCTGTGCAGCTGTCGTTGACGGATCGGACAGTCCTGGTTACTGGCGGTGGAAGCGGGATCGGAAAGGGTGTCGCGGCCGCGGTGTTCGCTGCCGGCGGCAACGCGATGCTCGTCGGCCGCAACGCCGACCGGCTCGCCGGCGCCGCAGACGAGATCAAGGCCGCCGGTGGCGCCGGTTCGGTGCTCTACGAACCCGCCGACGTCACCAATGAGGAGGAGGTCGCTCGGGTCGTCGACGCGGCAACCGCGTGGACTGGCCGGTTGCATGGCGTGGTGCATTGCGCAGGCGGCAGCGAGACGATCGGACCGGTGACGCAGATCGACTCCGAGCTGTGGCGGCGCACCGTCGATCTGAACATCAACGGCACCATGTATGTGCTCAAGCATTCGGCGCGGGAGATGGTTCGCGGCGGCGGCGGATCGTTCATCGGCATCTCGTCGATTGCTGCCAGCAATACCCATCGGTGGTTCGGGGCCTACGGGGTTTCCAAGTCCGGAATCGACCACCTGATGCAGCTCGCGGCCGACGAGCTCGGCGCATCGTGGGTGCGGGTGAACTGTATCCGCCCCGGCCTAATTCGCACCGAACTCGTCGCGCCGGTTCTCGATTCACCAGAGCTGAGTGCTGACTATGCCGCGTGCACACCGCTGCCGCGACCTGGCGAAGTTGAGGACGTTGCGACTGCCGCGGTGTTCCTGCTCAGCGATGCCTCCAGCTACATCACCGGCCAGCTGATCAACGTGGACGGCGGCCTGATGCTACGTAGGGGCCCCGACTACTCGGCGATGCTCGAGCCGGTTTTCGGCGCCGACGGACTTCGCGGGGTCGTGTCGAACTAGCGGAGTTATCCACAGTCTGGATTCGGGCGGCGGCCTGTTTGGTCGCTGGGCGCGGGTAGTTTCGCTCGTATGTGCGATGAGCTTGTTGCGGCCGCTGCCGGTACCTGTGGTGTCGGCGCAGTCGGGGCGTGGGCGGAGAACGCTGCGTGTGCTCAGAGGCTGTTTGCGATCGCCGATGCGCTCGAGGCTTGCCTGTCGCCCGTCGGTTCGGTCGAGCGTGAACAGTGGTGTGTAGACAATTGGGATGCGGTGGCCGCCGAGGTCGCCGCGGCGCAAAACGTCTCGTTAGGGGTGGGGCCTCACATCAGCTGATGATCGCGCGGGCGCTGATGCCGTGGTATTCAACGTGATTGCCGAGGAGAACGCCCTGGCCGATGACACCGCGGTACAGCTTGATGGCGAGACGCCATCCGGACCGACGTGCGCTGAGCTGCGGCAGATGACCGTGGCCGAGGCATTGGCAGCGCCGCCGGGTAACGGGCCCGCGCTCGCCAATCCGGCTGTTCTGATGGGCGGCGGGATCGTGCCGGCGCCGTTGCTGGCAGCCAAGCTGGCCGAGTCCGCGACGATCCTGCCTGTGATCCATCCCGGCGACAGCCCGCTCGAGCCGCGGTATGTGCCGTCCCCAGCCTTGGCCCGATTTGTTCGATGCCGGGACCTCACGTGCCGCTTCCCCGGCTGCGATCAAGCCGCCGAACATTGCGATCTAGACACCGTCCCGTATCCGGCGGGGCCGACGCAGGCCGCGACTCTCAAATGCCTGTGTCAAAAACATTATCGACCGCGCTTAAGTACACTTGACGCAATGACAGCAGCAGAGGTATTGGACGCCGGTCAGAGCCGGTTGTTACTGCCGGATCAGTAGCGACCCCCAGGACAAGCGCGCGGGTGTCGACCGCCAGCGCGAGGACACCGCCGTCATGTGCGAGGTCAACGGGTGGAGTCCGGTGGACTACTACGTCGACAGCGACCGCTCCTCCTCCAACGGCAAGGACCAGCGGCCTGAATGGGACCGGCTACTGGCCGACATGAGAGCCGGGTTGATCGACGCCGTCGTGGTGTGGAACCAGGACCGGGGGTGGCGCAACATGGAGGACCTGGTGGAACTGCGTCCGGTCTTCGCGTCGCTCGGCGTCAAGCTGGCCACCACCAACGTCGGCATCATCGACTTCAACAACCCCGACGACGTGTTCCGCGTCCAGGTGTCCACCGCGCTCTCCGAGCTGGAAGTCACCAAAATGAAGGTGAGGCATGCGCCGCGCCGCGCTCCAGCGCGCCCAGCGCGGCATCCCGCAGTGGAAGCGCGCGTTCGGGTACCTGCCGGACTACCAGCTCGATCCCGCCACCGCGCCAATGATCCGCGCCGCCTACGAGGCGGTGGTCCGTGGCGAGAAGATCACCGCCATTGCGTCCAGGTTCAACGCCGCCGGGGTGGTCGGGCTCTCCGGCAAGCCGTGGTCGGCGTCCACCATGAGCCTGTTCCTGCGGTCGCCGCGCAACGCCGGACTCCGCAGCCACAACGGCGTCATCGTCGGCAAGGGCACCTGGGAGCCGCTGGTGGACGAGGAGACGTGGCAGGCGGCGCAGACCGTCATGGCCAGGAACGTCCACGCGCCCAAGAGCGTCCGGAAGCATCTGCTGACCGGCGTGCTGCGCTGCGGCAAGGCGGGCTGTGACGGTCACCTGTCCGGCAACTGGGTGCGCCAGGCCGGTAACAAGGCCGCGCCACGGGCCTACGCGCTGGTCTACGCCTGCAAGACGTGCCGTGGGGTGTCGGTCCGCGCGGAGCACGTCGAGCCGCTGCTACAGGTCGCGCTGGTGGAGCGGTTGTCGCGTCCCGACGCCGCCAAGCTGCTCCGCAAGACCACCTTCAACGCCTCCGAGGACCGCAAGCTACGGACCGAGGAGAGGGTGTTGCGCGCCAAGCTGGCGCAGCTGGGCAAGGACTTCGCGTCCGCGCCACCGGAGTTCACGCAGGCGGCGCTGGACGACGATCAACGGCCAAGCTGGACGCGCTGGCGCTACGTCACCAGGACCAGGACCGGCGGCGCGTGCTGGACGGCATACCGCTGGGGACCGACGAGGTGGCCGACGCCATCGACAAGCTGACTCCCGACCGCTACCGCGCGGTGCTGGGACTACTGGCGACCGTCACGGTGCTGCCGGTCGGCAAGGGTGGCCACGCGTTCGACCCCGACCGCATCGACCTGGCGTGGGACTAACCCGCCGCCAGCTCCTCCAGCTTGTCCAGGATCGCCAACCGGCGCGCGATGTCGTGGCGCTGGCGCGCGAAGCGAGGGACGGGATGGCGCTTCTCCTGCTCTCCCCGGTAGCGGTCGAGTCTGGTTGGCACTGCGCGTATCCCAGCGCAGGTTGCGACAGCTTCACGTTCGTCTTGACGTTGTCCCAGTGACACGCCTCCATGCCGTCGGGTCGGGGACCGATGAAGGTCTCCAAGGCGAGGGTGTGGACCCTGACGTGGCGGCGACCGTAGATGTCGACGGCGGGGTACCGACCGTCGTGCAGGTACGGCTTCAGGACATAGCCACGGACGCCTCTGACGCGGCCAAGGTTGCTCACGCGGACCGGGAAATACGGGTGGGGAGCCCACCATTCCTCACCGGTCTCACACCCGGCCAGGATGCGGCGCAGGAGATCGTCGGGGTACCGGTACGTCTGTCCCATTCCGACATTGTCCGTACTTAGCGGTCGCAATCGGCGGTATTGCCGCCGATTCTGGCGTTTCCCGGCGTTTTGCCTGCTGGATCGCAAGGGAGGTAGTTGGCGGCATGCCGCCGAGGCCACGTGATTGCCTGTGACTTTGGCGAGTGACGAGCACCGCGCGTGCCTGGCGGCGTTAGCCGCAAGCGTGGGTCGTCATCAGTGGGTCTCTGCGTGAGCGAAATCATATGGAAAGTATTTCCGTTGATGATATTGAAATTCCGTTTTTCTCCTAAAATTGCTAGCGATGGCAGGCTATGCATTGCGCCGGTGCCATCTTCATGTACGACCGCCTCCCGTTGAAGGCCGCGCGTACATGGAGGGCCGTCGACGCAGGCGGTCGGCTGGCTGAAATGGGGTCGCGGCAGAGAGCCGCGCCACTGACAAGAAAGCAGGAGTCGGCATGAACAAGGCACTACGGATGGCCGGTATCGCGGGCGTGGGAGCGCTGATCACGTTGACGTTCCCGGCTTTCGCACACGCCAACAGCCCGGACGATCAGTTCCTCGCCGCGGTGTCCAAGCAAGGTATCGGCGGCCAACCTGATCAGCTCATCGCCTACGCCCACACTATGTGTGACGTAATGGGCACGCCAGCGGCACTCGGCCCGATGACCAACCTGATGGCGACACAGGGCTTGTCCCCGCAGCAGGTCGCCTACGTGGCGGCGGACGGGGTAAGGGCGTACTGCCCCGAAAAGAGTGGCTCGATGCCGCCGATACTGTTCCCGCAGTCCTAAAGGAAACAACCCGACATGAACATCGTCAAGACTATGGGCGTCGCAGTGATCGGCGCATTTATCGCCGCGGGTGCGCTGGCAGCGGCGACCGTGGGTGCTGCGTCTACCGCTAGCGCCGACACCGGTGGGTACTCTGCCGCCGATGCCCTCTACTACCGAGGATTGACCACTGGGGAATATGCCATCACGGTGTCGAACTTCCCGCTCCTGGTAGCGCAGGGCCAAGAGGCCTGTCAGCGCATGGCTGTCGGGGCATCGACCCAGGATGCGATCTACGCCCTCATGGCCGAAGGCCCGTACTCGTTCGATACCGCCAACTCGATCGTCTCCACAGCGGGCGTGACCTACTGCCTCTCGGATATCACTCGGGCGGGACAAGTTGATTACGATCGCCTACATCTGAACTAGAAGGAAGTTCACGTCAGCGGGCGCACTCAAGTCTCGGCGCACCTATTCCCGGTGCGGGAGATAGCGCCGCCGGGGTCACGGTCATTGCCTCTGACTTTGGCGAGTGACGAGCGCCGCGCGATGCGACCCCCTGCGAACCTCGGCGAGGCAGCCAGCTGGAGGGGTTATTACGGGATCCCGCAGACGCAGACCGGGACGCGCTGGCCGACGCCCTACTGCTGGCGCTGGATCAGATCGACGGCGGCATTGACCAGAGGGCGAAGGAGCGGGCCTACCAGAAGCGCGAACGCCAGTTGAAGCTGGCGCTCGCGGACCTGACCGCGACCGTCGAGAAGCTGGCGGAGACAGCCACCGACTCGACGCATCCCGAGTATGGCCAGAAGGCGCTTTACACCCTTGACCTGATCCAACAGATGCTGAAGGCCAAGGGGCCTGCCTGGACGCGCGAATGGGAATGGTTACGTGCCCAGAATCAGCGATGGTGAAGGCGCGACAGCAAACCATATTGACATTGGAAAACTTGGTGCTACCTGCTACAATTGTTTTGCGAGCAAAACCATGCGGGCCGGGTGGAACGTGGTAAGGAGTCAGAAATGGCATGGAGAACCCAGAAGGAGATCATCCGCGACCGCGACCAAGATCGCCGGGACCGCGAGCGCCGCGACGCTCGGGACGCCAGCGCCTACTGGGATGGCGCGGGTTGCGACTGCGAGGATGACGACGACCGTAGTGAGCACGGTGAGCATGGCGTCCTCGACAAGCTGGTGTGGCTGCCATCGCGGCCAACTGTCGCGATGTGTGCAATGCCTCCGAGGTGGGCAACACCCTCGCGGCGATCACGGGTGGCGACCGGCCACCCCGACGAAAGGTCGACATGAGAAGCAACGAGAGGCAAGCGTAAGGATGGGTTTGATCCACGGCATCTTCAATTTCATTGAGGACATTGGCCCGATATTCCGGTCCATCCGGTCGGTGGGGCACTTGCTGGATTGGTACAACAACCGGTGAGCGGGTACGCGCCAATGGAGAGGGAGAGGACAGATAAGGAAGCCGAGCCGCGAGGCCGCCGTAGCGATGGTGGGCGGTGGCCTGATCGCGCTCGCAATGGCCTCCGCCGGACACGCGCACGCCGATGTGTACGGGAGCCAGGGCGACCACAACGCGGTAGTACGTCGCGCCCTCGGTGATGCTGAGGTCGTTCGCGAGCTGAGCCGCCGCCTGAGCCTTGGCCTCGACCGCCGCCATGACGGCGGGATGGTGAGCCAAGCCCGACAGGTCGTTGATGTGGAGTACCGATCCCTCGCCCAGGTCGACGGTCTTCTCAGCCATGACGGTCCTTAGGTGCCCCCGGCGTCGGCCAAGGTAAGCCGACTTGTTGGCCAGTCACGGATGTGCACCGGGGGCGTCTCTCATTGTGAAGGACGGCTGGTCGTTGAACGGGAGGAACCTCGACCCGCCGTCCGTCTCGGGGTGGGGATGTGGCGTCATGCGCGCACTGGTTTTTTCACCCGACGCCACATCCCCTCGGCCAGCGTGGGTGTCTGGCCGGTCTGGGGGGTCACTTCTTCGCCGCTGCCTTGGCGGTCGGTGCCGCCGTGGGCAGGCCCGTGATGTGGCAGATGGCCGCGGGCCGCTCGACCGCCAGGTTCAGCCGCTCCTCACACACGTTGCGCACGATGTTGTCGGTGAAGTCTGTCCCGCTGTAGCCGATGCGCAGGACGATGGTCTCCCTGACCGCGACCCGACCGAACAGGGTGGTGTCGAGCAGGACGGCCTCGCCGGGAGTGAATTGCGTGGACTGGATGCAGTCGATGCCCCATGCGGTCATGGCCTGGTCGTCGGTCGGGTCCGTGCCCGCGATGTAGCGACCGAGTGTGTCCTTCTCGACCCTGATGGCGGCCCAGGTGTCGGGGTGGACGCAGAGCAGATCGGGGGTCGCCAAGGCCGCGCCGGTCCGCAGCCGTCGCGATGGCACCCGCGATGTCGTCCCAGTGATTGACCGGCGTGGCAGTGCCGCCGGTCGCCGCCAGCGTGAGGATGCCCGGTGTGGTGGTCATGCCGTTGAGCCCGCCCGCTGCCGGGTCGCCGTAGACCAGCTGGTGGTTCTCCAGGTCCACGATCTTCTTCAGCAGCTCGGTACGGACGGCGGTCGTGAAGGCGTCGTAGTCGCTGATGTTCTCCCACGAGATGCCCGCGTGGCAGGCCAGCTTGAGCGCCGGGATGATGACCTTGGTCGCGGGCATGGTGATCTCAGGTTTCGGCATGCCCTCGCCGACCAGACCCGCCGTCCCCGACGCCGTGTTCACCTGGACGTACTCCAGGCTGGGTGCCTCCATGGCGAAGCCGGGAAGCCGCGTCCAGCAACCTGTCCTCATGGCGCGGGAAGGTGGGGATCGGGAACAGCTGCGCGGGCAGCTCGCCCACCGCCGACACGAAGTCTCGGCTCTCCAGGATCGCGGTCTCACCCCGGCAGATCTTGGCGTGTGCCTGCCGCAGTGACTCGTCGGTGAAGCCCAACGGGGACAACCGACCGGCGCTGCTGGCCTGACGACCGGACTTGCCCGACAGCGGAGTGGTACCGGCGCGCCGGTTTTCCTCGGTCAGGTCGCGGATTCTGTCATCGATCGCCTTGAGGTTGTCAATCGACCTGAGCTCGGACGGCAGTAACGCTTCGCGGCCTGAATTTTTGGCGACGCGAAGTTCTCCTTCTAACTGCCGCCGCTGTTCATCACGCTGGGCGGTCAGCTGGTCAATCAATCCGGTGAGGGCTGGGAGTGACATGAGGGACTCGTTTCAGAGATCGGCGGGGTGCCGTGGGGACAGCGCCAGGAGACACTGAGGGTTTTCCGGAACGGCACCCCTGCCGACCGTGCCGGATGCTGGCGGGGGACTCACGCAGAGATATTTCATCGTTGGATCTTGTCCCCGGCAGTGATCAGCTGCCACATCCTCTGTCGCAAGCGGCACGCTTGTTGCGACCCGCTCAGGGTAAGCCCGTTGGTGGTTCGGCGTCCAGAGACGACACGACGCCGAAAGCTCAATTAGCCAGTGCGGTGGCCGATCTCGTCAGTTGCGGCGGTCGTCGCCGTCGAACGCGGACGGCCACGCGCGCGACACTTCGCTCCACGGCGGGATGCCCTCGGTCGTCCGGTCAGCCGGGTCGATTGCCTCGCGGACCAAGTTGAGGGCAACGCTGTAGTGCGCGGAGTCCAGGGCGTGCCGGAGCCGGTGACACATGGGGTCGAGACACGTCTCGGCATGGGCGCGAACGAATTCGCGGGCCTCGGTCAACGTCATCACATCACCAGCTCCACGCCGTGCTCCAGCAGCCATCAAAGTGTCTAACGCGTTAGACACTTGACCTTCCAGAATTCTGGAAGCTCCGGCCACCGAGGCGTCGTCCTGTGCCCACTCGACCAACACGCGATCCGCCCATGTGGTCAACGGCGCGTTGTACTCCGGGTCGGGAGGGGGCAGCCGTCGCGGTGGGTGCTCGCCGTAGCAGGCGACCAGCTCCTCCTCCAGCGTGGTGGTGGGTTCATGACGGCTGAGCCCGACCCGGACGGCCTCGCCGACACGGACCACGACGAGATGCCTACCGACGCAGGGCGGTCGGCAGGGCGTGTCCAGCAGCACGGCGTCGGCCTCCAACGCCTCGGCTGCGGACGACCACCACAGGAACGCTGCCGGTTCCGCGTGGGTACCGGTCAGGCAGACGAATGCCGCTGCGCTGTTGGGCTTCTCGATCTTTGCCGCGACCCGCTGCGCGATCGGGATTAGCCCGTCCCTCCGGCGCTGCTCGTAGTGGACGTGAGAGAACCCCCGTGCCTTGTGCTCCCGCTCGCAACCGGGCTCGGCGCACACGCCGCGACTGCTGGCCATCACGTCAGGTGTCCAAGATGATGCACGCGGAACACCAACCGGGGTAGTCGGGGTTCCCAGCGCTCGGCAAGCTGCGGCAGTTGGTGCACGGGCCAGCTTCGATACTCCTCACGAGTGCTTCGACCGGATCGCCAGCGTCGTCGGACGGCTTGGACACGTCAGGCCATTCCCGGCGCTGTGCGCCACGCTGCCGGATTTTCATGGGTAGGCCGGGGGGTTGGGGGGACCCGGCGCGACATTCGGCACGTCCACCAGTGTCGGGCCGCGCGCACCGACCGGGGTGTCGTCAACAATCCTGAGGACCGTTGCGTCACTGGGCATCTCGCTCATTGGTTGTCCAGGTCGTCGTCGTCCGGTCTATGGAAGCGGGCGAACGACCGCAGCGCGTCCAGTTCGACAGCGGCGTCGGGGTCGTCGGCCACCAGCAGCATCTCGCGTAGCTCTCTGACGTTGGCGGCACCGCGCTTCTGCATCGCCGCCGAGATGGTCATTGCCCACGCGATGGCCTCCTCCTCACTGGCGACGTACACCATCGTCTCGGCAGTGGTGACGGGGCGCTGGCCTGTTCCAGGTCGTCAGCGGTCAGCTCCCGGAAGGGCTTGCCGCAGACCTCCTCGGCCTTGGCGATGAACTCTGCATCGAGCTCGATGCCCGACCCGCGACGGATTCCGTCGATGATGCGCTCGTAGTACTCGGGTGGTTGCTTCATTTCATTCCTTTCTGACCCGGCTCCTTGCCGGGTCACGGTTGCCAGCCGCCTTCGTCAGAACGGCGTTCGTACGGCGTTTGAACGGCGTTCTGAGGGCGTTCGAACGGCTTCGGTGAAGGCTTAGAAGAAGGACCGGGTGAAGGTGGCAACAGAGCAACCACTGCGTCCACGTCGAAGTCCGGCGGTATGGAGTCCTCCAAGTCGGCGATCAGGCTTAGCTGGTCGTCCTTGAAGATTGGCCGCTCACACTTCAGCCACTGGATCTCGGCCAGCCGGACGGCGCGCAGCCGGACCGACTGGATCAGCGCCGCGCGGGACAGTGCACCTTTGAAGATCAGGTCGCCAGCCCAGTCGTCGCGGATGTAGTTGCGCAGCAACCCTTCCTCGGTGTCGTGGTCCACCACGATCCAGCCGGTGTCGACGAGCAGCGTGGCTGCGGCCTTCACACGGTCGGCGGTCATGTCGGGGGAACCCTTGGCCCACTTGGATAAGCGGACCGGGAAGACGCCAGCGGTGTCGGTGGTCGGCTGGGAGACGATGTAGGCGTAGAGCCATTGGGCGTCGGTGGACAGCTGGGTCCACGCGTCTCGTCCCCAGTTCGCCTTCAGCAGCTTGCCGAACTGTCGCGCGCCGCTCATTCGTCGCCGTCGTCGCACAGCGCCACAAGCCCCGACTCCTGCGCGGGGGTCAGCGGCGGTGCCGGGTCGACCACCTTGCGAACCCATGCCTGCTGGTCCGGCGGCAGGTCTTCCAGCCGTGTCACGGGGCCAGGAAGGCGTCAAGGTCGGCGCGTCGGATGCGCCACAGCGCGCCGACCTTGACGCCTCGTATCGTCCCGGCCTTCAGCATCTCGCGAACCGTGAACTCGCTGAGCTGTAGCTCGCCCGCCAGCTGCGCGACGGTCAGCGGATCGGGTTGGGTGTCTTGTGAATTGGGGGGCATCGCCACTCCCTCGCAACGGCAACGTCAGGACACCCGGTCTATCCAGGTGCCGACCGACGACTCTTGCCGTGGGTGGGGAGCTACGCGCTTAGGCGTCGCCTGCGTCAAACCCTACCAGGTTGCTACCGCTTGGTCCAGACCTACACAGATGACATCCGTTGTGGGACAGCTTATTTCAGCCAGTCCACTGGCGCTTCTGTACCTCGTCATCAGTGTACTTCGGGGTATTGCAAACACCGTTTGCACAAGCGCCTACGGCATGCGCAATGTCGCCGAAATCCTCCGCTAGGTAGGCGCGACGGCGGAAAGGTGCCGCTCGCCGGGCACGCCCTTGAGCTCGTGAACACCACGGTCATCGAACACGAGGCCTGACCCGATCACGAGGTCACGCAGGGTGCTGGACACGAGCACCTCGTTCGGCCCTGCCAGTGCGGACACCCGCGCACCGATGTGCACGGCGATCCCGCCGATGTCATCGCCGCGGATCTCGCACTCGCCGGTGTGCAACCCGGCGCGCACCTCGATGCCCAGCGCCTGCACTGCGTTGCGGATCGACATCGCGCACCGGATCGCTCGCTGAGGGCCGTCGAACATCGCGAGGAAACCGTCGCCCGAGGTGCTCACCTCACGACCTCGAAAGCGAGACAGCTGCGCCCGGACGACGGCGTCGTGCGCATCAAGCAACGCACGCCAGTCACGATCCCCCATCTCCGCAGCCCGACGCGTCGAGTCCACGATATCGGTGAACAGCACCGTGGCCAGCGTCCGATCGTCGGCCACCTCAGCCTGGTGCCCGGTGAGGAACTCGGCGATCTCCTGGAAGGACTCGCGCCACGGTTCAACGAAGTGCCACATGTTGCGGCCCGGTAGCTCGACGTATTTCGCGCCGGAAATGTGGTCTGCGACGTACTTGCCCCACTCAGGCGGGATCAATTGATTGTCCGTGTGATGGACAACCAGCGTGGGCACGCGAACTGTCGGAAGCAGTGCCCGGACGTCCAGTTGAGCAACCATCGGCGACATAAGAGTTACTGTTCGTGGGCTTGCCGCCAGGCGCTCGTATCGGGCCCACGTTGACCGGATCTCCTCGTTCCATGGCATGTCCGGATTGACCAAGCGTTGGAACTTCCCGGTCCCCCACACGGCGACCATCGCAGCGATGGCTCCCTCGAAATCGGCGATGCCCGACGGATCCGCGTAGCCCTCAAGCACGACCAGCGCGGTTGTGCGAGACGGATGAGTCGCCGCGAACATCGCAGCTGTCGCCAACGCCCCGTCGACCGCGAGAAGGACCGCTTCGCGACTCCCGAGATCGTCGAGCACCGCGGTGATGCTGTCGGCCCATTGCTCCAAGGTCGGCAGTGCGCCCGGCGTGACGGGATCGGACGCGCCCGTACCCGGCTGGTCCAAGAAGATCAGCCGACCGAGCGATGTCATCGCCTCGACAAACCCTTGAAGAGACGGTAGCTCCGGCAGGACCTCACAGTTTGTGAACCAGTTCGGGACGATCACGATGTCGCGAGGACCTTCACGCGACGTGCGATAGGCGACGCCCAAGTCCCCGTTCAGCGCATAGCGCGTCTCCGAGAACATTGCGGAAGTCTAAGCCGAGGAGCGCATTGAGTTTCGTTGTCTTGCGACCAGTCTGAAACAAAGTGTCTTTCGCGTATCCGGTGCCAGGTCCGGTGCAGGACGGTCGGAACAAATGACTAACAAGTCGGATCGGCAAGGGCTGTTCTGATGCGTGTCCAGGAGACGTTTTGATATGTGTCCAGGTGTGAGTGCCACTACCAACGCCCCCGACGGCACTATCGCGCGTGAGGACACGTCGGCGGAATGGCTGGCTGACAAAAGTCTGCAACCGTTTCACACGTGTACGTGTTGAAACGCGATTCGTCGAAACGTGTTTGTCCGTCGGGGTTTAAGTCACGCCGCTGTGCTGGCCACGACCTCGCCGGCCGTGATCTGCGGCGGATTGGGCATCAGGTCGCCCAGGTCCTCTTCGCGAACCCAGTCGGCAGCCCTCTGGTCGGAGGCGTCCGCTCCGGCCTGATCCTCGAACACGCTGGTGGAGACCATCAGGCCGTTGCCCGCATCGACCCAGTAGTAGGCGACGAAGCCCTCGATCTCCCTGAGCAGAGGAACGAAACCCTCCTTGACGCGCCGCCCGACCTCTGCGGGGTCGGTGATCCCCTCATAGCGGCGTACCGTCGCGTACATCGCCTCCTCCTCTCAACGAGTAAGCCTCACCCGATCGGTTAGCCCCAAGAGCTACGACAATCTTCACACTCGGCGCGTCATCTAAACAGTACTTCGGCGAGTCGCTGCCAGGTCCGGTGCAGGACGGTCGGAACAAATGACTAACAAGTCGGATCGGCAAGGGCTGTTCTGATGCGCTACCAACGCCCCCGACGGCACTATCGCGCGTGAGGACACGTCGGCGGAATGGCTGGCTGACAAAAGTCTGCAACCGTTTCACACGTGTACGTGTTGAAACGCGATTCGTCGAAACGTGTTTGTCCGTCGGGGTTTAAGTCACGCCGCTGTGCTGGCCACGACCTCGCCGGCCGTGATCTGCGGCGGATTGGGCATCAGGTCGCCCAGGTCCTCTTCGCGAACCCAGTCGGCAGCCCTCTGGTCGGAGGCGTCCGCTCCGGCCTGATCCTCGAACACGCTGGTGGAGACCATCAGGCCGTTGCCCGCATCGACCCAGTAGTAGGCGACGAAGCCCTCGATCTCCCTGAGCAGAGGAACGAAACCCTCCTTGACGCGCCGCCCGACCTCTGCGGGGTCGGTGATCCCCTCATAGCGGCGTACCGTCGCGTACATCGCCTCCTCCTCTCAACGAGTAAGCCTCACCCGATCGGTTAGCCCCAAGAGCTACGACAATCTTCACACTCGGCGCGTCATCTAAACAGTCCTTCGGCCATTCGGTGCCATGACTAGCTCAAGACATTCTGGGGCTGGTTGGATCAACAGTTACCCGACGGCACGGTCATCTGGACTACGCCGGGGGTCAGACCTACATCACCCATCCGGGTAGTCGGCTGTTGTTTCCCACGCCGTGCACGCCCACCGCGCCCGTCAGCGCACCGGTCAATGTGCCCAGCGTCGAACCCCAACCGTGGCCTGATGATGCCGCGTCGCAACACCACCCGAGCCCTAGACCGCGCCAAACGCATAGAAGCCGAACGCCGACTCAACGACGACTACGTCGCCGAACGCAACAGGCCTCCACCGTTCTAATCCCGAGCGGTTGGGCTCGGCCCGCCGGCCTCCCAGGCGGGCAGCGCGCCGACCGCCGACCAGTCCAGGCTGCCGCCACCGTTGGCCAGCAGTGTCAGGAAGCGATCCCGCAAGAGGCTGGCGATCGGCAGTGGCGTCTGGAGTGTCTCGCCCGCAGAGAGTACGAGACGGACGTCCTTGTGGCCGAGTTCGGCGGCGAAACCGGCAGGCTCGAACTCCTCGCGCGCGATCAGGCCGCCGTACGTCTTGTACACCGGCGCACCGAACAGCGTCGACGTGAGGAGCTCGAGGTACTCGTTCTTGTCGACGCCGGCCTTGGCCACCAAAGCCATTGCCTCCCCAAGCGATTCGATCACCGAGGCGATCAGAAAGTTGCCGCTCAGCTTGACCAGATTGGCCGCCTTCGGTTCCTCCGACACAACGAACGTCCGTTGGCCGATCGCGTCGAACACCGGCGAGATCGCTTCCAGCGTCGCGGGAACGCCTGCCGCGACCACGAAAAGCTTTGCCGCTGCGGCTGCTTCGGGTCGGCCGAACACCGGCGCCGCGACAAAATGCTGGCCTGCCTCGGCGTGCGCGGCCGTCAGCCGCTCCGACAGCGCTACGCTGATCGTGCTCGACGAGACGTGCGTGGCGCCGGGCCGCAGCCAGGCGATGATGCCGTCGTCGCCGAACGTGACCGCTTCGACGGCGTCGTCGTTGGCCAGCATCGTGATGACGATGTCGCCGTCGCAGGTCTCCGCGACCGACCTCGCCGGCTTCGCGCCTTGCTCCGCGAGCGCCGCGACCTTGTCCTGCGACCGGTTGTACGCCGTTACCTCGTGGCCGGACTTCAGCAGGCTCGCTGCCATGCCTGCGCCCATGTTTCCCAGCCCGATAAACCCAATCTTCATGCCACCTACGATGCCAGTATCCCAGTGTGCCGCCGGGCAGTGGGCTCCTCCGATGCCCTGGACGGTGCCGCCCGCGATCTGGACCTCGACCACATTGGGGTTGATCGCGCCGACGTCCTCGCTGACGACGTAGCGCGTCAGCTGTCTCATCCAATCAAACGTGGTGGATACGACCGTCGACCTCGGTCAATGGCCGGCCGCCGCCGCCCCAGCGGCGCGCGATGATCTCCGCGGCGATCGACACCGCGGTTTCCTCGGGGGTGCGGGCGCCCAGGTCGAGGCCGATCGGGCTGGCCAGTCGGCTTAGGTCAGCGTCGGTCATACCGACCTCGCGGAGCCGGCTTATGCGATCGTCGTGGGTGCGGCGCGACCCCATGACCCCGATGTAGTCGACCTCGGGCAGCCGCAACGCCACACGCAGCGCGGGCACGTCGAACTTGGGGTCGTGGGTGAGCACGCAGATCGCGGTCCTGGAGTCGATGGCACCCTGCTCGGCTTGTGCCGTGAGGTAGCGATCGGGCCAGTCGACCACGACGTCGTCCGCGTCGGGAAAACGGGCCTTCGTGGCGAACACGGGCCTGGCGTCGCACACGGTGACGCGGTACCCGAGGAAGGTGGCCTGCCGGACGAGGGCCGAGGCGAAGTCGATGGCGCCGAAGATCAGCATCCGCGGTCGCGGCGCGTGGCTGGCGACGAAGACCTCCATGCCGGTTTCCTGGCGCTGGCCGTCCGGGCCGTAGGAGAGCGCGGCGGTGCGGCCCGCGGCGAGAAGACCCTGGGCGTCGTCGGCGACCGCATCGTCGGCGCGCGCAGATCCAAGCGACCCCTTGACTGTGTCCGGCCCGACGACCAGCCTGCGCCCGAGCCAACTGGGATCTGGATGCGCGATAACGGTGGCGATGGCGGTCGGGCGATGTGCGCCGATGTCGTCAGCGATGGCCTGCAACTGGGGAAAAGTGTTGCGGGACACCGGTTCTACGAAAATATCGATGAGCCCGCCGCAGGTGAGTCCCACGGCGAATGCGTCGTCGTCGGATATCCCGTAGCGATGCAGTTCGGGGCGCCCGCTCCGGACCACCTCGTTGGCGAGTTCGTAGACAGCGGCCTCGACGCAGCCGCCGGACACCGAGCCCGCGACTGTGCCGTCGGGAGCGACGACCATGGTGGCGCCGGGCGGACGCGGCGCGGACTTGATCGTGCGAACGACGGTCGCGACTCCCGCCGTCCTCCCGGCCTGCCAGACCGAAAGCAGTTCGTCGAGTACATCACGCACACCGAAAGTCTAGGCACACACCACGACGTGGGCTGTGCGAGTGCTCAGCGTTAAGTCAGGCCGCGTCGAATTCGATGGGCAGCACGGCCGGGCCTGTGATTCCGACCATCGGCTTCCACGCTGCGAAGCCTGCGCGGCGCAGGTTGCGCATCCGGCGGGCCATGACGATCAGGGCTTCGGCGATTTCGCGCCGGGCGAGGTTTGAACCGAGACAGTAGTGCGCGCCTGCGCCGAACGACTGCATCGGCGCGGCCCCCTCGCGCGTGATGTCGAGACGATCCGGATCGTCGTAGACGTCAGGGTCGCGGTTGGCCGCCGCGGTGTTGACCAAGACGAATGTGCCTGCGGGGATTACTACACCGTCGTATTCGACGTCTTCGGTCGTCATCCGCATCACGCCGAAAGTGACGGGGTAGAAGCGCATCAGCTCTTCGACGGCCTTCATCGCCAGTTCGGGATGGTCGGCGAGCAGGTCCCACTGCTCCGGGTGATCGCAGAGGACATCAACGGCAGCGGCCACTTGGTTGCGCGTGGTGTCGGTACCCGCCATGAGCAGGCCGCCCGCAAGCATTCGTAGTTCGGCCATGCTCAGGCGGTCGCCGTCGTCCTCGGCGCGGATCAGATCGGAGATCAGGTCATCGGTGGGCGAATTGCGGCGCTCGGCGACCATGCCGTCGACGTAGTCGTCGAGTTCACCCCACGCCTTGAGGATGTCTGGCTCGTACACGGCCGCCTTAAAGGTGAAGGTCTTGAAGAACTCGTCGGCCCATTCCGAGAACAGCTGCCACTCCTGTTGAGGAGCGCCGAGCAGCTCGCAGATGACCGGAACCGGGTAGGGTCGCGCGATGTCGGCGACGACCTCGCAGCGTCCCGCGGCGATCAGCGGGTCGGTCAACCGCGTAATGATGTCGACGATCGTCGTGTCCAGACGCGCGACCGACCGCGGGGTGAACGCCTTGGACACCAGTCGGCGGAGACGGGCGTGGTCCTCACCGTTGACACTCAGCAGTGTCGCGCTGACCCGATCCCACAAGGGCCCGGACGTGATGCCCTGCGCCTCGAGGCCCAGCCCGGGCGGTGGGGCCATTCGGTGATCGCGCAGCGCGGCGTGCGCCAGCTCGTAGCTCAGAATCTCGGGCCCGTGCGCGCCCATGGCGATCGGGAATTGCTGGCGCGCTTGCTTGAGAGCCTGGTGGGCGTCCTCAGGGGTGGGCGCGCCCTCGTACGAAACGGTGGGCAGGTCGGCTTCGAAAACGGTCGGGCACATAACGTTGGCGACGCTCATGCTGGACTCCTCTTTCGGGACGCCTTCATGGTCTGGCCGCACCAGGGGGACGGATAGCGTAGGTGAATACCTGCTTCTCGGAGGTGACCGCGTGCGGATACGCGTATTGGGCGTCATGGCCGCTCTGTGCACCGCCATCTGCGCTGCTCCCACCGCTGCGTTCGCATCGCCGCCGGTGCCTCCGGTATCCGACGCGGCGCGGGCGGCCGGGTTGGTTGACGTGCGCACCGTCGTGCCCGACGCGCTCATCGACCTTCGGTACGCGACGCCGAACAACTTCGTCGGGGTGCCGCTGTACCCCGCGGACGCCCGCTGCCTGGTGCACGAATCGATGGCGCAGGGGCTGGCCGCCGCCGCGGCCGTGCTGCGGCCCAAAGGTGAAGTGCTCGTGTTTTGGGACTGCTATCGGCCGCATGACGTGCAGGTGCGAATGTTCGACGCGGTGCCCGACCCGAACTGGGTGGCCCGGCCGGGGCCGTACGCACGCAGCCACGAGGCCGGCCGGTCAGTCGACGTGACGATCGCGAACGCACAGGGCCCCCTCGACATGGGCACCGACTTCGACGACTTCACTCCGCGCGCCCTCGCGTTCGCCACCGACGGGGTCTCCGCGGCCGCCCAAGCCAACCGGGCGCGGTTGCGCGACGCGATGAAGGCCGGCGGATTGACGGTGTACAAGGGGGAGTGGTGGCACTTCGACACCAGCGATGCCTACGAGAAGCGCCCGATTCTCAATGTGCCGGTGAATTAGGCGATTCGATTACCCGATGCGGAGATTGATCGCTAGCCTCGCGACCACCTGGAACTCGAGCGGTTCGCCTGGCTTGCCTTCCGCTTCGGCCATGGCCTCTACCTTTAGCAGACGCCGTTGCCGTTGACCACTCTGAAGATCGGATCGTGTTTGTCTAGAACAAACATCGGGGTATTGATCAACTTGTGGCGGTTGTCGCGCCGCGATCCTGTGTAGGAGTTCAATCATGACCGATCGCCGAATCGCTCGTTTCTTTGGTGCCTTTGGTGCTGTGCTGGTGACAGCTTGGGCGACGCTGCTGTGCGCGCCGGTCCCATCCGCGTCCGCTCAGCCGTGTCCGGACGTCGAGGCGGTGTTCGCCCGAGGTACCAGCGAGCCGCCTGGAGTTGGCGGGATCGGTCAGGCGTTCGTCGACGCACTGCGCTCGCAAGTCGGCGACAGATCGCTCGGGGTGTATCCGGTCAACTACCCTGCGAGCAGCGATTTTGGCGGCGGCATCCAGTTCGCCGGGACGGTCATCGAGGGAATCAGGGACGCAGCAGCCCATATCCAGGCCACCGCGGCGAACTGCCCCAAGACCAGAATGGTGCTCGGCGGCTTCTCGCAGGGCGCAGTCGTGGCAGGTTTCGTCACTTCGGCTGTCGTTCCGGAGGGAGTACCGGCCGCGCTCGTACCCGCACCGATGCCACCCGAGGTGGCTGACCACGTCGCCGCGGTTGCCCTGTTCGGCAAGCCATCGGATCAGTTCATGCGCGACGTCGGCGCGCCGCCCGTCGTCATCGGCCCGCTCTATGCGGCCAAGACCATCGACCAGTGTGCTGACGGTGACACGATCTGCAATGGCGCGCCTCCCGGGGCGCCCACCGTCGCGCACGCGCTGTATTCCGCGAATGGCATGGTCAACCAGGCCGCGGCCTTCGCAGTGAAGCGGCTCTAGCCTCGCCGTCGCACAGCGCGATAAGTCCGCTGGCCGTCCAGGCCGGCGTGACGCCCGCCGCACGCAACAGATACTGCACCCGTTCGCGGGTGCTCCAGCCGAACACTTCATGGAGTCCGTCGAGCATGGTGCGAAGGTAGGGGGCCGAAGGAGATGTGGGCACGAGGTCTTGCAGGGAAGTGATGGTGAACATGGGCAGCCCGTCACTATCGCCCACGTGCAGGAGGGTCTCGTAGACAGTGGAGCCGACGGGCCATCGTCGGTCGACTCCGTTGTCCAGCGCCAGGTCGCTGCCGACCGGGCGCCTGGCTTCCTGGGCGACCACGTCGCTGAGCTGTCCGAAGGTGAGCAGGTACGCGCGCGCGGCCAGGTCTCCGTCGGCGCGGGGGTCGTAGAATGCGATGCCGCCGCCCCACACCGTGGACTGTCCGGAAAAGGTGAGGCCCCCGGGTAGATGGAGCCCGATGTCGCGTCGGGGTGGCGACTGATCGCGGCATCCGAGGTAGGTACGGCGGGCGCCCCGCGGTCGTCCACCGGAGATGTAGCAGTTGAAACGCGCTGCGCGCATGTTCGATCCGTAGGCGACGTACCAGACGAGATCGTCGGTGCCCGGACGCAGATTCAACCGACAATGCATCCTTCCTCGAGTGCCTGCTCTGCCTCCTGCAGCACGACGGACTGCGCCTGCTCATAGAGCCGCCAGGCATCGTCGGGGGTGTCTCCGACGGCGGTCACGCCGACGCGACCGCACTCGGTGAGGCAGCTGATCATGTGGAACACCACTCCCGTACGCCGGGCCTGATCGAAATGCAGACCGTGGCGTACAACGACGTCGAACAGCTGCCGCACGGTCAGTGCCTTGAGACGTTCGTCCTCGAAGTGGTCGGTCGCGACCAGATACTTGCTGCTGCCACTGGGCGTCAGGAAGATGCCGCGTTCACCGTCATAGGTGCCGTCGGTGAGGAATTGCAGGGTCAGGAAGGGATGGGTGGTCCCACCCTTGCGGAGGTTCAACTCAATCGCGTAGGGCGTCCATGCGCCGGTGTTGTCTTGCACCACAACGAAATCCACCGCGAACCTGCCGAGCGCGCCGAGCTCTGCAAGCCGTCTTCCGATCACCATAGCGGGCTCGGCGATGGCCGCGGCGTAGTCGGGATTGGCCGGGAACACGCAGCCGAGATACTTCTGACCGCTCGCGCCGCCGAGAAGCTGGTCGTGGGTGGACAGCAGCTCGACGGTGCCGTCGGGCAAGGCCCGCATCTGGACACTTGGACTGGTCAGCGCTTCTCCGGTGATCCGTTCCTCGACGATGCCGCCATGCTTCTCGAAGGCGGCCAAATACGCGTCGACGGCAAGGCTCGCCGCCTCTGGCTGAATGCTGAGCACGCGGTCTCTGATGGTGGCCGCTTCATCCGGCGAGCCAGCGGCCGGCAGGTCGGTCAGGTCCATCAAAGCGTTGCCTGCGCCTGAGACGCCCTCGTTGAGCTTCACGATTGCTTGGCTGAGCGACGGCCGCCTCACGCGCATGCTTTGCACGCCCGCGACTATGTCGTCCACGGTGTGGAGGTCCTCGGCGCCGACCGGACACCGCACTCCGAGTTCCTCGAACATCCTGCGGCAGCCGGTCTTGCTACCGAGGTCCTCGAGCCGGGGATCCGCGCCGTACATCGGGATCCGCAGGCTCAACGCGACATCCCTCTCGAGCGGTGTGGTGTTGTACGGGATCAGGTGACTGCGGGCCGGGTTGGAAATCAGGGACCGGATCTCCCGCAGAAGTCGTGGCCGCGCAAGCAGTTTCGCACTCAGCGGGACCGTTGACGCATCACCGACCGGGACCAGCGTGAGCCGGGCGCGGGCATGGCTGGGAATCACCCCGGGTAGCAACCCGAGGTAGTACTCGATGATCGCCTCGGACACCGGCTGCGAGGTCACGTAGATCATGCGCAGCCGAGGCTGGCGAAGCAGCAGCAGCAGGAACAGTGCTCGTTCTTCCAGCGCCTGCATGACGGTGCCGCTGCCGGGTGTGGTGCGTTCGATGCTGATCGACGGGACGACCACGACCGACTCGTCCTCCATGTCCAGCCGCATGGACTCCCAGACGTTCGGCATCTTCAGCTGCAGTTCGTCGAAGTACCGATAGCGCTCTGCTTCGTCGAGCTGCGACAGTGTTCGACCCAGCTCGCTGGGTGTCTCTAGTTGTGTCATGTGCTCACCTGCTTTCCTTGAGTGCGCTGACGTTGTGAACCCGCACCGAGCGACTGAATCCTTTGGGCTGAACGTCGCCTACCATTTCCGCCACCGCTAGGTGCTCGGTCGCCGCCAGCACGCGGTCGGTGACCAACACCTGCCAGGGGCCGGCGTCCGAACACAGTCGGGCGGCCAGATTGGTGACGCTGCCGATGGCGGCATAGTCGAACCGGCCCTCGAAGCCGATCCGGCCGAGGGTCGCAAAGTCTTGGGCGATACCGATTCCCACGGCAAGGTCGTAGCCGTCGCGGCGCCAGCCGGTGGCAAGGTCGCTCACGGCGTCCCGGATCTCCAGCGCCATCCGAACGGCACGCTCCGCCGCGTCGTCGCATGGGATCGGGTCGTTGAAGAACACCATGATCCCGTCGCCCGTGAACCGCTCGAGCGTGCCTCCGTATGCGTGGACGAGCGCCCCGATGGCTTGGTGATATTCGCTCAGCACGCGCATCACCTCCTCGGGTTCACTGGATTCCGCGAAGGGGGTGAAGTTCCTGAGATCGGTGAACAGAACGACGATCTTGGCTCGATGGCTTCCTAGCAGGTTCTCGTCACTGACGACCAGGTCGGCCAGCTGTGGGGAGAGGAAGCGGCGTAGCCGGTTTGTGCGCTCCAACTCCGAAACCTGCTGGGCGACCCGGGTTTCGAGTTCGGTGTTCCAGGCGGTCAGTTCCTCGGCCTGGCGCCGGATGGTGTCGTGGTAGCGCTTGATCCGCGCCAGCGACGCCACTCGCGCGAGAAGCTCGCTCTGGTCGAAGGGTTTGGTGACGAAGTCGTCGGCGCCCGACTTGAGCGCGGCGAGCCGCTGTTCGCTTCCGCTGGCAGTGATCATCACGACGGGAAGGAATTCCGTTGCGGGAGTACGATCGAATTCGCCTGCAGACTTCGTGGCCGTCCATCTCCGGCATCAGGATGTCGAGCAGAACGATGTCGATGTCTTCGGTCTCGAGCAGCGCGAGCGCTTCCGCGCCTGATTGTGCGGTCAGAACCCGATGCCCGCGGGGCGTGAGGACCGCATCGAGCAGCCTCAAGTTGGTCGGCTGATCGTCGACAGCCAGTACGGTCGCGGACATGTCCATCAGTCCGCCCGCCCGCTGAGGAACGTCTCGATCTGGCCGGGTAATGCTCGCACGCTGATCGGCTTCTCGACGTATCCGTCGAAGCCGGCGCGAGCTGCCCGGTCCTTGTCCTCGGCCATCGCTAAGGCCGTGACAGCGACGACCGGCACATGTGGGCCGAGCGTGCCCTGCCGCAACCTGCGCAGGGTCTCCGTTCCGTCGATACCTGGGAGTTGGAGGTCCATCAGCACGAGATCCGGGGGATCCTCCTGGGCGACGCGCAGACCTTCCTCGCCGGACTGTGCCTCGATGACGTCGTAACCCGCCACCTGGAGCACGTCGCGAACCAGCTTGAGATTCAACGGATTGTCCTCGACGACGAGGATTCGGCGCGGCGTCATGACGGCCCCGAGGAAGTGTCAAGGACACCCACCTGTCGCAACGCGTCCACCAGCTCCTCGCGACGAATTGGCTTGCGCAGATACACATTCGCACCGAGGGCCAGGCCGCGGGACCGATCGTCGACGGCTGTCGCGATGACTACTGGGATACCGGTGGTGGCGGGATCCGCCTTGAGCTCGGCCATTACCTGCCAGCCATCAAGCTTTGGCAGCCGGATTTCGAGCACCACGGCCGCCGGCAGCAGCTTGCGCGCCACCTCGAGAGCCTCGACGCCGTCCCTGGCCCGCAGCACTCGGGTCGGTGAACCATCCAGGTAGGCCGAGTTGAGGTCGAGCGACGCCCGGTCGTCGTCGACGAGAAGGACAACCGGAAGGTGGTCGCGCCCAATCGAACCGGCCTGGTCCGGCGCCTTAAGCACGCCCGGGACGGAGAAGCCGAACGTGCTTCCGGCACCGGGGGTGCTGTCCAGCCACATTCGCCCTCCGAACAACCAGACGATGCGTCGGGAAAGCGTCAGTCCAAGGCCGGTCCCCTCCTCTTTCGGTGCGCCGCGGCGGCCCTGCTGGAAGGACTCGAAGATTCGTTCCTGGTCTTCGACCGCCACCCCGATGCCGGTGTCGGTCACCGTGACCATGAGGTCGGTCCCCTCGCGGTAGGCGCGGACGGACACGCTGCCGCTGTCGGGTGTGAATTTGACGGCGTTGGAGAGCAGGTTGAGCACCACCTGCTTGAATCGCAGCTCATCGGCGTCGATCGTCCCGACGTCGTCGGCGACATCGACGGTGACGGCGATGGCGTGCTGCGCCGCGCGCTCACGGACCATCGTCAAGCAGTACTCGAGGGCGCTGCCGACGCTGAATGTGCTTGACTCGAGTACCATCTGGCCCGCTTCGACCTTGGACAGGTCGAGGATCTCGTTGAGCAGCTCCAGTAGGTGGCGGCCCGAGTTCCAGATGTCGCGCAGGTACTCGTCCTGGCGCTCGTTGATCTCGCCGAACATCCGATCCAGCAGCACTTCCGAGAAGCCGATCACCGCGTTGAGCGGGGTGCGCAGCTCGTGGGACATGCTGGCCAGGAACTCCGATTTGTGGCGGCTGGCGATCTCGAGCTCACTCGTCTTGGTCTGCAGCTCCCCGAACAGACGCGCGTTGACGATGGCCAGAGCCGACTGTCCGGCGAACGTCTCGAGCAGCTCGGTGACATCGGGCCCGAAAGAGCCCGTGCTCCGGCGCCGGATCACCAGCACGCCCAAGATCCGGTCGCCGCGCAGAATGGGAACCGCGAGCACCGACCGCCAGCCGTCGCGCAACAACGCGTCCAGATGGGGGTCGAGTTCGGTGTCCGCCAGGTCCGGTGCCTCGCGCGTGCGATGGTCGGTCGCGGCCCGACCAACCAGAGTCGATTCGCGGTCAATCGTGATCGCCCGCATCTGCTTCAGAAGCTCAGGGCTGCTGCCGAAGGCGGCCCGGACGTGAAACGAATCGCTTGACTCGTCGTACTCCATGATGGATCCGCCGTCGGTTCGGGTAAGCCGCACGGCGTTACTGACGATCTGGTCGAGGACCTCGTCGAGGTCGAGGGTCGAACCGACGGCGTCGCCCACCTCCCGAAGAGCCTCCAGCTGCGCGACCTTGCCGGCCAGCTCCTCGCCCCTGGACTCGAGAGCGCGCAGTAGCGCCCGCTGGCGCATCACGATCGCACCCTGAACGGCGAACTCCTCGAGGAGCTCGCATTCGCGCTTGTTGAAGGGCGCGACCTTGGTGCGCCACATGGAGAGCACGCCGACGACCTCGTTTTGCAGGATCATCGGCGTGGCGAGCAGGGTGCGATAGCCGGTCAGGCGTTGGAGGTCGGGGCGACCGTAGTCCGCGTCGTCGAGCACGTCAGGAATCTGAATGGTGCGCATCTCTTCGGCCGCCCGCCCGACGGTCGACGAGCGGTTCCTGGCGAGCGGCTCGTCCAGCAGGTACCTGCGAAACTCTTCCGGGATCTTGCCGTACGCGCGGGACAGTCGGAACGCGTCGCCCTCTGGGATGTAGAGATTGGCGGCCTGCGCGCGGCACAGGCTCGCGGCGTGCTCGAGGATGGTGTCGAGGATCTCGCCGGGGTCGGCGCCCCCGCGGCCGAGCGCCGCGAGGATCTCGCGACTCGCTGCTGACTGCTCGCGGGCGTCTCGGAGCGCCGCGTGCAGCTCCGTCGAAGCACGCGATGTGCGTGTCGTGCGCTCGCTTCGCTCGGCCACCGTTTCCTCCCCCGGGACTGTCTAAGTCTGTCCCTGTCCACAGCGACTTTTCAGCGGAATGGACGTGACATTTGTGTCAATTTGTGGGCGGAGGAGCCGACGAGGGTCATTAGAAGGACGGCTACGCTCAAGACCAACGACGGCGAACAGCGGCCGATGAGCCACTACAAAAGCCAATGTGCGTGACCTCGAATTCAACCTCTTTGAAGTACTCGACCTCGAAAACGCACTCGCCACCGGGGAATTCGGTGATCTTGACGGCGAAGCGGTCCGCGAGATGCTTGCCGAGGCTGCGCGATTGGCGCAGGGCCCCTTGGCGGAGTCCTTCGCCGACGGCGACCGCATCCCACCGCAATTCGACCCTGACACCCACGCGGTGCGGTTACTGGAATCCTTCAAGTCCTCGGTGCGGGCCTGGCAGGAGGCGGGATGGCACCTGCTGGGACTGGGCAAGGAACTTGGTGACGTGCACGTCCCGGCCACGGTGAACTCGGCGATCAACGAGTTTCTCTTCGGCGGCCAGCCCGCCCTGGCCGCGATGGAACTCGACGAGGACGCGTTCTGATGGCGGATCGTTCGACCAGGCTAAGCTCGGCGTCTGACAGTCTCGTCGGGGAAGCGATGATCTAGGGCGGCGACCAACCGGTCGATCGTGTGCAATTCGCTCTCCACATTGCAGATGTACCGCCAGATATCACTCACCGGACGCATATCGCCCGTGGCCATGAAATGGGTCATGCGCTTGGTCTGTTTCGCCAGCTCGGCCGAAAGCTCGGCGCGTTGCTTGTGCAAATGACTCCGGGAGTAGTCGGCCTGCGCGGCGTCGGCCCATGCCTGCAGTTGCTCGGGCATCGGCTCAAGCTAGCCGATCAACCGTGTCCGCGGGCGAAATGTGGGCACATTACGGGCACGGGGTCGGTTACAGGTACGTAGTCGTTTAAGCGCATAAGTATCCGACCCGTGATGGCGAACGAGTATGGCTTCAACTTGTTACCATCGCGCGGTGCACGATTCGCCTGCACCATCTGGACGCGGCGGACAGCGACCTGTTTCACGTCGCGAAGTCCTCAAATATGCATTTTCCGCTCCGGCTCTACTGAGCCTAGGGATGCTGGCTGCGGCAGTCGACGGGCAGAAGGCATCGGCCGACAACATTCGACTGATCGATTTTACGGAGCGGCTGGTCCCGCCGGATCAGATCAAATCGGCGGGCTATGACGGGGCAGTGGTCTATGTGTCCGAGTCGCGGCCGGGCGCAAACTTCGATTTCAAGCCGGTCACCCGTGAGTATGCGGATGCGCTACGCGCAGCGGGTCTTCAAATCGTCAGCAACTACCAGTACGGCAAGCCAGGTTGGCCTGATCCGTCGGATTTCACCCGCGGGTACGACGGGGGCGTGGCAGACGCTCAGACGGCTCTGCGTCTGCACGCTGCGGCCGGAGGTGGGGATTCGGCGCCGATCTTCTTCAGTGTCGATGAGGATATCGACGTCAACACCTGGAAAAGCGTTGCTGCCGAGTGGTTTCGAGGAATCAACTCGGTACTGGGCGTTGCCCGCACCGGCATCTATGGGCATTCTCGCGCGTGTGCGTGGGCGATCGAAGATGGCGTAATTGGGCGCTCAACCACTGCAGGGCGCTGGTGGGTATGGCAGACGAGCGCATGGTCTCACGGTGATCGCGAGCCCAGGGCGGTGCTCTATCAGGCTGTGGTCAACACCCCGTCGAGCCCGGGACCCCTCCTGGGCGAGATACACGTGGATGTGGACGACGTCCTTGCGACCGATTTCGGGCAATGGGATATTGATCGATGATCTGGCGGCTGCGAGCCTGCACCATGAGGGTCGAAACGCTCAAGCGTTGGACGCGAACAGTGGGTTTACCTGCGCAACCACTCGAGGATTGCGTGAGCCGTGCGGCGTACCGACGCACTTTGGTGCGGCCCCGCGCCGTCATATGGTTTTATTCGAGCACAGATGGCGACGGTCGCCTCCAGCGATTGCGCCCGGTATTACGTGTCGGCTTGTAACGATTGGTTGGTTGTGCCTGAGATGGATCGTCGCAGCATGATGTTGATGACAGGGATCGCCGCGGTGGCAGCCGCGATCCCCCTGCCCGAGGCCCGGGCTCTCCCGTCCCGACAGGACGCACTGGCGGACCGGGTGCCACTGCCTACCGCGCCGCCGCCCGATGCCGTTGGCGGGCCCTACATTTTCCAGGATGAGTTCGATGGCCCCAACGGTGCAGGCCCCGATCCGGCGAATTGGACTGTGCAGAGCTGGCAGGACGACGTATGGCCGCCGGTCCTGGGGCAGTACCGGGACGATCGCCGAAACGTGTTCCTCGACGGCAACTCCAATCTCGTCCTGCTCGCCACGCAAGAAGACGGCACCTACTTCTCCGGCAAACTGCGAGGCAACTGGAGGGTGCCCATCGGCCATACGTGGGAAGCGCGAGTCAGGCTCGACATGACCCCTGGCGTGTGGCCCTCGTTCTGGGCGGTGAACGAGGATCCTTTGCCCGACGGCGAGGTCGACGTGTTCGAGTATTACGGAAACGGTGTCTGGCCTCCGGGAACTACAGTTCACGCAGCCTCCAACGGGAAGACGTGGGAAGGGAGATCAATCCCCGAACTGATGGACGGTGGGTGGCACAACTGGCGAATGCGGTGGGACGAGGACGGTTTCAAATTCTGGCGGGACTACGTTGACGGTGCGCAACCGTACTTCAGTGTGCCGCCGAACCCCATACCGGTCCATGGCAACACCGCCGACAAGCGGTGGCCGTTCAACAACCCCGGCTATTGGCTGTCTCCCATGTTCACCCTTGCGGTCGGTGGGCCTGGCGGCGGCGATCCTGCCAAGGGTGGTGTCTTCCCGGCGGCCATGCTCATCGATTGGATACGCGTCTGGTAGCGACGTGCGGGTTATCTCCTTGCCTTGATGACCTGAACCAGGTTGAACTGCCAGCGCTCCAGAAGCTGGAATCCCAGGTCACGCGGAACGGAGAAGGCGGGGGTGCCTCCGAATCGTGGACCGGGCGGCAACATTGGGTCCTGCTCGTGAGCGGGCCTCGAGTTGTCGGCTTCGGTGATGATCCACACGACGCGGCAGCCGCTCAACGGTCCGGCGGTGGCTTCCGGTATGAGGTTGGTGTCGAAGACATCGTTGCGGTCCGTCGCGCGTTGCCACAGGCTGAGGTCGATCAGCTTCCGGTATGCATCAGGGCGCGCAGCCATCAACGGGCGCATCGGGGCGGGCTGGAAAGTCACCGTGTCGTTTATCAGTAAGCAATCACCTGGTGCTGCCCTTGCGGTGATCAGATCGGCCACTTGGCTGTAGTCCATTCCATACTTTGCATACGGGCTTCGTTGCACCAGAAGATAATTCGGTGCCGCGGCGAGAGCGAACAGACTGACGAGAGCGGCCGCTATCCATGGCCTAACGGCCAATGCGGCGACACAGACGCCCAGGACCAGTGCCAACGCCGGTGCGGTGAAGCATAAGTAGCGTGGCGTATAGATGGGGTGAATCAACGCCGACCAGATGACGATCAGGGCGGTCGGTATCACAAGCCATGCGACCGCGATGGTCAATAATTGCCGATATGCGTCTCCCGGTTGCGCGGATGTGCAGAGCCACAAGACAATCGCCGCGGCAATTACCAGCGCCGACAGAAGCGCGAACGGGGGGCTTCGTTCGAAATACTGTTGAACCGTCACATCTTCGATCGTCCGGTGCCCGATCGGTGTGATCCAACTGATCTGATGAACTTGACCGGCGGCCAGGACCATGAACGGCGCGAGAGCGCAAACAGTAAGCACCGATGTGATGGCGAAACGTATGAGAACCGTTCCGGTGCGCCGGAAAACACAGATAAAAACGACATGCGCCAAGAACAACAGAGCGAGGTACACGTCGAGCAGAATTGAGATCGCCAGGGCGATGCCGTAAGAGAGCCAAACCCAAGCGTTGTTGCGGCGCGCGGCGTGAACCAGCAATACGGTCAACCACACGGCGGCCATCATCGAAAGGGCATAGGGACGAGCTTCGACGCCTGCCCACGTCGCCCGAGGCAAAATCGCGCACAGAATCCCGGAGATCACCGCGACCATGCGAGACGAGAACTGCTTGCCCAGCACCACCACTCCGGCTGCGGCACCTCCCACAGCTAACCCACTTGGCGCGCGGGACCAGAATTCCGTGGGCGGGAAAATCTGGAACCAGGCGTGCATGATCAGGTAGTACAACCCGTGGACGGCATCGACGTTGCTCAACATCTGCCACAACTGTCCGAGAGAACGACTGTATGACGCCGAAATGGTGGCGGCCTCGTCGTACCAGAAGGACGGCCGGCCGGCGCCCGCCAGACTCACTGCGGCGCCCAACACCCCAACGATCAGCGGATCCACCACAGCGCGTGCCTGTGGCAGCTGGTCAGCGCGAAGCCCGCCTCGACCACGGTGTAACTCGCCGGTAGGGGAGATGCTCACCCAGCCGACCCAAGCACGTAGCGTTGTGTGTTGCTCTCACTCATCTGCACTCCCCGCTGAATACGCCGCTATGTTGCCAGAAGGGCACCGGGGCCTTCTGGCCTGTCGGCGGTTCCCAGGGGCCGTAGCCAGGGACTATCCCGCACACGCCGCGCATAACGTTCAATGAGTTTGCCCCCGGTATCCAAATTGTGGCCAAGATGCGGCCACATTCGAGACCGGTCCGCGTGTGTCCAGGGACCGATGCGCCCGACGCTCCCCCCACAATCGACGCCATGCCGCTTGAGATTCACACTCAGCCAGACCCGGACCATTTCTGCGAAGCGTGCGGAGGTCCATCAGAACTTATCTCGCAGACCATCACCCCATGGGATGGCAACGAGACGATGGCCGGTGAAGTGTCGCCGTGGACACCACGGTGTGCAGACCCGTGGTGCCAGAGCCGTAGACCACGGCATTCGAAGGTGAGCGACACGCGCGTCTGCGGGCACTGAGCCGGTCGGTCGGCACCGCTGACGGGGTGCCGATCACGGGCCGGTGTCGGTTGCTTGTCAATTGTGCTGTCAGTCGTGGCGCGGGCTGGCCAGGTCAGCGCACCAGCCAGCACACTGCCGGATGTCTGCAACTTCACAGCCAGACCACGGGGAGCGACCACCATGCAGTCAGACGCACACAACATGGGCCGCGAAGAGCGCCGCGCGCTGCTAGAGCAGCGGCGCGCAGCAGTGGCACTCGAATTGCGGCGTCTGGCAATCGAATTAACGGACCTCGACAGACAGCTTGACGAGATCGAGCAGTCGGAGCGTTGACTAAAGTGCGATGTGGGGCTCGCACGCTGGCCGGCACCGGAGTGGCCGATAGCGCCGCCGCCACCGGAAAGTTCTTCGCCCGACGGTGGTTAAGTCGCAACAGCTAAAACTACTCGGCGGCCAACTGGTTGCTGTCGACGAAAACCAGACCGCCCGCGTCGAGCGCCACCGCCCATCTCCGCGCGGGGCCCGCTATAGAGTTCTCACCGATATCCACTACCTGCCCCGCCAGATCGCCGAAATCCTCGACCACGGTGCCGCGGACCTCGCCGTCCGTCCCCGGATACACACGCACACGCACATTCACCGCCACGGGGCTGTCGCCGGTATCGCCAGTCGTCGGGCTAGCGCCTTTTATCCGTCTTTTCACCGTCGTCACCTTAGGTCGTGCGCGTGAAGATAGTGGCGCAATTAGAGACACGACCAGCGAACGCCGTCCGGGCTTATGGTCCATGACCACCCAGCCGACGCGGGGCGTTAAGCCGGTTTGCCCTCGTCACAATACGGGGACGGTGCCACTTCCCCGCGGTCGGAGTGCTCCGTCGGCGGCGTGGCGGCGAAGCTCCTCGTCGCTGAAGCGGACCGATTCAACGGCCTACTAGAGCGGATACCTCCCCATGCGTTGCGGGGGCACGCTCGTCATCGCGTGTAGGCGCGGCGGTAGATGTGCTCGGCAACCATGATGGTGGTCAGATTGGTGACCGTCGAAGGAACTCGGGGGATGATGGAGGCATCTACAACGCGAAGGTTTTGCAGGCCGCGCACAGCAGCGACCGAGTCGACTACCGCCGCTGGGTCGGTGGCACCGCCGATGGGGATCGTCGACGTTGGATGACCGTACGTTGCCAGGTTGGCGGCGATCACCTCGGGCAGCACCTCGTCGCGGACAGCGTCGCCGGGTATAAGCTCACCGGCCTGAAGTGGACCGAACACCGGACTACGAGCCAGGCGGCGGCTGATCTTCACCCCCTCCAGCATGCGCAGCTGGTCGCGCTCGGTCGCCAGGAAGTTGTTGTCGATCAACGGCTGAACATTGGGGTCGGTGCTCGGAATCCGGAGTGTGCCGAATGATTCGGGGAGCACAACCGCGGTGGCCAATACGATAGCTCCCCCGGTTGGGCTGAATGACCCATCAAGGAGGTGGGTAGCGCTGATGTGTAGATCGAGCTCGCTGTCCTTGGCGATGCGAGAGCGGAACCAAAGCAGGGCGCCGACTGGGGGGCTCATTTGAAGGGCGTTGTTTGAAAGCGCATATGCGTTGTAGAAGACGGGTTGGTCCTGAAGGTGTTGGCCCACCTGAAGATCGGCAATTGTCGCGATGCCCAGCTGAGCGAGGTCGCGTGCGGGACCTACTCCGGAGCGCAGCAGGATCGCGGCGCTGCCGTAAGTTCCTGCCGACAGGATTACCTCCTTCGCCGGGTAGACCACCTTGATAGAGCTCATGACTCCGGTCGCGCTGATGCCGTCAAAGAGCACCTTGTCAACTACGACTTCGCCGGCGATGGTGAGATTTGGCCTGCGACGCACCTCGTCAGTCAAATAGGCGACCGCAGAGCTCTGCCGCACGCCATCGACGATGTTGACCGGGCATCCGCCGACACCTTCGGGATCGCCCCCGTTGAAGTCGTCGACGTGCTTGTAGCCGTCAGCAATTGAAGCGTCGATGAACCCCCGTAGGCCGGGTGTCAGCTCGTCATAGAGGCGTTGCCGAATTGGCACCGGGCCCGTACGACCACGATAGGCGTCGTCGCCAGAGTCCGTATTCTCCAGTGCTTTAAACGTTTCGAGGACCTCGTTCCACGCCCACCCTCGACGTCGTGGAGTTGCCATGATTCCACGTCTTGGCGTCGGGCACGTATCGCGACCGCGGCGTTCACTGCGGAACTGCCGCCGAGGACGCGCCCCGCGGCACAGGCATCTCCGCGGTCAATGCGCCCCCGCGTGCGGTGTAACCCCAATCGAAAGTCGGGGCGGCCACATGCTCAGCGCTACTCAACTCAGGCGGCACCCCGTCGGCCGTAAACGCCGGACCGGCCTCGAGCAAGCGCACGCGGCGGTTGGGGTCCTCGCTCAACCGGGCGGCCAGAGTGGCGCCCGCCGAGCCCCGGCCCACGATGAGAACATCTTCGGGCTGGTTCAGGTCGGAAGCTGGATTGCTCATTTAGTCGTTCCTTTAGGTTGCGTGCGATGGCCGGTGTGGTGGGTGCCGGGCGTAATGAGGGCTTTCATGATTCGGCCGGCGCGAAGCGCGTCGAAGGCAGTCAGCGCATCAGGTAGTGGACTGATTACCGTGGTGAGGTCCGCGACGGTGATTTGTTGGGTGGCCAGCAGGTAGATCGCGCGGTCGAATTCGTCGGTATAGATGTACGACCCTCGCACCGTAATCTCTTTGAGCAGGATCGTCGCCGAATCAAGGGCGGGGTCGGGTCCGGCCCCGACCACCACTAGGATGCCGCCGGGGGCAAGCAGTTTCAGCGCGGTAGAGGTGGCGGCGGCGCTGCCTGAACACTCGATCACCACGTCGACCCCCAGTCCGCTCGCGTAGTCTTCGGCTGCGTCGGCGGCGATCGACACAGCGTGGGAGTCTTTCGCGAACTGGGCGCGCTGTGCGGCCGGCTCCATGAGAAGGATCTGTGCGGGCGATCTGAGGTGAGCGAGCCTGCAGGCGAGCTGCCCGATTGGGCCTCCGCCGGTCACCAACACAGTCCGCTCCGCGAGCTCGCCGGCGAGTTCCACCGCCCGCAGTGCGGTCGCCGTGGGCTCGACCCAGGCCGCCTCAAGAGTTCCCAGCTCGTCGGGGATTCGGCGCAAGTGTCCAGGAAATGCGGCCATCAGCGGTGCCAGCGCTCCATCGGCCTGCAGGCCTAGTGCCGTCTCCAAAGTGGCTTGCCGACAGAAGTTCGGCCGCCCTGACCGGCAGTACACGCAAGTGCCGTCCACGTTGCCGTTGGGGTTGACCGCGACCCTCTGGCCGACCGCCCAGTCTGCGACCTCGTCGCCCACCGCCGCGACCCGGCCGGTGGACTCGTGTCCGAGGATGCAGTCACCGCGGTACACCTGCGGCAGCTGGGATGCGTGCAGATCGCTACCGCAGATACCGCACATATCGACTTCGACCAGGACCTGATCGGGTCGCAGCGTCGGACGTGGCCGGTCTTGTAGTGCGACCCGTCCTTCTGCGGTAAGGACCACCGCGGGCATAGTCATCTTCAGTCAGCTCCCTGTCTTTGTGCGTAGGCCACACGACTGATCGATTCGTCGTCTGCGGGTCTGTTGATTTCACTGTCGGGTCGATGTGCGTGGAACTGCGTTACGGCATAGACGAATACGGCCCGAAACGGCCCCAGGCGACGACGACGGCGAGCACCAGCAGCACCGCATTCACTGCGATCATTGGCGCTTCTTTGCGCCGAGCGTTCACCGCGGCCGCACCGGCCATCACCAGTGCAAGCCCGACTGCAGCCAGCGGGACCAGTATCGAGGCGATATGCACTGCCGCCGGCAGGGCTAGCCCGATGGCGCCGAGTATCTCGGCGAGTCCGATCAACCGGATACTGCAGCACGTCATCGCCGATGGCCGGCGTTCGTGCTCCGGCGCGGTCCGGACAGTGCCGTCGGGCACCTGATGGCATCCTGCCCTGCACCGGGCTTTCGCGGCGGAGTCGTCATTGCCGGTTGTCGCGACCTGGTCCAGTCTGTGCCCGACGGTCAGGCATAAATGGGCGCCACGTCAAAGTACACGCGGTAGTCGTCGATCTTGCCTGTGGCGTCGGCATGGAACAGCGTGGCGCACGGGATGGTGACCTGCTGGCCGTCCTTACGGTCGTACAAGACTTTCAACTCGACAATGGTGTCGTTGCCGAAGGTCCATTCATTCACGATCGTGTGATGGAGGCCTGCGATCGTGTCGAAGAACGCTGTTGTGCCCGTGCGGATCTCGTCGATACCGACCAACGGTTGTTGGTTGCCGAAAACAACTCGTCCGTCCTCGGCGAAGAGTGTGGCTAATGTTGGAACATCCATTGTGTCGATCATCGCGAAGACGTCGCGCGTCTGCGGACGCGTTATGGCACCCATGGGGATCCTTCCCTCGCCTTTAAGTCGAGCGTCTCCACGAGAATAGATGATACATCACGCTTATTGCAAGGGCTGGTGCAGCCACGGCTGATGAGGTGACGCGGATATGGGTTAGACTAACCGGACCTGGTCTCAGCCAGGTAGAGCCAGCGGCCTGGACAGTGAGTGATACATCACTCTGCGGCGCTACCCTCCAGTTGAACGCTTCACAGAGCGAAGCTGCGCTGCGGGCTCTCTACGCTCGCCCCTGCTTACCACGGAGCTGGCGGCAAGGAGCTATTGAAGTTGATGTTGACCTGAATGTGTTCCATTGCCGCAGTGAGAGGTGCGAGCAGCTCGTCGGGCAGCGGGTCGAAGAACATTCGCCGGACTAAGGCCACGTGACCAGGAGCGGCGGCGTCGATCGCTTCACGACCTGCCTTTGTCATGGTTGCGTCGGTTGCCCTGCCGTCGTCCTCTGATGGAATCCGCTCAGCGAGGCCGCGTTCACATAACCGGCGTAGCTGATGCGATGCGCGACTCCGTTCCCAACCAATCAGCGCCGCCAGGTCAGAGACTTGCAGGCGCCCGCCAGGTGCCTCAGTTAACGCATTCAGAACGTGGTAGTCGGCAAGCGACAAATCGCTGTCGCTTTGAAGCTGCCGATTCATCTCATAATTCATGCGCATCTGCACGCTCATGAACGCACGGACGGCTCGCAGCTCGGCTGCTGACAGCCACGGTTCTTGAGCGGTTTTCCGGCGCTGACTACGTGACACTTCCGCTATTCCTCTCAGACTATTCGATCAGGATATCGCGATGATGGCCGGTAACTTGTTCGACGCGTCGACACCGACCATCGATGGCGTCCTGTAGGTCACGGCCTACCACAATGGAGGGCATGGCCAGGAGTGGGTTGCTGAAAGCACGAGTAACCGAGTGCTCGATGTATCACTCATATTGAGTGCTTGACGTGTCACGTATAGGGATTAAGCTGAAGCGGCCCGGCACCCTTCACGCACGACGGGAGAAGTCATGTACCAACTCCGGCGGTACACCCTGAAAGACAAGGAAAGTCTGGACTTCTACCGCAACGTGGTCTACCCAACGATACTTTGCAAGCTTCGCCAAATTCGGAACGGCGATCCACGGCATCTGGACAGCCTCCAACCCCCTCGACGTCACTCTCTACATTCTCTTCTCCTTCCCCGAACAAGACGACCCCGCCACCGTACTGGCCGACTACGTGAAGAGCCAAGACTTCAAAACAGACCTTGTCGGCTGGGACAGCTCCAACATCCTCGACTACACCGACACCTTCATGACGCCAAGCACCCGCTCCCCTCGACGGTAACGAGCCACGTTTCGCAATCGCGTTCAGCGAGACATTCCGACTCGTTCCAGCCCTGGCAATAAGCATGATAAATCACCTATTGATTAATCGACAGGGGAGCTGCTCCATGACCTCAATCCTCTTGCGCGACGGCTACGTCGTCACCGTCGACCCGGACCGCCGGGTATTCCCAAACGGGTACGTGCACGTCATCGGTGAGCGGATCGCCGCTGTCGGCCCGATGGATCAGCTCTTGCCGGCTGTCGCCGATGAGGTGGACGAGGTGCTCGGCCGCGGGCGAGGATCTTGCGCAGCGGACCGTAGCGCAGCATTTCCACGGCCGCCGCCGCGGTCGGCTTGCAGAATGAGATCGGCTCGCTGGAGGTCGGCAAACGCGCGGACATCAGCGTGTTCGATGTCACCCACCCGCCGGTCAATGGCTGGCACCGCCCGGTTTCGTCGCTGGTGTTTTCCGCCACCGGCGCCGACGCCCACACCGTCCTAGTCAACGGGCGGGTGCAGCTCCTCAACGGCCAGCCCGCCTTCAGCGACGAGACCGCAGTGCTCGAGGAGGGGCGTGCCATCGCCCGGCCGCTGCTGGAGAAGACTAAGGACACGCGAGTAAATTAACGCCACGTTGATGGTTTTGGCCTTACGCTATGTGATGTGGTGACGGCCGCCGATCGCGAGGACGAGCTATCCCGCAAGTTCGCGCTGTTGGCGCCGGTGCTGGACGAGCGTCAGCGCAGGCTGTGGATGGCGGTGGAGGCGCGGGAGGCCGGGCGCGGTGGGATCACGGTGGTGGCTCGGGCGACCGGCGCGGCGCGTTCGACGATCACTCGGGGTGTGGACGAACTCGATAGCGGCGCAACCAGTTCCGGGAGGGTGCGACGCGCGGGCGCTGGGCGCAAGCGGGCGGAGGCGGTGGATCCGGCGCTGACCGCGGCGCTGGAGCGGCTGGTCGATCCGGATGCCCGGGGGGATCCGGAGTCGCCGTTGCGGTGGACGATCAAGTCAACGCGGCAGTTGTCGGCGGCGCTGAGTGGGCAGGGCCATCGGGCCAGTGAGTGGCTGGTGCGGCGGCTGCTGCACGAGGCCGGCTACAGCCTGCAGGCGGCGGTGAAACAGATCGAGGGCACCCAGCATCCCGATCGTGACGCGCAGTTCCGGTATCTCAACGACCAAGTGCGACAACATCAGTCGGCGGAGCAGCCGGTGATCAGCGTGGACACCAAGAAGAAGGAGCTGGTCGGGCGGTACAAAAACGCCGGGCGGCGCTGGCAACCGGTCGGGCAACCCGAGCCGGTGCACACCCACGACTTCCCGGACAAGGAGCTGGGCAAGGCGGTCCCGTACGGCGTCTACGATCTGGCCGCCGACGCCGGCTGGGTCAGCGTCGGCGCCGACCACGACACCGCCGCGTTCGCCGTGGCCACCATCCGCCGCTGGTGGCAGGCGGTCGGCACGGACCGCTACCCGGATGCGTCGCGGCTGCTGATCACCGCCGACGCGGGTGGCTCCAACGGCTACCGCACCCGGCTGTGGAAGACCGAGCTCGCCGCCCTCGCCGCCGAGACCGGGCTACAGGTCACGGTCTGCCATTTCCCGCCGGGTACCTCCAAGTGGAACAAGATCGAGCACCGGCTGTTCTCCCGTATCTCCTCCAACTGGCGCGGCGAGACCCTGACCAGTCATGAGGTCGTGGTCAACCTGATCGCCGCGACCACCACCCGCACCGGCCTGACCGTGCGCGCCGAACTCGATCACGCCGAGTACCCGAAGGGAATTAAGATCAGCGACAAGCAGATTCGTGAACTAGAGGCGCGTGCCATCACCCGCCACGACTGGCACGGCGAATGGAACTACACCGTCACCCGCGCGCCATCTGGCCCGTGAGCACCGCTATCGGCCAAATATGCGCGTGTTATTTCCTCGCGTGTCCTAATCTCACCGACTACCCCGACACACCGTGGCGGCCCCCAAGCCCGTCACCGGCCCCGACCGCGCCTCCTCCCCGGCCCGTTGACCTGGGCCGAGATCGTCCACACCATCGGAGATTTCGCAACCGGCGCCTGGACGGCGATGGAGGCAACGTGATGCTCACCAATCCGGAAAACAGTTCGCAACCAGCTGACATCTCCCAATCGCCAACAGGTGCCACGGACATGGGTGACAGTCCATCACAGCTGCTGGGGGCGTTCGTCGACTACCTTCGTGCGCGGCCCACCAGCGGCGACTCCGAAAGTACGGGGTTCGATGACGGCTCGTCTGAGCTGGAAGGCGTGACACGCGGCATAGGTGAGTTCGGGGGTGTCCGCGCCATCACGCTGCAGCCACAGGTCGGCCGCTTCGATCGCACCGTCCTTTACTTCCACGGCGGCGGCTACGTCAGTGGCTCTCCGCCAGAACGCTATCTTCCGTTGGCGGCCGCGGTGGCTCTGGCCGCCAATGCCCGAGTGCACGTGGTGGACTATCGGCTCGCTCCAGAAACCCCGTTCCCGGGCGCCTTCGACGACTGCCTCCGCGCTTATCACTGGATTGTCACGCACGGCGGTGCCGACTCGCAAACGCTTGCCGTGCTGGGCGATTCGGCCGGCGGCAATCTAGCGGTCGCCGTCACTGCCGCGGCCCGGGATCAAGGCTTGGCACTTCCCGCCGCGATTGCCGTGATCTCACCGTTGGCTGACCTGACTCTTAGCGGCGCCTCCATCGAGGAGCGCAAACACTTGGACCCCTTAGTGACTCGTGAAATGCTCAAGTCCACGGTAACCGACTACCTTGCCGGTGCTGACCCCCGCGACCCCCGGTGCTCCGCGATCTTCGCCGACATGCACGGTTTTCCTCCGATGCTCATCCAGGTCGGCGAGAACGAAATCCTCTACGACGATGCCACCCGGATCCGGGATGTCGCCACCACCGCAGGTGTCAACGTGGCCTTCGAGTCCTGGCGACATGGAATCCACGTCTGGCCGGTGTTTATCTCTGCCGGGCTGCCCGAATCCGCCGTCGCCATCGAACATCTGGCAACCTTCTTCAAAACCCAAGCGGCACATAACGCTGACCGTTAAGCGCCGATGGTTTGCCCCGCGGTCGGCACGGGAGTTGCTCAACGTGGCCGCCGCCGGGTCGTCGGCGACCAATCCGTCGGGGCCGCGCGGTTCGGGCCGGGTATCGGCGCGGCCGGTGCGCAATACCTTTCGCATCGACATCGACCGAAGCCCTCGCACCAGTTTCGGAGTCGTGAGCGTGATGTGCGCGTGGAACGAACCGCATCGATCTGGCAGCGATCGGTGACTGCGACACGCGCCCGCGCGACCCGATAAAGACCAAACCGTTGCCCCAGACCGCGCCGAAGCGGAATCTGCTAATAATCGAGTCCACACGATGCGCGCGTGGCTAGATTCAAGAAATGAGGACAGCCGTGCAAGTAAGACAGCGTTATCTGATACCCCTGTTGGGGGCGGCCGCGATCGCCGTCGGAATCGCCGCCGCACCACCGGCTGCGGCCGACTGTGTGACGGCGGCGGGGCCCACCCCCCTCACCCTATGCTCGCAGGGGGAATCCCGCGTCAGCAACAGGACACCCCTCCCGAAGGCCACTCCTTATATCCCTGTTGACTGTGATGTGGACTGGCTGTGCGACCAGGGCCTCGGCATCGCTCTCAATGACTAAGGGCAGCGTCCGGTAATTGCGACGCGGGCGCGGATGACGAGCTGAGACAGCGCCAGATTGAGTCGCCCGTCCCGCGCGGCGTGAGGTTGGATCCGATCGACGGATCGTTCGCGCCGGTCTCGCGTATCAGCTCCATCTCCATCACGCGGACCTCGGCGTCGGTCGCCGTGTCGGACTCCCCAGAAGATCTACTTGCGTACCGTCAGGTCGAGCCGGTGACCGGCTAGCTCGGCGATGATGCGTTCCTTGGCGCTTGGCGCTGGGTGTGCCGAAGTATGCCAGCGTGCCGGTGAGGTCCATGCCGACGTAGATCTTCCCGTTCGCGTATGTGATCTTGTAGACCTGTTTGCGCGGCATCAGCCGAATCTAGCCGGGTTGGCGGGCGCACAGGGGAATCACTACAAACCCCGGCTGCCACGCGCCGCACCCGCGATCCCTTCCGCGGCGCGGACCCGTCGGGGCAGGTGTTGCATTTGCAACACGTCCAAGTTCTCGGCTAAGAGGTCGCGGTGCCTGCCCCCCGAATGCCATCAGTGATCGCTAGGCCTCGATGTCCCGACGCCCCAACCTATACCGACAGATTCGTCGGCATAACGGCATAGATGGGGTATACATCCAAGATTGTGGCAGCGCGCTCTAGTTCCAAAGTCGTTGCGGACCCGGAGGAGAAACCGATGGCCCCAGACCGTCTGAGCAGTCTCGTCGGTGTGTGCGCCGCGTCGCTCGCGATCGCCCTGTCGCTTCCCCCAACTGCCTCCGCCGACCCTCCGTCCTGGAACGGCGAGTACGCGATCACGTTCATCGTTGGTCCAAAGTCCGGGACCAGCATGGCGGCCGGTGACCCTGAGGAGCAGTACACCGATACCTACGGATTCCGCTCGAGCTGTACGAGCGGTAAGTGCACCGCCACGATCATTAGCGGCCCTCCGCCGAGGAACCCGACGGTTCCGCAACCGGTTCAATTCACCTGGGATGGGTCGTCCTGGACGCAAGTCAGCGATTTCCAATGGGACTGCATGATGCCCGACGCCACGATCCAATGGAATCCGGCCCGAGCCGACGTGCGCTACACGCCCCAACCCGACGGGTCACTTTCCGGCACCATGCACACCGAGATCTTGAGCGGCGCGTGCCAGGGCACAGTTGACATGCACATGACGGCCGAGCGCGCATAACGGTATGGATCCGCTGGCGTTCTCACGCCCTACTCACGACGTCAAGTCAGACTGGACGACACCGAGCGGCTGGAAAACGCCTGTGGCGTAACGACCTTCGTAGCGCGCCCGGATCAGGTTCTTGCTCCAGTCGTCGGCGTTGCTCGTTTCGCTTCGTGCAACTTGCACGTCTTGGCTGTCGGTGTTCAATCCGACCACACCCGACGCGAGAGTGTCCGCAACCCCCGCAGTCTGAGCACTCGTGACCGTGATCGGAACGCCCCACAACCGTCTGGCCGCCGCGTCGTACGGCAGCGACATGTGCTCGACCGCGTTCACCGTGGACAACGCCAACTCGATGGACTCGAAATCACCGGAGTGCAAAACGAACGTCGCCGGCGGATAGCCGTTCGATTCGAGTTTGGTCACGCTCTTGCGCAGCGTCGCCAAGATCGACGTCGAGTAGCTGTTCGTCTGAATGCCGCTCGTTGCGGCGATGTCGCCGAGCGCCATTTGCTCGACGGCCGACGCGAGTCCGTACGTCAACTCGTTGGTCAAAACTGTTGCAGCGTAGGCGAATCCGCTGAACGATCTGAGGAGCGGCGAGCCGACTTGCTACAGCAGATCGACAAACTTATTCCCATGTTCGATGTCACGGAGAAACCGCGATGAGTCGCCGACAACTGCCGCCGCAGATCAAAAAGGTCGACGTGGTCGACCCCCGAACTACTGGCGTGCGCTGTGTACGGACGCGAAGGTGCCTTCGATCCGGTTGCACGATGCTCGGCACACCTGCGGGACGCTCATGCACATGCAGGGCGTGCCGATTGTGGTGATCTCGCAGTGGCTCGGTCACGCCGATCCGGCGTTCACTATGAGGACCTACGTGCACAGCACGGGCGAGGCGCTGAATGTCGCCGCCGCGAGTTTGCAACGTCTTGCGACACCCTCGTGACACTGAGCGGTCAAACCAAACTGTGTTCGATTCAGCCCGCAAGTGTTTGTGCACGTGGAGCGGTTTTTTGTGGAGCCTCCTGTCAGGATTGAACTGTTCTGATGGGCCAGTGGAGGAGCTCGAAAAGCACTCCTAGCAGCGGAAGTTCATCACCGGAGATCACTGGAAGTTACTGTGCCTGTCGGCAAATTGTGGGCAGAATGTCGGCGCGCTCTCCGACCCGCGGTGCGCACTGCGGCCAGCAGGTGATGACCGGGCGCGTCGATCGGCAGAACCGTCACGCCCACCTGGTCTGCCAGCTCGCCGCCGAACGCAGGGCCGCAGCTGTATCCAATGCCTTGCATCAGGTCGCGGAGCGCCAGGACGCTTACTGCGAAAGCACTGATGCCGGAAACGTCCCATCGTGGTTGGCATGCCACCTAATTCGCTGTCTCGTGGTGCATAAAGTGAGGGGCTACGACGGCCGTCGCCGCCCGGCTTTTTCTGGCCAGTGTGTTATCAGCACGCCGCCGGCCCCGGGATGGCACGATGATCGAGGTGAGCGACCGTCAGCCACCCAAGGTGCGCTCCGAACGAGACGGCGCGGCCCGGGCGCAGGGCGGTACGTCGATCGATGAGCTGCTTGACCGGGCGGTTCGGGCCATCAACAGTGGCGATCGGGCCGTCGCGACCGCCCTGGCCGGACAGGTGTTGGCGGTCGACCGTGGGAATACCGAGGCCGAGGACTTGCTGGCTGCCTCTCCCGGCGATGGTGGTGAAATCCGCCGGCTGACCATCCTGTTCGCGGATCTCGTCGGCTCCACGGCGCTCTCCACGCGCCTCGAGCCCGAAACCTATCGGCTGTTGGTGGGCCGATACCGCCAGCAGGTGCAGCAGGCGGTCGATCGTTATGGGGGCCACATCGCAGAGACGAAAGGCGATGGGCTGCTGGCGGTATTTGGCCATCCCGTTGCCCATGAGGACGACGTGCGCCGCGCGGTGCAGACGGGTTTGGAAATCACCCGCGACCTGCGGTCGCTGAGCGAGCGGGCTCAGCGCCGTTTCGGGGTGGGCATCGATGTGCGGGTGGGGGTGCATCGCGGGCCGGTGTATCTGGACACCGCCCACGACGACGTCTACGGGCTGGCGGCCAATGTGGCCGCCCGGGTATGTAGCCTCGCGCCGCCCGGGTCGGTGGTGGTCTCCGATGGGGTCGAGCCGCTGATTGGCGGCGTCTTTGAGTTGGAGCGCTGTGCGCCGGCTGCGGTCAAAGGTGTCGACGCGCCGATCGGCCACTACCGGGTCGTCGGTGAATGCGCTGCACCGCGCAGGGTTGCCCGCACTGCACTGATCGGGCGTGAACGCGAACTGGCGCTGCTTAGCGAGAGTTGGGCGCGCGCGCAGGCCGGCACCTTGACGGCGCCGGGTGTGGTGTTTGCTGGCGAACCCGGCATCGGCAAAAGCCGGGTGGCCTTGGCCGCCAGCGAAATGGCGCACGAAGACGGCGCCGTGGTCGTGGAGCTGTTCGGGTCGCCGCTTCATGCCGGTGTCGGGCTGCATCCCGTGCGGAGGTTGCTGGAGCGCCGGTGCGGCATCAGTCGGCTCACCGATGGCGCAAAGCGGCTGCGACTGCTGCGCGCCGAGTTGGTCGCCCAGGGCCTGGATCCAGACACTGCCGGGCCACTGCTGGCGCCGGTGCTCGGCATCGGGCCGCAGGAGGGCTACCAGCCGGTGGCCGCCGAGGGCCGCAAGCTGCAGCAGCTGATCTCAGAGGCGGTCTGCGGCTACCTGCTGGCCTGTCTCGGCGGTAGGCCGGGGTTGGTGGTCGCCGAGGATGGGCAGTGGCTGGACCCATCCACCACCGAGGTGCTCGGCGCGCTGCTGTCCACCGGTATCGGCCGGCTGCTCGTGGTCTTGACCACACGTAACAGCGGGTGGCTGCAGCACGGCTGGCCGGTCACTGTGTGCGATCTGGCGCCGCTGACCGCCGAACAGAGCTACGAGCTCATCGTGGCCCTGGACGCGACGGTGCCCGAGCAGCAGCGGGTGCAGATCCGCAACCGCTGCGACGGTGTGCCGTTCTACATCGAGCAAGTGGTAGCGGAGCTGGCGGCGGCACCGCGAAACCAAGCGAACCTGGCGCCGGTGCCCGACATGCTGTATGAGCCGCTCAGGGCCCGGCTGCGCGGAAGCCCCGCCGTGGTGCGCGTCGCCGAGGCCGCGGCCGTCATCGGCCGCCACGGGGATCGCTCCCTGCTGGCCGTGGTGGCCGGCCTCGACACCGACCAGCTCAATCAGGTCATCAACGAACTTCAGGACGCGCGGGTTTTCGAGCCCTACGGCACCGATGGTTGGGGTTTTCGCCACGAACTGCTGCGGGAAGTCGCCGCCGAACTCGCCCCACCCAGCCAGCGCCGCGGCCTACATGCCAAGGCCGCCGACGCGCTGGTCAACGGCGTTGAGGGAGACCCCGACTGGCCCCTGGTAGCCGCCCACTACGAACAGGCCGCACGCCACGGCAACGCCGCATCGGCCTATCAGTGCGCCTGTGCTGCGGCCCAGCGCCGCGGCGCGCTCGCGGAAGCCCGCGCCTACCTCGACCGCGCCGTCACCCAACTCGACTGCCACCCACCCGGCCCGGAGCGTGACCGCCGCGAGATCGCTGCGCGGCTGCAACGCGGCTACCTCGCCGCCGCCGCGGAGCCGGAGGGCAACCTCAGCCCGGTCTCCGTCGCCGATTTCGAGCGCTGCCTGCAACTCGTCGGCACCGACCTGCGTGACAACCAAGTGGTGGCGACCTTCATCGCCGCAGTGGCCCACTACATGTGGGCTGCCAACCTGCGCCGGGCGGCGCAGCTGGTGGACGTGCTGCGGCGCGGCGCCGACCCGGAACAGCTATGGCTGGGCTGCGCGATTCACGCCGGGTCCGGGGTGGTGGCATTTCTTCGCGGCGAATTCCCCATCGCTCGCTGCCACTTCGAACAGGCGACGGCACACGCGGCCCCGCAGGACCGCATAGATGAGTTGTGGACCGTGCCCACCGACCCGGTGGCGTGGTCGCACATCTACCTGGCCGTCGATCGTGCGCTGCAGGGCGACCTCACCGGTGCCGAGGCGCGGCTGACCCAGGCGGTGGCGCGGGCCGAGCAGCTCGGGTTTCCCCTAGACACCTACAACCACGTTTGGGCACTCAGAAACGAGATCTGGATTCGCTGCGAAGCCGGCCAGCCCGACCGCGCACGGACAGTCGCGTGCCAGATGATCGAGCTGTCTGAGCGGCACGGGTTTGACTATTGGCAGCGGTTCGGCGCGCTCGAGCAGTGCGCCATCGATGCCCGCGTCCTGCTTGCGTCCGCGGATCGCGACCCGGCCGCTTTGTCTGCTCACATCGCGACCATGACCGCGATCCAAGACACGTTGCGCCGCATCGGCGTCGAAGCTTACCGCCCGATCAACGATGCCCTTATTGGGCAGCTGCTCATCGCCGCCGGCGAGCACAGCCAAGCCCGTGACCGGCTCGACGCCGCACTGGACATCACGGCCGCCAATGGCCAAAAGTTCTACGACGCCGAACTGTTGCGGCTGCGTGCCCACACTTTCAACGACCCCGACGCCCGCGCAACCGGATTCGGCGTCGCCCTCGACCTTGCCCGCCGCCAGGACACGCCTTTGTTCGAACTACGTGCTGCCCTGGACGATTTCGAGCTTCGGGGGTCACCTGCGCGCGAGGCGCTGCGGAGCGCCGCCAGCAGGCTGGTCAGTGAGGGAGGCCTACCGGAACTGGCGCGGGCCCGGGAAATGCTGGGGGAGTGGCGCCTTTCGCACTAACTGGGCGTTCGTGCTTGTCCCGACGGACGTGGCGCCGATGGCGGCCCAACGTGTCGAGCGTGACTACCCCGCCTCGGAGCGGTTGATGCGATGATTGCCGGGCACTGTTGGGAGCAGATCTCTCAGGCGACGCCGCGCCGGTCGGCCGGGCCGTGACGCGGCTGCAGAGCTCAATGGCGGTCGCGGCGATGCTGCCGTGTCCTTGCCGTGTGAACGCCTCCGGGCCATTGCCACCCGGATCGTGCCCGGCTTGGGTCAGGCCTCGCAGACCCTGGAGTCGCTGATTACCCGGATCGTCGACGCGCGCATCGGCGGGCAGCACGACGAACCCAGCGACGTGCTCGACCTGCTGGTGGCCGCCGGACAGGACGAGCAACCGCTGTCCCGGGCTGAGATCCAGGCCCAGACAATGACCCTCGTCTGTGCCGGAGCCGAGACCACAGCCAATGCGCTCACGTGGGCGCTGACGCTGTTGTCGCGGTATCCCGCCGCCCGTGAGCGCCTGATCGCCGAGGTCGACGACGTGCTGGGTGGCCGGGATCCACTGGCGTCCGACATCGACGCGCTGCCGTGGACGCAGGCGGTGATGTCAGAGACGATGCGGCTCTACCCGCCGGCATGGCACGTCGAACGCGACGCCGTGCAAGACGACGACATCGCGGGCGTCGCGGTTTCCGCCGGCGACACCGTCGGAATCTCGCCGTACCTTCTTCACCGCCATCCCGAATTCTGGCCTAACCGAGAAGGATTCGACCCGCAACGATTCTTACCAGACAGCGCGTCGACCCGTCCGCGCTATGCGTACCTGCCATTCGGCGGCGACCGCCGTATCTGCGTGGGCGCCGGATTGGTCCAATTGGCGCGATCGACCCCGTGCGCGGCGCGGAGTACCGTTTGGTGACCCCCGGCGGTGGCGGGGAACATCGCAGTTTGGGGGACCGCATGACCGATCCGGCCATGGCCAATCCGTGCGAAACATCGACGCCGAACAGGTTGAACCCGCCGCCAGTGCGCTTGCCCAAGCTCGTGCAGGGTGTTGGATTCGCTGTATTTCGCCGCAAGGCCATGCGGAATTGGATCAAGCGGCACGGACACATCTTCGAAATCAACGTCCCATTCTTTGGTCGATCCGTCGTCGTTTCTGACCCGGCTCTGGTGAGATCGGTGTGTACCGCGAGTGCCGAACAGCTGATCAACGTGCAGCCGAATCTCAGCAATTGGTTCGGGCCGGGGTCGGTATTTGGGCTTGACGGCAGTCGGCATCGCGATCGGCGCCGGCTGCTCGCACCGGCATTTCACGGTCAGAGCCTCAAAAACTACGAAAAGGTCATCGAGGACGAGACACTGCGTGAAAGCGCGAATTGGCCTGAGGATAAAGAATTCCGGATTCTCGAACCGATGAACAGGATCACATTGAACGTGATCTTGCGGACCATCTTCGGCGCTGATGGGGCGGAACTCGACGAACTACGTGAGATCGTCCCGCCCTATATGAAACTCGGACAGCTCGTGGCATTTGTGCCGGCGCCGCCATTCTGGACCGGACGCCACAGCCCATGGGGCAAGCTGGACGAGTTGCGCAAGGCATTCGACCGGATCGTATTCACGCTGATCGACAGGGCCGATGCCGATCCGGGTCTCGGCGAGCGGGCGGACATCCTGGCAGTGTTAGTGCGCAGTAGGCACGACGACGGAACCGGGATGCCGCGGCTGGACATCTGCGACGAACTGTTGACCCTCATCGGTGCGGGCCACGAAACCACAGCATCAGCACTGGGCTGGGCGTTTGAGCGGCTGCGGCGCCACCCAGACGTGTTGGCTGAACTGGTCAGAGAGGTCGATGAGGGGGGCAGCGACTTCCGTCGGGCCACAATTTTGGAGTTGCTACGAGTACGCACCGTCATCGATGTGGCTGGCCGCCGGGTCAGGGCGCCGAACTTCGACCTGGGCGAGTGGCGGATTCCGCATGATCGCACGGTGCTCGTGCGCATCGCGGATCTGCACGAGAATCCGGAAATCTTCCCTCACCCCGAACGATTCGATCCGTATCGCTTCCGCGGCACCAAGCCGGCGGCACCAGAATGGCTGGCGTTCGGTGGTGGAGCACGGCGGTGCATCGGCGCTGATTTCGCGATCATCGAAATGGATATCGTGCTGCGGACGGTGCTGCAGAATTTCCGGATCCGGACCGATGCCGCCGCCGATGAGAAGTCGTATTTCCGGGGAGTCGCCCATACCCCGAAACTCGGCGGCCGCGTAGTAGTGAACCGCCGAACGTAGCCCACTATGTCGACCCAGCTGATCAGACCATTGCACGCACAACGGCTCGAAATCCGCTGCAATGTCGGCGACGCCATTGTCGCGAACTTGGCGGTCCACATTGTCTTCTTCTTTGAGCGGCATCTCGACACGAGGGCGCTCACCCGTGCATTCGCGCACGCGCTCACGAATCTTCCGATCTTCGCGGGGCGAATGGCCATGGTCGACGGCACGATGCGAATCCGATGTGACGGGCAGGGTGTGCCCTTCACGTCTGTGTCGTCCGGCCGCACGCTCCGTGAGGCGATCCGTTCGGCGTCGGAGGACACCGGACTATGGCTCATCGACCCGGTGAACGGCGCCACGGCTCGATGGGGGTGGGGCCCGCTGTGCAAGGTACGTGTCACGCAGCTCGCGGACGACGCGACCGCGATCGGTTTCTCATGGCACCACGCGATCGGCGACATGCAGACGTCGATGCACTTCATGAACGCGTGGGCTGCCGCCGCTGCCGACAAGCCACTCGCTGAGCCGTTGATCGTCGAAGACCGCGCTGCCTACCTCGACGAGCATCTCCCTGCCGATAGCGCTCGGGAGCCCGGGGTGCGTTGCCTCGGGCTCGCAGAACTTGCACGTAGCGCGCTGTACCTGGCGAAGGATGCGCGAAAACAGCGCACTCTGAGTCTCTACTTCGGAGGAGACGAAATCGCCCGCATGCGCGACGCCTACGGAAACCGGATGCGCTTGTCCGCGAACGACGTTGTGTGCGCGCATGTTTCCGAAGCGCTCATGAAGGCGGATCCCGTGGTGGATCGTCGCACCCTCGCGATCGCCGTGAATGCGCGGAATCGTTGTGGCCTCGATCCGATGCTTGTCGGCAATATCATCACGACGCTGAACCTCGACCTGCGACGCGGAGAGGCCGCAAGTTCGATTGCCGAACGCATCCGCCACAACGTGGACCACTTTGCCGACGAACACTGCGACATGCGCATGAACCAACAGTTCCTGGACGCTGCCGGTGCATGGCGGGCGGCTCGCTGTGTATCCACTGCCTTCAATCCGGCCCGGTGGAACCCGCTTGTCTCGAACCAGACCGGCTTCGGCGTTTATCGCATCCAATTCGAAGACACCTTCACGTCCTACTGCACGCTGTTGATGAAACTACCCGTTGCGGGACTCGGTGCCCTGGTGGACGGCGCAGATGGCCGTGGACTGGTCTTTCAGATGTCATTGCCGCCCAAGGAATTCGAGGCCACGTCAAGCCCCGCGATTCGGGAACACATGCACCGGTTTCGGCGTGCCGGCGACGACATTCCACGATTGCACCGTGAGGTTCACGGCTAACGGCTGCGTCTCACGCGGAAATGGGGTGAGCTGCTCGCGCAGGAAAAGTTACAGCGGGATGTTCTTGTGCCGACCGCGCCGGTGTGGGGCCTCGGCCAGTGCCTGCGTGATCTTTACACAGTCAATGGGACACGCCCCCTGCCGGCAGACGACGGCTAGGCGATGCGCGAGATCACGCTGCTGCGGCTGCGCACGCTGCTAGCCCGAGCCCGCGGCGACGATGCTGCCTACCGGGACTTGGTGAGTCGCTATCACGCGATGGCGAAATCGCTTGGCTTCGAAGGACACATCGCCTGGGCCCAGGCGATGATCGAGAGCGGGGAATAGTCAGTCAGGATCGCTGCCGACCGCGATCGCACTCAGTGGGACCCTTCGGTTGAAAACCGTGGCCGGCGTGATTTGACGCCAACCTGCCCCCTCCACAGGCTCGTGTTAAACCACGTCAAATCACCTAGTTCCGCGATTCAACCGGGTGCGGCGCGTACGTCGGCGGCACTCGTAACGGCAGCTATTGCGACCGAGTGATCTCCGCGACGTGGCCTGCGCCAAGCTCGCGTCAACTGGTTCGCAGCACCTCGACCGTCTCCAGCCGTCGCGCATGGATCACGGGATACACCGCGGCGGTCAGGACGAGTACGAACACGGCTGCCACTCCGGTTCGCAGCGCCAACGGCAGCACACCCCAGTCGATCTTGATGCCGTAGTACACCGGTGAGCCCAGCGACCAGAGATACGTCAGGCCCACACCCCCGAGCACGGCGAGGCCGGCGACCAGCAAGCCGAGCAGGCCGGCGTTGGCGATGATCACGGCCTGTTCTTGCCACGAGGTCACCCCGATCGCCCGCAACGCGGCCCGCTCACGCTTGCGTTGCACCAGTCCCAGCACGAACACGTTCAGCAGGCTCAAGCCGGCGGCTGCCATCACCACGTACCCCGCGAACGTGAACGGCTCCAAGAACCGGGTGATCCCGTTGGTGGCCACCGAGCGCCACTCTTCGTTGTCGTACACCCACAATCCGGCACCGAGGTTGAGGAAATCGCCGCGGTGGGCGGTCGCGTCGGCGGCGGACGGATAGGCCACCGCGACCTGGTCGCGTACGGCAGCCCAATCGGAACGCGCCAATCCTTCGGAGACCAGGACGATGTCGCCCACCGCGGCGTCATTGACCATCCGTGGATGAAAGATTCCGGCCACCCGGTACTGTTTCGGCCCTTCGACGGTCGGCAGCTCGACGGTGTCGCCCGTGGCAACGCCGAGCCGGCTGGCGGCAATCTCGCTCAGGCCGATCTCCGCCTTCCGCAAACTCTGCCAGAACACGTCACGGTCATCGGTCGGCTCATACAGCGCTTGGCTGTACCAATCGCCCGGCGTGACGCCGACGACGAGGCGCGACGACGTCCCTGACGAGATGGTCGATCGCCAGCGCGAAGACACGCTCCGCCCGTCGGCGGCACCGGTGACCAACTCGAACGTGGAGTCCGAAAGCCGGCCGTCCCGCTGATCGAGCACCGATTGGGCGGAAATCAACAAGGCGTCGGGCAGTCGGTCGGCCTTCTGCTCGGCAATCTGCCTGGTGCCGAGGAGTTGCATGCTGTGTGAGCCGATGGCCAAGCTGGTGCTCTCGGCGAGTAGCGCGGCGGAGAAAGCGAACAGCAGTGCGTAGCGCCGAATATCGGCACCCAGCAGGCGCCCGACGGCGGGACGCGCGAACGTCAGCAACTCGATCAACAGCCGGGCGCCACGCGGGGCGATCCACACCGTCACCAACACGACCCCGCACAACGCCACCGTCAAGCCGTTGATGCCCACGTCCAGTGGCAGCGACCCGCGCTCGAAGATCTTCAACACGACGACGGCGACCGCCAGCAGGACCACCCCGACGACCAGCGGCCACATCGGGATCTTCCTGGCGCGCTGCACTCCGCCGACGCTCGCCATCGACGCCAACGGCCCGTCGCGGAGCAACCTGGCGGCCGGCCCGATCATCGCGATGATCCCGCAGGCGATCCCGGCGGCGGCTCCGATCCCGATCAAGTTCGGCGTGAAGTGCGCTGTGATGGTGCCGCCGGACCCGGCCAACATGGATCGCCCGAATCTGTCCAGCAGATACGTCCCGAACAGGAAACCGCTTGGAACACCCAACAATCCCCCGAGGAGACCCACCACGGCGCCTTCACCGAGCATCCCGCCGAACAACCCGACCGGCTTGGCGCCGATCGCGCCGATTGTTCCCATCACCGCCCGCCGATCCTCCACGGCCAGCAGGATCGTGTTCACGGCGATGAGGACGCCGACGATGATGCCGGCCAGCGCGATCAAGTTGAGACTCTGTGCTCCGCCTTCGAACACGGCAGGCAGGTGCGGCCGGGGCGGGCCTGCCGTTGCGACGCCGGCGATGACGCGGTCGACGTCGGCCGGCGATGTCAGCGCCCGGTTTCGGGAGGACGAAAGCGGCCGTGGCGTAACCGGGAGTGGAGAGCATGCGCGCGGCGATGTCCGCGGAAGGGGCCAACAGCACGTAGCCGTCGTTGATGCCCTCGACGCGGTCGAACTCCGGGAATGTCGATCCGAGGTGCGCCGACCCTGGAGGCAGGCCGGGAATGCGCAACTCGTCGCCGAGCTGTAGGCCGTGCCGTTGGGCGATGGCCGTCGGAATCTGCAGTGGCACGCCGGGACCGTCTGCAGGCTTGACGTCGCGGGCGCGCTGCTCGCAGTTGAACGAGCCGACCAGCAGCTCGATCTGGCACGACCCGCCGAGCAGAAAGAACCCGTGACTGTCGCCGGCGACGTCCACGGGCGTCAAGGCGGCGACGATCGGGATGACCGCCTCCGCCCCGGCCACCTCGGCGCGCAGCCGGTTGACCGTCTCGATCGGCAGCCGGCCACTGACGTTCGGCGCTAACCTCGACCACCCCGGTGTCGGCGGCGTGGGTGAGCGACGGGCCGAATGAGTCGAACGGGCGGACGAGCTCGGCTTTGAGTATCAACGTGCCGAGTACCACCGTCACCCCCAGCGCGACGCCGATCGCGCTGAGCAGCGTCCGGCGCCAGTCGGCGATCAACGCGGCGAGGTGGATGCGCCGGAACGACATCCATCCGGCGCGCAGCGTTTGCATCACCGCTCCGCGATGGGCGCGGTGGCGTCGATGTCGAAGGCACGCCCGTCGACAAGGTGCAGCTCGCGGGAGCCGTAGCGCGCCGCGGCCTGGTCGTGTGTCACCATCACGACCGCCGCGCCGTCTTCGTCTGACAGCGAGCGCAGGAGATCCAAGACCTCGGTCGACGAATGGCTGTCCAGGTTTCCGGTCGGCTCGTCGGCGAGGATGATGGACGGCCGGGCTACCAGCGCGCGCGCCACCGCCACCCGTTGCATTTGTCCGCCCGACAGTTCGGCCGGCCGGTGCCGCGCGCGGTCGCCGAGCCCGACCCGTTCCAGTAGCTCCTCGGCGCGTGCGTCGGCTGATCGGGCAGGCATACCGTCTAGAACCAGCGGCAACGACACGTTCTCCACTGCGGTCAGCATTGGCACCAAGTTGAAGAACTGGAACACGAATCCGAGGTTGCGCCGCCGGAACGCCGCGCGCGCGCCGGTGCTCATCGACCACACGTCCTGGCCGGTCACCGCCACAGTGCCGCTGTCCGGTGCGTCCAACCCGCCGGCGATATGCAGGAGGGTCGATTTGCCGGCTCCCGATGGTCCGGTCACGACGACGAATTCGCCTGCGTCCAACGTGAAGTCAAAGTCGACGAGCACGTGCACCTGCTCGTCGCCCCTGCGGTACGTCTTGCCGACGCCCTTGAGCTGCAGTACCGGCTTCACGCTTGGACCGCCGCGATATCCGCGTCGGCCCGCCGTGCCAGGGTCAGCAACCGGTGCCGGTTGCGATGCTTTCCACGATCTGCAGGCCGGTAAGCATCGCCGGCTGCCGAAGTAACCGCCAATGTCCCGTCAGGAAACATCGAATCAGGCCTCCCCCATTTGGCTGTTGTGACCGATTAATCGTCACTCGCGTAAGTTGCGACGGGCGCAGTAGCACGCTACTGCAATCTCGCCCGATCTCGGCGCGGTACTACTTAAGCCCGATCTTGACCTCCCGCTAGCTGTCTGCCCAGACGGCAGCGGGCCATCGGGGCAACACGCCACCAACCGCTACGGGTGCACCATGTGGACTCGTTAGGGCCGCTGGTGGGCTGACAGACACTCGGCAAAGCCGGCGATCGATCGCATCGCTTAGCGCCGGGGTCAATAACGCCGGACGTTTGCTGGGGTACGCCCTATCCTTTGGGCAGTCGGGGTGGTCGGATTCCTGGATTCAGTCTTCGGGGTCCGTCTCTGTGGTTCTCCGCCCCACCGACATGGCTACGGATGATCCCCCAGCGTCAGCCAGCAAGCGAGGTCTGTCGGCTGCAGGCGAGGGGGCGCGGGCCGGGTGCAGCAACTGCGGCGTTTAGGACACTGAGGCGCACGCCGGCCCGCTCCCACCGCGACGCCGCCCTACTGGCCCGCGGTGGTGGCCCCTACTTACATCTACGAGGGACGGCGGCCTGCGGTTCGGCGTTACGGGCCCTTTCAGGGTTGACACTGAAAGAACTCGTACGCCACTTGCGGCCCGTCATGGCTCGGACGAGAGCCGCACTCGGTGCTCGGCGCCGTCGTCGGGCCTCCGAGCCGCGGCGACATCGCAGTCGGTGTCACTGCCTGCGTCGCCGTGATCGCCCTGATCTGGTCGACGTCGAGCAGTATTCCGATTGCGTCGTCGGTGCTGGGCCTTCTCGATTTGATCGGCGCCGTGGGAACCGCATTCCTGGCGACAGGCCCTCGCCGTGGTGCACACCGACCCACCGGCGTCGGTGTTCACCCACTGGCCGATGGTCCTCTTTCCCGCCTACCTGGTGCCCTTCTCGATCAACCTGCACATCACCACGATCCGCGTGCTGCTGACAAACCGCAGGCGTGCGCGCGATGGACCTACGTCCGTCGCCACGTCGGCGATGACGGCCAGCGGATAGTGTCGGCGCGGACCCCCGACGCACTCAGCCGGGCTCATGCTCATGACGGTGAACCCTTTGGTGTGACACCCCCTGGGAACTGCTTAGAACTTAGTGGCGCGGTGTCACAGAAGACGAGATAGGCGGAGGTGCCAAACGTAGATGACCGTCGTGCGAGAATAGCTTTGGGAAGCCGTCGAGGCGCCGTGAGCAGAGGGGTTTGCATGCCGGTTCGCCCAGGGTCGTTTCACGACCCCAACATCATCTATGTGGGAGAGCCGACCACACTGCCCCCGAATGCGGCACCACCGGTCGACGTCTATGTAGCCGACCTTTCCGAAGACAATGCCTTTCGCATCGCGGCAAATACCGGCGTAAAAACGCCCATTCCAGGCGCCAGCTACGCGGAGGCGCTGGCGTCCGACCGTAGCGGAAACGTGTTCCTCGCAGAACCCGGCAACCTTGGGGTGATCAAACTACCGGCCGGCGGCGGACCGGAAACGATCCTGGCCCAAGGACTTGTGCAGCCCTACGGCGTGGCCGTCGATTGGGCCGACAACGTGTACACGGTCGGCAAAACCCTTGACGCCGGTGCAACCTTCAAGGCGGTGAAGATACCCGCCGACGGAGGCCCGTCTATCGTCATCTGGACCGAAACCGAACGAATTCCGTACGCCATTGCCGTGGACATTCCTGGAAATGTGTACATCTATACGGAACATCAAACAACCATTCTGCCTATGGCCGTCGTGAAAATACCGGCGGACGGAGGACCGGACACTGTTATCAATGTTGTTGCAAGGAACGACCCGGGGTACGCCTTCGCGGTCGACCCGTCGGGACAGCACTTTTACTTTAGTGACGGCGACCAGATCCTGAAAGTGCCGGTGAACGGCGGTCCGCCTGCGAGGCTTGGCACCAATCTGCGAAGCGACACTTCAGTCGCCGTCGATGCGGCCGGAAACGTGTACATCACCGACACCTACAACAACCGAATCGTTCAGATCCCCGCCGATTCAGGTCCCCAGGTCACCATCGGTCGAACAGAGTGGCCGATCAACGTCGCCGTCCAGCCAACGCTCCTGTTCAACAGGCACCCACCGAATCTGATCAGGGAACTGCTCGGCGGCCTCGACCGCGACGGCGGCACTGGGCTCGTCATCGGCAACCACTTCATCCCGATCCCACCACGCTCCGCGGTCATGTCCATCATCGCGCAAGCGGCCGCGCCCTACCTCGCCCGCGCGATCGACGACCCCGAACTGGGCGAGCACATCCGCACTCTGAAGTAACGCCCGAACCCGCGGTGTCGGGGTTCCTACTTTCCGCCTTCTGCGAGGGCGGTGGAGATATCTAAACCGCAGGGCAATGGGGACGAGAAGCTTTGCCGCGCGGCCGATCGCGGACAGACAGGGCCTGCAGGGGCGTGCTGCTTCAGTGCCTTGTCGAACGCGGCCCGACGATGTCGGTGTGCCCGTGAGCCTTCTGCTCGGCGAGCCACGCAGCCTTACGCGGCGACGGCCGATCTTGAATGACTCAGGGCCCTCGCCGATGTTGGCCCAGCCCACGGCGCAGGGTCCGCTCGGTGATTATCTGAAAGCTACTGGCTTTCAGCACATCTGAGGCAGTACGGTGACCATTGATTCGGTCCGCAACCGTCCCAAGGAATTCCAGCGTCGTAATTGCCCGCAACCCGTTCCGATCATGACGTTGCCGGTGTAGGTCTGAACCCATGCGCTGCTTCATCGACCAGGCGCACATCACACTGGCCAATTTCGACGCCAGCAGCACCGTGCACCGCTACACCGCCACGGGCTGGGTGCCCGCCGACCTGACACCTGCGGCGCTGGCCGATGGCCGATGGCGGCAGATACCAGCGGGATGATCGCCCCCCGGGGGTGCCGACCCCTAGCGGTGATGGAGGCCGGGCGGCCCCGGGTACATGTGCTGATGGCCCTCCAGGGCCTCGACACGTTTGAGCAGGGCCTCGTACTCGGCCCTCGTGACCGGGGCGCTCATGCGCTCATCGCGTCGAAGAGTCTGGCCACGTCACCGGCGCCCACCTGCGTTGAGCAGCCCTGACGCAGCGAACGCAGCGGATTGGCGATGCCCTGCAGCTCCTGCCATTCGGCGGGATGAGCGGTGAAGTAATCGCGAATGGCCTGCTCATTGCCGGTCGGCCCGGCATTGGTGATCACGTCATTGGCCGCCGGATGTGCGCTCAGCCAGGCCCCGGTGCCAGAGGCGACCGTGCCCAGGGCACTCGACAATCCCGAGGCCGTACAGCCTGGCTGATCGGCTTTTGCGGAGCCCATGTAGATCAAGCCCACCGCCAGGGTGGCCGCTGCGGCGATCATCGCCACGATGGCCCACACCTTGCTGTCCGTTCCGTACCAGCTAGAACCGCTCCAGCCGCTCATATGCTGCTGCCTCTCTGTCGGTCGTTGAACACTGCTCGAATGCTTGTCGCTCGTCGTCGTTCAGATATAACCGCTGCGCCCACGCATCAGTCATGGCCTGCGGAAATGCCTCATCGATGACGACGATGCCGACCGCGCCATGATCGAACACTAGTTGTCCTGCCAGGCGACTCCGCATGCCGGGCAAAAAGCCCAGAAAGTAACCACCGGCACAAACCAACCCCAAAATGGGATTGGTCCACCACCGAAAGAGAAACCCATGACCGACACGCCCGACGACCTGCCGTCGCCCGACGAGTACCTGAGGAAGATGGCCCACGTCGACCGGGAGTTCGCGGATGCCCGCCGGTACCTGTCGGCGTTGTGCGCCGAAGACAATCAGGCGCTCGGTGCGCTGATGGTGGAGATCCACCGCAGCGGACGGGCCATGAAGGTCTTGGCAGCGATGGCGGTACAGGCCCTCGACTTCGCCCTCCTGTCCGCGGACCGCCTCGGCGGCGATGTCCAGAAGTGGCTCGACGAGTCGGTGATGGCCCAGGACACCGCCGAGACTGAGCGGGACCAAACCGAGCTTGGCGGCGAGGGATAACCTTCAGGGCCGTACCTGACCGATGCCAAGGTGCGGGGCGAGCCACCACTGTGGCGCTAACCCACCACTCGACCTGGTGGGTGGTTGTCACTCCGGACCCACTGCCAGCGATCGGGGCTCAGCAACCAGAAGTTGGTGCCCTCTACCTCAATCCCAAGCACTCCACCCGGATGGACAACGTAACGAGCCCCATCACCGAAATGGTGGATAACCCACCTGTCATGCGGCTCCGAGCCCTCTTCGGGTGGTGCGATCGCGTAGACAGAGAACGCCATGCGGGGAGCCTCTCATGAAGGCAGGCCCAAAGGCCGCGGTTGACGAAAGCACGCTGCCGTTCCGGCCACGGACCAAGGGCGCGCCGCCCGGGTCCGGCGTTTTGACCCCCTGGCGCACCCCTCGCCCTACCCCCAACAGGAAGCCGGATGACGCTGCGGAAAGGGTTGGCTGTAGTGCCGACACAAGGGAAATTGATGAACAGCAGGTCAAAGAGTCGCCTCGTCCGGAAGATGACTAGCGAGCCGAGCGGATCGGTTGTCCCGCAAGCGAGTCCCAGCCCACATTTAATCGGAATGGACTCTTGCGTTTATCTCGCGAATAAGTTGCTCCACGCTCTCCTGATGGTTTGCGTATGAGCCCAGTTCCCGCGACGGTCCCAGCGGATGCTGTATTGCGTACCATAAATTGTCGAGACGACTATTCATTTTTCCTGCTTCTAATAGGTATTCACCTTAGCACAATTAGGCCCACTGACCTGCAATTATCTGCCAGCAAATCTGCGCCGCGAGTGCCGCGGCGAATTCATTGGATGCATGGCCGCCCCGGTCCGGCTAACGGCCGCGAGTCCACCGCCCATGAAAATGTGCCCGTGCCCCGGCCGCCGCTCGTAGACTGATTTTGCTTCACGAGATGCCGTCGTCAAGCTCCGACTGGACGGCACGCCAACCCCACGCTCGTGGGTGGCTCGGATGAGGAAGCGGCCTGGCACCGACCGGTGCGGGCAAGAGCGCCTCCGAGCTGGAGGCCTCGCATAGGGGACCCCAGTGATGACCGACCCGAACGACGCTGATGATCGATGTGAACTCCAGGCAGCCGGTCCAAGCTCCCGACGACGGAACGGCCTGCCCCAAGAACTCAAGGACTCCTGGGAGCCAGGGCCGGGATACGCAGACACCTGGGGGCCGTACTACAGCGCGCAATTTCCGCCCACGAAGGTGACTCCTGGATCAACTTCAAGCGGATGGGTTCCGGCGTGAACGTGGTCGCGGCGGCATTGGGACCAGCGCGAGGAGCTGCGCGCAGCCCACGAAGCCGAGCACGGCAGCGATCCAGACAACTGGCCCCTTCGCCATCCGGGCGTCGTGATCGACGCGGTGCAATTCGTCGCCCATGCGGCGTGCCTGGGCTGCCAGTGGATCGACCAGCCCGGCACCTCGATGGAGGAACCCGGCTGGCGTGAGGCCTCCGCCGCGGTAGCGCGCCGCCACGAAAGTTCGCACAGGGAGTTTCGCGGTGAACCGGACCAGTAGCTCATGCCGCTGGGGTCATCCCGCGCTGATGCCAGCCGCGCTAGGCGGCTACGGGTGGGCCTGAACTCAGGTCAGGTGATCGCCGGTGAAATTGGTTCAGGTCCTTTCGGTTACACCGCCGTCGGCGAGCAGGTGGGGATGGCGCAGCGGATGGAGTCGGTCGCTGCGCCGGATGGGGTGATGCTCAGCGCGTCGACAGCGCGACTGGTTGATGGCTCAGTGGCTCCAGGTGAACCGGAGTTGGTTCAGATCAAGGGTGCCGATGAACCGGTCTTGGCCCGTCGCCTGTTGGGCATCGGAGACCGGCACCGCGCTCTAAGGCGTTCTGAATCGACTCTGGTGGGTCGGGGGTGGGAGATGTCCGCCGTTGAAGGCTTGTTTGACCGTGCAGTCGAGGGCCACGGCGCTGTGGTCAGCGTGGTGGGACCACCGGGCATCGGCAAGAGCCGTCTGGTGCGCGAGGTTGCGGCGATAGCGGGTCGCCAAGGCGTGGAAGTGTTCACCGGCTTCTGCGAGTCGCACACCAGCCAGGTGCCGTTCCATGCCGTGGCGCGGCTGCTCCGCGCCGCCACCGGCGTCGAGGGTCTTGACGAGCAGGCTGCGCGCGATCGGGTGCGCGCTCAAATACCCGACGCAGACCCCGAGGACTTGCTGCTCTTTGATGACCTGCTCGGCATCGGCGACGCTGCTGCTCCTCTGCCGAGTATCGATCCGGATGCCCGTCGGCGGCGGTTGACCGCCCTTGTGAATGCAGAGTCGTTGGCCAATCAAACCTCGGCGGTCTATGTCATCGAGGACGCCCATTGGATCGATGAGGTCAGCGAGTCGATGCTGGCCGAGTTCCTGACGGTGATCCCACAGACTCCCTTGTTGGTGCTGGTCACCTACCGGCCCGAGTATCGGGGCGCGTTGACTCGGGTGGCTGGTGCTCAGACCATAGCTCTTGCGCCGCTGAGTGATTCAGAGATTGCAGCACTGGTCGCGGAGCTGCTCGGTTCGGACCCATCTGTTGAGAGCCTGGGCGAAACGATCGCCTAATGGGCCGCCGGAAATCCTTTCTTCGCCGAGAAGATCGTGCGCGAACTCGCCGAGCGTGGTGTGTTGCGCGGGCAGCCCGGCGCATACGAGTCGACGAGAGACAACGCGGAGGTGAGTGTCCCTGCCACGTTGCAAGCGACCATCGCCGCGCGCATCGATCGGCTCGACCCGAAAGCAAAACGCACGTTGAGCGCGGCGGCGGTGGTCGGCTCGCGGTCCGGCCTGGACCTGCTGACTCAGCTAGGCGTCGAACCGGTCGTTCCTGACCTGGTGGCTGCGCAGCTCATCGATCAAGTCAGGTTCACCCAACAACCCGAGTATGTGTTCCACCATCCGCTCATTCGCACGGTGGCCTACGAATCGCAGCTCAAATCCGACCGCGCCCAGCTTCATCGGCGGCTTGCCGCAGCGGTCCAAGAACGTGAGCCGGAATCGGCGGACGAGAACGCGGCTCTGATCGCCGAGCACCTGGAGGCCGCAGGCGATATCCGGGCCGCGTTCGACTGGCACATGCGCGCTGCGTCGTGGTCGACCACCCGTGATCTTGGCGCCGCGTGGGTCGGTTGGGAGCGTGCCCGCCAGATCGCAGATGCCCTGCCTGACGACAATCCGGATCGCACCGCGATGCGGATCGCTCCTCGGACCACATTGTGCAGCACCGGCTGGCGAGTGCATTCGATCTCGGATCGATTCGACGAGTTGCGGGAGTTGTGCACGGCGGCTGGGGACAAGGCATCGCTCGCGATCGGCATGGTCGGCCTGGTGGCCGAGCACTTCATCTATGGCCGGGTGCGCGAGTCGTCGCGGGTGGGTTCGGAGCTGATGGCGTTAGTCGAGTCGATCGGTGATGCGACCTTGACGCTCGGGTTGGCCACCACGCTGGCCACTTCGAAGTTTGGGACCGGGGAGATGGCCGAGGCGCTGCGCTGGTCGCAGATCATCATCGACCTGGCTCACGGTGATCCGGCCAAAGGCAATGTCGTGATCGGTTCGCCGTTGGCGATTGCGTTGGCGACGCGCGGCACCGCCCGATACACCTTGGGCGATCTCGGGTGGCGCGACGACCTTGACCGGGCCGCCGCCATGGCCCGCGAGACCGACCCGTGGTCGCGTGCGCTCGTCGTTCAATTCGTCTACGGTGCCGGAATAGAGTCTGGGGTCCTGCTCGCCGACGATGCTGCGCTGCATGAGCTCGATGAAGTGCTGTCAATCGCCGAGCGCTCGGGTGACGATCTGGCGCTGGGGAGCATGTGGCTGACGCTAGGAATCGCGCTGATGCATCGGGATTCCCCACTTGCGCACGAGCGAGGCTTGGCGCTGCTGGGACAGGCCCGCGACCCGTGTCTCAACGGGCGGTTGTACTTGTCCGATCGTCGGTCCGTTGACGTATACACCGCACGGGAGAGGGCCGCACGCGGTGACCGCGATGAAGCGTTACCGCTGATGCGTGCAGCCGTCAAAGAGATGTTTGACGCGGGACAGTTCGCGCATTGCGATGCGGCCACCGCTGCTTTGGTGGAGACGCTGCTGGACCGTGGCGCCGACGCCGACATCGACGAAGCCGAGGCCGCGATCACCCGGTTGGCGGCCGCACTAACCGACGACCGGCTCGTCATACGTGAGGTCTGGCTACTGCGTTTGCACGCACTATTGGCCAAGGCTTACGGCGACGAAGCCACCTACCGGCAACTCAGGGAGCGCTACCGTGCGATGGCGACATCGCTGGGTTACGAGGGGCACATGAAGTGGGCCGAAGCGATGACATGACGGCGGTCGCTCCATAGGTTTCCGCGTCTCGAAAGAGACGGTGTTTCGTGACAGCCGCATTGGTCGTTGACGAGGACGTCTCGGCGACCGCGGCGCGATGTGTCGTAACGGTGTTTATCGCACGCCGCGGCCGACTGGAACACCGAAGCGTGGTGCGTACTGCACTGGCACTTTTCGGTTGCGAGCGGGCCGACGCGGCGCGGTGAGATGGATAACACTGGGGACGGGTCAGGATGTCGATATAGCGCGGCGGGCCGGAATCCGACAGTTACGCAGGTGAGACGTTGAGACAGGAGCAGGTGCCCAGTGAGCGATCACCTCAGTTATCTCGAGGCGCTGGTCGTCGGCGCGTTTCAAGGGGTCACCGAACTGTTTCCGGTGTCCAGTCTCGGGCACTCGGTTCTGGTACCGGCACTCATCGGCGGACAATGGGCGCGGGATCTCGACGTCTCGGCCCCTGAGTCGCCGTATCTGGCATTCATCGTCGGGCTTCATGTAGCCACCGCGGCGGCGTTGCTGGTGTTCTTCTGGCGCGACTGGGTGGCCATCACGGGTGGGTTCGTGACCTCCCTGCGGCACAGGGGGATTCGCACTCCGGCTGAAGGGCTAGCGTGGCTCCTCATCGTGGCCACCATCCCCGTCGGCGTCAGCGGCCTGGCGCTTGAGCATCTGTTTCGAACAACATTGGGCCGTCCCGTGCCCGCCGCCGTCTTCCTGATCGTCAACGGCGTGATTCTTTTCGGGGGAGAACGGCTGCGGCGTCGCGATCCAGCGCGGGAGGTGACACACGACGCCTCGACCGGCACCGAGAACGGTGGATTGGCAGCTGCCGACGCGAACATTGCCCGGCTGCCGGTGTCGCAGGGACTGCTGATCGGGTCCGCTCAGGTGCTGGCCTTGCTGCCGGGAATCAGCCGTTCAGGCGTCACGATGGTGGCCGGGCTGCTGCGAGGGCTCTCTCACGCCGACGCCGCGCGGTTCTCCTTCCTACTGGCCACCCCGGTGATCTTGGCCGCAGGGGTGCTGAAGATCCCCGACTTGTTTGGACCGCTGGGTGCGGGCATCCACGGTCAGGTCCTCGCCGGCAGCGTGGCCTCATTCGCCGCCGCCTACGTCGCGGTACGCTTCCTCACCCGCTACTTCCAAACCCGCACGCTTACCCCGTTCGCGGTTTACTGCACACTCGCCGGCTGCGGCAGCCTACTGTGGTTGACCCTGCGCTAGGGGCATCGATCGACGTTGTGCCACGACGTGCTGCGCACACAGCAACGTGCGGTTTAGAGCCGCCGTGGCATTCTCAATCGCTGAACGTGGAAGTCACGCGGGGTAGGAGCGCAGTATCCGGCGCGCGTGCGGCCAGAAGGGCAAGCCCGCTGAAAAGGTGGCTCCTGCGGCGATGAGGGCGATGGCCACGTCGACGCTTTCGCGTCCGTCGTGCGACCACGTTCTTGAGGTCGAGCAGCAGTGCCAGTTCATCCACGACAAGGCCGTTTGCTGTTCCGTAGGCGACCGCGAGCGCTGGGTGGTGGCGGTGCATTTCCGAGCCGCGCACACCGACTGCCCCGACGGCGGAAAGCAATGCGATGCCGATGTTGTAGTCGCTCACGGAGCGCAACGCTGTGCGAGCGAAAAGATCTAGCAGCACAGCAGGACTAACACCGCGACGGCGATGCCGGCTCGCCGGGTGCATTGGCTGTCGCACGGCGGCCCTATCTGCTAGAACGAAGTTGAGGCGCTCGGTGTCAACACGTTCGCAGATAATTCAGCGCGCACGCAGGCGATGACGCGGTGTTGACCCGGGTGATCGAGGTCGGGTGCCTGATCGCGGCGGCGGGACGACCGCATTGTGAAACGCGAGCAGCGTGTGTTCTGTGTCGGTCGTGGTGGCTGGGTTCTTCGTGAGCGATGGGGCGCGGCTTGGGACTATTGGCGGGTTATCGTCGGCAGGTTTCGTAGGTGTCGATGAGCTTCTGTTCGGCGGGGTCGGGCCGGTAGTCGCGTGGGGTGCAGCCGCCGGTGGTGATGGCTACCGCAGCGGTGCTGTGGCCGTTGTAGTTGCGGTGTGCTTGCAGCTGGTCGGTGGCGGTGTAGAGCAGCGGTGCGGGCAGGATGGCCACGATCGGTAGGTGCTTGTCGGCGAGTGCGGTGGCGATCGCGAGGTCGCGGGAGACGGTCTTCTCCGATATCCAGACCGGTGGGGTAAGTGGTGCGTTGACGGTCATCGCCTCAATGTGCGGGATGGTTTGGTCGGCGTTGAGGGTGTTCCACACGCCCAGTTCCTGGGAGGTCGGCAGCCTGCGGGACGTGGTGATGCTCGCGGGGTCAGTCTTACTCGCGCTGATCGTCCATGTGCCGCTGGCCAGTTGCGGGAATCGGGCGCCCAATGTAGTGATTGCGGCGGTCACGGCGATGTAGTCGGCGGGGTCGGGCAGTTCGATGGCCCCGAGGTCGGGATGGCCGCGATCGGCGTCGACCGGCGCATCTGTGGGATGGGTGATTGTGGCGCGCAAACTGACGGTGGCGCTGGGGAATTCGTGGCGCAGCGCCACCCAGTCGCGGGCTTGGGCGATGACCTGGTCGGCGTTGGTGACCCGGTGTTGGCCGCTGTCGATGGCGAATAGGTTCCAGCCGCGGCGGATGTCGAGTTCGGTTTGGTAGCCGGGGTAGTCGACGGCGCGAAGACCATCCAGATAGCGGGTGGTGATCGCGGCGAGCTGATCGGCAGTGATGTCCTCGGCCACCTGCACCGACAGCCAGAAATGGACGTTGTCTTGGGCGAAGCTGTTGGCCAGGTCGCTGCTGGCGGCCAGGACACCGGGCATGGCCCGGATCTGGCTGGTGAGCTGGTCGGCTTGCGTGCGGCGGTCGGGCGGCAGCCGATAGCAGCCGGTCAGCGCCAGCGCGATGACGATCAGCACGCAACTAGTGCCGCGCCATCGCGACCGTGGGTGGATCGGTGAGGACGGTAGTTGTGTCACTTCACGCAGGGGATGTCGGTGGCGCTCATGCGGGATAGGTCGGTGGGCACTGGGGCGGCGGTGCCGCTGGCGGTGGCGGCCACCGTGGTGACCGGGGTGGTCGGCGTCGGGGACACGGCCAGGGCGGTGGCCGCTGTCGCGTCGGTGTCGGTGGGGTAGTCGCTGGCCGGGAAGTCGGCGCCGAGCGTGAGCTGCACCGTGTTGGGGCCGATCGCATCGGACGGGTTGGCGGTCAGACCGAATTGGTCGGCCAGTGTTTGGGCGGCGTCGTGGGCGCCGGGCCCGTAGTCGAGGGTGCTGGCCTCGGCCAGGGTGCCCGCGGTAGTGGCCCGCCCAGGGGTGAATCCGCGGGAGGCGAAACTGTCCCTCAGCGAGGTGGCCAGCCCTTTGTGAGTGGTGGCGTTGACGACATTGAGCACCGCGGGAACCGCCAGTGTGCTGGTCCCGGGCACCGAGGTAGGGGTGGCCGCGTTGGTGGTGATGAGGTTGTGCAAAATGGCGCGGATGGTGGGCACGTCGATGAGGTTGACGTCTTCGCCGGCGATGTCTTGGCCGAATTCGGTGATCGGCAGCGTGTAGAGCGACAGCGCCCGGTTGGTGAACCCCGAGGCGTGTTGCACGAACCCGGCCAGGTCGAACCCGGAATCCACGGCGACGTTTTGGCGGGCCACATCCAGCAGATGGCGCAGCGCGGTGGGACTGGACAGCGCGCCGCCGTGGCGCAGCGCAGAGATTAGCGAGGCGATGAACGCCTGCTGGCGCCGGGTGCGATCCATGTCGGTGAACAACTCATCGTTGACGTCGCGGCGTTGCCGCACGAACGCCATGGCTTGGGCGGCGTCGATCTGCTGGGTGCCTTGGTGAAAATCCGCGCCCGAGTAGGGGTCTGCGGTGTCGGCGTTTACACACACCGTGATCGGTTGCACCACTTGGGCGATCTGAAAAAACGCCACCAGGGTGACCTCGAGGAAATGATCGATCGGAATCCCCAACAGCCGTCGCACCGTGTCGATCTGGGCCTTGCGGCCGGCTTCGCGCCCCATCTGCTCCTGCGCCACCGGATCGGGCACCTCGCTCGATGTAGCGCCGGATCCCGTCTCGCTGGTTGGGTTGGCGGCCATGTCGAGGGCGTGCTGGTAGGCCAGCCCGTAGGCCTGTTTAATCTTGCCCTTGCAGTCGGCGGTGGGGCAGCCCTCCAGCTCCACATAGTCGTCGCGAGGGATGGAGATCGCGGTGATCGGCCCGTCGCTGGCGGGGATGTGTAGCACGATCAACACATTGGCGTTATAGCCGCCGACGGATTCGTCCCCGGCGTGCAGCGCATCGTAGATGTCTTGCGGCAGCGGCTGACCGTGCTGATCCAGCCGGCTATCCAAACCCATGATCAGGATGTTCTGATCGCCGCCGCGGGAGGCGGGGCCGCCGAGCAGCGCCTGCGACGTGGTGATCCCGCCGGTGATATTGCGGTAGCTGGCCCAACCCATCCCGGTGCCCGCCAGCACCACCACCGCGGCCAGCGCGCCCAGCACCCGCCCACCGGCCCGCATCCGGTGCCAGCCGGTGTCGCGGCGCTGGCGGTGTTCCCGACCCGCACGGGCATGCCGGGGCGCCCCCACCCGCGGTATCACCTCGGTGTCCCAGGACGCGCGTGCCGGTCGTGTCATAACAAGCCGGGATTATCCCGCACCCCACTGCGCTGCGCCCACCACGGCTGCCAGCCCGAGATCACACCGTTACGCTGGGGTGATGCTGGGGTCGCTGAGCTGGGACCGGTCGTTCATGCTGCTGGTAGCCGCCCTCGTTGTCGTTGGGCCCGAGCGGCTGCCCGACGCGGTGCGCTGGGCTACTCGCACCCTGCGGCAGGTCCGCGATGCGGTGAGCGGCGCCGCCGAACGAGCGAAAACCCAGTTCGGGCCCGAACTGGCCGAGATGCGCGAACCGCTGGCGGTGCTGGCCGAGACGCGCGCGCAGCTGCGCGATCTGACCGCCGCCGCCCTGTTCGCCGACCCGCCGCCAGCACCGTCGGATCCCGGGGCTACCTCGGCGCCAGCGCAGTCGGCGCATCCACCATTCGACCCGCACGCCACTTAACCGGTCGCGCCCGCAAGTCAAACGCGGTAGGAACGCGGCGTCACAGGTGCTCAACGGGATCGCGGGCACGGTGGCGGCCGCCGCGGTGATGTTCGCGGCCACCAACATCGATGACGCGGTGGTGCTCACCGTGTTCCATGCCGCGCGCCGGGCCACCGGCGCGCCCAGACAATCCCATATCTGGGTCGGCCAATACCTCGGGGTCGGGCTGATGGTGGTGGTGGCGCTGCTAGCCGCGACGGGTTTTCGGGTGGTGGCGCTGCACTGGGTCGGGCTGCTGGGGCTGATCCCGCTGACGCGGGGGATCGTCACGCTGGCCACCGCGACCCTCGGCGCGCTGCGCGGTGACGACGGGCCCGCACCGGTGATGGCCACCGGGTGGTGGCAGGTGACCGCGGTGACCTTCGCCAACGGCGCCGATAACATCGCCGTCTACACCGCGGCGTTTCGCATCATGGGACCCGCCGACACCACCGTGACCGTCACGGTGTTCGCCGCCGGTATCGCCGTGTGGTGTGTGGTCACATCGCTGCTGGTCGCACATAAACGCGTCGTCGAGGTGTTGCAGCGCTACAGCCGCTGGATCATCCCCGTGGTATTCATCGCCCTCGGCGTCTACATCATCGGCCGCTCCGGGCTCGTGCACGCGATCGGCTAAACGCCGCGCCTAGCCGGCGACGGTCATGGTTCTTCGCGCTGATCGTTATTGGACCGATTGCGGTGGCACGCTGGTCGTCGCTGGATGAGCTGTTGGCCGACCGGCGAACGCTCGCCGAGCTGCTGATCTCACAGACCGCGCGTTGGTTGGGATGCGTGTTCCTGGTGTTGGAGGTCGGCGGTCAGCTTCCCGGCTGCTTCGCCTACCCAGCCGCGTTCGGCGACATCGCAGTCGGTCTCACTGCCTGCATCGCCGTGATCGCCTTGATCTGGTCGACGTCGACCAGTATTCCGATTGTGTGGTCGGTGCTGGGCCTTCTCGATTTTATCGGCGCCGTGGGAACTGCATTCCTGGCGACCAGGCCCTCGCCGTGGTGCACACCGACCCACCGACGTCGGTGTTCACCCACTGGCCGATGGTCCTCTTTCCGGCCTACCTGGTGCCCTTCTCGATCATTCTGCACATCACCACGATCCACGTGCTGCTGGCAAACCGTAAGCGTGCGCGCGACGGACCTACGTCCGTCGCCACGTCGGCGATGACGGCCAGCGGATAGATGACCTGGGTTCTCGCGGCGGCATGGCCCCGCCCCTGTCAACGTCTGCGTGGGCGCAGCGACTTGCCCTGGATCTGCACGACACCGCGCTTGAAGGGGTCGACGGTCAGCCGGGCGAACACCGTTAGCGCGGAACTCGTCAACATCGTCCGGCTGGCGGACCGCCGCCGCAGGGATCAACATAAGATCGCCCCGTACTCGAGCGAGGAGGTCGCCGTGCACGAGTGTGTGGGCCGCCGAAGGCTTCAATGATCGCGCGGTCCCCTATCCGCTACGCACACAACGGCGACGCCGCGATCGCGTACATGGAGATCGGCAGCGGAATCGATCTGCTCGTGATCGGCGGGTTCGTCAGCCACCTCGAGATCTTCCCGTCGCTGCCAGCGGCCCAGCGATTCTGGGATCGGATGGGCTTGTTCGCGCGGGTGATTTTGTTCGACAAGCGCGGGATGGGGCTTTCCGACCGGGACGCTGGCGCGTACACGCTGGAGAACGTGGTGGACGACGCCCTGGCTGTCCTCGATGCCCTGGATGTCCCTCAGGCGGCGATCGTCGGCATCTCCGAAGGCGGATCGGCGGCGACGATGCTGGCTGCCGCACACCCCGACCGCGTGAGCGCGATGGTCCAGTACGGCACCTATGCCCGTCTCGGCCAAGCCGACGATCACCCCGAGGGCGTCCCCGTCGACAGGCTCAAGGCATTCTGGGGTCGTATGGCCGACGACTGGGTCGATCCGTCCAGCATCGACCGCTGGGCTCCGAGTCGCGCGGGCGACCCCGAGCTCCACGACTGGTGGGGTCGGCTCCTTCGCTCAGGTCTGAGCCCACGCGGTGCCCGGGCGCTCTTCGAGATGTATCTGCATCTCGACGTCCGTCCGTTGCTGTCGAGTGTCAGGGCGCCGTCCCTGGTCCTTTACCGCGAAGGTGATCGGATCGTCCCGCCTGCCCTCTCGCGCGGGGTCGCACGAGGAATCCCGGATGCCCGCGAGGTCGAGCTTGCGGGCAGCGACCATCTCTTCTGCACCGGCGACCAGGATGCCCTGCTCGATGAGATCGAGCGCTTCCTGACGGGTGACCTCGCGCATCGGCCTGTCGATCGGGTGCTCGCAACTGTCCTGTTCACCGACATCGTGGGCTCGACCGAGCGCGCCGCTGCGTTGGGCGACCGCCGATGGCGGGATGTTCTCGAGCGCCACGACCGACTCGTCAAGCGAGAAGTGGGCCGCTATCGAGGCCGCGTCGTGAAGTCGACCGGCGATGGTGTGCTCGCCACCTTTGACGGCCCCGCGCGCGCAGTCCGCGCTGGCATGGCGCTGCGAAGCGCCGCTCCCGACACATTGGGCAGCAAGCTGCGAGTCGGAGTGCACACGGGGGAATGCGAGCTGATCGGCGATGACCTCGGCGGGATCGGCGTGCACATCGCCGCTCGCATCCAGGCCGACGCCGACCCGGGTCAGGTGCTGGTCTCGAGCACCGTCAAGGACCTCGTCGTCGGATCGGGCCTTCGTTTCGACGACCGAGGCGAGCGCGCGCTGAAGGGCGTTCCGGACACGTGGCGTCTGTTCGCGGTGACTGGGGACGACGAGAACCAGGCGACGAGCTAGACATCCCAGTGTCCTAGGTTGTTACCGCGAGATCCTCCAGCGACGCCGACGCCGACGTCGCGCCGGAACCGGCCCTTGATCCGAATGCGGCCTGGGCGAGCGCAATCCGCGACTCGCTGACCCCGATCCGCGCATGCAGTCGTGCTCCAGGTGTCGAAAACGCCAAGAAGGCGGATGGAGACGAATTCGGCCCTGTGCGGCTCCGCGGGACAGGCCCACGCCGACTGCCGCGGCGTCCCAGCAAGCTTCAGGGCCACCTGCGTCCAAGACGACGTCGCGACCTACTTGAGCGACCTGGCTGCGCAGGGGGTGCCGGGTTCCGACCAGGACCACCTCAACGAGGGACTGCAGGTTTGCGCCGGGCAGCCGGGGCCGAGCGCGCTGGTGGCCAACCGAACTCCCGTCTTGCTGCGATCGGCATGGGCGTTGCGCTTGCCCAGGGCACGGTCCAGCATCCGCATTGCAATGCTCGCGCGGTTCTCACGCGCCTGAGAACACCACGACTCGACAGTGCGATTGCGGCTCAAGACGTCATGCCTTAGCTTCGGCGTTCGTGACCGAATCACGCGCGTTGGACGGCCCGGTCGGACTCGTCGGTGCGGGCTACATCGGCCATCTGTTCGCCCAGCAGTTCGCGCTCGCCGATTACCAGGTGCGGGCCTGGTCGCCCGGCCGGTCCGTATACACGTTGCACGACCGGTTGCACAGCAGCGTCTCGACTCTTGCCGAGATGGGCGCGGTGGAGCCCGCAGCGGTTGACCGCGTCCTCGGTCTGGTCACCGCCCATGACGATCTCGCCACGGCGCTGGGGCCATGTTCTGCGGTCATGGAGTCGATCGTCGAGGACGCTGAGGTCAAGGCGGCCTGCTACCGGGACGTCGAGGCGGTGGTGAGTGCCGACGCGCTGCTGTGGAGCTCGACATCCAACTTTCCGATGACAAAGCTCGCTGCCGGGATGGCCCATCCTGAACGGGCCGTCGTCCTCCATCCGGTGCAGACGGCGCTGATCATCTTCGCCGAAGTCGTCGCCGGTGAACGCACGAGCGAGGACTCGGTCACGACCACCATGCGCTTCTGCGAAGACGTCAGCCTTCGAGCGGTCCGCGTTCGCAAGGAGATCCCTGGCTTCTTGTGGAACCGGGTGTGGTTTGCATTGCTGCGCGAGATGCTGCACCTCGTGGATATCGGCGCCGCCGATCCGGTCGAGCTCGACTCGATGGTGCAGACCACGCTGCGCGCCTTCATCCCGGTGTTCGGCCCTCTTCAGATGACCGATCTCATCGGCCACGACACGTTGCGGGACATCTCCGACGCGCTCTACCCAGAGCTTGCCACCGATCGAAGCGCGTCGACCACCATCGAGCAGCACGTCAAAGATGGTCGGCTCGGCGTCAAGAGCGGCCGGGGGTTCTACGACGACAACGACCAGCGAATCGCCAAACTGTCGCGCAAGCTGTATCGAATCGCCCGCGACCTCGACGACGAGCGCGCCTGACCGGTCCGTGGTCGCGGCAACTACGGTGGGTGACAATGTCTGAGACCACCCCGGGTTCGTCGCAGCACCCGGATATTCCCGGCGCCGCCTCGCCGCAAGACAGCGGTTCGCCGCCCACCGGACGATGGGCGCGCCTGCGTCATGAATGGCACCACCGCCTCGATCCGGTCGAGCAATCGGCGGTGATGTCATGGGCGACGTTTACGGTGACCTTCGCCGGACTCCGGGTGCTCACCCACTGGATCCGTGCCGGGCACGGCCCCAAAGGCGGAGGCATCAGCATCGGTGGCCGACACTTTCACCACTACAACATCGGCATCGCACTGCTCTCCGCGATCGGAGCGGTAGGCCTGCGCGGGGCAGAGAAGCGGCGGCGCCACCCGGCCGTGGCCGTCGCCTACGGAGCGGCGAACGCATTGGTGGTCGACGAACTGGCCCTGCTGCTGGACTTGGAAGACGTGTACTGGTCTCACCAGGGCCGCGAGAGCGTGGACGCGGCAATCGGCATCATCGCCGCGGGCGGGACGTTCTTCGCCGGACTTCCGTTCTGGCCCCACGCCCGGCGCGCACTCTGGTCGGGAAGCTGACCTTAGCCGGGGCGGGTAGATCCCAACGAGGCCACCGCACTCCGTCCAGTTCGGTCAGCCGCCCGTCGAGGTGTTCGATCACCCGCCATGGGGTTATGGAGTCATGAGCTTCAAGGCGTACATCGGGCTATTGGCATTAGTGGCGCTGATTGTTGGTGCGCTGTCTCTGGTGAAGCTGATATTCGTTCGATGACCACTCGGCCTCTTGGTTGCATCACCCGAAGTCTTTATCTAGGGCGGACCCGATGAAACTCAAGCCGCTGCAGGTGAAGGCTGCCGGTGAGAATTACGTCACCGCCGAGATCCACCGCCGCGGAGCCTACGGGTCGCCCTTCGCTGGCAATGTGCCTCATTGGGACATCGTTGCGATGGATGCCGAGCACAGGCGCCACATCGACATTCAAGTGAAGACGAAGAACCACCCCGGACGCTGGGCGGCGAGCACTCGCCACGGACGCCTGCATCCCGAGCCGCGGGTAGATGAGCAACAGTTCTGGGTGCTGGTCGACCTGAGCAAGGATGCGCCCGAGTACTACGTCGTCCCTGCGTGGTGGATGGAACACCACATCTTCGCCGCCTACGAGGCATATCTCGCCAAGCGCGGCGGCACGCGGCCGGGAAAAACCCCGAGAGCACCGACTGGTCGATCCTCCCGCACGAGGTCGAGCAGTGGCGGGCTCTCGGCCGGGCTGTGGTGGCGCGGTCAGGTCGTGGTCGCGGCGCGTTCGATGTCCAGGAGCTGCTCGCCGCGCCGTTCCGCGTCGTAGGCTGTGCGACCGCCGCGCAGGCCGAAGAGCCGTTTGGACACCAGCAGATACACCACGGCGGCCACGTTGATCGCGAACGTCACTGTCCGGGTGAGCGTGACGCCTTTTATCAGATCGTGAATCTCCAATGGCAGGAAAATGGCAGTCGCTACCACAGCGAAGTATTCGCCCCATCTCTTCAGCAGCCACAGCCCGATGCCTTCGACGAGTTCGAGAACCGCGTAGGCCGACAAGATCACCACCAGCAGGGTCAGCGTTGACGGTTTGGTGGCCAGCGCCTTTTCCAATTCCTGCACGGCGGTCATCTGATCGACCTTGAACCCACTGGCGCGCAACAGGGGCAGGTCCCGGTCCAGAGCGGCTTGGATGGATCCCTGGGCGCCACGGAACTTCCACACCGCCGACGCCGCGAGGCCGATGAGCACGGCCCGCAACCAGCGTTCCACCGCCAGTGCGCGGACGATGATGGCCTGACGCAGCGCCTTGCCGCGCAGCACCATTGGAGCGTCGTCAGCCGGTCCGCGGCCGTGCGGTGCGCCGAGGGTGAATTCGCCGCAACGCAGACAGCGCCACACTTCGCCGAGGCCGGTCAGTCCGCTGAGTCGATGCGCGAGCGTCTCGTCGTCGGGGGCGTAGGTCACGTGGCCGCGGCGGGCGCACGTACGCAGCTCCCAGCGGTTGACGCCGTGATGTCCTGGCACGGTGGTCGCTCCTTCGGCCGATCACAGTCTGGTCGCCGCCGATGCAGACAACCTGCCCACACCTTGCCAACGACCGCGCCGGTTCCGGGCATATGGGACGAGAAAGCACCCGGCGTGTTACCGGTGCGGTCCGTGGGGCAACGGCGGCGAGTTCACCGCCGATGAAAATGCGCCCAGGCCGCCCCTCGTAGAATCAAGTTGCTTCACGAGATGCCGTCGCCAAGCTCCGACTGGACGGCACGCCAACCCCCGCGCTCGGTGGGTGGCTCGGCTGGATCACCTCGGCCGAAGCGTTCGATAACGTCCAGCAGACGGCGCTGCTTGCGCCTGCGTAGCCGGTCCGACTCTGGCTGCGATCATGGCCACATGACCGACGGCGGGCTGCCGCAGCTTGACGTCGCCCGCGTCCAACGTTGGTGCGCCAACCAGGTTCCCGAGCACATCCGCAGCGAGATCCGCGTCGAATGCGACGTCGCCCCAAGGCATCTGACCATTTGCGAATGCCGGCCGCCGTGGCGCGAGGATGTCGGACCCGACTGGACCCGCTTCCCGATCGCCCGCCTGCACTACACCAGGACCGCCGGTCTGTGGACCCTGTACTGGCGCGACCAGAACCTCAAATACCACCGGTACCAACCACTCGACCCCAGCCCCCGAATCCAAGACCTACTCGACTACCTCGATAGCCGAGCCGATCCCATTTTCTGGGGATAACAACCGGTTACGCTCGTCCCAGTGATGCGCTGACCGGTTGAGCTCACGACGACATGCGAGACGCTCAAAACTCTGGCTCCTATGTTCGCCATCTTTGGGGATGTCGCCGAGCGGCAGGATCGGCATCAGGAGTAGCAGCAATAGCGGCCTGGGCGATTCGAAGGATCGCGGGCGCGCTCATTGCTGACGGGATAGTCCGCACTCGATCAAGGGGACAACCACGCCTGCCTGATTGCGGCAAAAGTCCCAACGGCAGCGGATTTAGGCAAACAGTTCCGGGTGCGAGGTGACGTACTGCTCGACGGTCTGCGGGGGTTGACCGGTGACCTGTTCCACATCATCAGTGGAGCGGTCGTAGCGATTCTCTCGATGCAGACGCACCACGGTCGCCAGATGCTGCTGAACGAGGTCGGACTGCCCCGAGTTGCGCAAGTACTGGCGCAGCCAGTCATCGTAGGGAATGTCCTCCGCGCGGATCGTTCGTCCCAGCGCGCGCGAGTACTGCTCGGCCAGACCCTTGATGTCAAGCACCTGCGGACCGGTCAGCCCGTAGACCTGTCCCGCCTTCGGCGGGGCGAGCAGCAGGGCCGCCACCACCCGCGCCACGTCCTCGGCGGCGATCGGCGAGGTGCGCCCGGTGCCGAAGGGCAAAGCCAGCACATCGCGCTCGCGCACGGATCGCCTGGCCAACACCGTGAACAACGGATTGTCCAATAACACCGTGGGACGCACGTGAACCACCGGTACACCCGACCAGTTCATGATCTGCTCGGCGAACCAGAACAGCCGCTGCTGGCGGGACTCCTCGCTGCTGGTCAGTGTCATCTGCGACACCGTCATCTGCGACATGTTGACGAGCACCTCCAGGCCGCCCAGCTCGCGGGCCGCCGCGCAGACGATCGCGACCTCCTGCAGGTAGTCGAACGAGATGCGAGTGTTGAAGAACATCCGCGTGACATCCCGCATCGCTTCGACCACGTCCACCGCACTGGTGAGATCAGCACCCACGACCTCGGCCCCGAGTTCGCGAAACCGACTCGCGCGGCCATCGTCGCGGCGCAGCAACACTCGGACCGGCTCCCCCTTGCCCCGCAGCAGCTCCACAACCGAGTCGCTGACCCTGCCCGAGGCCCAAGCCGCGCCCGTGATCAGATACATGGCCGTCGATTTCGCCGCCGACGGCTGACGAACCATTTCTCAGCGATACGGCCGTCATGTAAGGCCCTGTCGACCGTGAGTTTGGCGTCCTGAAGGTGTCTCCGGCGTTCCTCCCCAACGGTGGCGATGGCATCCATCACCGCAATCAGGTCCTCCTCACAGGCCCTGGCGAAGGTGAGATTCCTGACCGTCATGCTGGCCCCCTTCGTAACGGGTGCGGACACCAACCTGAGTGGGCAGCCAAGTCAGGGGGCCTAGCCCTGACTCACCTTGTTACACCTCTTCTGGCAGCGTCATGCCGAATCCGACATCGCCGTAACAAATCATTGCGTCAGGCGTTAGTGCGGTCCCAACGCGACGGCGACGTGCAGTAGGCGAAGCGCACCATTGATCGCAGGAGCAAGACGTTGCGGGTGACCGGGCCGGATCCGCCGATGTGCGCGGTAGGAGCGTGTCTGGTGTGAAATTCTGCAGGGGTGTCCGCTCCAGCGGCGGCTGCTCCTACGGGGGTGGTGACGTTTTTGTTCACCGATGTCGAGGGATCGACCCGTCGGTGGGAGACCGACGCGGACGCGATGCGGATCGCCCTCGCCGCCCATGACGACGTGTTGCGCGGGGCGATCGAGGCCCACGGCGGCTGGTTGTTCAAGCACACCGGTGACGGGGTGTGCGCCGCTTTCGGGTCACCGAGATCAGCGGTGGAAGCGGCGGTGGCCGCGCAGCGGGCGCTGGAGTTGCCGGTGCGGATGGGCATTGCGACCGGCGAGGCCGAGTTGCGCGGGGCCGACTACTTCGGAACGGTGCTGAACCGTGCCGCGCGGGTGATGGCCGCCGGGCACGGCGGTCAGATCCTTCTGGCGGAATCGACGGCGGTTCTGCTGAGCGGGGTCGACCTCATCGATCTGGGACCGCGCCGGTTTCGGGATCTCCCGACCCCGGTTCAGGTGTTCCAGGTCCAAGCGGAGGGCCTGCGCACGGACTTTCCGTCGTTGCGGGCACTGGATGTGGGTCCGGGAAGTCTGCGCCCTGCGCTCACGAGCTTGATCGGACGTGAGTTCGAGGCCGGCGAGGTGCAAGCCGCGGTAAAGGCTCGTCGGCTGGTCACGCTCACCGGGGTGGCCGGGGTCGGCAAGACCCGGCTGGCGCTCGAAGTGGCGGGGCGGCTGGTCGACGAATTCCCGGACGGGGTGTGGTTTTTCGAGCTGGCCGCGGTAAGCGATCTCGCTGCGGTGCCCGACGCGGTGGCCGCGGTGCTGGGCATCACCCAACAACCCGGCAGGAGCGTGGCCGAGAGTGTGGCCGCCGCCCTGGAGGGCAGAGTGCGGCTGCTGGTGCTCGACAACTGCGAACACGTGCTGGAGGCCGCCGCGGATCTGATCGAGGCCATCCTCGCGGCCTCGGCAACGACCAAGATTGTGGCCACGAGCCGCGAAGGACTCGGAATCGCCGACGAGCAGCTGTGGCCGGTGCCCTCGCTGGACGTCGGCGCAGGCGTCGATTCAGCCGCGGTGGCCTTGTTCGTCGAACGGGCGCAGAACGTTTCGCCGCACTTCACGGTAGGCGACGATGGCGAGGCGGCCGTGGTGGTGGAGATCTGCCGCCGCCTCGACGGGATCCCGCTGGCCATCGAATTGGCCGCCTCGCGGATGGCGGCCATGACCGCGAGCGAGGTGCGCGATCGGCTCGATCAGCGGTTGCGGCTGCTGGTGGGTTCACAACGCAGACTGGCACGCCACCAGACGTTGCGCCACGCCGTCGCTTGGTCCTACGACCTCCTCGACGACACGGAAAAGGCGCTGCTCGATCGGTGTTCGGTGTTCGCCGGTGGATTCGACCTGCAAAGCGCCTGCGCCGTAGCGGGATCCGATGACGACTTCGCCACCCTGGATCTGCTGGATACGCTGGTGCGCAAGTCGCTGCTGGTCGCCGACCGGTCAACCGGGCGGACCCGGTATTCGATGCTGGAAACGATCCGCCAGTTCGCCGAGGAACAACTCGCCGCCCGTGGAGCGGCGAGTGAGGTGCGGGCCGTGCATGCCAGCTACTTCGCCGGACGGGAAGCCGACATCCTGGCCCTGTGGGACAGCCCCCGCCAGCGTGGGGCCTACGACTGGTTCACTATCGAACTGGCCAATCTGCGCACCGCATTCCGCTGGGCTGCCGACCAAGGCGATCTGGATGTCGCCGCCCCGATCGCAACATATGCGGCGTGGCTCGGCTATCTGACTGAGAATTACGAACCAATCGCGTGGGCCGAAGAGCTCATCGAGCCGGCACGCGCCATCGACCACCCCCGGCTCACGTTCCTGTATGTGATGGCGTCGCAGTGCTACTTGGCCGGGCGGATCGATCCGGCTATTCGCTACAGCGACGCCGGGCAGGAGGTGATCGGCACTGGCCGCGCCGAGGTGCCGTTCGGCCTCGAGGGCTTCCTAGGCGGCTCGTATCTGGCTATCGGCCATCCCGAACGGTGGGTCGAGTGGTGTCGCAGCCAGCTCGCGCGCGGTCTGGACACCCATACAGTCACCAGGGCGTGCCTGCTTATCGGACTGATGATTACCGGCTCCGCTGACGAGGCGATGGCCGCCGCGGACGGCCTGATCGACGCCGCCGAAGCGACCGGCAACCCGTGGGTGCTTTCATTTGCGCTTCATGCCTACGGCTGGGCCGTCCATGACGCCGACCCTGCCCGCTCGCTCGCTGCCCTGCGCCGTGGCCTGATGATCGCCCGAGACAGTGGCAACCGCGCCGAGCAGTCACACTGTGCGGCCATCCTGTGCCCCTTCGCGACCGAACACGGCGACCAGCTGGGTGCCTTCGATTACTTCGCCGTGGCGATCGGCAACTATCACGACTCGGGCAACAGCTACCTGGTCCGCGGCCTCCTGGGAATTCTTGCCGCGTTTTTCGACCGGCTCGGACGATACGAGCCGGCGGCCACCATCGCCGGGTTCGCCGTTACAAGCCCCTTCGCTGCACAACCTGTCGGGGCAGAGTTCGGCACAGCGATCGCCCACCTACGCGATGTTCTGGGCGATCAGACCTACGAGTCGCTCGCTCGCAAGGGCGAGACGATGACCACCGCCGCCATGGTGGCGTACGCATACGACCAAATCGACCAGGCCCGAGCAGAACTGAACGCCGTCTCGAAATAGACGACATACGAGAGTCTCAAAACTTCGTGTTAGAGATGGCACGGCGATATGACGGCGTTGACGGCCTGGATGAACACCCAGACACCTGTCGTCCATTCCTCACCGACCCAGGCCGAGGTGGGGGCGATGCCCTTCGCCTTCCCGGCCGCAGCCACCATCTGCGGGGCAACGTCAAGGACCTTCGGCGGCCTGGTGAAGCAAGGCGTGCTGGTGCGCGACGTGGCGGCGCTGGTCGACCGGCTGCCGCGGCCCAAACCGAAGATGAAGACCTTCACCGATGCCGAGGTCAAGAGGCTGCTCGAGCATGCGGAGGCCGACCGCCTGGCGCACGCCTGGCAGCTGGCACTGTCGGGGTTGCGGCGCGGCGAGCTGTGTGGCCTTCGCTGGAGCGACGTTGACTTGAAGGACGGCACCCTCACTGTGGCGCACAACCGGGTGTCGGTGAACGGGCAGGCGATGGACTCCGACCCGAAGACCGACGGCTCGGGCCGCACCCTTCCGCTGAGCCCTGCCCTTACGGCGGCGCTGCGCCGCGCCCAGGCAACCCAGAAGGCCGAAAGGTTTGCGCTCGGACCCGATTACGGGCAGGGCGAGCATGTGGTCTGCGACGAGGCGGGTCGCGCGTATCACCCCGACACGATGAGCAACTACTGGCGGGCGCTGTGCCTGGCGGCGAAGGTGCCACCGATCCGGCTGCACGACGCTCGCCATACGTGCGGGACGCTGATGCATCTTCAGGGTGTGCCGATCGTGGTGGTGTCGGCATGGCTTGGGCACGCCGACCCGGCGTTCACCATGCGGACCTATGTGCACTCCCAGAACGACGCACTCAAAATCGCGGCGGTGAGTTTGCAGCGAGTTGTGTCACCGTCGTGTCAATGAGGGCCGGAATCGAACATGTCTTCACCCGCTCAGAAACATGCTTCCGCAGGTAGGAATGGTCTTCTGATCGAGCCTCCTGTCAGGATTGAACTGACGACCGCTCGCTTACAAGGCGAGTGCTCTACCACTGAGCTAAGGAGGCCTTCGAACCCGACAAGCCTATCGGGTCAGTTGTCGGCGTCGATGACGCGCTGGGAGCGCACCGAGGTCGACGAACGTCTCGGCCGGCGGCCGGGGATCGGGATGCGGTCGGCGATGTTGCTCAGCGGGTTGACCACCTGACTGAGCACCATGACCGCCTCGCGCAACGCCTCGATCGTCGGCTCCAGCGCCTCGAGCCCCGGCGCCAGCCGGTTCAGCGTGTCGGCCACGTCGGCCAGCCGCTCGAGCGGCCCATTCCGCGCGGTCAGCTTTTCGATCAGCCCGTCCTTCGCCAGCAGCCGGTCGGCCAGCCCGTCCTCGGCCAGCACCCGCTCGACCAGGCCGTTCTCGTCGAGTAGCTGATCGACCAGCCCGCCCGGCTCGATCGCCCGCATTAGGCCGCCGTCCTCCTGGGTCAGCCGGTCCAGCACACCGCCCGGCGCGGTCAGCCGATCCACCACGCCGCCTGGCTGTAGCAACCGGTCTATGGGACCACCCGGCGTCAGCGCCCGGCCCAGTGGCTGATCCTCGTCCATCAGCCTGGCCAGCCTGTTGGCCCGTTCGACGGCGTCGTCGATGCCCAACATGTGCGCCACCGATCCCGACCCTGATCGGGCCCGACCCACCGCGCTGTTGGCGATGTCGAGCCCGGCGTCGGCGACGGCGAGCCCGACTCGTACCGGTGCGGTCGCCAGGTCCGTCAGCGTTTTGCCGAGGTTCATGTGGCTCAGTGTATGGGCGTACGCTCAGCGCATCCGACGCTTCCGCGCAGCGCCTGGGAACGAACTCACAGGGAGTTGACAGGCTTCATGCAGCATGATTCCAAGTGAAGTCGTGGACATTAGCGGAATGGCGATGGCTGCATTAACCGAGAACACCCCAGAGGCACGAGTCCTCGTCGTAGACGACGAGATCAATATCGTCGAGCTCCTTTCGGTGAGCCTGAAGTTCCAAGGGTTCGAAGTCCATACCGCGTCCAACGGACCAGCCGCCCTGGACAAGGCCCGTGAAGTGCACCCCGACGCCGTCATCCTCGACGTGATGATGCCGGGCATGGATGGCTTCGGGTTGCTGCGCCGGCTGCGCGCCGACGGCATCGACTCACCCGCACTGTTCCTCACCGCCCGCGACACCCTGCAGGACAAGATCGCCGGCCTCACTCTCGGCGGCGACGATTACGTCACCAAGCCGTTCAGCCTGGAAGAGGTGGTGGCCCGGCTGCGGGTAATCCTGCGGCGGTCCGGCCGCGGCATCGACGAGCCCCGCAACGCCCGGCTCACCTTCGCCGACATCGAACTCGACGAGGACACCCACGAGGTCTGGAAGGCCGGCGAGCCGGTTTCGCTGTCGCCGACGGAGTTCACACTGCTGCGGTACTTCATCATCAACGCGGGCACCGTGCTGTCAAAGCCCAAGATCCTCGACCATGTGTGGCGCTACGACTTCGGCGGCGACGTCAACGTCGTCGAGTCCTACGTGTCGTACCTGCGCCGCAAGATCGACACCGGCGAGAAGCGTCTGCTCCACACGTTGCGGGGCGTCGGGTACGTCCTGCGTGAACCCCGCTGACATCTTCGCGACAATAGGGGTATGGCGGCACTGCGCGGGCGAGGCATACCCCTAAGGGTCGGACTGGTCGCTGCCACCCTCGTGCTGGTCGCCTGCGGCCTACTCGCGTCCGGCATCGCGGTCACCACGATCCTGCGTCACGACCTGACCAATCGCGTCGACGAGACGCTGCTCGACGCCTCCCGCAGCTGGGCGCAGGCTCCGAGGCGGGTGCCGGCGCCGCCGATCGAGGGGCCCAATCCCGCCCGGCCGCCGTCGGACTTCTATGTGCGTGGCATCGATCCCGACGGGCGCATCTGGATGGCCGTCAACGACCGCGCTGCCGAGCCCGCGCTGCCCGCCGACAACGACGTGGGACCGGTGCCGGTCACGGTTAGTTCTATCGATGGCTCGAACGTTAAGTGGCGGGCGATGAGCGTGCGCGGTGTGCGCGGCGAGCTGACCACCGTCGCGATCGACCTGTCCGATGTTCAGTCGACGGTGCGCGCCCTGATCTACGCGCAGCTCGGCATCGGATGTGCGGTGCTGCTGGTGCTCGGCGTCGCCGGGTATTGGGTGGTCCACCACAGCCTGCGCCCGCTGGTCGAGGTGGAGCAGACGGCAGCGGCGATCGCCGCCGGACAGCTCGACCGTCGCGTCCCCGAACGCGACCCGCGCACCGAAGTAGGCCGATTGTCGTTGGCGCTCAATGGAATGCTCGCGCGGATCCAGCGGGCGGTGGCGTCGTCGGACTCGTCCGCCGAGGCGGCCCGCAGCTCCGAGGATCGGATGCGCCGGTTCATCACCGACGCCAGCCACGAGCTGCGCACGCCCCTGACCACGATCCGCGGCTTCGCCGAGTTGTATCGGCAGGGCGCCGCCAGCGACGTCGAGATGCTGATGAGCCGCATCGAGAGCGAGTCCCGCCGCATGGGCCTGCTCGTGGAGGACCTGCTGCTGCTGGCCCGGCTCGACCAGCAGCGGCCGCTGGACAGGCACCGCGTCGACCTGCTCGCCATCGCCACCGACGCCGTGCACGACGCGCAGTCGATCGCGCCGCCCGAGCGCAAGATCACCATGGAGGTGTTCGACGGGCCCGGCACCCCAGAGGTGGTCGGCGACGAGGCCCGGTTGCGCCAGGTGCTGGGCAATCTTGTCGCCAACGCGCTGCAACACACTCCCGACAGCGCGGGCATCACCGTGCGGGTCGGCACCGTCGAGGACAACGCGGTGCTCGAGGTGTGCGACGAGGGCCCCGGCATGAGCAAGGAGGACGCGCACCGGGTGTTCGAGCGGTTCTACCGCGCCGACTCGTCACGCACACGGGCCAGCGGCGGCGCCGGGCTGGGATTGTCGATCGTCGACTCGCTGGTCTACGCACACGGCGGCACGGTCAGCGTCACCACCGCGCCCGGGCAGGGCTGCCGCTTCAAGGTAAACCTGCCACGCATCGCAGACGTCGCGGCTCACGTGAGTTGAGCCAGCGCCTCTTTGATCTTGGCCTGCGCCTTGTCTAAGGACTCGGGCGACGGGTTGTGGTCGACGTTGGCGAACCCGAAGTCGGTCAGGTTGTAGGCGGGGAAGACGTGCACATGTAGGTGCGGCACCTCGAGCCCGGCGATGATCACCCCGGCACGCTCGGCGCCGAACGCCTTGACCACCGCCTTGCCGATCAGCTGCGAGATTTCCATGATGCGGCCGAATACGGCGGCCTCGACGTCCTGCCACTGGTCGAGCTCGGCGCGCGGCACGACCAGCGTGTGGCCCTGTGTCATCGGCGCGATGGTCAAGAACGCCACGACGTCGTCGTCCTCATAGACGAACCGGCCGGGCAGTTCCCCGTTGATGATCTTGGTGAACACAGTCGCCATGTGGCATGAGCATTCCAGCAAGCTCCCAGCGGGGCCGCAGTGGGGTGGCAGCTCGCTTAGCGAGGCTCGACACCATGACCGACCTGGCGGCTTTCCGCACGGCCGAGGTGTGCGCACGCCCAGCGCGCAGCTGTGTCCTCGACATCGTGATCCCGGTCCACAACGAGGAGCGCGACCTTCCGGGAAGCGTGCGCCGGCTGCATCACTATCTGGCCACCGAGGTGCCCTACCCGTCGCGAATCACGATCGCCGAGAACGCCAGCACCGATAGCACCCTGGCGGTGGCGGAGGCGCTCGCCGAGGAGCTGTCCGACGTCGACGTCATTCACCTCGACGAGAAGGGCCGTGGCGGGGCGCTGTACGCCGCGTGGATGTCGTCGCAGGCCGACGTGGTCGCCTACATGGACGTCGATCTGTCCACCGACCTGTCGGCGTTGATGCCGCTTGTGGCGCCCTTGATTTCGGGCCACTCCGACGTCGCGATCGGTTCGCGGTTGGCGGCATCGTCGCGCGTGGTGCGCGGGCCGAAACGCGAATTCGTCTCTCGCAGTTACAACTTGATCCTCCGCGGCGTGCTCGGTGCGCGCTTCTCCGATGCGCAGTGCGGCTTCAAGGCCGTGCGCGCCGACGTGGCGCGCGAGCTGCTGCCGCATGTCGCCGACACCGGCTGGTTCTTCGACACCGAGCTGCTGGTGATCGCCGAACGCGCCGGGCTGCGCATCCACGAGGTGCCGGTCGACTGGGTCGACGATCCCGACTCGCGGGTCGACATCGTGCGCACGGCGGTAAACGACCTCAAGGGCTGCTGGCGGGTGGGCCGTGCACTGGCGAGTGGCGCGTTGCCGGTGCGGGAGTTGCAGCGCAGCCTCGGCCGCGAGCCGCTTGTGCCGGGCGTGCCGCACGGCATGGTCGGTCAGATGGTCCGGTTCGGCATCGTCGGCATCGCCAGCACCGTTGCCTATGCCTTGTTGTATCTGCTGCTTCACCCGGCGTTGGGCGCACAGGCCGCGAACCTGACCGCACTGTTGCTGACGGCGATCGCCAACACCGCGGCCAACCGCGCCTTTACGTTCGGCATCCGGGGGCGCACCGGCGTGACGCAACACCAATTGAACGGGCTGCTGATCTTCGCGTTCGGGCTGGCGATCACCAGCGGATCGCTGTTCGTGCTGCACCGCTTCGACCCGACGGTCGACAAGGTCGTTGAGTTGTCGATGCTCGTGGGGGCGAACCTGGTTGCGACGCTGATCCGATTCATCGCGCTGCGGCGGGTTTTCAGCGCGTAGATCTTGCCGAGACTGCGGTGAGATCGCGATCCCGCTGTCTTCTTTGATCTGTCCGCAGTCTCGACGCTAATTCATCGTCGAAATCATCGCGTGGATTTCGTCGACCGACCACGGCGGCGAGTCCCGGTGGTCGCGATATCCGAGCAGCGACGGTGGTTGGCGCTTGAAGCGGCCGACGAAACCGCCTGCGGCGATGAAGATCTGACCCGTGATGTCCTTGGCGAGATCGCTGGCTAGGTAGGCGTAGGTCGGCGCCACGTACTCGGGTGGGGGAGCGTCGAGCGCCGCCTGCATGCTCATCTCGTCTAGCAAGCCGCGGCGGTTCAACTCGACGATGTGGGCCTCGTACTCCGGCCCCGTCGACAGCCGCGTCGTCGCACCAGGGCAGACGACGTTCGCGCGCACCCCGTGCTCCTTCAACTCGGCGGCGATCGCCATCGTCAACCCATTGACGCCGCCCTTGCCCGCCGGATAACCGGTCCCGCCGTAGTCGCCGAGGTACGCGAACGAGCTGGTGTTGATGATCGATCCGCCACCCTGCGCGACCATGCGCGGTGCCGCGGCCCGGCAGGTTTCGAACGTCGTGCCGAGGTGGGCGTCGAGCAGGTCATGGAACTGTGCGCTGGTGACGTTGAGGATCGACTCACTGGCTAGCCCCGCGGTGCCAGCACAGTTCACCAGGATGTCGATCTGACCGAACTCTTGTATGCACGTATCGACCAATGCGTCGGCGACCGCCGGCTCGGCGGGAGAGCCCGGAAATGCGACGGCACCGGTAATGCGTTGGGCCGCTTCGGTTGCCGCGTTGGCGTCGCGTCCGTTGACGACTACGCCTGCGCCCTGCGCGGCGAGCAGTTCGGCCACCGCCAGACCGACACCGCGGGAGCCGCCGACGACGACCGCACCGCGGCCCACTAGTGGTTCGCTAATCGGTCTTGTCCGTCTTGGCGAACTGCATGGCGTCCATGTTCCAGTAGCCGCGCAGGTCGGTCAGTAGGCCAGTATCGTTGACGCGATAGGTGAACACGCCACGCACCGTGCTGATCATGCCGTTCGGGAATTTGGTGCGCAGCACCAGGATGTGGGCTATCTCGTCGGGTGAGCTGGACGGAAACGTCTCCTCGCAGGTAACCCGCAGCTCGTTCGGCCCGATGTTCGCGTCGTAGAACTTGCCGACCGCTTCCTTGCCGCGCAGGCCGTTGCCGTCGGGGTTGGTGAAGGACTCGCCGATCGGATCCTCGACGACGACGTCGTCGGCCATCAGTGCCAACCAGCCCTCTTTGTCGTGGGCGTGCACGCATCGCCACGAGTTCTGCGATGCGGCCAGTGCCGGTGTGAGTTCTACGGTCTCCTGTGACATTTCACTCCCTGTTGTTAGATGGCGCAGGCGGCGCGGGCGCCGTCCTCGGTGGCCTTGCGGATCAGCCCGAGCCCGGTGCAATCACCCGCGGCCTGCACAGCGGTATTGGGCAGGGCGGCGACCAGCTTTTCGTACAGTTCGGTGTTCGGTTGCAGGGTGCCCGCAATGACGACGCTGTCCGCGGCGAGACGGCGGCTGGTGCCACCGTGCGGGGTGAAGACGACGCCGTCACGCACGATCGTGTCGACCGGGGCGCGCACATGCACCGCAACGCCCAACCGGTCGAGCCGGTCCATGTGTTCGGTCTTGCGCTTGTTTCCGAGCTCGGGGGCGATCGTCTCGTCTGCCTCGAGTACCGAGACGAGCCGGCCACGCGCGGCGAGGAATTCGGCGAGTTCCAGTGCGACCAGATCGGCGCCGACGATCACGACGCGGCGGCCGAGCGGCATCCACACCCTCGACGCAACGCGAACAGCGTTGGGCCGGACCAGTCGCTGTCGCCAGCCGCCGAACCGGTCCCGCAGTGCTTGCCCGGTCTGCACATGCGGCAAGTGTGAACCCGGGATGGTGGGAAGGACAACTTGGCCGCCGTTGGCCACCACCACCGCGTCGGGCTGCAGGTCGACGACGTCGTCAGTCGAAACCTCGTGTCCCAGTTCGACCTTCGCTGAGCTGCGGGCCAGCTCGTCGCGCAGCCACCGCAGGAACGGTTCGTTCTCCGGGTGCAGGATCGACGCCCACAGCAGCGCGCCGCCGGTCTGGTTGTTGCGCTCGAGCAGTGTGACGTGATGCCCGCGCTCCGCGGCCACCCGTGCGGTCTCCATGCCCGCCGGTCCGCTGCCGATCACCACCACCTTCTTGGGACGGGACGCGCGCGGCGCGGCGAGTACCCGCTCCTTGCCGGTGCGGGGGTTCACCGCGCAGTCGACCGAGAATCGTTGTTCCATGGCGTCGATACAGTTTTCGCACGAGATGCACTTGCGGACACGGTCGGCGCGGCCGGAGGCGACCTTGTTCGGCAGCTCGGCATCGGCGAGCATCGGGCGGCCCATCGCAATGAAGTCGGCGCGGCCGTCGGCGAGAATCTGCTCGGCGCGTTCCGGGTCGTGGATGCGGCCGACGGCGATCACCGGCACATCGACCACCTGCTTGACGGCGGCGGCGGCGCCGACGTTGAGTGCGTCGCCGTCGTCGGCGGAGTTGACCATGCCGGTGACCAGCCGGTCGATCACGCCGCCGCTGACGTGGAACGCGTCGACTCCTGCGGCCACCAGTTGCGGTGCAACCTGGGCGGTTTCGAACATCGGGCGACCGCCTGCAACCCGTTCATATCCGGAGATGCGCAGTGTGATCGGCAGCGCGTCGCCGATCTCGGACCGGATGGCGGCCAGCGCCTCGAGGACCACGCGGACGCGGCCCTTGACCGAGTCGCCGCGGTATTCGTCGGTGCGGCGGTTGCGCTGCGGCGCGAGGAACGAGCCGAGGAACATGTAGCCGTGCGCGGCATGCAGTTCGATGCCGTCGTAACCGGCTTCGGCAGCGCGCCGCACCGCCGTCTTGAACAGATCGAACACCTCGACGAGTTGCTCGTGGGTGACCTCGGCCGACGGCCTGCCTGTCAGGTAGGACGGAATGACCGACGGCCCAATCGAAGTCACGCCGTGCATCTCCGGTCCGAGTCCGTCGGGCCCTGCGTGCACGATCTGCGGCTGAATCTTGGCGCCGTGCTGGTGCACCGCCTCGACCAGTGCACGGTGTGCGTCGACGGCCGCGTCGGTGCCCAGGTGCAGTCCGCCCGGTGTCTCGGGATGATGGTGGTCGATCCCCGTGGCGCCCACGGTGATCAACCCGACACCGCCGCTGGCGCGAGCGGCGAAGTAGTCGCGGGTGCGTTCCGACGGCAGCCCGTCCGGCGTGCCGTACATGGTCTCCATCGGAGACATCACCAGCCGGTTGCGCAGTGTCATCGAGCCGATCCGGCCCGGCTGCAACAGATGTGGGAACTGCTTGGTCACCGTGCGAATCGGCCGGCGAACGCGCGCAGTGGCAGGTCGGCGCTGGTGACGATGCCTGGTGGCGCATCAACCACCGCGCGAATGGAGTTCAGCGCAGGCATGCCGGTCACCGTCATGCCGATCTTCGCGAACGCTTCGACCGACGAGAAATCCGTGTCCGGCTTGGGCAGGACCATGTGCTTGCTGTAGATGCACGGGTCGCCGTCGATCTTGGTGATGTAGCAACCCTGGATGTCCCAATGCGGATCGGTGTGCGGGGTCATCTGCCAGTCCATCCGCAGCTCGACCCGCTTGACGTCGTCCACCGTGCCCACGTACCTGAGTACGCAACCACCCAGTGACCCCGCAGGCAACTGATACCAGCCGAGGTCGACATCCTTTGTGCAGGCGCCCAGTTCGTAGAGGAACTTCACCTCGTCGAGCTCGATGTCGAGGCAGTCGGCCATCAGCCGAACTCCGTCTTCGAACACCCGGGTGCCGAGCTCGAGAAGCCGCGGCACCTCGGGGTCGTCGACCGGCCTTCCGAACCCGCAGTTCTCCCATGTTTCGGCCGAGTGATGGCAGGACACGTCGACCGACTCGATGCAGGTGACACTCTCGATGTCCGCGACGTCCGTGGAGTGCACGATCGTCAGGATCTGCGCGAGGCCCGGGTTCATGCCCGTGCCGTAGAACGTCGAATTACCGCGTTCACAGGCGGCCCGAAGAATCTCGGACTCTGTCGTGCCGTCGCGGCGGTGGTTGGTGTCGCGGTGTCGTCCGGTGATCCAGTCAGCGGTGGTGACGACGTTGATGCCGACCTCCAGCACTCGCACATAGAGGTCGATGTCGGGCCAGACGCCGTGGAACGTCAGGCAATCCGGGCGGGCGGCCAGGATCTCGTCGACGGTGCCGGTCGCGCTGACGCCGATCGGACCGATGCCGGCGATCTCGCCGACATCGCGCCCGACCTTGTCAGGTGAATAGCAGTGCAGCCCGACCAGTTCCAGGTCTGGACGATTCTGGATGCGCTTGATCATCTCGGTGCCGACGTTTCCCGACGCCACCTGAAACACACGCAACGGGCTGCTCATAAGGCTCCTACCGATCGTCGTCGGTGTAGCGGATGACGCCGCGAATGTTCTTGCCGTTCAGCATGTCCTGGTAGCCCTCGTTGATCTGCTCCAGCTTGTACTGCCGGGTGATCATGTCGTCGATGTTGAGCTTGCCCGCCTTGTACATCGAGAGCAGTTGCGGAATGTCGTAGTGCGGGTTGCCGCCGCCGAAAATGGTGCCCTGCAGGTTCTTCTGCATCAGCGTGAGCATGGCCAGGTTCAGCGTCACCTGGGTGTCCAGCAGGCTGCCGATCGCGGTCGCGACGCAGGTGCCACCCTTGGCCGTGATCATCAGGTAAGAGTCGACGTCCTCGCCCTTGAGCTCGCCGACCGTGACGATCACCTTGTGGGCCATGAAGCCCGCGGTGACATCGGCGATGCCCATCAGCGCGGCGTTGATGTCCGGATACACGTGGGTGGCACCGAATTTCAGCGCCGTCTCTCGCTTCCACTCGACTGGCTCGATGACGAAGATGTGCCGCGCGCCCGCGTTGACCGCGCCCTGAAGGGCCGACATGCCCACGCCGCCGACGCCGACGACCGCGACGTCCTGCCCGGGCCGGATGTCGGCGGTGCGCACCGCCGAGCCGTACCCGGTGGTCACGCCGCAGCCCACCAGGCACGCGACCTCGAACGGGATCGACGGGTCGATCTTCACCACTGAACTCTTGTGCACGACCATGTATGGCGAGAAGGTGCCCAGCAGCGTCATCGGGTACACGTTTTGGCCCTTGGCCTGAATCCGGAAGGTGCCGTCGGAGACCGCCGCGCCGTTGAGCAGGTGCGCGCCGAGATCGCACAGGTTGCGGAGCCCGGCCTGACAAGAGTGACACCTACCGCACGAGGGGATGAACGAGAGCACCACGTGGTCGCCGGGGGCGACGTCCTCGACTCCGGGCCCGACTTCGGTGACGACTCCTGCCCCTTCATGGCCGCCCAGCACCGGGAAGCCGCCCATCGGGATGCCGCCGGTCACCAGGTGGTGGTCGGAGTGGCACATCCCCGCTGCCTCCAGCTGGATCTTCACCTCGTCCTTGACGGGGTCGCCGATCTCGATCTCCTCGACCGACCACGGCTGATTGAAGTCCCAGATGAGAGCGCCTTTTGTCTTCATCGCAAACCTGCTTTCCTCGGAATGCCCCCGCGACAGACTAAGTTACCTACGTCACATACTGGCTACCAGATCGGCGAGGGCGACTTGCCGAGTGGGTAGTAACCGGGCACCTTCTCGCCCGCCATGCCGCGCTCGATGCGCTTCTGCATGCCTTCGGAGAGCTTGCCGGCCTTGATCAGGTCCATGTACAGCGCCGAGACGTGGCCGAAGTCGAAGAAGTCGCGCTGCCATTCGATCTTGCCGGCCCCGTCCACCTCGGTAAGGCGGAACCAGCTGCCGCCGATGCCGTACACCTCGAGTTCTTCGGAATCGGTCGCTCCATCTGTTGCGCCGGCTCCGCCGGCGATCTGCTTCCAGAAGCCGACGACCTCACCGATCTTGTCGTCAATGACAACGCGCTGATACGGGTAGCGCCACCCCTGGAGGCCCTCCATCTCCTGGCCCAGTGCGATGTTGCGGATCTCGTCGATGCCGACGCACATCACATCTTCCTTCGGGCCGATGTTCCAGCCGTATGTGGCGTCGTCGGTGTAGAAGTCGGCCAAACCCCGCCAGTCGCCGGTGCGTTCGGCCTCGCGGTTGGCCTCCAACCACCGCTCGACAAAGTCCTCCAACTGCTCACGGGGTAGTGACGGCATTGTCAGTCATCCTTTTCTTTGATGGACAGGGCTTGGGTGGGACAGGCCCACACGGCTTGGTCGATCTGTGCCCGATCCTCTTCGGGCGGTGCGTCATTGAGGATTTCGACCTGACCACGCTTGGGCACCTTGAAGTAGTCGGGGGCCTCGACCTCGCACATCGCGTGGCCCTGGCAGAGGTCCAGGTCGACTTCGATCTTGTAACCCACGTTCGCCTCCTCAGCTCGGCCCGAATGTCGCCGCCGAGCGGCTCCGGGAGCGGTAGCGCACCTTGGCGGGCTGGGCCAGCTGTACCACCATCTTCGAATGATCGTTGCGATAGCTATCTGAGGGCTGCGCCATCTCGAATTCGTACTCGCGCAACAAGACCGAGAAGATCGCCTTGATCTGCATGGTGGCGAACGCCGCGCCGACGCAGCGATGACGCCCGGCGCCGAACGGGATCCACGTCCACCGGTTGATCAGGTCTTCCTGCCGCGGCTGCTCGTAGCGCTCCGGTGCGAAGCTCTCGGGGTCGGGGAAGTCCTCCGGGATGCGGTTGGAGATCGCAGGCGACGCGGCCACCAGATCACCTTCGTGGATCGGATAGCCCTCGACCTCGAACTCACCCTTGGCCACCCGCATCAGAATGATCAGCGGCGGGTGCAGCCTCAGCGTCTCCTTCAGCACGTTCTCCAGCCGCGGAATCTGGCGCAGCGCATGGAAACTCACCGACTGGCCGTCGGCATAGAGTCCCTCGAGTTCCTCGAGCACGCCGGCGTAGACGTCGGGGTGGCGCAGCAACTCGATCAACGTCCACGACGCGGTGCCCGAACTGGTGTGGTGCCCGGCGAACATCATCGAGATGAACATGCCGGTGATCTCGTCGGCGGTGAACCGCGGATTGCCGTGCTCGTCCTTGACGGTGACCAGCACGTCGAGCATGTCGCGGTCGCTCTTGTCGGTCGGCGGGTTCGCGATCCGGGTGTTCATGATGTCCTGAACCAAGGCCACCAAGCCTTTTCGCGCCTCATCACGACGGCGGAAGCTCTCGATCGGCAGGTAGGCATCGACATAGGCCAGCGGGTCGGTGCCGCGCTCCAGTTCGTGGTAGAGCCGCGCGAATCGGCCGTCGAGCTGCTCGCGGAACTTGGTGCCGATCAGGCACGCCGACGACGTGTAGATCGTGAGCTCGGCGAAGAAGTCGAGCAGGTCGATCTCACCTTCGGGTCCCCAGTCGGCGATGATCCGACGAACTTCGTTCTCGATCGTGGTGGCGTGCCCCTTCATCTGTTCGCCACGCAACGCCGCGTTGTGCAGCATCTCCTTGCGACGCTCAGGGTCGGCGTCAAACACCACGCCCTTGCCGAAGATCGGCGTCATGAACGGGTAGGCCTCGGCCTGGTCGAGATCCTCATCCGCCGAACGGAAAAAGAACTCATTGGCCCCCGCTCCGGACAGCAGGATCACGTGCTTGCCCGCCAACTGGAACCAACCGACGTCGCCGCACTCGTCGCGCACGCGCTGCATCAGCCCGATCGGGTCGGTGCGGAATTCCTCGAGGTGTCCGTGCTCTTCGGCTCCGCCGGAAACCCGCGGAACCTCCTTGAGCTCTTGGCTAGTCACGATTCCTCCGGATACTTCAGTTGCTGACGTTCGTTCGGCGCGCTGGCCAACGGCGCCTCGGGCTGGATTTCCATGTTCACGATGAAGCCGCCGCGCGGTGTCTCGGCGACAAAAGCGATGCACCGCGCCAGATCGGCAGCCCGCAGGAAATAGTCGTGGCGAGCCTGGCCCCATTTGGCCCAGTCCTCCAGGGCCGGGCCAACGGATTCGGGCGGCAGGCTCCAGCCCATCGATGTCTTCGTCGGACCTGGGTGCACGATCGACGCGCGCACCCCGGTGCCCTCGAGCTCCATCTGCAGGTTGGTCACCATGGACACCAGCGCAGCCTTCGCGGCGCCGTAGGCGCCCATGTGTGGGCGCTGGCGGAGCGCCACGTCGGAGCCGACGAAGATGAGGTCGCCGCGTTGGCGCTCCAACATCCCCGGCAGCACCGCGGTGGCCAACCGGTTGGCGCCGATCAGGTGGATCTGGACCTGCGATTCGAAGGTGTCCGTGCTGATTTCGTGCAGCCGGCCGAAGAATGTATCGCCTGCGCCGGCCACCAGCAGCTCGATGTCGCCGAGCTCATCGGTGGCTCGGTGCACGAACCCCTTGACCGAGTCGGCATCGGTGACGTCCAGCGGCAGCGCGACGGCTTCGCCTCCGGCGGAACGGATCTGGTCGACCAGATCCTGGCACTTCTCGACACGCCGGGCGCCGAGCGCGACCGGGAAGCCGCGGCCTGCGAGCTCGACGGCTGTCGCGGCGCCGATCCCCGACGAAGCGCCGGCGACGATCGCGGGCCTGCGGTCGGGCAGTGGTTCGAAACGGGGCATCAGGCGGCCTCCACCGTTATCGGAAGATGAGCGAAACCGCGGACATTGCTCGAATGGACTCGGACGGCGTTGGCCTCGTCGACCTCGTATCCGCGGATTCGCTTGAACAACTCGGCCAGCGCCACCCGGGCCTCCATCCGGGCCAGGTGCGCACCGAGACAGAAGTGGGCGCCGCTGCCGAAACTCACCAGCTTCGAACCGATCTCGCGGCCGATGCGGTACTCGTCGGCGTCCTCGAACACTCGGTCGTCGCGGTTGGCCGAACCGGGCAGCAGCAACAGCACGTCGCCGTCGCGAAGCGCAGTGTCGTAGAGCGTGAGCTCGCCGGCCACGGTACGTGCCAGGATCTGGCTGGAGTTGTCGTAGCGCAGCGTCTCCTCGACCCACAGCGGGATCTTCGAGTGGTCGTCGTGGACCTGCGCGAGCTGGTCGGGATTCTTCCAACCCCAATACGCAGCGTTGGCAAGCAGTTTCGTGGTGGTCTCGTTGCCCGCGACCACCATCAGGAACAGGAACGCCATGATCTCGTCGTCGGTGAGGCGGTCGCCGTCGATCTCGGCCTCCAGCAGCGCCGACGTCAGATCGTCGCTCGGCTTCTTGCGGCGATCGGCGACCATCTCGGCGTAGTAGACCATCAGGTCAGCCGAGGCCCGCATGGCCGACGCAGGCACATCGGCGAGGCCCTCATCGCGATGCATGACACCGTCGGCCAAGGCGCGGATGCGGGCCCGGTCCGGCTCGGGCACCCCCATCAGTTCGGAGATCACGTCCATCGGCAGCTTGCCTGCGAATTCGTCGACGTAGTCGAAAGTGTCGGACTGCAGCGCGGTGTCGAGGTGCTGCACGGCGATCTCGGTGACGCGCGGCTCGAGCTCGCGAATGCGGCGCGGTGTGAAGCCTTTTGACACCAGGGTGCGTAGCCGCAGATGGGCCGGGTCGTCGAGGGCGAGAAACGACATCACCCTGTGCGCGTACAGGGTGCGCGAGATCGGATCGAGCGATACGCCGTATTTGTTCGACAGCGCGGTGCTGTTGCGGAAGCCCTGCAGCACGTCGCCGTGCCGTGACAGCGCCCAGAACTTCAGCTCGTCATTGCGGTAGAGCGGTGCCTCGTCGCGCAGCCGCTTGTAGTACGGGTACGGGTCTTCGTGGAAGTCGTAGTCGTACGGGTCGAGAACCAGATCACTGGTCTCGTCGGTCTTGGAAATCACAAGTCTTCTCCAAGGATGAGGCCGACCACGTAGCTGAGGCGGTCGGCGATCTGGTGGTACGTGACGGCGCCGCTGCCTGCGTGGACCAGGGCGCCGAAGTAGGTCATCTCCAGCGCCGACACCGTCCGCGGGTCGGCGTCTGGTCCGACCGCCGACCGGATGCGGCGGTGGATCTCGGCGCCGATGCGATCGCGGACCGCGCGCACGGCCTGGTCGTTGTTGCTCAGCAGCGCCGTCGTGCAGGCGGCCGCGACCTCGGGTTCGTCGGCGATCATCAGCGTCAACGCGCGCAGTGCCTGCTCGACCCGACTCGACCTGCTGTCGTTGACGTCGGTGAAGTACGGCACCTGACGGACCAGGTCCAGGTACACCTCGGCGATCAGGTGGTTCTTCGACGAGAAGTAGGTGTAGGCGGTCGCCGGGGCGACCTTGGCGCGGGCGGCCACTGCGCGCACGGTCAGGTCGGCGTACGACGACTCGCGCAGCATTTCCACGCCTGCGGCGAGCACCTTGCGAAAGGTCTCCTCCTGGCGCCGGTTACGTGGCGCTTCTGTGATGGCCACCACGGCATCGCTGGACACATGTCCAAGTTATCCGACTCGATGTGCCGTGGGCAAGTCCCAACGAGAAAACCGCACTACAACCCGTTGAAGGCGGCCCCGCATGGGTCCCAGTCTTGCCTCGCAACGCCGTCTGGGACTATCGTTCGAAGGAACCTAGTCGGACAGTTGTCCAGTAATGAAGCGGAGAGTTGGTATGGACCTGCGCAGCGATCGCCAGAGTCAACTGCTCATCGACGGCAAGCTGGTGGCAGGCAGCGGGAGCACGTTCCCGACGGTCAACCCGGCCACCGAGGAGGTGCTGGGCGTCGCCGCCGACGCGACCACCGACGACATGGGCCAGGCGATCGAGGCGGCCCGCCGCGCGTTCGACGACACCGACTGGTCGACCAACACCGAGTTCCGGGTGCGGTGTCTGCGTCAGCTGCAGGATGTGCTGACGAAGCACGTCGAGGAACTCCGCGAGCTCACCATCGCGGAGGTCGGCGCCCCGCGGATGCTCACCTCCGCCGCTCAACTGGAAGGCCCGATCGCCGACCTGAGCTTCTGCGCGGACACGGCCGAGTCGTATCAGTGGACCACCGACTTCGGGATCGCCTCGCCGATGGGGATCAAGACCCACCGCACTGTCGCGCGTGAGGCGGTCGGCGTTGTCGGCGCGATCACCCCGTGGAACTTCCCGCATCAGATCAACCTGGCCAAGCTCGGCCCGGCGCTGGCGGCGGGCAACACCGTCGTTCTCAAACCGGCGCCGGACACCCCATGGTGCGCGGCGATCCTCGGCGAACTCATCGTCGAGCACACCGACATCCCGCCAGGCGTGCTCAACATCGTCACCTCCAGTGACCACGGCGTCGGCGCGTTGTTGTCGAAAGACCCACGGGTGGACATGGTTTCGTTCACCGGGTCGACGGCGACGGGACGTGCGGTGATGGCCGACGGGTCCGCCACGCTCAAGAAGGTCTTCCTCGAACTCGGGGGCAAGTCGGCCTTCCTCGTGCTCGACGATGCGGATCTGGCGGGCGCGTGCTCGATGTCCGCGTTCACCGCCTCGATGCACGCCGGACAGGGCTGCGCGATCACCACTCGACTGCTGGTGCCGAGGGCCCGCTACGACGAAGCCGTCGAGGCGGCGGCGACGACGATGGCCTCGCTGAAGCCCGGCGACCCGAACGACGCAGGCACGATCTGCGGTCCACTGATCTCGGCGCGCCAACGGGATCGTGTTCAGGGCTATCTGGATTCGGCCTTGGCGGAGGGAGGCAAGTTCGCCTGCGGCGGTGGCCGTCCCGCTGACCGCGACACCGGCTTCTTCATCGAGCCGACCGTCATTGCGGGTCTTGACAACAACGCGAAGGTCGCACGTGAGGAGATCTTCGGCCCGGTGCTGACGGTGATCGCGCACGACGGCGACGACGACGCGGTGCGAATCGCCAACGACTCGCCGTACGGACTGTCGGGCACCGTTTTCTCCGGCGATCCCGACCGTGCCGCCGGCATCGCCGCACGTATGCGTGTCGGCACCGTCAACGTCAACGGCGGCGTCTGGTACTCGGCCGACATGCCGTTCGGCGGATACAAGCAATCCGGCATCGGCCGGGAGATGGGACTCGCCGGTTTCGAGGAGTATCTCGAAACCAAAGCCATTGCCACAGCTGTGAATTAAGGAGAGGCATCGATGGGTCAGTTCGACGAGAAGGTCGCGATCGTCACCGGGTCCGGTGGCGGCATCGGCCAGGCCTACGCCGAGGCGTTGGCCCGAGAGGGCGCCGCGGTGGTGGTGGCCGATATCAACGCCGAAGGCGCCGAGCGGGTGGCCAAGCAGATCGTCGCCGACGGGGGAACGGCGATCAGCGTGCCGGTGGACGTGTCGGATATCGACTCGGCCAAGGCCATGGCGGACAGGACGTTGGCCGAGTTCGGTGGAATCGACTACCTCGTCAACAACGCGGCGATCTTCGGCGGCATGAAGCTGGACCTGCTGCTGACCGTCGATTGGGACTACTACAAGAAGTTTATGAGCGTGAATCTCGATGGCGCGCTCGTGTGTACCCGCGCGGTGTACCGCAAGATGGCCAAGCGCGGCGGCGGGGCGATCGTCAACCAGTCGTCGACTGCGGCGTGGATGTACGCCAACTTCTACGGCCTGGCCAAGGTCGGCGTCAACGGCCTGACCCAGCAGCTGTCGCGCGAGTTGGGCGGGATGAACATCCGGATCAACGCGATCGCACCGGGTCCGATCGACACCGAGGCGAACCGAACCACCACGCCGCAAGAAATGGTTGCCGACATCGTGAAGGGCATTCCGTTGTCCCGCATGGGCGAACCCGAGGACCTGGTGGGCATGTGCCTGTTCCTGTTGTCGGATCAGGCGAAGTGGATCACCGGCCAGATCTTCAACGTCGACGGAGGGCAGATCATCCGATCATGAGTGAAGACGTGAAGCTCGGTTACATCGGCCTCGGCAAGATGGGCGCACCGATGGCCAAGCGGCTGGTCGACTGGCCCGGCGGATTGATCGTTTACGACGTGCGCGCCGAAGCCATGACCCGACTGGCCGAAGCCGGCGCGAAGCTGGCCGACAGCGTGGCCGACGTCGCGAGCGCCGACGTCATCAGCGTGACGGTGCTCAACGACGAGCAGGTACGTGAGGTTGTCGGGGACCTGGCGGCCAATGCCAAACCTGGGACCGTCATTGCCATTCACTCGACCATCAGCCCTGACACCGCAGTGGAGCTCGCCGAACAGCTGGAGCCGCAGGGCATTCACGTCATCGACGCTCCGGTGACCGGTGGCGGCGGGGCCGCGAAGAAGGGCGAGCTGGCCGTTATGGTCGGCGCAACAGATGAGGCATTCGCGCTCATCCAGGAACCGTTCTCGGAGTGGGCGTCCCTGATCGTTCATGCAGGCGGGCCCGGTGCGGGAACGCGAATGAAGCTGGCGCGCAACATGTTGCACTTCATCTCGTTCACGGCCGCCTGCGAGGCATCGAAGCTTGCCGAGGCGGCAGGCGTAAACCTGCAGGATCTCGGCAACGTCGTCCGTCATAGCGACGCCCAGAGCGGCGGCGCCGGAGCCATCATGTTCCGCGACGACATGAAACCCCTGACCCGGGATCACTTTCTGTATCAGCCATTCCTGCACACCCGCGGGCTCGGCGAGAAGGACTTGAGCCTGGCGCTGGCGCTTGGGCAGACACTTGGCGTCGACCTGCCATTGGCGGAGGCTGCGCTGGAGAATCTTGCGGCAGGCCTTGGCGTGCCGCACAGCGCTTCGACGACAAAGGAGTAGCCATGGACGAATTGCGTCGCAAGGGCCTCGAGAAGATGAACGAGGTGTACGGCTGGGAGATGCCGGACATGCCCGGCGAGTACTTCGCGCTCACCGTCGACCACCTCTTCGGCACCATCTGGAGCCGTCCCGGACTGTCGATGCGGGACCGGCGGATGATGCTGCTCGGCGTGCTGGCCGCCCAGGGCATGGAAGAACTCATGGAGGTGCAGGCCAACGCGATCCTGCACAACGAGGAGATGACGCGCGAGGAGCTGCGCGAGATCGCAATCTTCATCACCCACTACGTCGGATTCCCGCTGGGCTCGAAGGTCGACGGTGCATTCAAACGTGTTCTCGCCAAACGCAAGAAGGCCGAGGAGAAGGGCAGCGCCCGAGACAGCAAGGACAACGTCAACGACGCCGTTCAGATGCACGTCGGCAGGAATATTCATGACAAGTAGGTATGCGAGCCTCACCCGCGATCAGCTCGCCGTTCTGGTGCCGGAACTGCTGCTGATCGGACAGCTCATCGATCGCTCCGGAATGGGTTGGTGCATCAAACCTTTCGGTCACCCAGAGATGCTGCAGATCGCGATCGAGGAGTGGATGGGTTCGAGTCCGGTCTACACGAAGCGTATGCAGAAAGCCTTGAAGTTCGAGGGCGACGACGTCGTGACGATCTTCAAGGGCCTGCAGGTCGACATCGGCGCCCCGCCGCAGTTCATGGACTTCCGCTACACCGTGCACGACCGGTGGCACGGCGAGTTCCAGCTCGACCACTGTGGAGCGCTACTGGATAACGAGCCGATGGGTGAGGACTACGTCCGAGGCATGTGCCACGACATCGAAGACCCCACGTTCGACGCCACGGCGGTGGCCACCAACCGTAAGGCGCAGATACGCCCGATCCACCGGCCGCCACGCACGCCAGCCGATCGGCACCCGCACTGCGCCTGGACCGTGACCATCGACGAGTCGTATCCGGAGATTGCCGACCACCCGGTAGTCGACGTGCTTCGCCGAACCCGCGCCGCCAGAACGGAACTCGACCCGATCGATAGGGATGGCGAAGGGCAGGCAGACTACTCGGGGGCGTTGGTTTCGGATTTGGACTTCGCCGCGTTCTCACAGTCGGCGCTGGTGCGCATCGCCGATGAGGTGTGCCTGCAGATGCACCTGCTGAACCTGTCGTTCATCCTCGCTGTCGGGGCACGGGCCGGGACGAACACCGAACTCGCGAAGAAGATCTGCACGAAACAGCTGATCGGCATCGCGGGCATCGCCGCCGAACGCATTCATCGTGCGCTTGATCTGCCAGGCGGCATCGAGGGTGCGATCAGCACACTCGAACTGCACCCGATGTTCAACCCGGCCGCGTATGTGACGGCCGAGTTCGGGCCGGACACCGTTGGGGTGCGCAAGTCACCCTGTCATGAGGACGGGGCATGGATCTCGCTGGTGACTCCGGGCGAGAAGCGCCCGTTGCAGGCGGTGGTCGCCGCCGTTGACCCTCACCTCGACGTGGAGATGACAGGTACCGACACGGACTGGACGGCACGTTTGATCGAGACCGACATGGCGGCAGAGGAATTGCGTGAAGTTTCGGTTGTGAGGTTCAGCGGCGGCCCGACGTTCGTATTCGAGCCTCGGAAGTCGCTGCCTCTGACGGTCGTATAGCGGCACCTACCCAACGCCGCAGGTAGTCCCGCAATTCGTTGCCTTTTCGCGGCGGTCGGCCCGGGTCGATGACGAACGACTGGATGATCCGCAACAGATGCTCGGCCAGTTCGTCGAGATCGGCATCGGTGAAACCCTGGGCGGCCCATTCGACGTCGAAACGGCGAACCATCGAGTGCGCGAAGTCCAGCGCGACGTCTGATGTCACGCCCTTCGTATGAGGGTTCGGCCGCCCGGGAACGATGAGCAGGCCAAGGTGTTTGTCCTGCGGCAACCATTCGAGGGCGGTGGCGACGGCCTCCGCGACGGCCTCGGCCGGATCGGTGATGCCCTGCAGATGCGCGGCCAACCGGTCAAGGAATCCACTGGCGGCGTGCACCGCCGCGGCGACGAGCAGCGCGTCGGTGCTGGGGAAATACCGGTAGACCGTCTGCCGGGTCACGCCCACCGTGCGGGCGACGTCGGCGATGGAGAAGTCCGCGCCCTGCGCGTCGATGGCCTGGCCCGCCGCGTCGAGGATCCGGGCGATCGCTTCCTCGTCGGTGGCGGGTGCCGATCCCGACCAGCCGTGAGTGCGCACCAGCGAATCGTACGTCGTCAGCCGCAGTAGGAGACCGCCAGCTCCTTCACCCCGTTCAGCCACCCCGACCGAAGCCGGCGCGGCTCGGACAGTTTGGCGATGTCAGGGATCTGGTCGGCTATCTCGTTGAAGATCAGCTTGATCTCCATGCGGGCCAGGTTCGCTCCGATGCAGTAGTGCGCGCCGTTCCCGCCAAAACCGAGATGCGGGTTGGGGTCTCGGTTGATGTTGAATTCGAAGGGCCGGTCGAACACGGCGTCGTCGTAGTTCGCTGAACTGTAGAACAGGCCGGCGCGCTGCCCCTCGCGGATCGTGACGCCACCGAGTTCGGTGTCGGCCAATGCCGTTCGCTGGAAGCAATGCACAGGCGTGGCCCAGCGGACGATTTCGTCGGCGGCGGTTTCGGGTCGCTCACGCTTGAACAGTTCCCACTGGTCCGGGTTTTCGAAGAACGCATTCATGCCGTGCGTCATCGCATTGCGGGTGGTCTCGTTGCCCGCGACGGCAAGCAGGATGACGAAGAACGCGAACTCGACGTCGCCGAGCGCTTCGCCCGTCGATATCGGCCTCGATCAGGCGGGTGACGATGTCGTCGGTCGGGGAGCGGCGACGCTCCTCGGCCATGCTGTAGGCGTAGCCCATCAACTCGGCATTGGCGGCCGCGTAGTCCGTCTCGAAATCCGGATCCTCGGTGTTCATGATCGCGTTGGTCCAGTGGAACAGCTTCTCGCGATCGGCTTCGGGCACGCCGATCAGGTCGGCGATGGCCAGCAGCGGTAGACGCATCGCGATGTCGTCGACGAAGTTGCCGGTCTCCTTTTCGGCTGCGGCGGCGACGATTTCGCGGGCCGCGACCGCGAGCTTCTCCTCCAGCGCGGCGACCGACCGCGGCGTGAAGAGCCGTGACACGATCTTGCGCAGTCGAGTGTGTTCGGGTGCGTCGTGGTTGATCAGCAGCGCCTTGGTCAGCTCGAGCTGGTCGGCGGTGGTGCCGTCGGGCATTCGCATGACGGCACCCTTGCGATTGGTCGACCACAGGTCGCCGTTGCGGGATATCGACTTGATGTCTTCGTGACGGCTGATCACCCAGTAGCCGCCGTCGTCGAAGATCGAGTCGGACTGCTCGTTCCACCACACCGGCGCGGTCTTGCGCAGCTCGGCGAACTCGGTGACCGGAATGCCTTTGAGCAAGACATCGGGGTCGGTGAAGTCATAGCCCTGGGGCAGGCGCAGCGCGCCTTGGGGATCGGCACCGCCCCGTCCGAATGGGCATGTGGTCTGCGCCATACTCAGACCATACATTGCACTGTCAAGTGTATGGCCGTCCCTCGCCGACGGACGCGGTAATCTTGGGCTTCTTCAGCGGCCAAGGTCACCGGCTGTGAGCGGTGCCGGGAGTGCCGAACAGGGAGCGAACCGTGCACACGAAGAAGGCATTAGTGCGCCGGCCTAGCCCGCGCTTAGCCGAGGGGTTAGTTACCCACATCGAGCGATCGTCCGTCGACGCGGACATTGGGATCAAGCAGTGGGAGGGCTATGTACGGGCCTTAGTGGATGCCGGCTGGAGCGTGACCGAGGTCGAGCCCGCGCCCGAGTGTCCCGACAGCGTATTCGTCGAAGACACCGTCGTGGTCTACGGCGATCTTGCCGTCATCACGCGTTCTGGTGCCGTCGAGCGGAGGTCGGAGACCATCGGCACCGAGAAAGCAGTCGCTGAGCTCGGTTATCGCATCGCACATATCAAGGCGCCCGGCGTGCTCGACGGCGGTGACGTACTGAAGCACGCGGGAATGGTCTACGTGGGACAGTCCGGACGCACCAATCAGCACGGGATCCGCCAGTTGGCCGAGTACTTGGCCCCGTTCGGCGCGACGGTGACTGCGGTCCCGCTGACCAAGGCGCTACACCTCAAGTCCGCGGTGACCGCGTTGCCGGACGGCACCATCATCGGTTACGGGCCGGTGGTGGACGACCCCTCGGTCTTCCGGATGTTTCTCCCAGTGCCGGAGGAACCGGGCGCCCACGTTGTTCTGCTCGGCGACGGAAAGCTGCTGATGTCCTCGGGTGCTCCGGAGACCGCCGCCCTGCTGCGGGCACGTGGCTTCCAACCGGTGCTCGTCGACATCGGCGAGTTCGAAAAGCTCGAGGGGTGTGTCACGTGCCTTTCAGTTCGCCTCCGGGGCATCCGAGCCTGAGCGTCGTTGTGTCGCATCATATCTCGGGTCGGTAGTGCCGTTGCCGGGCCTCGAATGCCGCGCCTCTAGGTATCGCGGGATATCGGCCGGTTAGGGTGAGCGTGTGCGCGTCCTCGTCATCGGATCCGGAGCCCGTGAACATGCGTTGCTGCTCGCGCTGCGCCAAGACCCCGAGGTGGAGGAGCTTGCGGTCGCCCCTGGCAACGCCGGGACCGCGATCATCGCCGACCAGTACGACATCGACGTCACCTCCGGCGACGCCGTCGCGCAGCTGGCCCGACTCATCGGCGCCGACCTGGTGGTCATCGGGCCAGAGGTGCCGCTCGTCCTCGGTGTCGCCGACGCGGTTCGCGCCGCAGGCATCGCCTGCTTCGGGCCGACGAAGGACGCCGCGCGCATCGAAGGATCGAAGTCGTTCGCCAAGGACGTGATGTCCGCCGCCGGCGTGCGGACCGCGACCAGCGAGATCGTCGACAACCCCGCGCACCTCGATGCGGCGCTCGACCGGTTCGGGCCGTCCGCAGGCGATCAGGCCTGGGTGGTCAAGGACGACGGGCTGGCCGCGGGCAAGGGCGTGGTCGTGTCCACCGACCGCGACACCGCCCGGGCGCACGCCGCCAGCCTGCTCGACGCCGGCCACCCGGTGCTGCTGGAATCATTTCTCGACGGACCCGAGGTGTCGCTGTTCAGCATCGTCGACGGCGAGACCGTGGTGCCGCTGCTGCCAGCGCAGGATTTCAAGCGGGTCGGTGACAACGACACCGGGCCCAATACCGGCGGCATGGGCGCCTATGCACCGCTGCCGTGGCTGCCCGACGAGGTGGTTTCGCAGATTGTCGACGATGTCGTGAAACCCGTTGCGGCGGAGATGGTTCGGCGAGGCAGCCCGTTCTCGGGCCTGCTGTATGCCGGGCTGGCGATCACGTCGCGGGGTCCGGCGGTGGTCGAATTCAACTGCCGCTTCGGCGATCCGGAGACGCAGTCCGTGCTGGCGCTGCTGGAAACCCCGCTCGGGCAACTGCTGCGCGCCGCCACGACGGGTCAGCTGGCCGACCAGCCGCCGCTGCGCTGGCGTGACGGCTGCGCGGTCACCGTGGTGGTGGCCGCGGAGAACTATCCGGGCCGGCCGCGGGTGGGCGACGTCATCGTCGGCGCCGAAGCCGACGGCGTGCTGCACGCCAGTACCGCGCGACGCGACGACGGCGCGATCGTGTCCTCGGGCGGCCGGGTGCTGTCGGTCATCGGGACGGGCCCCGACCTGGTGGCCGCGCGTGACGCCGCCTATCGGCTGATCAAGTCGATTCGCTTGCCGGGCAGCCACTTTCGCAGCGACATCGGGCTCGCCGCGGCCGAAGGCCGGATCAGCGTCTAAGCCGTCAGCAGCGGAGCCATCCAGGCGATTTCGGCAGGCAGCTGCGAGCTCCAGAACCCGCCGTCGTGTCCGCCGGGCGAGAACCCACCCGATGGCGGGCTGGGCAGCTGGGCGATGAACTGCTTCGTCGCCGAATAAAACGGATCGCTGTTGCCGCAATCGATCCGGATCGGGATCTGGCCCAGCGCAGGCAGGCTCCAGACGCTGTTGGCCGCGTAGTCGTCGGCACCGTCGAACGCACCGGGCGCGGCCGCGCCTGACGACGTCCACAGCGCCGGGCTCACCGCGCAGATCGCGGCGGTGCGCGCCGGGCCGAGCCTCGCGCCGAGCAGCAGTGCGCCGTAGCCGCCCATCGACCAGCCGAGGAACGCGACCCGCGAGGTGTCGAGTCCCTGCGAGCCCAGCATCGGGATCAGTTCGCTCAGCACCATCCCGCCGGAGTCCTCGCCGGACGCTCGCTTGTGCCAGTAGCTTCCGCCGCCGTCGACCGCGACGACCGCGAACGGCGGAATTCCCGCCGCGACCGCCTGCGCCAAGCCCTGCTCCACCCCGCCTGCCATCACGCCCGCTGCGTCCTGGCCCTTGCCGTGCAACGCGATCACCGGACGCAGCGGCGCAGTCTGGCCGGGCGGGCGGGCGATCGCCCAGTTCGTCGCCACGCCGCCGCGCGCCGCGGAGACGAACGAGCCGTCGGCGTAGGTCGGCTGCACGGCGGCCGGTGGCGGCTCCAGTGGCGGCGGCGGAGCCAGCGGCGCGCCGGCACTCGTCATCGACACCGGCGGCCCGGTTCCGGACGCGCTTTGCGTGTGCAGCGCGGAGCCCAATGCGTACGTGCCTGCCGCGCCGGCCGCCGCACCGACACCAAGGCGCAGAATCGCGCGGCGGCTCAGTTCGGGCATGCGGGCCATCATGCCATCGGGGGGTGGCCGGTCCGCGCCTGACTTCCCTGAGTAAAGGCTGATGATTAGCCGAAAGCGCAATGCCGCAACCCGGCGACTGGCAGCATGTTAGGGGTGACGGCAGCGGTCACTCCCAAGGGAGAACGTCGTCGGTATGCGCTGGTCAGCGCCGCCGCCGATCTGCTGTGCGAGGGCGGGTTCGATGCCGTGCGGCACCGCGCCGTCGCCCGCCGCGCAGGGCTGCCGCTGGCGTCCACGACGTACTACTTCTCCTCCCTTGACGACCTGATCGCCAAGGCCGTCGAGCATGTCGGAACGCGCGAGGCCGAACAGCTGCGAGTGCGGGTGGCCGCGCTGTCGCGGCGGCGCCGCGGCGCCGAGTCGACCGCCGAGGTGTTGGTGGATCTGTTGGTCGGTGACGCGCCTGGGCAGCGGGTCAGTGAGCAGTTGATCTCGCGGTACGAGCGCTACATAGCGTGCGCGCGCCAGCCCGGCCTGCGTGACATTCAGCGGCACATTCTGAAGCAGCGCACCGATGCGGTGGTCGAAGTCGTCGAGCGGTCCGGCCGCGCGGTGCGCGCCGAACTGCTCACCGCGCTGGTGCGCGCGGTCGACGGCGCCGTGGTGGCGTCGTTGGTGGGCGATGGTGACGGTCCGCGGGCTACGGCCAGGGCGACGTTGATCGACGTGATCGACGTGCTCGCGCCGATCGACGACAGAGTGGCACCGGTCTGATCCAGCGCTGCACGCCCACAAGGGCTTTGGAGCCCCAGACTAACGGCCGAGTTGTTGACGAATCGCGGTGAGCTCGAGCTGAGCCTGCTGCAGTAGCGCTGCCAGGCGGGTGAGCCGCTCGTTGACATCGTCGGTGGCGACCGGCTGCGGCGGCGCTTGGCGAGCGAGGGTCGGCGTGACGATGTAGCCGGTCGCGAAGTCCCCGTAGATGGTTACGTCCTCCGGCCGGTGATACCAGTAGAGCGCGACGTACGCGCAAACCACGGCGTCGACGGGATCCTCGTCCCTGTCGAGTTGGACCGGGCGGGTCGCGGCCTCCACCCGTCTCCGCAGCTCCACCCACGCCACGTTGTGGTTCACCCGCAGTCGTGGGGTCGCCTGGTCGAGTCCCTCGATCAGCGTCATCAACCGCAGCAATTCGCGCTGGCGATCCTCGAAAGCGCCCCGCTTGTATTTCAGTGTCTTCTCGAGTCCGAATAACACGACGGTGGCCGGATGCGGATACACCTCGATGGCCCGTCGGATTCGGCTCGACCGAGGGTCCATGTCGAGGTCGAGCGAAATCGCGATTCGCGTGGCGCGGGGATCCTTGAATTCCGGCTTGTCGGTGTATGCCGGCCGCGCGCCCGCTTCGAACCGCTGAAAGTCGCGGTTGAGGGCCGTCTCGCACACGCGGTAGCCCGTTGGGTTGTTGACGATCAGCGGCGCATCGAAGGCGACCAGGCATTCGTCGCCTACGTACGGCGCCACCGCGGCCTCGATGCTCGCGTCATCCTGGGCAACACCGACGTGCAGCAGCCGGCCGTCCGAATCGACAGCCGCGACGCCGGTGTGGTTTTTCTCGCCCCACGCAAGATCGAGCCCAACGAAGTACATAGACCTAGCCTGCCGTACCCGCGCCGTAAGCTGTGTGCCTGTGACGATCCCTAATGTGCTGGCCAGCCGCTACGCCAGCGACGAGATGGTGGCGATCTGGTCACCGGAGGCCAAGGTCGTCGCCGAACGCCGGCTGTGGTTGGCGGTGCTGCGGGCGCAGGCCGAGTTGGGCGTCGGTGTTCCTTCCGGCGTCGTCGAGGACTACGAGCGGGTTTTGGACGACGTCGACCTGTCCTCGATCGCGGCGCGGGAACGGGTGCTGCGCCACGACGTCAAGGCCCGCATCGAGGAGTTCAACGCGCTCGCGGGCCACGAGCATGTGCACAAGGGCATGACGAGCCGCGACCTCACCGAAAACGTTGAGCAGCTGCAGATCCGCCGGTCGTTGGAACTCGTTTTCACGCACGGGGTCGCGGTGGTAGCGCGGTTGGCCGAACGGGCGATCAGCTACCGCGACCTCGTGATGGCTGGCCGCAGCCACAACGTCGCCGCGCAGGCCACTACCTTGGGCAAGCGATTCGCATCGGCGGCCGAGGAGATGCTTCTGGCGCTGACACGGCTGCGGTCGTTGATCGACCGATACCCGTTGCGCGGCATCAAGGGCCCGATGGGCACCGCGCAGGACATGCTCGACCTGTTCGACGGCGATACCGCCAAGCTGGCCGAGCTCGAGCGGCGGGTCGCCGAATTCCTCGGCTTCACAGAGATTTTCACCAGCGTCGGGCAGGTCTATCCGCGGTCGCTGGACCACGACGTCGTCTCCGCGCTGGTGCAGGTCGGGGCGGGCCCGTCGTCGTTGGCGCACACCATTCGGCTGATGGCCGGTCACGAACTGGTGACCGAGGGCTTCGCGCCGGGGCAGGTCGGCTCGTCGGCCATGCCGCACAAGATGAATACCCGTTCGTGCGAGCGGGTGAACGGGCTGCAGGTCGTGCTGCGCGGCTATGCGTCGATGGCGGCCGAACTGGCAGGCGCGCAGTGGAACGAGGGCGACGTGTTCTGCTCTGTGGTGCGCCGGGTCGCGCTGCCCGACGCGTTCTTCGCGATCGATGGGCAGATCGAGACGTTCCTCACCGTGCTCGACGAGTTCGGCGCGTACCCGGCAGTGATCCAGCGCGAACTCGATCGCTACCTGCCGTTCCTTGCCACCACCCGGATCCTGATCGCTGCGGTGCGCGCCGGCATGGGCCGCGAAGCCGCGCACGAGGTGATCAAGGAGCACGCGGTCGCGGTCGCTTTGGCGATGCGCGAGAAGGGCTTGGAGCCCGACCTGCTCGACCGGCTTGCCGCCGACCCGCGGCTGCCGCTGGACAGGCCGGCTCTTGACGCGGCGCTGGCCGACAAGCAGGCGTTCACCGGCGCCGCGGGCGATCAGGTCGACAGGGTGGTCGACGCGGTCGACGAGTTGGTGGGCCGCTACCCCGAGGCTGCCAAGTACACCTCGGGTGCGATTCTGTGACGTCGGTTTCGGAGATTGACTTCACCGATCTGGACAACTTCGCTGACGGCTTTCCGCACTCTTTGTTTGAAGTGCATCGTCGCGAGGCGCCGGTGTACTGGCACTCGGCGACGGAGAACACCCCCGACGGGGAGGGCTTCTGGTCGGTCGCGACATACGCCGAAACCCTTGCGGTGCTGAAGGATCCGGTGACATACTCGTCGGTGTCCGGCGGATCGCGGCGCTATGGCGGGACCCTGTTGCAGGACCTCGCCATCGCGGGCCAAGTGCTCAACATGATGGACGACCCGCGCCACTCGGAGATCCGTCGCCTGGTCAGTTCCGGCCTGACGCCGCGGATGATCACGAGAGTAAAGGACGATCTGCGGTCGCGGGCGCGGCGCCTGTTGGATTCGATCGTTGCGGGTGAGGCCTTCGATTTCGTCGTCGACGTGGCCGCCGAGCTGCCGATGCAGATGATCTGCATCCTGCTGGGAATTCCGGAGTCCGAACGACATTGGTTGTTCGAGGCGATCGAGCCGAGCTTCGACTTCGGTGGCTCCCGTAAGGCGTCCATCACGCGGCTGTCGATCGAGGAGGCCGGCTCGCGGATGTACAACTACGGCCAGGAGCTCATCGCGGCGAAGCGGGCTTCGCCGACCGATGACATGCTTTCGGTGGTCGCCAACGCCAGCTTGGACACTCCGGTCAGCGACGCCGAGGTCTACCTGTTCTTCAATCTGCTGTTCAGCGCGGGCGCCGAGACGACGCGCAACTCTGTCGCGGGCGGTCTGCTGGCGTTGGCCGAACACCCCGATCAGTTGGCGGCGCTGCGTTCGGATTTGGAGCTGTTGCCGACCGCGATCGAGGAGATGGTGCGGTGGACGTCACCGTCGCCATCCAAACGGCGCACCGCGACGAAATCGGTTTCGCTTGGCGGACACGAGATCTCGCCCGGTGAGAAGGTGCTGGTGTGGGAGGGCTCGGCCAACCGTGACGCTGCGGTTTTCGATGCCGCTGATTGCTTTGATATTGGGCGGAAGCCGAATCCGCACTTGGGCTTCGGCCAGGGCGTGCACTACTGCCTTGGTGCCAACCTGGCCCGGCTGGAGCTGCGGGTGCTGTTTGAGGAGCTGCTCGACCGGTTTTCGTCAGTACAGGTGGTCAAACCAGTGGAGTGGACCCGCAGCAACCGCCACACCGGCATCCGGCATCTGGTGGTCGAGCTGAGGGCGTGAAACCGGATACGTTCGCGGCGGTGATGGCGACCGGCATCGTGTCGATCGCGGCAATGGATCACGGCTACGGCGCTATCAGCGACGTGTTGATCGTGCTGGCGGCCGTCGCGTTCCCGGTGCTGGTGGTGGCGGCCGCCACTACCTGGCGACGCGAATCGTGGAGTCTCAACGATCTCGATGTGTCGCTTCGGCTGTGCACCTACATCGCGGCCTGCGCCGTGGTGGGGGCGCGGCTGGCCGACCACCGAATCGTGCTGTGGGTGCTCGCGGGGATGGCGCTGCAGGGGTGGCTTTCATTGGCGCCGGTCGTGGCGCGGCGCATCTGGCGCGACCGCGGCGCCGCGCTGCGCGACCGCGCGCACGGCGGCTGGGAACTGGCGAGCGTTGCGACGTCCGGGTTGGCCATCGTGATGGCGGATCTGAAGATCGTGTTTCTCGCAGTGCTGTTCTGGGCCATCGCCATCGGCGTGTATCTGTTGATGACGGGGTTGATCGTCTGGCGCGCTGTCCGCGATTCTTCCGCTGCGGAGTTGGTGCAGCCGGACATCTGGATTCTGATGGGCGGTGCGGCGATCGCGACGTTGGCGGGCGATCGCATCCACAAGGCCGGACTGGAGAGCGTTCGCCCCGTGACGGTCGTGACGTGGTTCGTGGCGACAGCGTGGATCCCGCCACTGATCTACGTCACGATGCAACGCTTCCGCAGGCGACGTGAGCTTGCGCCGGGGCTGTGGTGGGCGGCGGTGTTCCCACTCGGGATGTACTCGGCGGCCACGTATGCCACGGCCGTCGAAATCGGCTGGCGGTGGCTGACGACGGTGTCGCTGGTGTTCTTTTGGATCGCGTTCGCCGCGTGGGTCACCGTGGCGATCGGATCGCTCGTCGAATTTCGGCGATCACGCGCTGCGGATACTCCGTCAGGTCCAACCACGTGAACCGAAGCACTTGCCAGCCGAGCAGCGCGATGGCGTTCTGCCGCTTACGGTCGATCTCGAACGCCTCTGGGTCACTGTGGAACGCCCAGCCGTCGACCTCGATCGCGACCCTCTGTTTCGGAAATGCCACATCGACCTTGTATCCGCCGATCGGGTAGTTCGTCCGCCAGCCCTTGATGCCGGCTTCCCGCAGGAGTTTCACCAACAGTCGTTCGGCCTCCGACCGCGCGCCGTCGGAAGCGGCCTGCAGCAGGCGGCGTGCTGCGGGGGAGCCATGGCGACCCTTGTTGCTTAGGTGCGCACGCCATAGCTGCGGCAGTTCGACATGGCGCTGCAATGCAGAGTCCATCAGCTTGGCGCCGCCGCCATGTCGGGCGGCCGCTTCGACGACCGTGAGGGGCAACGCCGTCACCCGCAGGCCCTTTCGCTCGACGATGTCGGCGGGCGACAGGTCGCGCCGTCTCAGCCTCGTGCCGCGACGACGCCGACCATTGCTCGCACGCGGCACCGTCACCTCGACGAACTGCGGCGCGTAATTGGTGGCACCATGCCACCATGCGGCAGCAAGCCCGCTCGCCGCAGCGCGCGGGCCGTAACCCCAGACGGCAGCGCGAATGCGTGCCGCATCGGTGAAGGGCCGATCCTCGACGAAGTAAACGTCGGGACCACATCGTCGCCAATTGCCAGCGCGTTGGCGACGGATGACGGCGTACTCGCTCATACCACACCGCATTGCTTGAGCGAGTGTGATTACGCCGTCGTTTTCACGTAGGAATTCGTCGAGCATCCACATTTGACGGCGTTATGCGCTCGTGGAGTTCCCTCCCTCGCGATCTCGGCGTGAAAACCTGCGCTGAGCGCCAGAAATCACGCCCAAGTCGCCGAATTAGCGGCGGAGTCGCACGCCGGCGGCGCGGAGTTCCAGTGCGGCCAGGCCGCGGATCGTCAGGGCGTCCTCGCGCCGCCAGGCGCCGACGGGATCCACGCTGATCGTCGCGAGCTTGGCCAGCGGCCGGTTAGCCAGCGCCCGCAGCGCCAGCAGCTGTTCGCCGGCGGGCGTGGCCGCCAATGACAATGCCGTCCACTTGCGACGGAAGAACCGGACCCGCAGAAACAGCCACGGCATCGCGAGCGCCAGGATGGGTGGCGCCGCGACGGCCAGCGCCAGCAGCCACGCCAGCCAGCTCGCGGTGACATCCAGGTTGTGCCCGGCGCCCGCGATGTCGCGGGCGGCCTCACCCGCGGCGGTCAACGGCTTGCTCAACGCGTCACCGATCAACGGCACCTTGTCCGCGCCGTCGCCCGCCGAATCGAGGTTGCCTGCGATCCCATTGGCGCCGCCTTCGACTTGCCTGCCGAACTCGGCGATGGTCGACACGGCGGCGTGTACCGCCATCCCGACCAGCACCCACACGCTTGTCCAGGCGATCACCACCACATCGCTGATCAGCTGCGCGACCAGTCGCGTCGGTGTGGTGGCGTAGGGCAGATAACGGGACGTCATGGGATTGATCCCAGCAGATAGGCTGGCCCGATGCGCCCCGCTCTGTCCGACTACCAACATCTGGCCAGCGGCAAGGTTCGCGAGTTGTACCGCATCGACGACGAGCACCTACTGTTCGTCGCCACCGATCGGATCTCCGCGTACGACTACATCCTCGACTCCGAGATACCCGACAAGGGCCGCATCCTGACCGCGATGAGCGTCTTCTTCTTCGACTACGTCGAGGCGCCCAACCACCTGGCAGGTCCACCCGACGACGAACGCATCCCCCAGGAGGTGCTCGGCCGGGCGCTGGTCGTGCAGGAACTCGAGATGCTGCCGGTTGAGGCGGTGGCCCGCGGCTACCTGACCGGCTCGGGCCTGATCGACTACCAGAAGACCGGCAAGCTGTGCGGCATCGCGCTGCCGCCCGGGCTGGCCGAGGCCAGCAAGTTCGTCCAGCCACTGTTCACCCCGGCCACCAAAGCCGAACTGGGACAACACGATGAGAACATCACGTTCAACGACGTGATCGATCTGGTCGGCGCCGTGAGAGCCAATCAGCTGCGAGAACGCACACTGCAGACGTACATCCAGGGCGCCGATCACGCCTTGACGAAGGGCATCATCGTCGCCGACACCAAGTTCGAGTTCGGTGTGGACAAGCATGGCAACGTGCGACTGGCCGACGAGGTCTTCACCCCGGACTCCAGCAGGTACTGGCGCGCCGACGACTACCGGGAGGGTGTCGTCCAGCAGAGCTTCGACAAGCAGTTCGTGCGCAATTGGCTCACCGGCCCGGAGTCCGGCTGGGACCGCAACGGCGACGAGCCGCCGCCCCCGCTGCCGCCCGACATCGTCGATGCCACCCGCGCGCGCTATATCGAAGCCTACGAACGCATCTCGGGCCTCAAATTCGACGACTGGATCAAACCGTGAAACCACCGGAAGCCAAAAGGATCGACGCTCGTCGGGAACATCATGGCGACGTGTTCATCGACCCCTACGAGTGGCTGCGCGACAAGTCAAACCCCGAAGTCATCGACTACCTGAACGCCGAGAACGACTACACCGAACACACGACGTCGAACCTGGCACCGTTGCGGCAGAAGATCTTCGACGAGATAAAGGCGCGCACCAAGGAAACCGATCTGTCCGTGCCCACCCGCCGCGGCGACTGGTGGTACTACGGCAGAAGCTTCGAGGGCAAGCAATACAGCGTGCAATGCCGTTGCCCGGTCACCGATCCCGATGACTGGACACCGCCGCAGTTCGACGAGGAAACCGAGATCCCCGGCGAGCAGATCCTGCTCGACGAGAACGTCGAGGCCGAAGGGCACGACTTCTTCGCGCTCGGCGCCGCCTCCGTCAGCCTCGACGGCAACATCCTGGCCTACTCCGTGGACGTCACGGGCGACGAGCGATACACGTTGCGGTTCAAGGACTTGCGCACCGGCGCCCTGTACGAAGACCAGATCGTCGGCATCGGCGCGGGCGCCACGTGGGCCGCCGACAACCGCACGCTCTACTACGTAACCGTCGACGACGCCTGGCGTCCCGACACCGTGTGGCGGCACCGCCTCGGCGCTGGGCTGCCCGCCGAAAGGGTCTACCACGAGCCCGACGAGAAGTTCTGGCTCGCGGTCGGCCGCACCCGCAGCAGCAAGTACATGATCATCGCGGCGGGCAGCGCCGTCACCACCGAGTTGCGCTACGGCGACGCCATCGACGGCCAAACCGAGTTCACCCCCATCTGGCCGCGCCGTGAGCTTGTCGAGTACTCCGTCGAACACGCGATCGTCGGCGGTGAGGACCGGTTCCTCATCCTGCACAACGACGGTGCCGAGAACTTCACTCTCGTCGAGGCTCCCGTCGGCGATCCCCAAGCTTTTCGCACGCTGATCGAGCACCGCGACGATGTGCGACTGGACTCCGTCGACGCGTTCGAGGGTCATCTCGTGGTCAGCTACCGGCGCGAGGCACTACCGCGGATCCAGCTGTGGCCGATTTACGCAGACGGCGACTACGGCCACCCCGAGGACATCACGTTCGACTCCGAACTGATGTCGGCGGGCCTGTCCGCCAACCCGAATTGGAGCTGCCCGAAGCTGCGGGTCGGGGCGACGTCGTTCGTCATTCCGGTGCGCATCTATGACATCGACCTCGCCACCGGCGAGCGCACGCTGCTGCGTGAACAGCCGGTGCTCGGCGACTACCACTCCGACGAGTATGTCGAGCGCCGCGATTGGGCCGTCGCCCCCGACGGCGCGAGGGTACCGATCTCGATCGTCCACCGCATCGGCGTGCCCTACCCTGCGCCCACGCTGTTGTATGGCTACGGCGCATATGAGTCGTGCGAGGATCCGCGCTTTTCCATCGCCCGGCTGTCGCTACTGGACCGCGGCATGGTGTTCGCCGTCGCGCACGTGCGGGGCGGCGGTGAACTCGGCCGGCCATGGTACGAGCACGGCAAGCTGTTGGAGAAGAAGAACACCTTCACCGACTTCATCGCCGTGGCATCCCATCTCGTCGACACCGACGTGACCCGGCCGGAGACCCTCGTCGCTTTCGGCGGCAGCGCGGGTGGCTTGCTGATGGGTGCGATCGCCAACATGGCGCCGGACCTGTTCGCCGGCATCCTGGCCGCGGTGCCCTTCGTCGACGCGTTGACGACGATCCTCGACCCGTCGCTGCCACTCACCGTGACAGAGTGGGACGAATGGGGAAACCCGTTGGAAGACAAGGACGTCTACTACTACATGAAGTCCTACTCGCCCTACGAGAACATCGAGGCAAAGGACTATCCACGGATCCTCGCGATGACGTCGTTGAACGACACCAGGGTCCTCTATGTCGAACCCGCGAAATGGGTTGCGGCGCTTCGGCACACCAAGACCGACGGCCACTCGGTGCTGCTCAAGACCGAGATGAACGCCGGCCACGGTGGCATCAGCGGACGCTACGAACGCTGGAAGGACGCCGCCTTCCAGTACGCCTGGCTACTGGATGCTGCCAAGGCCAACGACGACGGCAGCGCCTAGGTACACGATCTCCTCGACTGTGCGCACGTCCAGCCGCGACGTCATCGACTTCGGCGGGTTCGGCATCCGCGACGCGTAGATGTTGGCCGGAAACATCGCCAGCATCAACACGAACAGGCACACTGCGGCCGCGACGCGGGTGGGCGGGTACAGCAGTCCGGCCGCGCCCACCAGTTCGAGGACGCCGGTGATCGTGACGAGCAATCCGGCGGCAGGCAGGCGCGGCGGCACGATCGCGATCATGTCGCCGCGGCGCGGGTTCACGAAATGCGCGACCCCGGTCATCGCGAACATCGCCGCCAGCCCGACGGCGACGGCCTGCGGCCAGCTGTCGACGTACTCGACGCCCAACCAGCCAACCAACCGGGCGCCCAGCGTGCCAAGGACCAAAGTGATGACGACGGCCATTGCAGACTCCTCATCTAGACAGTGTCAAGATGACGGCATACGCTAGCCAATAATCTAGGCACTGTCAAGATTACTGGCTATGATGACCGCATGAGCAGGGACACCTACCACCACGGCGACCTGAAGGCCGTCATCCTCGCCAAGGCCGCCACCCTGGTGGCCCAGCGCGGCGCCGACGGGATCTCGCTGCGTGAACTCGCGCGGGAGGCCGGTGTCTCACACGCCGCCCCGGCGCATCACTTCGTCGACCGCCGCGGCCTCTTCACAGCGCTCGCGGCACAGGGATGGCGACTGCTGGCCGACGCACTGGCGGGCGCGCGGCCGGACTTCATCGACGCGGCGCTGGCGTATGTGCGGTTCGCACTGGACCATCCGGGCCACTACGCCGTGATGTTCGACCGCTCACTCGTCAACCCCGACGATCCCGAATTCGTCGCGGCCCAGAAGGCCGCCGGCGTCGAATTGGCGCACGGCGTCGGCACGCTGAAAGACCCACAGGCCAAGGCGGATCCACAAAGCGCCGCGCTCGCCGCGTGGTCGTTGGTGCACGGCTTTGCGATGCTTCGCCTCAACGAGGCGATCGATACCGGCGACGACCCTATGGCGGCCGTCGAGAAGATCGCGCTGATGCTGTTCGACGGCTAACCTGCGGGCATGACCGAAACACGGTTGACCGACATCGCCGTGACCACGCTGGACGGGCGCTCCACCACGCTGGCCGATCTGGCCGACGGTGCCGCGCTGGTGGTGAACGTGGCCTCGAAATGCGGCCTCACCCCGCAATACACCGCGTTGAATCAGCTGGCGAAGGACTACGGTGAGCGCGGGTTGACAGTGATCGGAGTGCCCTGCAACCAGTTCATGGGCCAGGAACCGGGCACCGCCGAAGAGATCCAGACCTTCTGCACGACGAACTACGGGGTGACGTTCCCGCTGCTGGCCAAGACCGACGTCAACGGTTCGGACCGGCACCCGCTCTACGCCGAGCTGACCAAAACGCCCGACGACAGCGGCGAAGCGGGCGACGTGCAATGGAACTTCGAGAAGTTCCTGCTCGCACCCGGTGGCGAGGTGGTCAACCGGTTCCGGCCGCGCACTGCTCCCGACGCGCCCGAGGTCATCGCCGCCATCGAGGCCGTCCTGCCGCGATAGAAAGTCAACTCCTGCCCACGTGTTGTAAACCGTTGGGACACCTGACGTTGCCACAATGAACACGTGGCTGGACAACTGATCGTCTCGGTCTCCGGGATCAGCGACCGCACACTGACCGAGGTAGACGCGTTCTGCGAGCTGCTGGATGCGCGCGGCGTCCCTGCCTCGTTCCTGGTTGCGCCCCGCATCAAGGGCGGCTATCGGCTCGACTCCGACGCGCCGACCGTCGAGTGGCTAGCTGACCGGCGCCAACGCGGTGACGCGATCGTGCTGCACGGCTTCGACGAGGCCGCCACCAAGAAGCGGCGCGGCGAATTCGCGACGTTGCCCGCACACGAAGCCAACCTGCGGCTGATGGCCGCGGACCGGGTACTCGAGCACTTGGGCCTGCGCAGCCGACTGTTCGCCGCCCCCGGCTGGACGGTTTCACAGGGCACGGTAACAGCATTGCCTCGCAACGGCTTTCGCCTACTGGTCGGGCTGAACGGCATCACTGACCTGGTGCGTCAGACGATGGTGCGGGCGAGGGTCCTCGGCATCGGCGAGGGCTTCTTAAGCGAGCCATGGTGGTGCCGGACACTGGTGCTGTCGGCCGAGCGCACCGCGCGCCGCGAGGGCATCGTCCGCGTCGCGGTGGCCGCCCGTCACCTGCGTCGGCCCGGACCCCGGCAGGCCATGCTCGACGCCGTCGACCTGGCGTTGATGCATCGCTGCGTGCCGTCCGTCTACCACTGGGACCCGTACCCCGCGTTGACCGACGCCGCGTGATCAGGCAGGGCCGCTACATTGGCGGCCATGGCTGACGCTGATGTGATCGTGGTGGGTGCCGGTCTGGCCGGTCTGGTCGCCGCCTGTGAACTGGTCGAGCGGGGGCGCCGCGTGCTGATCGTGGACCAGGAGAACGCCAACAACATCGGTGGTCAGGCGTTCTGGTCGTTCGGTGGCCTGTTCTTCGTCGACAGCCCGGAACAGCGGCGGCTGGGTATCCACGACAGCCACGAGCTGGCGTTGCAGGACTGGCTCGGCACCGCGGGCTTCGACCGGCCCGAGGACCACTGGCCGCGGCAATGGGCACACGCCTACGTCGACTTCGCCGCAGGCGAGAAGCGCAGCTGGCTGCGCGAACGCGGGCTGCAGACCTTCCCCGTCGTGGGCTGGGCCGAGCGCGGCGGCTACGACGCACGCGGCCATGGCAATTCGGTGCCGCGCTTCCACATCACTTGGGGGACCGGCCCGGCGATCGTCGACATCTTCGCGCGCCGGCTGCTGGGTAACACGAAGGTGCGGTTCGCGTATCGCCATCGCGTCGACGAGCTGGTGGTCGAGAACAGCACAGTGGTCGGGGTGCGCGGCGCGGTGCTGGAGCCGACGACTGCGGCGCGCGGTGTGGCAACGTCACGAAACGCCGTCGGCGACTTCGAGTTCCGCGCATCGGCGGTGATCGTCGCCAGCGGCGGCATCGGCGGAAACCACGACCTGGTCCGGCAGAACTGGCCCGAACGGATGGGACGGGTGCCCGAACAGCTGCTCAGTGGGGTACCCGCGCACGTCGACGGTCGGATGATCGGCATCACCGAATCCGCGGGCGCCCATGTCATCAACAGCGACCGGATGTGGCATTACACCGAGGGCATCACCAACTACGACCCGATCTGGCCGCTGCACGGCATCCGAATCCTGCCCGGTCCGTCGTCGCTGTGGCTGGACGCCACCGGCAAGCGGCTGCCGTCGCCGTTGTATCCCGGCTTCGACACGCTGGGCACGCTGGAATACATCGCGCACACCGGGCAGGACTACACCTGGTTCATCCTCAACGCGCGGATCATCGCCAAGGAGTTCGCGCTGTCCGGGCAGGAGCAGAATCCCGACCTCACCGGCAAGAGCGTGCGCGATGTACTCGCCAGGGTGCGGGCGGGCGCGCCCGCACCGGTGCAGGCGTTCGTCGACAAGGGTGTCGACTTCGTCAGCGCAAGCTCCCTGCGGGACTTGGTGTCCGCGATGAACACCGTGCCCCACGTGCTGCCGGTCGACTACGCCACTGTGGAGACCGAGGTGACCGCGCGCGACCGCGAAGTGGCCAACCGGTTCACCAAGGACACCCAGATCGCCTCGATTCGCGTGGCACGCAACTACCTTGGCGATCGGGTCACCCGCGTCGTCGCCCCGCACCGACTCACCGACCCGAAGGCCGGACCGCTGATCGCCGTCAAACTGCACATCCTGACGCGTAAGTCGTTGGGCGGCTTGGAAACCGACCTTGACTCACGCGTGCTCAAGTCCGACGGCAGCGTGTTCGATGGCCTCTATGCGGCGGGTGAGGCCGCCGGTTTCGGCGGCGGTGGTGTGCACGGCTACCGCTCGCTGGAGGGCACGTTCCTCGGCGGTTGCGTGTTCTCCGGCCGGGCAGCGGGCCGTGCCGCGGCGCGTGACGTCTAGAAGACCGTGGCCGAGCCGCGAATCAGAATTCGGTGCCGTTTTCGGGCTCCAGCACCTGGAAGTCGGTGTCGGTCATCTCGGACAGCCGCCCGTAGTAAATGCCGCGGGCATTCGGCTCGATGATCGCCTGATGGATGGGCACGGCATGTGTCGGTGCGACGGCCCGCAGATAGTCGACGGCCTCCGAGATCTTCATCCACGGCGCCGCCGCGGGGGTGGCCAGCACGTCGACCGGCTCGCCCGGCGTGAACAGCGCGTCGCCCGGGTGCATCAACCGCGCCGCATGCGAGCCGTCGCCGACGAGATACGAAATGTTGTCGATCACAGGGATTTCCGGGTGGATCACCGCGTGCCGCCCGCCGACGCCGCGAACAGTCAGGGGTCCGACACCGAACTCGTCGCCGACGTGGACCGCCTTCCACCGCCCGCCGAGTTGCTCGGCGGTCTGCGGGTCGGCGTACAGGGCGGCCTGGAGGTTGGCATCGACCAGTGCCGGCAGCCGCTCCGTGTCGGCGTGGTCGGGATGTTGATGGGTGATCAGGATCGCCGAGAGCCCCTTGATGCCCTCGAAACCGTGCGAGAAAACGCCAGGATCGAACAGAACCGTTGTGGACGCACCCGAATCGCCCGTGAAACTTGCGAGTAAGCATGAATGGCCGAAATGCGTCAATTCCATGCCTATATTGTGGCGCGCAAGGCCGTGCTAGGGGGAAGTTGAGACGTGCGATTGATGCTGGCGGTGGCCTTGGCGACCTGCGGGGTGGCCATCGCGCCGAGTGCCGGCTGGACTGCGCGTGCGGTCCCCGGCCAGTGCCCGCCGATTTGCGATGCCATCCCCGATTCAGCCTGGATCGCCCCGACCTCCATCCCGCTGTATCCCGTCTATCAATGGCCTGGCCTGGCCGGATTGGCGGTCACGGCGCCGTCGCCGCGGTTTGGCTTCGAGGCGCTGTGCGGCAGCCCGCCGGTTGCCAACGACGCCCGTGCCTACGCCGTAGCGGCGCGGTCGGTCGTGCTGCACCAGGAGGGCCAATGGAACCTGGTCGTGCAGGTGATCCACTGGCGTGGCGACACCGCGACCGGCGGCCCCACGGCGCTGACCACGCTGGAAACCGCCAGGTCCAGGCTGCGCGACTGCCAGTCGACGGCCGCTCAGACGTCGCCGTCGATCACCACCAACGAACCCGGCCGCATCGCCGCTGTCATCAGCGACGCGGGCCATCAGGTCATGCACGAGTACCTGCTGGCCCACCCCGACAGCAGCACCGTCGTCGAACTGGCCATGTGGTCGTCGCTGCCCCCGCAGGTGGACTGGCCCGCGGTGGCCGACGCAGAGGTCCTCGACGCGATGGCGGCACCGTTGTGCAGCGCGTACCTCGGGTCGTGCCGGTGAGGCGATCCCGGCATCGCCGCCGGTAGAGTGATCGCCGTGGCAAGGGTGGTTGTGCACGTGATGCCCAAGGCGGAGATCCTCGACCCGCAGGGGCAGGCGATCGTCGGCGCACTGGGCCGTCTCGGCCTCGGCGGTGTCTCAGATGTCCGGCAGGGCAAGCGTTTTGAGCTCGAGGTCGACGACAGCATCAACGACGAAACCCTCGCCGAGATCGCCGAATCGCTGTTGGCGAACACGGTCATCGAGGACTGGTCGGTCAGCAGGGAGCAATCATGACCGCGCGGGTGGGCGTGATCACGTTTCCCGGCACGCTCGATGACGTCGACGCCGCCAGGGCGGTCCGGCTGGCCGGCGCCGCGGCAGTCAGCTTGTGGCATGCCGACGCCGACCTCAAGGGGGTCGACGCGGTGGTGGTGCCCGGGGGCTTCTCCTACGGCGACTATCTGCGCTGCGGTGCGATCGCCAAGTTCGCACCGGTAATGGGCGAGGTGGTCCGGGCTGCCGAGCAAGGCATGCCAGTGTTGGGGATTTGCAACGGCTTTCAGGTGTTGTGTGAGGCGGGCCTGCTGCCGGGTGCCTTGACGCGCAACGCGGGCCTGCACTTCGTCTGTCGCGATCTGTGGCTGGAGGTCGCGTCGAATTCGACGGCGTGGACGTCGCGCTACGAACTCGGCGCCGACCTGCTGGTGCCGCTGAAGTCCGGGGAGGGCCGCTACGTCGCCAGCGAGAAGGTGCTCGACGAGCTCGAGGGCGGGGGCCGAGTGGTGTTCCGCTATCGCGACAACCCCAACGGCTCGCTGCGCGACATCGCGGGCATCGGTTCGGCCAACGGTCGCGTCGTCGGCCTGATGCCGCACCCCGAACACGCCACCGAGGCCCTGACCGGCCCGTCCGACGACGGGCTCGGCCTGTTCTACTCGGCGCTGGATCTGGTACTGGCCGCCTAGTTATTGCCCGCGAGCGACCGCAAAATGCCAGGAATCCACGGCGTGTCGTGTGCAAACACGGTCGCTCGCGGGGTGCTGTTCGGCTTTAGGGCGTGAGTGCGACCGACGCCTCGGCCGTGTAGCACAGGAACGTCAGCGTCTCCTCGAGATACAGCTCGACCGTGCCGGCGTCGTGCGACAAGTAGCCGATCGACACGTCGGTGCCAAGCTGCAGATCGAAATCGCCGCCGCGGGTGGACAGCACGAATGCGCCGTCGATCGCCGGGGCCCAGATGATGTCGCCGTCGACCAGCCGGGTGAGGTGCTCGCGGATCGGATAGCCGTGTTCGGTGGTCTCGCTGACCTTGGTGTAGACGTCGGCCGACAGCAGCGCCGAATACGGGCCGTCGACACCGGCCAGCCGCAGCTCCGATAGCGCCTGGGCGATGACGTCGGGAATCTGGCGGCCGTCCTGTGGCAGCGCGAGCGCGGGATTCGAGCTGCACGCGCGGATGCCCTCGATGGATGCCGCGTCGTAACCCTCGAACATGGCCCGGTCCTCGACGAACGCCAGCTTTTTGGCGGCGTCCTTGACCGGATCCCAGTCCGAGTCCTGCGAGCCGCGCTCGACGTCGTCGATAGCAGTGCGCGACACCGTGAACGGCACCCGCAGCCGCACCAGCGGCTTGCTCTCGCGCAGGTGCGCCACCACACCATCACCCGGCGGCGCGACGTCTCGAAGATGACCGGTGCTGATCGCCGCGGTCACCGGTCCGCCCGGCTCGCTGACGTCGACCACCCGTCGCCCGGCGATGTGCCGTTTGAACGTCCGCGTCGCCTCCAATTCGATTTCCGCCCAGGCGGCCTCGGTGATCGGAGCCAGATCGCGATACAGGTTGTTCATTGGCGGGTTCCTTTCAGGCTGCCGATCCCCAACGACCCGTTGGTGGCGACGGGCGCGACGGTCACTGCTGGTTGCTCTTCTTCGGGCTCCGAATCCGGAAGCGGCGGTGGATCGTTGAGAAAGTCGACGATCGGCGTGAAGAACTTCCCGCCGGTGATCGCGGTCGAGAATTCCAGGATGTGGTCGGTGTTGCCCGGCGGGTCGCCGATGAACATGTTGCTCAGCATCCGCTCGGTGACCGCGGCGGTGCGCGAATAGCCGATGAAGTAGGTGCCGTATTCGTCCTTGCCGATCTCGCCGAACGGCATGTTGTGCCGGACGATCTTCAGCTCATTGCCGTCCTCGTCTTCGATCACGTTCAACGCGATATGGGCGTTCGGCGGTTTCGCGTCGTCGTCCATCTCGATGTCCTCGAGCTTGCTCCGTCCGATCACCAACTCCTGCTCGGTGACCGACAGCGACTCCCACGACGCCATGTCGTGCAGGTACTTCTGCACGTGGACGTAGCAGCCGCCTGCGAAATCGGGATCCTCGTCGCCAATCTCGGTGGCGGACACCGCAAGTGGTCCTTCCGGATTTTCGGTGCCGTCGACGAAGCCCAGCAGGTCCCGGCTGTCGAAGAACCGGAAGCCGTGGGTCTCGTCGACGACGGTGACCGCCCCCAACGCCTTGACGATCCGGCCCGCCAACTCGAAGCACATGTCCATCGACAGCGCCTTGATGTGGAACAGCAGATCCCCCGGCGTCGCCGGGGCGTGATGGCGCGCGCCGTGCAGTTCGACGAACGGGGTCAGCTCGGCCGGCCGCGGACCCGAGAACAGGCGGTCCCAGGCATCCGATCCGATCGAAGTGACCACCGAGAGGTGCTTGTCCATGTCACGGAAGCCGACCGCGCGGACCAACCCGGAGATGTCGGGCAGCGCGTCGTGGACGGGGGCCTCACCGTCTTCATCGATGGTGACCACTAGGAAGATGGCTGCAGGTGTCAACGGCGCCGTTACCGGTTGCGGTAGTGGTGCGGGCACCGTTTGACCCTAGCGAATCCCGCGTCGGCAATGATGGTGAACCATGTCCGCAACTGCGCAGGGACTGTGCGAATTCATCGACGCGTCACCGTCGCCGTTCCACGTCTGTGAGACGGCCGCGCAGCGGCTGACCGACGCGGGGTTCAGGGGTTTGTCGGAGGCCGACGAATGGCCAGCGTCGGGGCGGTTCTTCACGGTGCGGGCGGGTTCGCTGGTGGCCTGGATCGCCGGTGATGATGCGACCACGCCTTTTCGCATCGTCGGGGCACACACCGACAGCCCCAACCTGCGGGTCAAGCAGCACCCCGACCGGTTCGTGTCCGGCTGGCAGGTCGTCGCGCTGGAACCGTATGGCGGCGCATGGTTGAACTCGTGGCTCGACCGCGACCTCGGCGTCAGCGGCAGGCTTTCGGTCCGCGTCGGCCTCGAGATAGACCACCGACCTGTGCGCATCGACGAGCCGATCCTGCGCGTGCCTCAGCTGGCCATCCACTTGGCCGAGGACCGCAAGGCGGTGTCACCTGGACCCGCAGCGGCACGTCAACGCGGTCTGGGGCGTCGGCAGCGGCTCCCGGTCGTTCCTCGCTTACGTCGCGGACTGGGCCGGGGTCGATGTCGCCGACGTGCTCGGCGCCGACCTGATGACCCACGATCTGACGCCGTCGCGGCTGGTCGGCGCCGATGGCGAGCTGCTCAGCGCGCCGCGGCTGGACAACCAGGCCACCTGCTATGCCGGGCTCGAGGCGTTCCTGGCCGCCGAACCGAGCGGTCACCTTCCGGTGCTGGCCCTGTTCGACCATGAGGAGGTCGGCTCGCAGTCTGATCACGGCGCGCAGTCCGAGCTGCTGCCAACGGTGCTCGAGCGCATCACGTTGGCCGTGGGCGGCGGCCGGGAGGAATACCTGCGCCGGCTGTCGAGGTCGATGGTGGCGTCCGGTGACATGGCGCACGCGACGCATCCGAACTATCCCGAGCGGCACGAGCCCGGTCACCTCATCGAGGTCAACGCCGGGCCGGTGCTCAAGGTGCAGCCGAACCTCAGGTATGCCACCGACAGCCGCACCGCGGCGGCCTTCGCGCTGGCATGCGCGCAGGCGGGCGTGCCGCTGCAGCGCTACGAGCATCGGGCCGACATGCCGTGCGGGTCGACGATCGGTCCGATGACCTCGGCGCGCACCGGCATCCCGACCGTCGACGTCGGTGCGGCCCAGGTCGCCATGCATTCCGCGCGTGAGTTGATGGGTGCCGCCGACGTCGCCGCCTACTCCGCTGCATTGCAGGCGTTCTTGTCACCGGCCTGATCTAGGGTCAGCGCCATGGCTCTCAAAGTGGAATCGATCACGTTCGACTGCAGCGACCCGGAGAAGGCGGCCCAGTGGTGGGCCCAGGCCGCGGGCGGCCAGGTAATGCCCTATGTCCCCGGCGTATTCGTCGCGGTCGAACGTCAGCCCGGGCCGAAACTGTTGTTTCAGAAAGTGCCCGATCCGACACCCGGCAAGAACCGCGTACACCTCGACTTCACCGCCGCTGACGTCGACGCCGAGGTCAAGCGGTTGGTGCACCTGGGGGCCAGCGAAACAGGGCGACACAGCATCGGCGACTTCGGGTGGGTGGTGCTGGCCGACCCGGACGGGAACGCGTTCTGCGTGACGGCAGGCGACGCAAACTAGACTGGCGGGGTGACGTCGGAGCTCACCCACGCCCTGGACACCGTCGAGCGCGCCGCCGCCACTCCCGAGCAACCCCAGCCGTTCCGCGAACTCGGCCTCAAGGACGACGAGTACCAGCGGATCCGCGAGATCCTCGGCCGCAGGCCCACCGACGCCGAGCTGGCCATGTACTCGGTGATGTGGAGCGAGCACTGCTCGTACAAGTCCTCCAAGGTGCACCTGCGCTACTTCGGCGAGACCACCACCGAGGCGATGCGGGCCTCGATGCTGGCAGGCATCGGCGAGAACGCAGGCGTCGTCGACATCGGCGACGGCTGGGCGGCCACCTTCAAGGTGGAGTCGCACAACCACCCGTCGTACATCGAGCCATACCAGGGCGCGGCCACCGGCGTCGGTGGCATCGTCCGCGACATCATGGCGATGGGCGCCCGGCCGGTCGCCGTCATGGACCAGCTGCGGTTCGGCGCCGCCGACGCGCCCGACACGCGCCGGATAGTCGACGGGGTGGTGCGCGGCATCGGCGGCTACGGAAACTCGCTGGGGCTGCCCAACATCGGCGGCGAGACCGTCTTCGACGCCTCGTACGCAGGCAACCCGTTGGTGAACGCGCTGTGCGTCGGGGTGCTGCGCAAAGAGGATCTGCATCTCGCGTTCGCGTCGGGCACGGGCAACAAGATCATCCTGTTCGGCGCGCGCACCGGTCTCGACGGTATCGGTGGCGTGTCGGTGCTGGCGTCGGAGACGTTCGGCGGCGACGAGGGCGCCGGGCCCGGATCTCGGAAGAAGCTGCCGTCGGTTCAGGTGGGCGACCCCTTCATGGAGAAGGTGCTCATCGAGTGCTGTCTCGAGCTGTACGCCAACGACCTGGTGATCGGCATCCAGGACCTCGGTGGCGCCGGATTGTCCTGCGCCACATCTGAACTCGCGTCGGCAGGCGACGGCGGCATGCGGATCGAGCTGGACACCGTGCCGCTGCGCGCCGCCAACATGACGCCCGCCGAGATCCTGTCCAGCGAGTCGCAGGAGCGGATGTGCGCGGTCGTCGCGCCCGAGAACGTCGACGCGTTCCTTGCCGTCTGCCGCAAGTGGGAGGTGCTGGCCGCCGTCATCGGTGAGGTCACCGACGGCGATCGGCTGCAGATCACCTGGCATGGCGAGACGGTCGTCGACGTGCCGCCGCGCACGGTCGCGCACGAGGGACCGGTCTACGAGCGTCCGGTGCAACGTCCGGACACCCAGGATGTGCTCAACGCGGACACCTCCGCCAAGCTGCCTCGGCCGTCCACTGGCGAGGAACTGCGCGCCACTTTGCTTGCGCTGCTTGGCAGTCCGCACCTGTGCAGCCGGGCGTTCATCACCGAGCAGTACGACCGCTACGTGCGCGGCAACACCGTACTCGCCGAACACGCCGATGGCGGCGTGCTGCGCGTCGACGAAGCCACCGGCCGCGGCATCGCAGTGTCCACCGACGCCTCCGGCCGCTACACCCAGCTCGACCCGTACACCGGCGTGCAGCTCGCGCTGGCTGAGGCGTACCGCAACGTCGCGGTCACCGGCGCGACGCCGGCCGCGGTGACCAACTGCCTCAACTTCGGCTCGCCCGAGGATCCGGCGGTGATGTGGCAATTCAGCCAGGCCGTCCGCGGCCTCGCCGACGGCTCTGCGGCGCTTGGCATTCCGGTCACCGGCGGCAACGTCAGCTTTTACAACCAGACCGGCACCACCCCGATCCTGCCCACCCCGGTCGTCGGTGTGCTCGGTGTGATCGACGACGTCAAGCGGCGCATCCCCACCGGGCTGGGCACCGAGCCCGGCGAGACGCTGATTCTGCTCGGCGACACCCGCGATGAGTTCGACGGCTCGATCTGGGCGCAGGTCACCGCCGACCATCTCGGCGGCCTGCCGCCCAAGGTCGATCTGGCGCGCGAGAAGCTGCTCGCCGAGGTGCTCGCTGCCGCGTCGCGCGACGGGCTGGTGTCGGCCGCGCACGATCTGTCCGAGGGCGGCCTGATGCAGGCCGTCGTCGAGGCCGCGCTCGCCGGTGAAACCGGTTGCCGCATCTTGGTTCCCGAAGGCTTTGAATCAGGCACAGACCCCTTCACATTCTTATTCTCCGAGTCCGCAGGCCGGGCGCTGGTTGCGGTGCCGCGCACTGAGGAGAGCAGATTCCGCGCGATGTGTGAGGTCCGCGGGCTGCCGGCGACGCGCATCGGCGTCGTGGACCAAGGCAGCGACGCGGTCGACATACAAGGTTTGTTCACCGTTTCCCTGGAGGACCTGCGCAACACGTCGGAGGGCGTGCTTCCCGGGTTGTTCGGGTGACCGTCGCGCCTCGCGAACGACACCCCCTATTCGTCTGGGCGTGGGGCCTGGTGCACCTCGACTTCGTCGGGATGGCGTTCGGCGCGCTGTTCTTCTGCCTGTCGCTGACCCCCTCGCTATTGCCGCGCGACTGGCTGTTTCAGGGGCTCATCGGTGGGCTCAATGCGGCGATCGGCTACGGCATCGGCGTGTTCGCCGGACGAATGTTGCGCCGCTTCGTATTACGGCGCCGCGATTGGTGGCCGCCCTCGAAGCGGGTGCTGTATGTGCTGAAGACCGTCACCGTCGCGGTGTCGGCCACGGCAAGTGTGCTGATGCTGATCCCGGCAGCCGCGTGGCAGCGTCAGGTGTCGGCGGTAATGGGCATGGAGGGCCCTAACACGCTCGGCTACACGCGCACGCTGATCATTGCCGTGTTGGTGGGTGGTGTGTGCGTCGGGCTCGCGCGGGTGTTGCTCGACTTGATCAAGACAATGGCTCGGTTCTTCATCAGGCGCTGGCATCTACACGACGAGATGGCGTTGTTCATCGGCACCGCGATCGTGGTGGTGCTGGCGATCACGCTGATCAACGGTGTGCTGATCCGTGGCTTTCTGGCCGGCGCGAACCGCGTGTTCCAACCACAGAACACCACCACCAGGGCAGGCATCACGCAGCCCGACCAACCCGAACGGTCAGGCAGCCCAACGTCTTACGCGCCGTGGGAGACCCTCGGGTTCGAGGGCCGCAACTTCGTCGCCACCGGTCCGCACGCCGACGAGCTGACGCGCCTGAACGGACGGCCAGCCAAGGAACCGGTGCGCGTCTACATCGGATTGCAGACCGCCGACAGCGACGAGAGCCGAATGGCGGTGCTGCTCAGCGAACTCGAACGCACCGGCGCGTTCAACCGCAAGCTGCTCGTGATCGTCCCGACTACCGGCACTGGGTGGATCAACCCGGTGGCCGCGCGATCGTTGGAGTTGATGTACAACGGCGACACCGCGATGGTCGGATCGCAGTATTCCTATCTGCCCAGCTGGATTTCGTTTCTCGGTGACCGGGAGAAGTCGATGACATCCGGCCGGATGATGGTCAACGCGATCCACGACCGGTGGTTACAGCTCCCGCCGGACCGGCGTCCCAAGCTCGTGCTCTACGGCGAAAGCCTCGGCTCGATGGCCGGCCAGGCCGCATTCGGCTGGCTGCCCGACATCGCGCGGATGGGTTTCTCGTCGGTGCTGTGGGTCGGTCCACCCGACGCCAGCCCACTCTGGAAGGCCATCACCGCGCGGCGCGACCCCGGCACGCCGGAGGTCGAACCGCGCTATGACAACGGGCGCACCGTGCGGTTTTCCCAGGCCACCGACGCCAAGGAGATCCTCGCCGGCACGGCCGCGCCGTGGGAGGGGGCCAGGGTGCTGTTCCTGCAGCATCCGTCGGACCCGATCGTGTGGTGGTCGCAGGATCTGCTGTTCAGCCGGCCGGACTGGCTGAAGGAACCTCCCGGCCGCGACCGCACGGCGTCCATGCGCTGGTATCCGATCATCACGTTCTGGCAGGTCGCCGCCGATATGACCAACGCCTCGTCGGTTCCCGGCGGGCACGGCCACAACTACGGTGACTTCGTGCTGGACGGCTGGGCCGCCGTCGCGCCGCCCGACGGGTGGACGCCCGACGACACCGAACGCATCCGCATCGCGCTGGAGAAAACCGAGTCCGCCGATGGTCCCGAATACTGATGCGGCCCAGCAGATTTCGCGCGGTCGGGGTCGCCGCGGCGCTGGTGGGCTGGAGCTTTGTGGCACCCAGACTGCGATGGCATCCGATCCTGAACGCGTCGCTGGGCACCGGACTCGTCGCGATCACCCGCCCACCGCTCGGGCTACGCCCGCCCGCGTTGTGGTCGGGCCTGCGATACGGCTTGGCGGCAGGCGCGGCCGCGGCGCTCGGTGTCGCGGCCATCACGGCGTTGCCGCCGGTGCGGAGGGCGATGGCCGAGCGTGACGTGCCCGAGCACCCGGGTCGCTGGCTGTTGCTGAGCATCCCGATCGGAACGGTCTGGCCCGAGGAAGCCGCCTACCGCGCGACGCTGGGGACCGTCGCCGAAGCGGCACTCGGCCCGACCCGCGGCCGGCTGCTGCAAGCTGCGGCGTTCGGGTTGTGGCACATCGTCGACGCCCGCATCACCGGCCAGCCGGTGGTCGGCACAGTGCTGGCCACCGGCGTCGCGGGCTGGTTCTTCGGCTGGCTGAAGGCGCGGTCGGGCAGCCTCGCGGCGCCAATGCTGGTGCACCTGGCGGTCAACGAGGCCGCCGGGCTGGCGGCCCTCGCCGTGCAACGGCGCGCTAGGCGTCGCGCCGATCCACCCGAAGCTGATGCGGCTCGCTGACCTGATCGTCGATGCCGAAACTGATAATGCGACGCGGCGTGACCCGGATGATCGCGGTGTCCAGTTCGTCACCGGCCGCTCCGTGCGACCGCGGGATCTCGGCCTGTTCGGCGGTTCCGCGGATCTCCAGGCAGCGCACCCGCCACGGGTCGCGCGAGGTGATGTCGTCGACGACCAATGCCACCTTGTCGTTGCGCGCGATGTTGCGGAACTTCTGGCTCTTCGACATCCGGTAGCCGGCGATGTCGATGGTGCCGAGGGACTCGTTGTAGGTGAATCCCACCGGGCTGTTCTGCGGCGTGCCGTCGGGCTGGATGGTGGCCAACCGGCCAAGGTCGGCCTGGCGCAGGAAGTCGAGTTCGTACGATTTGAAGGTCATGCCGCCAACGTAGAACCTCAACATTTGTTGATGTCAACCGTCACGGGTTGATGGTGTTCTCGCCGACTTGCCGCCCCCACACATAGTCGATGAACAACGGCTGGCCGAGTCCAAAGTGGTTGTACGGCGCGATGGAAGCGCCGGTGTCCATCACCAGATACGGCGCAGGCCATAGGTCACGCGTGATGTCCTGCCAACAGCCGGGACGGCCTTCGGGACCGCCGTGGGCGTTCACCCGCGGCAGATTGTCGGGGTAGACGTACGGATTGCCCGCGCCGGCGAGCGTGCCCGACTCTGTAGCCAACGAGTAGCCGTTGCCCCCCAGCGCCGCGGCGACCCGCTTCTGCGCGTCCGAAAACTTGCGGAACGTGCAGAAGATCATGCCGCGGTAGTCGTCGAGAAGTTTCGTCGTCGGAACCAGGTCGGCGGCGCCGCGAACCAGATAGGGTCCGCCGCGTTCGAAGCTGTCGGCGGCGTCGTTGGCAAAGCCGACCGCGGCCATCAGCGCCTCGTCGATGTCGGCGCGGTGGTCGTTGAAGGTCTGCGCGGACCGCACCGCGTTCTCCAGTCCGTGCCACAGGTCCGGCGACGCGTCGGCGTAGACGTCGGCCAGGTCGGCCACCCTGCGGTTGTCGTAGGCGATCTGCGGCATCTGCGGATTCAGGTCGTCGAGGATGCGGTTGCCGTTCTCCAGCGACTGACCGAACCGGTCGCCCAGCCCGGTGAGCGCGTCGGCGGTCGCGGCCAGCGTCTGGTTCAGCTTGACGGGATCCACCTGCTCGGCGATCGAGGTGACCGTTTCGAACAGCGTGTTGAACTCCGTGGTCACCGCCGACGCGTCGATCACGTCGTGGGACGAAATGCGCTGTGGTGACGGATTTTTCGGGGAGCTAAACGATATGTACTTGTTGCCGAACACCGTGGTGGCCCGGATCTCGGCCGCAACGTTGGCGGGGATGTACTTGATGTAGCGAGGATTCACGTCCAGGGTGAGTTTGGCCATGGGCGTGCCGTGCTCGTCGACCATGTCGATGTGGGAGACGCGGCCGATCTCCACGCCGTTGTAGGTCACCTTCGACCCCGATTCGACCACCAGGCCGGCCCGCGGCGACAGCAGGGTCAGCCGGGTCTTGTCGGTGAGGTCGCCGCGAAATTGCAGGTAGATGAAGGCCGCGACGACCGCTGCGACCACCAGGAACACCGCGCCCGCCAATTTGTAGGGCGGTCGGTGGCGGTCGACAAGCACTTTGAGAATCTAAGGTATGGCCGCCCGCCGCAGTGCCGATCCGGCGAAGACCCGCGCCGCCGTGTCGGCCGTGGTCGAGTGGTTGCGCGACGACAGCCGGCCCGAACCGGGCCGCACCGAGTTGGGCGAGGCGGTGCGGCTGACCGCGCGCACTCTTGCGGCCATTGCGCCGGGCGCCAGCGTGGAGGTGCGCGTGCCGCCGTTCGTTGCGGTGCAATGCATTTCGGGACCCGAACACAGGCGGGGCAATCCACCCAACGTCGTGGAGACCGATCCGCGCACCTGGCTGTTGCTGGCCACTGGTCTGCTGGACGTCGCGGACGCCGTGGCCACCGGGGAGCTGCGGCTGTCGGGTGCGCGGGCCGGCGAGATCGCCAGACTGCTTCCATTGGTGCCGGCAAGCGGATAGTCGCGGCGGATGTGATCTGGCGCACGGGAAATGCCGCGGACACCGTCGTTGTTTATTTGGTGCGCGACACTATGTCGCGATTCCGTGATTAACCCGTGATGACCGTAGACTGAACGTGTCTACCCACCCCGCCCTGGGAGCAGCCCTATCGTGACCGGCCCGCAGACCGATCAAGAACCCCGCGAAGAGTGTGGCGTATTCGGTGTCTGGGCGCCGGGCGAAGAGGTCGCCAAACTCACCTACTACGGCCTGTACGCGCTTCAGCACCGCGGCCAGGAAGCGGCGGGCATCGCAGTCGCCGACGGTTCACAGGTGCTCGTGTTCAAGGACCTCGGCCTGGTCAGCCAGGTGTTCGACGAGCAGACACTGGCCGCGATGGAGGGCCACGTCGCCATCGGCCACTGCCGTTACTCCACCACCGGCTCCACCACCTGGGAGAACGCCCAGCCCGTGTTCCGTAACACCGCCGCGGGCACCGGCGTCGCGCTCGGCCACAACGGCAACCTGGTCAACGCCACCGAGCTGGCCGCCCGCGCCCGCGAGGCCGGGCTGCTCGGAACGCGCGGCGCGCCCGCCGCCACGACGGACTCCGACATCCTCGGCGCGCTGCTGGCCCACGGCGCCGCCGATGCCACGCTCGAACAGGCGGCGCTCGAGCTGCTGCCGACGGTCCGCGGTGCGTTCTGCCTGACGTTCATGGACGAGAACACCCTGTACGCGGCCCGCGACCCCTACGGGGTGCGGCCGTTGTCGCTGGGACGGCTGGACCGCGGCTGGGTGGTCGCCTCGGAGACGGCCGCGCTCGACATCGTCGGCGCTTCGTTCGTGCGCGACATCGAGCCGGGCGAACTGCTGGCCATCGACGCCGACGGCGTGCGCTCCACCCGGTTCGCCCCGCCGTCGCCGAAGGGCTGCGTCTTCGAATACGTCTACCTCGCCCGGCCCGACAGCACGATCGCCGGCCGATCGGTGCACAAGACCCGCGTCGACATCGGCCGCAGGCTGGCACAGGAGAAGCCGGTCGAGGCCGACCTGGTGATCGGCGTGCCGGAGTCCGGCACGCCTGCCGCGGTCGGCTACGCGCAGGAGTCCGGTATCCCCTACGGCCAGGGCCTGACGAAAAATGCTTATGTGGGACGGACTTTCATCCAGCCGTCGCAGACCATCCGGCAGTTGGGCATTCGCCTCAAGCTCAACCCGCTCAAAGAGGTGATCCGCGGCAAGCGGCTGATCGTCGTCGACGACTCGATCGTGCGCGGCAACACCCAGCGGGCGCTGGTGCGGATGCTGCGCGAGGCAGGCGCCGTCGAGGTGCACGTGCGGATCGCCTCGCCGCCGGTGAAGTGGCCGTGCTTCTACGGCATCGACTTCGCCACCCCGGCCGAGCTGATCGCCAACGCCGAGCATGGAAGCGACGAGGAGGAAATGCTCGAGGCCGTGCGGCACGCGATCGGTGCCGACACGCTGGGCTACATCTCGCAGCAGGGCATGATCGCGGCCACCGAACAGCCCGCCTCCCGGCTGTGCTCCGCGTGCTTCGACGGCAACTACCCGATTGAGCTGCCCGGCGAAACGGCGTTGGGCAAGAACGTGATCGAGCAGATGCTGGCCACCGCCGCGCGCACCGGCATCCCGGTCCAGGCCGACAACGACAACGTCTCAGCGCTGCGCAGGCCCTAGCGGGGTCCGGCCCACTGCGGGTCGCTGGGCAGCGGACCGTAACGCAATGCCTGAGCGACCGCGTCACGGTAACCAGTGAGGCCGTTCGGCGGCGGTGCGATCACCGCGTCGATGTCCGAATTGCCCACCACCGCATCGCATTCCAGTGATTCGATCAGTGGCCGCGCCAGGCCGGAAGGCATCGGTGTGACGAGGCCGATCCACAAGCTCGCGATCGTCGGTGTGAGCCAGGGCAGCGCGACGATCAGCCGCCGGCGCAACCCCGCCACCTCGGCGTAGACCTGCAGAGCGTCGCCGTACTCCAGCACGTCCGGGCCGCCGATATCCCACGTGCGCGACTCCGGTACCCCCGCCGTCGCCGCCTCCGTCAAATAGTGCAGAACGTCGTCGATCGCGATCGGCTGGATCTTGTTGTGCACCCACTTCGGTGCCGTCATCGCCGGGAGGCGATCGGTGAGGTGCCGGACCATCTCGAACGACGCCGACCCGGATCCGATGACGATCCCGGCCTGCAGTACGACGGTTTCGATGCCGCATGCCAGGAGGCGCTCGCCCACCTCCGTCCGCGACCGCAGATGGGGTGAAAGTTCTGCCCCACTGGGGTGCAATCCGCTCAGATACACAAGTCGGCGCACACCTGCGAGCCGGGCTGCGGCCACTACGTTGCGTGCCGAGCGCGCCTCCTCGGCGACGAAATCCGGCGAGATCCCCATCGAGTGCACGAGGTAGTACACGACGTCGACGCCGTCGAAGGCCGCGGTGAGTGACTCTGGCTCGCCGAGATCCCCACGGACCACCTCCACGCGGTCACGCCAACGCACGCCCGCGAGCTTGTCGGGGTTTCGCGCCATTGCCCGTACGGCGTAGCCCCTTTCAAGCAGTCGCGGCGTCAGCCGGCCACCGATATAGCCCGTCGCGCCGGTCACCAGGCAGCGAAGTTCCCCGTCAGACACCAGTACTCCATCCGTTGACAGTCCAGTCACGGGTGATTCGGAGCGGACGTCGTTTTGGATTGGCCGGAGTTTTGGATTGGCCGGATTTGTCGTCAGGCCCTTACCCGCAGCCGGGAATGGGCACGTCCACCGGCAGCGGGGGACCCGCCGGTTGGATGTAATCAACCCACAGCACCAGCGGTCCCGGGCCCAGGTTGGGGCCGACGTGGACGTGGTCCGGCCCGCTGTCCTCGGTGACTGGGGAGAAGACCGTCGAAGCCGGCGCGGGAGCCGCGGCGAGGAGGGCAAACCAGCGAACTGATTTCATGGTCGGTCACGTTCTCACACCGTTCACGATCGTGTTTGACGATCGGCGGGAAGTGCTCGGGATCGACCGGTTACCGAGGGGTGGGCGACGACGGTAGCCTTGCTCTCGATGACGGATCAAGCCGGACAACACGGCATCTCCTACGCATCGTCTGGGGTGGACATCGAAGCCGGTGACCGCGCCGTCGAACTGTTCAAACCACTGGCCAAGAAGGCCACCAGGCCCGAAGTGCGCGGGGGGCTCGGTGGATTCGCCGGGCTGTTCGCGCTGCGCGGCGGTTACCGCGAACCACTGTTGGCGTCCTCGACCGATGGCGTAGGCACCAAGCTGGCGGTCGCCCAGGCCATGGACAAGCACGACACCGTCGGCATCGATCTGGTCGCGATGGTCGTCGACGACCTGGTGGTGTGCGGCGCCGAGCCGTTGTTCCTGCAGGACTACATCGCCGTCGGACGCACGGTGCCGGAACGGGTCAGCGAACTGGTGTCAGGCATCGCCAACGGCTGCGTGATGGCCGGCTGTGCGCTGCTGGGTGGTGAGACCGCCGAACATCCGGGGCTGATGGCACCCGACCACTACGACATCTCGGCCACCGGCGTCGGCGTGGTCGAGGCCGACGACGTGCTGGGGCCGGAGCGGGTCAAGCCAGGAGACGTGATCATCGCGATTGCGTCGACGGGCCTGCATTCCAACGGCTACTCGCTGGCGCGCAAGGTGCTGCTCGAGATCGACCGAATGAACCTGGCAGGCCACGTCGAGGAGTTCGGCCGCACCCTGGGCGAAGAGCTGCTCGAGCCCACCCGCATCTACGCCAAGGACTGCCTGGCGCTGGCCGCCGAAACCCAGGTCCGCACCTTCTGCCACGTCACCGGTGGCGGGCTGGCCGGAAACCTGGAGCGGGTCATCCCGCACGGCCTGGTCGCTGAGATAGACCGTGGGACGTGGACGCCCGCTCCGGTGTTCGGGATGATCGCGCAGCGCGGCCGCGTCGAACGGGTCGAGATGGAGAAGACGTTCAACATGGGCGTCGGCATGGTCGCCGTCGTCGCACCCGAGGACACCGACCGCGCACTGGCCATACTGACCGCCCGGCACCTACACAACTGGACGCTTGGCACCATCAAAAAGGGCAGCAAGGACAGTCCCCGTGCCAGCCTTGTGGGCCAGCACCCCCGCTTCTAGATCTAACGCCGCCAGTCTTCCTCTTCGGCCCAGTCGTCGTCGGTCAAGCCGTCCGAGCCGTTCAGATTGTCATCGGGAGCGCCCGACAGCTCGCGCTGAAGCCGCTCGAAATCGGTCTGCGGTGAGCTGTATTTGAGCTCACGCGCAACCTTGGTCTGCTTTGCCTTCGCCCGGCCGCGGCCCATGGGGGAACCCCCTCGCGCAATAACGGAGCGGCCCAATTTTTAGGCGGCTCCGATCTGTGTGTCTTTATTGTCCTGCCAACACTTTACCGTGCCCGGCTGTGGTGCGCTGGCAGGCCCACAGCGTCAACGCGCTCGGCCCCGCAGCTGTTCCACCGCCAGTCGGCCTGCGCCCACCGCGTCGGCGGGCGGCAGCGAGTCGGCATCGATGACTGCGGCGACATTCGTCTCCCCGCCGGTGGTCAACGGCGTGTCCGCGGCCAGGCCACGCTTGAGCAGTGCCAGCGCGATGGGGCCTTCGTCGACATGGTCGACCACGGTGCCCAGTCGGCCGACCGTGCGTCCGCCCGCGAGCAGGGGATCGCCGGTGGCCGGCCGATCCGCGGAACCGTCGAGGTGCACCAACACCAGCATCCGTGGCGGTTTGCCCAGGTTGTGGACGCGCGCGACCGTTTCTTGGCCGCGGTAACAGCCCTTGTCGAGGTGCACCGCGGTGCCGATCCAGCCCACCTCGTGGGGGATCGTCCGCTCGTCGGTGTCGACGCCAAGGCGGGGTCGAAGCGCGGCCACCCGATGGGCTTCGTAGGCCCACACACCGGCGGGGCGCGCGCCGGCGTCGACGAGTCGCTGTCGCCACTGGGCGGCCTGATCGCGTTGGACCACCAGGTCCAGCTCGATGCCCGGCCCGGCCATTCGGCGCAGAAATCCGCCGTCGGGAAGCGCCACGGCCGCATCTTCAGCCGGTAGCGAACCGACGCCGAGCGCGTCCAGTATCTGCGGGTCGGCCAGTCGCGGCCCGAGCAGCGACAACACCGCCAGATCGGCCGGTTCGACGGCGACGTCGGACCAGAACACCATCTTGCGCAGGTAGGTCAGCAGCGGTTCCCCGCGCCAGGGCTCGGTGTCCAAGTAGTGTGACGCCATCGAGTTGCGTCTGGATCCAGTGATCTTCGACACGGCCCTGCCCGTCGAGGCTCAGATTCTGCGTGACCGCGCCGTCGGGAAGGTCGCTGACGTGCTGGGAGGAGATGCTGTGCAACCAGGTCTTGCGGTCATTGCCGGTGAGCGTCAGCACGGCCCGATGCGAGCGGTCGACTACGACGGTTCCGTCGGCGGACGCGCGCTGCTCGCCGAGCGGGTCGCCGTAATGCCACACGGCGCCGGCGTCCGGTCCGGTCTCAGGCGCGGAAACTGCGGTCATGTCGTCAACTTTACGGGGCTAGGCTTCTTGGCCATGGCGAGCCAACCCGGTGTTGTGGTCACGCTCGACGGTGAACTGCATGACCCTGCGGCGCCGTTGCTTTTCGCCGATGATCTGGCCGCGGTCCGCGGTGACGGCATCTTCGAGACGCTTTTGGTGCGCGACGGAAGGCCCTGCCTGCTGGAGGCGCACCTGGCGCGGCTGACGCAGTCCGCGCGGATGACGGACCTGCCTGCGCCGGACCTGCCGCGGTGGCGGGCGGCCGTCGCCGCAGGGGTCGAGCGATGGATCGCCGAAGGCGGCGACGAGGGCGTGCTGCGGTTGGTGTACAGCCGGGGACGGGAAAGTGGATCGCCGCCAGCCGGAGCCGCTGGGCCGGCGACGTCATGCACCGCCTTCGCGACGATCGCGCGTCTTCCTGCGCGGGTGGCCGACGCCCGTCGCAAGGGCGTGGCCGCGTTGACGCTGGCGCGTGGACTGCCCGCTGATGGTGCGCCCGACATGCCGTGGCTGCTGGCGGGCGCGAAGACCCTGTCCTATGCGGTGAACATGGCCGCGCTGCGGCACGCCGAGCGCCACGGCGCCGGCGACGTGATCTTCGTCAGCTCCGACGGCTGCATCCTGGAGGGGCCACGCTCGACGATCGTGATCGCGACGGAGCTCGATGGCGATCCGGCGCTGCTGACGCCGCCGCCGTGGTATCCGATCCTGCGCGGTACCACGCAGCAGGCGCTCTTCGAGCTGGCCCGCAACAAGGGCTACGACTGCGACTACCGTGCCCTGCGTCCCGCTGATCTTGTTGTGGCGCAAGGAGTTTGGCTGGTGTCGAGCATCACGCTGGCGGCCCGGGTGCACACGCTGGACGGAAAACTGCTGCCGCAGGCGCCCTTGGCGGGCGAATTCGCCGAACTGGTCGACGCCGCAATCGTCAGCGATCGCTAGAAATCGGTTGTCGCTGCACTTGTGCGTGGGTACGGTCGCCTCTACACAGGGCGGTTAGCCCGCCGCCGCTTCGCGCATTTCACCCCGGCGCGCTGTCGGACCAGCAAACTGTTAGGCAACCTACCCCGACTGCCAAATAGACGCAGTGACATAATCATCTCGTCTCGGGGAGGAGGCGACCTATGTCTGAGACGGTGCTTGTCACAGGTGCGTTCGGTCTGGTCGGGACGGCGATGGTGAAGCGGTTGGCGGCCGACGGCCGCCGGGTGATCGCCAGCGGCCGCGTTAGTCCAGCCAATCGGAAAGCGGCCCAGAACCTTCCCTCCGGTGTGGAGGTCCGATGGGCCGATCTGACGAATCCCACCGACGTCGACCGCCTCCTGTCCGATGTGTCCCCCACGTCGATAATTCATCTGGCCGCAGTCATCCCGCCGGGGATTTACCGCGACGCCACATTCGCCCGCAAGGTCAACGTCGACGGCACCGCGGCATTGGCGCGTGCCGCCGAGTCTCTGTCGAATCCGCCCCGGTTTGTGCATGCGTCGAGCGCCGCCGTCTATGGTGCGTCCAATCCGCACCGGTTCACAGACCTCTGTCGCGCTGACACACCACCCCGGCCGTGTGACTTGTACAGCGGACACAAGCTCGAAGCCGAAGAAGTGGTTCAGTCGTCGGGCCTGGAGTGGGTGATCCTGCGGCTCGGCGGCGTGTTCAGCGTGGATCCGGCGGAGGAGAATTACGACACTGACATTGCGTTTTTCGGGAGCGCGCTGCCGGCTGACGGACGGGTGCACTCCGTCGATGTCCGCGACGTAGCCGCCGCATTCGCCGCGGCTACCACGGCAGATGTCGTCGGCGAAACCCTGTTGATCGCCGGCGACGAAACACACCTCCTGACGCAGCACGACTCGGCAGAGGACCCCGCGGCCGCCAGGGGACTGAGAGGTCTGGCCGGGGCGATGAAGAGCCGCCCGGGGAACCCGGACAGCGACGATGACTGGTTCCTCAACGGCTGGATGGACGTCACTCGAGCTCAGGAGGTCCTGTCGTTTCAACATCATTCGTGGCCGGACATGCTCGCGGAAATGCGCGCGATCGCGGGCTGGAAGCGATTTGCGACGCGGCTCGCAGCTCCGCTCGCACGGACCATGGTGAAACGTCAGTCTGCGTACCGCAATTGGCCCGGTGAATACGCGGACCCGTGGGCGGCCCTCCGCATGAGATATGGCGAACCGAGACTGGACACTGCGAGCTCCTGACTACGTCGGCAGCGCTCGGCCGATCACGCCTCCGTTCTCGAACTCGTCGACCTCCGTCTCCGGCGAACCCAGTTCGGTCAGCAACTCGCGTTTGTGCTCTCCGAGCAGTGGGCCGTGCTGGCGGTGAATTCGGCTCTGCCCGAACCTTATCGGCAGGACGCTGTGCCGCGCTACGCCGTTCAGCGGATCATCGACATCTTCGAAGAAGCCCTGAGCCGCCAGTTGCAGCAAACACATCCGCCCCCGGCGTCTAGGGGTGTATCAGAGGTGTAGTCGAGCCGTCCGCAGGTGTACCTCGGCCGACCCGGAAATAACTCACTAGCAGCCCTATCAGGGTCAGTGGTACGTTCGCCGGTACACGAGGAAGGAGGTGGTCCGACAAATTGATTGACTTACGGACATGTGAGGTGGCTGCGAGCTAGCAGCGCCAGGGGAGTCACCTGCGCGCGCTGGCGAATTCCCCGCAGCCACCCGGCCCCCGAGCCCCTCGGTCTTGTCCAACCAGGAATACGACGGCTCGGGGGCCGCTCCATATCCGGGTCCGGTAATGCTGGCGTCAGTTAGCCAGGTGCGCGATGATGCGGCCCATGCGCGACGTTTGGAGGCTGGCCGCGGTGGTGGCTGCGGCCGCGCTTGCGGCGACCACCGCATGCGCGCCGGCTTCCAACAACACCACGACGGCCACTTCCGATAAGTGCACGAAGGACGCTCTGGGCACGCTTTATCCAGGCATCTTCACGTTCGGCACCGACCAACCGGTCTACCCGCCGTGGTACATGGGCGACAACCCGGTGCGCGGTGAGGGGTTCGAGGCGGCACTCGCCTACGCCGTGGCGGCCAAGATGAACTACGCGCGCGACGACGTGCGGTGGGTGCGGGTGCCCTTCAACGCTGCACTGGCTCCTGGGCCAAAGACGTTCGACGCCAACCTATCTGAGTTCTCGATTACCGAGCAGCGCAAGGCCGCGGTCGACTTCTCCTCGCCGTATTTCGACGTGACGCAGGCCGTCGTCACGGTCAGGTCGTCGCCGGCCGCGAGCGTCAAGACGGTGCAGATGTTGAAGAGGCTGCGGCTGGGTGTTCAGGTGGGCACCACCAGTTACACGGCGGCGACGTCGGTGGACGGCGACGTTCCGGTCGAGGTCTACAACACCAACGGCGACGCCAAGATGGCGTTGAGCAACGGCGAGATCGATGCGTTGGTGGCTGACCTGCCAACCGCTTTCGCGGTTGCCAACGAGCTGCGCAACGGGCTTGTGGTCGGCCAATTACCCAGTGCGTCAGGCGATGTCGAGCACTTCGGGATCGTGCTCGACAAGGGCAGTGCGCTGACCCGCTGCGTGTCGTGGGCCGTTGACGTGCTTCGCGGGGATGGCACGCTGGGCCGGTTGGAGCAACGGTGGCTCACGTACGCAGGCAAGGCGCCCGTGCTGCCTTAGCTGGCCGGCCCCGGCGCCAGCGATGAGCACGCCGCAAGGAAACCTGCCGCGGCCAATCCCGCGGCCAGCGATACCCGCACTAGCCGACGAACCTCGACAGCCGGGCCGACAGGTGCGGCACCAGCCCGCCGTCCGCGTCGACCCGTTCCTCCACATAGGCCAGGTCGCCGCCCTCGACGATGCCGTAGAGCCGCTTGGCCCCGCCGACCAGCATCCCGGACTTGCTGCGCGCCAGCGCGTCGGTGACCAGCTCCCACGAGGACTGGTTGAGGGGCCTGCCGTAGAACAGTTCGACATAGCCCGCGGAGTGCGCCAGCAGCAGCTCGATGGCCTGCGACTCGGACAGATCAGCAGGGTCGTTGACGAACCGCCAGAAGCCGGTCTCCCGCAGGCCGGGTGCCTCGTAGTCACCGGTGTCGGTCAGCCGCCAGGACCGCGCCTCCCAATTCAGGTAGTCGCCGCCGTCGTGCGAGACCACGATCTGCTGACCGAACCGGTAGTCGCCGCCGGTTCCGCGGCCCTCGCCCTCGCCGCGCCACACGCCCACCAGCGGCAGCAGCGCGAGCAGCGCGTCGTTGAGGTTGGCGCCCTCACGCAGGTTGGCAGTATCGGCGGGCAGCGGCAGGTCGTCGAACACCGGGATATTGCGGGCCGCCGTTGTCTTCGCTCGTTCGGCTGCCGCCGCGACGGCGTCGTCGCCGGAGGTCACGACTCGTCGGTGATGAGGCGGTAGAGCGCGTACAGCGCGAACCACGTGATCACCACGACGGCCGCGACGAGCATTATCTCGAAGAACAGCACCACGGCAGCGAGTCTAGCCGCCGGAGCGCCAACAACTCTCGGCGGCCGTCGTCGCTCAAATCGTCGATACTTACTTTGGGCGGAACGTCTTCGTCGCAGCACGGATGACCACGCCGGCGTTCTGTTTACTCAAGCCGCTTGCGTCGACGACCGCGCCAACCACGTCTGCGGAGGACGCCCCGGGTCGCCGAAGCCCGGAACAGCTAAGTTCGCAGCGTCTTCGCGACTAAGGCGAAGCCGCGGCCGGTATTGGGAGCGGCGGCTTCGTCAGGCGACCTTGACGTCGACCTCGTGGATGCCCGCGCCGGACGGTGCCACGCTGGCGTCGCCGTTGCCCGCCGGGGACAGTGCGCGCAGCGTCCACGTGCCGGGAGCGGCGAAGAACCGGAAGTCACCGGTGGCCGACGCGACGACCTCGGCGGTGAACTCGTCCGATGCGTCAAGCAGCCGCACGAACGCGCCGCCGACTGCCTGACCCGAGCCATCGACAACGCGGCCGGTGATCACCGTTTCCTTCTCGAGGTCGACGCTGGCAGGCAACGTCAGACCTTGCTTCGGTGCAGAGCACATATCAACTTCCCAACTCGATCGGGGCACCCACCAGGGAGCCGTATTCCGTCCAACTGCCGTCGTAGTTCTTTACGTTCTTGTGTCCCAACAGTTCCTGCAGCACGAACCAGGTGTGCGACGAGCGCTCACCGATCCGGCAGTAGGCGATGGTTTCCTTCTCGCCGTCGAGTCCCGCGCCGGCGTACAACTTGGCCAAGTCCTCGTCCGACTTGAACGTGCCGTCCTCGTTGGCCGCCTTGCTCCACGGAACGTTGATGGCACCGGGGATATGCCCCGGCCGCTGGCTCTGCTCCTGCGGCAGGTGCGCGGGAGCGAGGATCTTGCCGGAGAACTCGTCGGGGGAGCGCACGTCGACCAGGTTCTTCTTGCTGATGGCCGCGATGACCTCGTCGCGGAACGCGCGGATCTTGCTGTCCGGGTCCTTCGCGGTGTAGCTGGTCTCCGGCCGCCTCACCGCGTCGGTGGACAGCGGGCGTCCGTCGAGCTCCCACTTCTTGCGGCCGCCGTCGAGCAGCTTGACCTTGTCGTGTCCGTACAGCTTGAAGTACCAGTACGCGTATGCGGCGAACCAGTTGTTGTTGCCGCCGTAGAGGATCACGGTGTCGTCGTTGGAGATGCCGCGCTCAGAAAGCAGCTTGGAGAACTGCTGGGCGTCGACGAAGTCGCGCTTGACCGGGTCCTGAAGGTCGGCCTTCCAGTCCAGCTTGACCGCGCCCTCGATGTGGCCGCCGTCGTAGGCGCTGGTGTCCTCGTCGACCTCGACGAAGACGGTGTTCGGCGCGTCGAGATTGCTCTCGGCCCAGTCCGTGCTGACCAGGACGTCGGAGCGTGCCATCGATGAAATCCTTTCGGTTGCTTGCTGTTTGAGCGTTATGCGGGGGAGGGCGCACGGCGCAGCCGTGCGACGAGCGGGTAGATCTGGCAGCCGAGGCAGATGCCGAAGGCCGCGTTCAGGAACGCCGCCACGAGCGCGAAGCCGGTGGCGATCAGGCCGAGAAGCTGGACACCTGCGGCGAATCCGATGACGCCGACCACCGCGAACACGAAGCCGACCAACTGGGCGAACTTCAGCGGCGGCACGGGTTCCTTCTCGGTGACGGGCCCGAGATGGGGAAGGAGGAGGCGTTGGACGATCAGTCCGTAGGGATGCTGACGGGGCCCGCGCCACGCACCGATCGCGAAGACGACGGACTGGACACCAAGGATCACGGCGGCCGCGTCTGAGCTGAACGCCGCCGCGATCAGCGTCGCAACGATCACGACGGTGGTGACCCATGCGGCGAACCGGGGACCACGCACGTCCACCATGGCCGGGGCGGCCCTATTGGTGCTGGTCGACATGGAAACATACTCCTGTTGCGTTGGAGGGGGCTGGGGGTGAGCAGGCCGAAACGGCTGCTCCGAGCGAGCGCGCCTAGATCGCGCGTCTGCGCTCAGCAGCTACAACAACAACAGCAACAACCCGCAACGCGGCACAGATCGACTGCGCGGCGCTTCGTGAGCATTGGCTCGAGGCGGGCGGACACGCACGACAGCTTACCCCAATGACATAGTGATCAAGCCAACAGCGGTTCCAGCGCCGACCGCAGGTCAGCAGCCCTGGGCACGCCCGTGGTGCGATATCGCGGCCGTCCGTCGGCGTCGAAAATCACCGTCGTCGGCAGCGACATCACCGAAAGCCGTCGGGCTGCTTCGGGATTGGCGTCCATGTCGATCTCAACGTGCGCGACGCCGGGTAGGTCGTCGCACACCTCGTTGACCACCCGGCGCACCGCGGCGCACGGCCCGCACCACACCGCGCTGAAGTGCACAACGGTCGGTCCCGCGGACGACAGCCCCAGGTCGGAGGTGTCGACATTGCTCGCCTCGGTGGCCGCCTTCACCATCCCGGCGCGAAGCGTGAGCAGGCGGCCGATCACAAAGGCCACGCCCAACGCGGCGATCAGCACCGTGATCGCCAGCACCGCTGATGAGCTCATGACAACCTGAACTGATTGAGCGCGATGGTTACTCCCTTGGTGATGCCCTCAATGATGATGTCCGAGCCGCGGGCGCCCTCGCTGGTCGGTCGGACGCCGAACGGCAGTTTCTGGCCCGGCAGGCTGGTGCTGAATGCTGCCAGCGCGGCCGGAAGCTTGTCCTGTGGGATCTGCTGATCTGCGGTGCCCGCACCGGTCAGCACGCCGGTGGCAGTGAAGATCAGCGTGGTCTGGTCGGGCCCGGCGATCGACAGGTCGACGGCGATACTGACCTTCTTGTCGTAGTCCGCCTTCTTGGGTGTGCCGGTGAACACCAGCCCCCGGTTGCTTGAGATCCCCGATTCCGTTGTGCCGCCGGTGGCGTCGTTGGTCTCCCGCGACGGCGCCTCGACCAGCAGGTCGGGGATGCCCATGAACCGCCCGAGATGGGTCGAGTCGATGATGATGCGGCTCTCCAGCTCGCGGACCGGCAGCTTGGTGTCCGGCCCGATGAGCCAGGATGCGTCGGTGAGGTCGATCGAGTGCAGGGTCGCCTCCAATCCCACCTTGCCGACGACGGCGTGATCAACGCCACTGGCCCTGATCTCGATCTCGTTGTAGTGGTGGCGCATCGCCTGCGTGATGAATGGAAACCCCAGGATGCTGGCCCAGGGGTCGAAGCTCAGGTCTGCGGCGGTGCGCACGCTCCTGGCCAGCCGGTATTCGGCGTAGATCGCCGCCCCGAAGTCGGCTCCGACAGCGCCCACCACCACCGCGGTCACGGTCGCGATCGCACCGATCAGCAGCTTTCGCACTCGGACATTCTGGCCCACTGCGCCCACGGACCCGGCTCGGCGCGGCTAACCAGCAGGTAGCGCGCTATCGTTAGATGACCATCGGCCGGGTAACGGCCGTGTGTCAGGCACGAATCTGGGAAGTCACCACCGACATCGTTGTCCGGGCGAGGGCCCTATGGCTGCTGGAGGGCCAGTTGGATCTATTGCTACTGACCGTCGACCCCCATCCCGAATCTGTCCTGCCCTCGTTGTCGCTGCTTGCGCACAATGTGCGGACGGCGCCGACGGAGGTGTCCTCCCTTCTCGAGGCGGGCACCGCGGATGTGGCGATCGTCGACGCGCGCACTGATCTGGCCGCCGCCCGCGGGCTGTGTCGCCTGTTGGGGACGACGGGGACATCGGTGCCGGTGGTGGCCGTCGTCAACGAGGGCGGCCTGGTCGCCGTCAACGTCGAATGGGGACTCGACGAGATTCTGTTGCCAAGCACCGGTCCGGCCGAGATCGACGCCCGGCTGCGGCTGCTGCTCGGACGTCGCGGCGGCGCCGCCAACCAGGAGAACCTCGGCAAGATCAGCCTGGGCGAGCTCGTCATCGACGAGGGCACGTACACCGCGCGGCTGCGCGGCCGACCCCTTGACCTCACATATAAGGAATTCGAGCTGCTGAAGTATCTGGCTCAGCATGCCGGTCGCGTGTTCACCCGCGCCCAGCTGCTCCAAGAGGTGTGGGGCTACGACTTCTTCGGCGGCACCCGCACCGTCGACGTGCACGTGCGGCGGCTGCGCGCCAAGCTCGGCCCCGAATACGAGTCGTTGATCGGCACCGTGCGCAACGTCGGCTACAAGGCGGTTCGGCCCGCGCGGGGTCGGGTACCGGCGCCGGGCTCCGACCTGTCCGATGACATGGTCGACGACGCAGGCGGCTACGACGCGCCCGACAGCCTGCCGGACGAGCTGGCTGATCCGCTGCGCAGTCAGTGACGTCGATCGGCTGGCACACGGGCCTGTCCGACGATCAGCAGCGCAAGATCCGCGAGCTGGTCGCGGCGGCGAAACGGGCTGACGGCGTCGCCTCCGTCGGCGATCAGGTGCTGCGTGAGCTGGCGCACGATCGCACCAAGCACCTACTGGCCGTCGACGGCGACGAGATATCCGGCTATCTGAACCTCACCGAGGCGCCTGCGATGGCCGAGCTGGTGGTGCATCCGGACGTCAGGCGCCGCGGCATCGGGTCGGCGTTGGCTCGCACGGGGCTGGCCGAGGGCGGCGACGGCGCCCGCATCTGGGCGCACGGCAACCTGCCGCCGGCGCGCGCCACGGCGGCGGCGCTCGGCTTGGTCGTCGTGCGTGAACTGATACAGATGCGGCGGCCGCTGACCGACCTGCCACCGGTCACGGTTCCCGACGGTGTGCGCATCACGACGTACTCCGGTCCGGCCGACGACGCCGAGCTGCTGCGCGTCAACAACGCCGCGTTCGCATGGCATCCCGAACAGAGCGGCTGGACGGAGGCGGACATTGCCGAGCGCCGCGGCGAACCGTGGTTCGACCCCGCCGGATTGTTCATGGCCGTCGACGAGCGCACCGACACACTGTTGGGCTTTCACTGGACGAAAGTGCACGGCGCCGACCTCGGCGAGGTCTACATCGTCGGCGTCGACCCAGCGGCGCAAGGCCGCGGGCTCGGTGTGACGCTCACCCTGGTCGGTCTCCATCACCTCGCCGAGCGGCTCTCGGACAGTCGACAACCGAAGGTCATGCTTTACGTCGAGGCCGACAACTCGGTGGCCGTAAAGACCTATCAGAGACTGGGTTTCGAGGTCTTTTCCGTGGACGCCGCCTACGCACGCAACGAATGAGCAATTTGCGAGCTATTCGCTGGCGCATTCGTTAATCGAACCGGTTTGTTCGTTCATCTTTTGTTCATCGTCACGCGGGTGAGCGTTTACAGTCCGCTTCGCGAATCGGGGGCGATCGATGTGGGGAGCTGGACATGGGACCGCAAAATCGGCCGCGCCACAAGCAAGATCGCAGTGTGCTTGGGTCAACCTCGTTAAAAGCGTTGTGGCTGGCTGTATTTGGGCATGCCGCGATGCGGCGTCCGGCCGGACATGGGCGAAACGGCTTTCCAGGGGACTGATTGTGGGGCTGGGGTGCCCGCGCGGGGCGGACGCGATTGGATCGCTGCTGCCGCGGTCTCTGCGGCCGAGATCGCGTGCCCGCACGCTAAGCGCTCCCTGCGCGCTGGTACCGTGCAGGTCACGCTCTCGCGGGTGATGCGCTTTAGATCCAGCTCGAAGCGGTTTGCGGTTTGTTCACTTTAGGTTAACCTGCGTTCACAGATTGTTTAGCTGTGGTCGAGCGGACGTCCACTGTCGGCCCCTAGGTTCTCCCGTGTCACCCCTGATCGCGGTGATCTGTGCCGTTGCGCACCCGACCCAGAAAGCGAGAGACGTGAAGCTTAAGAGCACGCCCACCAGGATGTGTGTCGCGGCCGCGGCGGCGGTCGCATTGACTGGCATGATGACGGCCTGCGGCAGCGACAACAACACGAGCAGCAGCAGCGGAGGCACCGCCGCGAGTGGTACCGCGAACGGCGGCGACTCCGCGGCCAAGGTCGAGTGCGGCGGCAAGAAAGCCTTGAAGGCCAGCGGCTCCTCCGCGCAGGCCAACGCGGTGACCCGCTTCGTCACCGCCTACGAGTCCGCCTGCAGCGGCTACACCCTCAACTACACCTCGAGTGGTTCGGGCGCCGGCGTGTCCGAATTCATCGGCGGCCAAACCGACTTCGGCGGCTCCGACTCGCCGTTGAGTGCCGAAAAGGGTGAACCCGACAAGGCGGCTCAGCGCTGCGGTGGCAACCCCGCATGGAACCTGCCGACGGTCTTCGGTCCCATCGCCATCACCTACAACGTCCCCGGTGTGGACGCGCTGGTGCTCGACGGTCCGACCGCGGCGAAGATCTTCAACGGCGCCGTCAAGACCTGGGACGCGCCTGAGATCAAGGCACTGAATTCGGGTGCGACACTTCCTGGCGATCCGATCAACGTCATCTTCCGCAGCGACGAGTCGGGAACCACGGACAACTTCCAGCAGTACCTGGACGCCGCGTCGGACGGAGCCTGGGGCAAGGGCGCCGGCAAGACGTTCAACGGCGGTGTCGGAGAGGGCGCCAAGGGCAACGAGGGCACGTCCGCGGCGATCAAGGGCACTCCAGGGTCGATCACCTACAACGAATGGTCCTTCGCGAAGAGCCAGGGCCTTTCGATCGCCAAGATCGTCACCTCGGCCGGCCCGGACCCGGTGGAGCTGAACGCAGAATCGGCCGGTAAGGCGATCGACGCCGTCAAGATCAAGGGCGAGGGCAACGACCTGGTGCTGGACACCTCGTCGTTCTACAAGCCGACCGCAACCGGCTCGTACCCGATCATGCTGGGGACCTACGAAATCGTCTGCTCGAAGTATCCGCAGGGTGATGTGGCGCCAGCCGTGAAGGCTTTCCTGACGGTGGCCACCACCGACGGGCAGAAGGGCCTCGACGGGAACGGGTACATCCCGCTTCCCGATACGTTCAAGGGCCGCTTGACAACCGCCATTAGCGCGATCGCTTGACGAGTACGCTAATTCGATGGCAGTGACACCTGAAATGCCGGCCGCGGGCCCGTCGACACCGACGGGCCCGCGGGCTGGAGGTGATGGTCCAGACGAGCCGCTTGCACGGCAGAAGAACGGCGGCTGCGGTGAAGGGCGGCGACACTCGTTGGGGCGACCGCGTCTTCAAGTCGATCGCCATCGCCGCGGGCGCGACGATCATCGGGTCGATTGGCCTGATGGCGTTGTTCCTCATCATCCGGGCCGTGCCATCGCTGTTGGCCAACAAGGCCAACTTCATCACCAGCTCGGAGTTCCTCACCACCGACGAGACCAATCTGCGGTTCGGAGTCGCCGACCTCTTCCGAGTCACCTTGCTGAGTTCGGTCTTCGCGCTGATCATCGCCGTGCCGATCGCCATCGGCATCGCCACCTTCCTGACGAACTACGCGCCGAGGCGGCTCGCCAAACCCTGCGCGATCCTGGTTGACCTGCTCGCCGCGGTGCCGTCGATCGTCTTCGGTCTGTGGGGCATCTTCGTGCTCGCGCCATTCCTGCTGCCGGTGGCGAGATGGCTGAACGAAAATCTCAGCTGGATCTTCCTTTTCGGCAAGGGCAACGTCTCGCTGGCCGGCGGCGGCACCATCTTCACCGCGGGAATCGTGCTCGCCGTGATGATCCTGCCGATCATCACCTCAGTGTCGAGGGAAGTGTTCAGCCTGACCCCGAAGGGGCATGTTGAGGCCGCCCAGGCCCTGGGCGCCACGAAATGGGAAGTGGTCCGCATGACCGTCTATCCCTATGGCCGAAGCGGAATGATCGCAGGCTCGATGCTCGGTTTGGGACGGGCACTGGGTGAGACGATCGCAGTCCTGATCATCCTGCGGGCGGCGGCGCAGCCCGGACATTGGTCACTGTTCGACGGCGGCTTCACCTTCGCCTCCAAGATCGCCTCGGCCGCAGCGGAATTCAGCGCGCCGCTGCCGACGGGCGCCTACATCGCAGCCGGTCTCGTGCTGTTCATTCTGACATTCATTGTCAACGGGCTCGCTCGGCTGGCCGCCGGGGGAAGGGTGAGCGGAGGATGACGCAAGCACTCGACGCGGCGGTCAAGGGGCCAACCTTTCACCACATAAGCGTCGGCCGCAAAATCAAGAACAACGTGGCCACGACTGTGTTCTGGGCATCATTCGTGATCGCCATGGTGCCGTTGATATGGGTCCTCTACACCGTCGTGGAGCGGGGCTTCACGGCGATCGTCTCCGCACACTGGTGGAACAGGTCGCTGGCCGGGGTGCTGCCGGAACAGTTCGCCGGCGGCGTGTACCACGCGATCTACGGGACGATCGTGCAGGCCGCGATCGCCGCCGTGCTGACGGTGCCACTGGGCATCTTCGCGGCGATCTACCTGGTCGAGTATGGGCGCGGGACCTTTGCCCGCATGACGACCTACATGGTTGACATCCTCGCCGGCGTCCCGTCGATTGTCGCCGCGCTGTTCATCTTCGCGTTGTGGATCGCGACGTTGGGGTTCCCGCAAAGTGCGTTTGCGGTGTCGCTGGCGCTGGTACTGCTGATGTTGCCTGTCGTGGTCCGCAACACCGAGGAAATGCTCAAATTGGTTCCCGACGAACTGCGCGAGGCCTCACTCGCGCTGGGCATTCCGAAATGGAAGACCATCGCGCGCATCGTTGTTCCGACCGCGCTTCCCGGCATCATCAGCGGCATCTTGCTGGCGCTGGCCCGGGTGATGGGCGAGACGGCTCCGGTGCTGGTGCTGGTCGGCTACGCCAGGTCCATCAACTACGACGTGTTCGACGGCAACATGGCATCGTTGCCATTGCTGATCTATACCGAGCTGACCAACCCGGAAGCGGCCGGACGTATGCGGGTATGGGGGGCGGCATTGACGCTGATCCTCATCGTCGCGGTGATGTATCTGGCGGCGGCGGCGGTCAGCCGGTACCTCACCCGGAATCGCGTCTGAAAGTAGGAGCGAAGTATGGCCAAGCGGTTGGATCTCAAAGATGTGAACGTTTACTACGGCTCCTTTCACGCGGTGGCGGACGTGGCATTGTCGGTCCCGCCACGGAGCGTGACCGCGTTCATCGGACCGTCGGGATGCGGCAAGTCCACTGTCCTGCGCACCCTGAACCGGATGCACGAGGTTGTCCCCGGCGGCAGAGTCGAGGGATCGGTCATGCTCGACGGCGAAGACGTCTACGGTGCAGGGGTCGATCCGGTCACTGTGCGCAAGACCATCGGGATGGTGTTCCAGCGCCCGAACCCGTTCCCCACCATGTCCATCAAGGACAACGTGGTGGCCGGCCTGAAGCTTCAGGGTGTACGCAGCCGTAAGACTCTCGACGAGGTGGCGGAGCGTTCACTCAAGGGTGCGAACCTGTGGAACGAAGTGAAGGACCGCTTGGAAAAGCCCGGCGGCGGGCTGTCGGGCGGCCAGCAGCAGCGGCTGTGCATCGCGCGGGCGATCGCCGTGCAGCCTGACGTGTTGCTGATGGACGAACCCTGCTCGGCGCTGGACCCGATCTCGACTCTGGCGATCGAGGACCTGATCTCTGAGCTCAAGCAGGACTACACGATCGTCATCGTGACCCACAACATGCAGCAGGCCGCCCGGGTTAGCGATCAGACGGCCTTTTTCAACCTCGAAGCGACCGGCAAGCCAGGGAAGCTGGTCGAAGTCGACGACACCGAGAAGATCTTCTCCAATCCCACGCAGAAGGCCACAGAGGACTACATCTCGGGCCGCTTCGGCTAGGGATCAAGTTGTGTAACGGCGACGTCCAGTTCGGCGAGCAGCCGTCGGACACGTTGTTCGATGTCATCGCGGATCGGTCGAACGGCCTCAACCGTTTGGCCGGCCGGGTCGGGCAATACCCATTCCTCATAACGCTTGCCGGGAAACACCGGGCAGGTATCGGCGCAACCCATCGTGATGACCACGTCGGCGCCCTGCACAATTTCGTCGGTCCAGGGTTTGGGGAACTCGCCGGTGATGTCGACACCGACCTCAGCCATCGCATCGACGGCCGAGGCGTTGATTTCGGTCGCCGGTTCGGACCCGCCAGACCACGCCGCCGCTTGCCCGCCGGCCAGTTCGGTGAAGAACCCCAGCGCCATTTGCGAGCGGCCAGCGTTGTGGGTGCACAGGAAAAGCACGGTTGGCTTGCCGCCGGCGCCCTTGTCCTCGATGCGAGCAAGCGCGTGCAACTGTTGGCGGGTGAATCGTTCGGCCAGCAGCGGCACGAAGTTCGGTATGGTCGCGCGCGCCGCAAAGTGGTCGTAGGACGAGTTGAGGAATTTGTGGATGGTGTCCATCCCGATTTGTTCACCGAACTCTTCCTGCAACCGGCTGGCAGCGGCCCTCAACGCGAGCTGCTGGTCGATAGCCAGGTCCGGACGGTGATGGACAGCGGGAGAGGCGGGGCTTTCAGTCATCACGAACTCCATCCGGCGTTGCGGGCGTGGGTCTGGTGCACGATCGCACGCCGATGAGCGCGAACCGGCAATTCGGCACGAATCGATGGTGGCGAATGCCAGATACTGAACGAAGAGTAAACACGGCGATCGGGGAATAGCGGGCCGGCAGCCGCGTTCGTAAGAGCTATGAGCAAGGCAGTGCAGTTCGATACGGTACGGCGACGTCGACGTGCTTGAGGTGCGCGACGTCCCCAAACCGGTGCCGGCCGCCGGTGAGGTCCTGGTCGAGGTGAAAGCGGCCGGGATCAACCCCGGTGAGGCGATGATCCGCCGCGGTGCGCTGCACGACCGTTGGCCGGCCACGTTTCCGTCCGGGCAGGGCAGCGACCTGGCCGGCGTCGTCGCCGAAGTCGGCGAGGGCGTGGATACGTTCGCTATCGGCGACGAAGTGCTGGGCTTCACCGAAAACCGTTCCAGCCAAGCGCAGTTCGTCGTCGTGCCTGCCGGTCAGCTGACCGCCAAACCACCCGAAGTGCCGTGGGAGGTCGCCGGTGCGTTGTATGTGGCTGGCACCACCGCGTACGCCGCGGTTCGCGCGGTCGCGTTGAAGCCGGGTGAGACGGTTGCCGTGGCGGGCGCGGCAGGGGGCGTGGGCACGATCGCCGTACAACTCGCCAAGCGCGCCGGCGCCACCGTTCTCGGCATCGCCGGTCCGTCGAACGACGACTGGCTCAGCGCGCACGGCGTCGTCCCGGTCAATTACGGCGACGGCCTGGCAGACCGGCTGCGAGACGCGGCCGACGGGCAGATCGACGCGTTCTTGGACTTCTTCGGCGGCGGCTACGTCGAACTGGCGGTGACCGAACTCGGCATCGATCCGCAGCGGGTGGACACCATCATCGACTTTGCGGCCATCGAGCGGTTCGGGGTTAAGGGCGAGGGAAACGCCGACGCCGCCGACGCCGCCGTGCTGGCGGAGCTGGCCGACTTGATCGCCGCCGGTGAGCTGGAGGTACCGCTGGCCGAGGTGTACTCGCTTGACCAAGCGCAACAGGCGTTCCGCACGCTGGAGCAGCGGCACACCAGGGGAAAGATCGTGCTAAGGCCGTGACTCAGCGCGCGGGGATCTCTTCCTCGTCCGGGAACTTGCCGGTCGCCATGAAGATGACCCGGCGCGACACCTCGACCGCATGGTCGGCGAAGCGCTCATAGAACCGGCCGAGCAACGTGACGTCGACGGCCGCGGCTACTCCGTGCTTCCATTCCCGGTCCATCAGCACGGTGAACAGGTGGCGATGCAGATCATCCATCGCATCGTCTTCCTCGCGGATCCGGGCGGCCTTCTCCGGATCGCGCGTCATGAGCACCTCCTGCGCGGAACTACCCAATTCGACTGCAACCCGGCCCATTTCGGCGAAATAGCCGTTTACCTCTTCGGGCAGGGCATGCTGCGGATGGCGGCGCCGGGAGATCTTCGCGACGTGCAAAGCGAGTGCGCCCATCCGGTCGACGTCGGCGACGATCTGAATCGAGCTGACGATCGCCCGCAGATCGCCTGCCACCGGCGCCTGCAGTGCCAGCAGTACAAACGCGTTCTCTTCGGCGCGCGCGCTCATCGCGGTCATCTGCTCGTGGTCGGTGATGACCTGCTCGGCCAGCACCAGATCTGCCTGCAGCAGGGCCTGCGTCGCACGCTCCATCGCAATACCCGCCAGCCCGCACATCTCGCCGAGCTGGTCCGTCAAGGCATCAAGTTGTTCGTGGTACGCGGTTCGCATGGGTCAAGCCTACGGGGTACTTCGTCGAAACGTCACGACGCGCGCGGTGAACGAAAGGTGAATGCAACCTGCGGAAATGTGGCCACAGGTGACTTTGCCGCGGCTATTCGCAAGTGGTGTCGGCGGCGTTGGTGACGGCCAGATCCTCCGGCAGGTGCGTCGGACTGCTGCCGGTGCCGCGGACGACGTGCACCTGCACCAGCGAGCCGCTGGGTGATGGCGGAGTCACCGAGTAGAAGTCGCTGCCGAGCACTACCCGCACCACGTCGCCCAGGCCGCTGACCCTTTCGATGGTCGGATTGGTGAACGACGACGCGACGGTCGCGGCGGCCTGCTCGTTGCCGGAGGAGAAGAACACCGTCGTCGAGCTCAGTGGCCCGGGATAGTCGTCCGGAGTGGTGACGTTGAAGCCGTGCGACTGCAGTTCGCTGGCCGCAGTGTCCGCAAGCCCGTCCTCGCCGGTCGAGTTCGAGACCCGCACCGTAATGTCCTGCGGATTCGTGGTGACCGCGTTGACCAGCTCGGCGTTCTGCAATGCCTGCGGAGCTGCGGAACTGGTGGTCTGGTTGGCGTCCGGCGCCGCGTTCACCGTCGACTCGGGGGTGCCGGGCACCGGGGTGTTGTCCGGGTTCTTCTCCTCTGGCAGCGGGTCGTCGTTGATGATCGCGTCGAACAGTGCCCGCATGTCATCGGTGCGTGGCGTCTCGTTGCCCCACTCGTCGGCGTAGCCGACGGTCGGTACGGTGACGAACGTGATCCGGCCGGCGTTCACGCCCTGGATGGACTGGCCGAGATCAACGAGGTCCTTTGTCTTGATGTTGTCGACGTAACTGTCGTCGATGAACATGTTGACGACGTTGTTGAGCTTGGACAGCGAGAAGAACACTTCCTTGGAGATCAGCGAGCGCAGCAGCGACGACAAGAACAGCTGCTGCCGTTTGATGCGGCCGTAGTCGCCGTTGGTCTCGGTGGTCACCTGGCGGGCGCGCACGTACTGCAGTGCGGTGTGCCCGTCGACCATCTGACGTCCGGCCTTGGGTAGCACGGTGCCCAGCTCGTAATCCTCCAGCGGTGTCGTGCTGCACACCTCGACACCGCCGATCGCGTCGACCATCTTTGAGAAACCGGCGAAATCGACTGCCATGAACCGGTTTACGGACAGGCCCGACAGTTTCTGGATCACCTTCACCAGGCACTTGGGCCCGCCGTATGAGTAGGCGGAGTTCAGTTTGGTCTCGGTGTACACCTCGTCGGGTCCGTAGGTTCCAGTCTTCTCGTCGTACAGCGGTCCGTATTCTCCGGTTTCGGGGTTCCAGGCCTCGCATTTCATCGGGGTGATCGCTAGGTCGCGTGGGAACGACACGGCGACAACGCGTTTGCGGTTGGCCGGGATGTTCACCAGCATCACGGTGTCCGACCGGGCACCGCCGGCGTCCTCGGTGTCGCCGGCGCCCATGTCGCTGTTCTCGCCGAATCGGCTGTCGACACCGACGATCAAGAAGTTCTCGTCACCGAATTGGGCGTTGGGTTCAACGATGTCGCGCGAGCCCAGGTCCAGCGCGGAGACCTTGTTGAGCATGTTGTTCTTCGACGACTGCCACTGCCAGGCCCCACCGGTCAGGGCCAGCGCCGTCACCGCGATCAGGGCGGCGGCGGCGCGTCCTGCCACGACCGTCTTGCGGCGGCCCTCGCGCCGTTCGGGCCGGCCCGTGCCACTGCCGGCGCCGACGCGCGACGGCTGCACCCGGTCGCGCCGGCGCAGCGCCGCCAGGTCCGGCACTTCGGACGCGGACCGCACGACGGGGATAACCTCGGTCTCCGGATCTTCTGAGTCGACGTGCACTGCCGCGATGACCTCGGTGGGCGGTGCGGGCGGCGGGGTCTCCGGCTCGGGTTCGGCGCGGGTTGGCCTCAGTTCCTCGGGAACGCTCGAAGCGCCGTGCACCTTGGCGATCAGGTCGGCGACCGTGACACCGTCGGTGTGGTTACCGGTCTGCGCGGCCTTCTCGGCGTCCCCGGGGTCGGAATTGCCCCTGCGCTCCCACGGCGCGGCGCCTGGCGATGGCCGCAGGCTTCGGGTAAGCCATTGATTGTCGCCCCCGGCGTCCGGCGGCCGAGGCAGGCCAGGAGTGGCGTTGTCGCCGTCACTCATGTTCCTACCGGCCTCCGACTCCTAAGGCATCGTGTGCATGGGGCGTATGCAGTGTCTTCGCCTGCCTTTAGTTCGCCTAGCACCATTCTGCGGGCTCCGCCATCGGAGCCAGATGCAACGAGACCCATATCGTACTGATACATCCTGACAGACGGCCAGCCCACCGACTGTACCGAGAACGTCTCGGTTTAGCCTCCGGAGTGCATGACGTCTGCCCCGGCGGGCACCATGCAGTCGTCGGGATCGGCCAGCCAGCCCTCCGGTAGTGCCACCGACGCCGGCGACCCCTGCCTGCCGCGCGGGCCGGTGGCGGCCTGCGGGAACGGCACCCCCGGGTCGAGCTGATCGAGCAGCAACTCGAGCTCGGCCAGCGTCTTGACCAGGGCCAATGCCCGTCGCAAATCGGCGCCCGCGGGGAAGCCGTGCAGGTACCACGCGATGTGCTTGCGCATGTCGCGCATGCCCCTGTCCTCGCCGAAATGCGTGGCCAACAGCTGTCCGTGCCGGCGCATCATGGCCGTGACCTCGCCGAGAGTGGGCGGCATGGCAGGCGTGGTGCCGGTGAACGCGGCCGAGAGCTCGGCGAACAACCACGGCCGGCCCAGGCAACCGCGGCCGATGACGACACCGTCGCACCCGGTGGCGGCCATCATCGCCAGCGCGTCATCGGCGTCGAAGATGTCGCCGTTGCCCAGCACCGGGACCGCCGTGACGTGCTGCTTGAGCACGGCAATCTGCTGCCAGTCGGCGGTTCCCGAGTAGCGCTGCGCCGCGGTGCGGGCATGCAGCGCCACGGCGGCCGCACCCTCCTCGGCGGCGATCCGGCCCGCATCCAGGTGTGTGTGATGGGCGTCGTCGATGCCGATGCGGAACTTCACGGTCACCGGTATGCCGGTGCCCTCGGTAGCGCGCACCGCCGCGGCGACGATCTGGCCGAAAAGCCGCCGCTTGAACGGCAGCGCGGCACCGCCCCCGCGCCGGGTGACCTTGGGCACCGGGCAACCGAAGTTCATGTCGATGTGGTCGGCCAACCCCTCGTCGGCGATCATTTTCGCGGCGGCGAACGTGGTGTCAGGGTCGACGGTGTAGAGCTGCAGCGAGCGCGGCGACTCGTCCGGCGCGAACGTCGTCATGTGCATGGTGACCGGATGGCGCTCGACGAGCGCACGCGCGGTCACCATTTCGCACACGTAGAGCCCACTGACGGTCCCGGCCCGGGCCAGCTCGAGTTCACGGCACAGCGTCCGGAATGCGACGTTTGTCACACCCGCCATCGGGGCCAGCACGACGGGGCTCCGCAGCTCGATCGGCCCGATCCGCAGTGCCGTTTGCTCTTCGCGCAAGCGGCTCATCGCCCCGGACCGGGGTTCGGCTACGACGCTGATGACGAGACCAGCAGGTCCTTGGCGGCCTTCTTCTCGGCCACCTTCGCCTGGCGCTCGAGGCGTCGTTGCTTGGCGACCTCGAACTTCTCGCATGTCTCCTCGAGCTCCTCGACGAGCGTGCCCAGCTCGTCGCGCATTCGCGCAGCGTCGCCGGTGAAGTCCTCGCGCTCGAAGATGCGCCACTTCTTGAGCACCGGCATCACCACGTCGTCGAGGTGGATGCGCGGGTCGTAGACACCACCAACGGCGATGACGACCGCCTTGCGGCGGAACTCGGGCACCGTGAAGCCGGGCATCTTGAAGTTCACCAGGACACGGTGCAGCGATGCCATCGCCTGGTTGGGCGCGATGTCGAAGCCCGCATCGGACACGTCGCGGTAGAAGATCATGTGCAGGTTCTCGTCGGCCGAAACCCGTTGCAGCAGTTGGTCGGCGATCGTCTCGTTGCACGCCTTGCCGGTGTTGCGGTGCGAGACGCGGGTGGCCAGCTCCTGGAACGTCACGTAGATGACGGAGTCGAACAGGCTTTCCGCGAACAGGTCGCCCTGTTGGTTCTGGCCGGGAGAAAAGCCACGGGTCATCTGCTCGATGCGGAGCTGCTCCAGCTCGACGGGGTCGATCGCGCGGGTGACGACGAGGTAGTCACGCAGCGCGATGCCGTGCCGGTTCTCCTCGGCGGTCCAGCGGTTGACCCACTGGCCCCACGCGCCGTCCATGCCGAAATTCATCGCGATCTCGCGGTGGTAGGACGGCAGATTGTCCTCGGTCAGCAGGTTCTGCAACATCGACACCTGAGCCACTTCAGACAGCTTGGACTGTTCGGGGTCCCAGTCCTGCCCGCCAAGGGCGTAATAGTTCTTGCCGTCCGACCACGGGATATAGTCGTGCGGGTTCCAGTCTTTGCGCATCGACAGGTGCCGGTTGAGATTCTTCTCAACGACGGGCTCGAGCTCGTGCAATAGCTGCAGATCGGTCAGATCTTGCGTCATGGCCCCTCCCAGTTATCTGTACCTGTTGGTTGCACTCAATATATCTGTGTACCCCGGTGACATTCAAGTCACTCCGCGGAGCGTCGCCCAGCCAGGACCGCGGCCAAGAACGAGGTGTGGTTCGCGATGAACTGCAATGCCGAAATCGCGGCTCGATCAGTAGCGGTGAAGCGAGGCACGCAATAAGCTTCCTGCATCAACTTTGGCAGGTACTACTCAGACATTTCGGAGGTCGGGCTCAGTGAAGAAGTCCATCGTTCTGTCGGCCGGTTCGGTCGTGGCCGCATCAGCCTGCATGGCTCTGTTCGGCACCGGCGTCGCCACAGCGGACGATTACGCCGGCCAGACCTACGCCGACGCCTCATCAGCGGCCAGCGATGCCGGTCAGACGGTCGTCGTGGCCGGCCGCGTGGGCGACAAGCTTTCGCAGGACGAGTGCCTCGTGACCCGGCTCGCAGACCGCACCATTCCTGCCAGCGCCAATGACGGCGCCCACTACAGCGACCAGGTGCAGTTCTATCTGAACTGCAACGGTGGATACGCGATCGGCCAACACCCCAGGCGCCTCGCTGGGAAGCCCCGAAGGCCGGAAGCCAAGGCCGCCGCGGACGAGGCTGCCGCCGAAGAGCCGCAGTAGCTCGAAGAGGTCAGCACCCCCGGCGAGTAGCGGTCAGTAGCTCGACACCCGGCTGAGCAGCATCTCGACGCAGTAGTCGATGAACTGCTCCGCGTGTCGCCGTCAGGCGGCCATTCAGATAAGCCGTGAACAACGCCGTCAGGGCACCGATCAGGCCAGTCGCCACCATGGCCTGCACCGCCGGATCGGTGATGCGGGTCAGCTTGTGCTGGAGCAGGTCGATGAAGTTGGGCATCCATTCGGCACCCGAACGGGTGAGCACGGGTTCCACCCCGGGGGCCAGCAATAGCACCCGCCCGCGTGACGGGTCGTCGACCATTAGTGCGACGAAGCGCTCGACAGCGTCGCGCGGGGTGTCCGCGGACATCAGCGTCGACATCGCCCGCGCGCACACATCGTCGTAGACCGCGCGGACGAACTCGTCGCGGTCGGCGAAGCTCTCGTAAAAGTAGCGCTCGGTCAACCCGGCCGTTCGGCAGACGGCCCGCACCGTCAGGGCGGGCCCGCTCTCGCTGCCCAACAGTTCGACACCGGCCGCGATGAGTTCGTCGCGGCGCAAGATCTGGCGGTTCTGCAGCGGAACGCCGGACCATCGGCCCCGTCGTTGACCGGAAGGCACATCACTCCCTAAGCTCTTGGTGACAACGCACGTAGTCAGAATGACATCCGATCGGTAGTTCACCAGTGACTCAAGATACGTCTGAGGCGTGTCCGGTGGCCACCGGAGCCACCTCACTCGCGCCGGGCTGCCCGTTTACCTCGGGTGGGTACAACGCGCCGCCGCAGCCCCTCGGGCCGGATTCGCTGACGTGGAGATTGTTCGGCGACTGGCGCGGGCTTCTGCAGGGTCCATGGGCGGGATCCATGCAGAACATGCACCCGCAACTGGGCGCGGCCGTCGAGCAGCATTCAATCTTTTTCAAGGAACGCATGCCGCGGTTGCTGCGGTCGTTGTATCCCATCGGCGGGGTGGTGTTCGACGGTGATCGCGCCACTACTACCGGCGCCGAGGTGCGCGACTATCACATCGGCATCAAAGGTGTCGACGACCAAGGGCGCCGGTACAGCGCGCTGAATCCCGATGTCTTCTACTGGGCGCACTCGACGTTCTTCATGGGCACCATCCTCACCGCGGAACGCTTCGGCGACGGCCTGACTGACGCGCAGAAGCGACAGTTGTTCGACGAGCACATCACCTGGTACCGCATGTACGGGATGAGCATGCGGCCGGTGCCGAAGACCTGGGAGGAGTTCCAGGCCTACTGGGATCACATGTGCCGCAACGTCTTGGAGAACAACTGGGCCGCACGCGCGGTGCTCGACCTGTCGACGATGCCCAAACACCCGTCACTGCAATGGATTCCAGACTGGCTGTGGCGTCTGCAGGTGAAATTGCTTGGTCCCTTAGCGGTCTGGGTCACGGTCGGCCTCTATCACCCGGCGGTTCGGGAATTGATGGGGTACACGTGGTCGGCGCGAGACGAGCGGCTGCACCGGCTGTTCGGCAGGCTGGTGAACTTGTCCTTCAAGGTGCTGCCGAAACGTCGGCGTTATCACCCCCGAGCCCGCGCCGGCTGGGATCGCGCAACGGGGCGGATCCCTGCCGACGCGCCGTTGGTGCACACTCCGGCCCGCAATCTGCCGCCGCTCGATGCGCGCGACAACGGCATGCACTACTGCCCGAAGGTCTGACGCGTCAGCGGGGCCGTGCGAAGGGCGTCCACAGCGCGCCGTCGAAATAACGTATCTGAGAACCGTTTTGCGGATCGGGGAACCAGCCCGGCTGCACCGGCGGGTAGCGGCCGAACACGCCGCGGGGATCGCCGGCCAGGCTCAGCCGATGCTCGAAGTCGGCACGGGCCCGCAACCCGGCGTCGCGCACCGCGAGAGCCCGCCTGCGACGCGCGACGGAAATCAGCAAGCCGATGATGGCAGTGACGGCCACGGCCTCATACCAGCCGTTGTGTAGCCACCAGAGCATCAACACCAGCCCGGCGCCGGTCACCACGGGGTGCCGTCGCCAAAACGACCTGTGGACTTGCTGGTACAGCATCGCCATCGATCATACGATTCGGCGGAAGTTTTCCGCCGTGGTGAAGCCCGTTGGGCAGCCTGCTGAACACCACGGCGGTGCCTACCGTGTCTTCGCGGTAACATTCGGCGTTTTTCGCTATGCCTGGAGCGATTTTTGCGGCACGATTCTCATGTGTTGCGCGTGACCCGGTCCCTTGGCAGTGCGGTGATGGCGATTGTCGCCGCCCTGGCCATCGGGCTGGCGTCCAGTATCTCAGCGCCCTCGTGTGCGTCGGCGACGACGGCCTCGGCGATGACGGACTCATACACGCGGCCGCCGTCGCCCCTGATGGCGTTCATCACTCCGCTGACCATCGGGATGCACGTCATCGACGCCATAGCCGAAGGCATCGCGAACGCTGTTGAATTCATCGCGACGCCGGCGCCGATCGCCATTCCGGCGCCGCATATCAGCACCTAGCGATTGTTTGGCGTCATCGCAGACCGGCTAGTTTTGCGGCCGCGATCGCTTTCACCCACTCGGATATAACAACCTGGCGAACGAGATCACGCCGTGGAGCCATCGCCCATGGGGGTCACATTCACAGCCGAAGAGCTCGACCGCCTAAACGATGGATTGGATAAGCCGACCGACTTCATAGCGACATTCAGAAGACTCGCCGTTTCCACATTCGAAACGGGGGTAACATTGGCCACAGATCTCAGCTGTTTGGAGGGACCGATGTCTCTCAAGCCCAGACACTTCGCACCGCTGTTGATCGCCCCTGCGGCCGTTGCCGTCGCGCCTGTAGCCGCCGCCGACCCCGTGTCTCACGGATCGGCCAGCACCGTCATCGACGATCTGAAGAGTCAGGGCTACCTCGTTCAGATCAACTGGGTGAGTGGCTACAACACCGAACCACTGGACGTGTGCCAGGTGACCGGGATCAACATTCCTGGCGATACTCCCGCTAGCCGGACGACTGCCTACGTCGACGTCTCGTGCCCGAATCATCCGGACGACGGTGGGTTTGGTTTCGGTGTTGGAATCGGCTGAACTGGCGCAGAGAACGACGCTGCTCACTGATGCCCACACCGCATCAGCCACGTAACCGCACCTGGCGCGCTCTTGCGCACGGTTAGCTACCTATAACCGCAGATCAGACGTGGTAGGGGTCGGACTCAGCCACCCGTCCCCGGCCACGTCGCCGCCATCCGGCAGTCGGTGAAATGACCGCGAAGACGGGTTCAGGGGCGAGTTTTGAAGCGCTCGCGACCGTCAACCCCTGGTAGCACTCAAAGACTTGCCACGGCGCGGGACCTCCAGGCCCAGCAGCGCGGCACCAAAACTCACGGCCAACCGCTTCCCGCCTGGGCAAGCGACAAATACTTCATTAGATCACTCAGGAAATCTGCGGCGTCGGATGCCCGCCTTCTGTATTCGTCGACCGGAAAGAGATAGGCGGGTGCACTCGTGCCCCTCATATTCTGTTGGATCTCGTCTTTCGTCATTTCAGCACAGCGCCGGAGGTACCGCGACATGTCGCCCATCGCCCCGTTAATGTAACCCCCGCAGTGTCATGGATTCGGTTGAATTCGGTGAGCGGCATTTCGGGGAGAGCCATTTTATGCTGTATACGCGCGTCGATACGACGTTCAATCCACGGCAGCTTTCGCTCAAATCGTTGGATCTTCACGTATGAATTCAACAGGCCCCAGCTCTGCTGAATACTAACCCATTCGGCACGTAAATCCCAAAGTGACCGTAACTGCTGTGCTCTGCTAAGCACCCTATCCAAGTCGTCGGCCCATTTTGGCAACTGCGCAATAAACGCCTCATAAGCCTGATCTGTGGGCATTTCAGCGACGGCGTACAAATCATCGCTTCCAAAGTAGGCACGGATACCCTCAGCGATTTGTTCCCATTGATCCGCGATTGCCGATCCCGCTACCCGATACGCGACGATCCGCTCGACCGAGCAAAATTCGCTTACCCGGCCGTAGTAGTCCCTCCACGCCGAGTCCGACAGGCTACGTAGGTTGTCGAGTTGAGACTTCTCTTCTCGCTCACCAGCCCACGTGCTGAGAAAAACCAACGCGACCGGCACACCAACAAAAAAGCCGGCGAGTGAGGTCATCGCATTCGGCACATACGAGAGAGCGCCCCACCATCCTAGCCAGTCGCCGATCACGCCTAGGCCAAAGATTCCGACGCCCGTTAGCCTCGATTCCCGGTGCGGAAATTGAGTTGAGGTTGTTCGCGCGGGATGGGCGGTTATCTGGGTGGGAAGGTGAATTGGAGAGTTCGGTTGTCCCACCATGGGATTGGGGTTTTGAGGTCGGCGTAGCCGGCGTCGATGAGCTGTGGGTGGTGGCTGCGTAGGTTCAGCGCGCAGGTGACGCCGTGGTCGCTGATGTGCAGGGTGCCGGGGTCGTCGAGGAAGTGGCGCCAGATGGTGTCGGGGGTGGCGGTCTGGTATCGGGTCAGGTCGCGGGCGAAGAGGCGGTAGAGGTTGCCGGCGATGACGGTGAGCGTGGTGTCGAGGTCGACGTTGAGCGGGACGGCGCTGGAGAGCGCGTCGAGGTGGAAGCCGGAGATGTAGGCGTCGAGTTCGTTTTCGATGCTCATGCGTTCGGCGTAGCGGGCGAACAGGTCCTTGCCGGGGGTGGTGAGGTCGTTGGTGATGAGCAGCGTGGGTTCGTCGCGGCCGATGTTGCGGATGGCGAGTTGGCGGACCTTGGTGTCGACGTCTTTGAGCTTGATCATGTCTTCGTGGAGTTGTGGGCGCCGGTAGCGCCCGGAGCGGGCGATGGTGGTGGTCTTCCACTTGCCGGCGGGTAGCGCGCCCAGGCGGGCGAGTTCGGTGCTGCCGCGTTGGCGCAGGGTCAGCCAGCGGATGCCGCGGGCGGTGAGTTCGTCGAGCACCTTGTAGGTGGTCAGTTGGGAGTCGAAGACGAGCAGACCGGGGTCTTCGCCGGTGGCCTGGCGCCAGTAGTCGGCGAAGGCGATGATCTCGCGGGCCTGCTCGGCCTTGGTGATCTCGGCGTTGGCGTAGACCATCTCGGTGCTGGCGTGGTCCTGGGCGAAGAAGGTGAGCACGGCGCGGGTGCGTTGGGAGCGGCGCGGCAGGTAGTGTTTCTCCAGCGCGGTGTGCTCGCCGTGGTGGCGGATGGCGTGGAAGTCGAGGTTGAATCCTGCTGTGCCGCTGGCCATTCCGAGTGGGCGCAGCGCCTTGACCAAGCCGGTGAGCAGTTTGGTGTTGGATTCGCGGCGCACCCGGTAGGAGTAGGAGCCGGCATGGGTGGCCTTGGGCAGCGCGCTCAGCTGCAGACCGAACGCCAGGCCGGCGTCGTCAGTCAGTGCGTCGATGTGGTGGGCGCGGTGCCGGCGTGCGCACTTGGCCAGCAGCAGGGTGCCGATCGACTGCCAGGCGGTGATCGCCGAGGTGGACGGGTAGCCGGCCTGGAGCACCAGTTCGGACAGGCCGAGCGTGCCCATCGCCGGGAACAGCAGCAGCAATCCGGCGTGGTCACACGGGATCTGCGCGGGGGCGGGCCAGCCGCCCAGGGTGGCCGCCTTGACCGGCGCCAGCCGCGCCGGGGGACCGCGGCGGCCCTCGTCGCGGCGGGCCAGCCGGGGCAGTCCGGCCTCGTCGAGGATCTGCCACACCGTCTGCGCCGAGATCGGTGTGCCCGCGGCGGCCAGCGCCTCGGCGATCTCGCCGATGCTGCGGTCCTCGGCCGCAACGCCAGCACCTTGTCGCGGACCTCGCCGGTGGCTTTGCGCGGCCCTTTCGGGCCCGGCTTGGTCTCGGCGAAGGGATCGAGCTTGCCGGTGCGCAGCAGGGTGGCCATCTGATGCACCGAGGCGGTGGAGTACCCGAACCGGTCGGCCACCTCGGCGGCGGTGGCATCCTCGGTGAAGTAGGCGCGCAGCGCCTCGTAGCGGCGTTGTCCCGCGCCGCTCGGCGCGGTGAAGTACTCCGCCCCGGGCCTCAACTAGATTCCCGCAGCGCCATGCATTTATGCTAGAGCTATTGTGAGCTCGGGCCGGCGCGACGCGCTGAGCTATTTTGCTGTGAGACAGCTAATTACATTCTTGTAGTTCCGATTTGTTGTCCACGACGGCGGGAATACCGTAGGAGAAGCCCAGGGATTCAGCTCCAGCAATCCGATTGAGACTCATCGCCTCGATTCGACAGCGATACGCCGTCTACCAGCGGATTTTCACAGCCCAGCTTCCGGAGGCTTTACAGGAAAAACGAACTCACCCCCACCGTGAATCGAGGTTAGCACCGACAGGCCAAGAACAAACTGTCTTCGCCTGCCGTAATCGCCCCACGTCTCGCGAACACCGGCCACTTCGTCGACCGTACGAGGGGTCGGACCCGCAGACCGCGGGCGACACGCCGCCCCAACGAGAACGGCCACCGGGATCGCTCCACGATGGCCGTCCCGGCTGGCAGCAGAGAGAAGGCGCAACCGGACCTAGCGCACACCGGTCAGGCTGCTCGCTTATTGCGCTACCGCCGCAGAAACGCCAGCAGTAGGTCGATCACTGCTTCCGGTTGTTCCTGCTGCACCCAGTGCCCGGCGTCTTCGACGAACCGGCAGTTTTCCATGCGGGTGCAGACCAGCGGCACGCGCTCGAACGCGCCCGGGATCAGATACACGGCCCAGTCGCTGCGGCCGGCGATGAACATCGACGGTACGTCGATCTTACGGCCGGCGAAAAGTTGCAGCTCGGCGAGATCGGGTCGGCCGACCTGGACTCGATACCACTGCAGCGCGCCCTGAAACCCCGTGCGCTCGTATTCGGTTACGTAAACGTCGAGCTCGTCTTCCGTGAGCCAACGACAGGCGGTGACTTCCGCGGGTGAGGGCATATAGGGCGCGACGGTCTGCGGCATCGTCTTATCAACATCCATGACGTAATAGTTCGGCAGCTTCGCCAGTTCGCCAGCGGTCGAGTCCGCGAGGGGATGTGGCTGGTTCGCTGTGAAATCCGCACTCTTGCAGTGGTAGTAGGCGCGCAGGAAGTCGTGCAGACCTTGCTCACAATGCATCATGTCGTTGTCGGCGGACCGGGTCGTGTTGTACCACTGGTTGCGCTTGCGTGGTGGCTTGAGTTCCCGGAGGTCTGCGAAGGCGGTGTTGAAGTCACCGGTCGCGGCCGCTGTGGTGTGCGGTGGCCCCGGCGGCTCTACGAAAGGCACGCTGAGCAGCGTGACCGTGCGAAAGATGTCCGGACGGATCAGCGCGCTCCAGGCGGCGGGAAACGTACCCATGTCGTGCCCGACCACACCGGCCACCTCCCGGTGACCCGACGCCCAGATCACGCCGAGCGCGTCACGCACGACGTTCAGCGTGTAATAGCCCCGCAGGTCGCCGTCATAGTCGATGTCCCCCACCGGTGGTGCGGCCGTAGCCCCGCAGATCAGGGGCGACCACGTGAAAGCCTGCGTCGGCGAGGCCCGGCATCACGTTGCGCCAGGAATAAGCGAGCTCCGGGAAGCCGTGCAGCAGCAGCACGCAAGGGTTCGCTGCCAGGCCGGCCTCCAGGACGTGGACACGCAGCCCATTGACGTCGTCGAGGAAGCGGGAGCGGACTCCGGCCGGCAGTACAGCCTCGTCGAGGGGGCCGGCGCCGCTCACAGCCACTCCAACGCTCGATACTGGTGGGCAGACATGGAAGTCTCTTTTCGTTGAAGTGGCTGGTGTGGCTGCAATGGTGCGCCCCCAATGCTTGAACGATGGTCAAACTTGGCCCATTCCGGTTAGAGCGACTCTGCCGACATATGCTCAGTCGCCGGGGAGGTTGCCGGCGCGGGCGCTGCAAAGCGCGGTACATACGGCGCGCTGACGTGGTGCTGACACAGACGCCGTTGCGGGTTGGGCGGCTAGCCTGCCGACAGCCGCAGCAGCGCGCTGACCAAGTCGGTGGTGGTGCCCCCAGTAGGGATCGAACCTACGACCTGCGGATTAAAAGTCCGTAGCTCTACCAACTGAGCTATAGGGGCGCGATGGATCAGGATACTGCCTTCGGGTCGGCAGCTCGTTTGAGGATTGGGGTCCCGGTAACCTAAGCTATCCAGGCTCCCAACGACATGGCGTTGTGAGTACCCCGGAGAGATTCGGCTGGCCCCCTTCGTCTAGCGGCCTAGGACGCCGCCCTTTCAAGGCGGTAGCGCGGGTTCGAATCCCGTAGGGGGTACACGCGACGCTCGTACGATGGAGTCGCACAGTAAGGCCCTGTGGCGCAGTTGGTTAGCGCGCCGCCCTGTCACGGCGGAGGTCGCGGGTTCAAGTCCCGTCAGGGTCGCCCGTACGGCGAGGCACGCGGTGCCTTCCGGCCAGGTAGCTCAGTTGGTATGAGCGTCCGCCTGAAAAGCGGAAGGTCGCCGGTTCGATCCCGGCCCTGGC